>DBWM01000040.1:35409-64200 GCA_002309015.1 Myxococcales bacterium UBA1238 | reverse complement strand
AGACATCGGGATGCCCCAAATAAAAATGATCCACCACCCAGATCACCCACAAATCTTCCCCATCTCCCTGCAAAAGGGATCTATGAAAACATCGGGATGCCCAAATTCCCTCACCAACCACGCCCCAACCACCCGCATTCATCCGATTGTTTCGCGATTCACTACCCCAACAGCCCGCATTCATCCGCTTAATTTTACTTCACTCCCCACTCCACCCAAAATTCATCTACTCAATTCCCCTTCACCATCCACTACACCAAAAATCCATCCCCTCAATTCACCTTCATCCCCCACAACACACCCAAATCCATCCCCTAAATTTCCATTCCCCCCCACCAAAACCCAAAATCCATCCCCTCACTCCCCCATTCCCCCACAACACCCCCAAAATTCACCCAAAAAAAAAGGCCCTCCCCGAAGGGAGAGCCCTCATTCTATCACCCCGAGGGCGATCAGCCCTCTTCGATGAAGCGGCTCGGGAAGCGGGCGTAGAAGGCGATGTTGCGCTCTAAGTCGCGGAGATCGGTGTATTCGCCGATCTTGTGGGCGCATTGCTCGAAACCAGCGCCGAAACCGAACATGGCGGGGTGCTTGACAGCGCCGGAAATCACCCAGCGCTTGCTTTCGTGGTTGATCGTATTGTCTTCCACTTTGACGGGATAACCTACACCGTCGGTGGAGAAGATCCAGCGATCGACGCGAGGGGCCTTTGGTGCGTAGGGCAAAGGCTTGTCACCCTTGATGCTGGGGGATACGACGCCTTCGTAAGTGCCCACGGCCGCCTTGATGGCGGGGTGATCTTCGGGGGTAACCCATCCCGGGTAGATTTGCGCGTTGCCCGGACGGGTGCCTTTCCATGTTAAGTGGTCATACGTGGGTACGGAGACGGTGACCGTCAGGCCGGCTTTGCGTGCTGCGGCCACGGCGGGCAGATTCTCGATGTCGGCACAGCTCTGCTCGGGGGTTTCACCGATGGTTAAACGGCGATCGAACCTAAAGACAAAGCGTTCCGGAACCGCGCAATCGCTCGGCGTGTCGAGATGCGCCCAGGATGCGGTGCGGGTACCGTGTCCCAAGAAGGCGTTATCGAGGATGTTCTCGCGGCGGTTGTAGGCGTCAGCGGCTTCCTTGAGGATCGCAGCGCCGTACTCGAGCGGGTTTAAGCCTTCCCAGGGCATCGATCCGTGGCAGGACCGGCCGCGAACCTCAACCTCGATCTGCATACGGCCGCGCTGACCGCGATAAATGCCCAAAGCACCCTTTTCGGTGTCGCCCGTAGGCTCGGTCAGGATCACGACGTCGGGTACCATCTCGGGGGCACCGCCGCGGAACACATTGTTGACCATCCACATGCAGGATCCACCGTCGTTGTCTTCCTCGGCGATGGTCGCATAGGAGCGGACGATCACGCCCTGCAGGGCACCTTCGGATTTGAGCTCGAGCATGATGCGCGTCGCGATGATTTGCGAGATGACCCCGCCCAGCTGATCGCTCGCACCGCGGCCAAACAGGAGTTCATCGAGCTCGTTGTCGGGCGGTAACCAGCCGATTTCACGTACCACGGCGTCGCGATCGATCTTCGACTTGTCGACCACACCATTAAAGGGATCGAGGCCCCCGAGTTTAGCCCATTGCGCGCGCAAGGCTTTGACGGTGTCGCTGTGGCCATCGTAATAAATGACCCTCTTCTGGCTCTCGGGAATCTCGTCTTCCCGATCCTGGACGGTCCAGACCAGGTTGCCAAACCCGTCAAAGAAGACGTCTTCGTCTCGCTCCACGGCCTTAATCTCGCGAATGCGGCGCATCAGGTATTCCAGGCGCGGACGTTCGTGGTTCGATTCGCCACATTGGGGATCGCCGCCCTCTTCAACCGGCTTATCGACGTAATCTGCGGGGATGCGGATCGCTTCGGCGAGGATTTCAGCGCCTAATGCGCGGTCACGGCGGGCAAGCTCCATGATGCGGTCGTCTAAATGGCTCATAAGGTCTCCGTTCTTGGTGTGTTGATTCAAAAAGGCCCGGTTTTTGGCCGGGCCTCATGGTCAGTTACTTGGCAAAATCGAGGAGTTTCTTGACCAGGTTCTTGTCTTTGCAGGTGGCGATCATCGCCATCACGACGTACATCTTCTTGTTGGCCTCTCGCGCCAGGGGGACGCGGAACTTGTTGAGCACGCCATGGCTCACTTCAGCCCCGATGTCGGCGGGCAAACAGTGAAGATAGAGCGCGTCGTTGGTTTCGGCCATGCGCTTCTCGTCGCAAATCCAGTCTTTGTGACGTGCGTTTTCGGCCAAAGCCCTCTGCTCGATGTCTTTCATCTGTTCCTTGTTGGCACCAACCCGCTCCTGCATGAGTGACATGATGCCCCAGCTCTTGGGATACACGATGTCAGCGCCTTTGAAGGCGTCGTCCATGCTGTTGGTGATGCGGAAACTGCCTCCGGAAGCCTCGGCCTGCTTCTTCGAGGTCTCGATCGTCTCTGGCAGGAGGTCGTAGCCTTCGGGATGGGCCAAAACAACCTCTGCACCCATGCGGGTCATCAGGGTGATCAGGCCCTGAGGCACTGACAAGGGCTTCGCATAAGAGGGCGAGTAGGCCCAGGTCATCGCAATCTTCTTGCCGCGGATCTGACCCTTGAAGAATTCGCGCATCCAGAGGTAGTCGGCCAGGATTTGGGTCGGATGGTCGAGATCGCACTGTAAGTTGACGATCGGAACCTGACGATCGTTGTTGGTCGCCTTGAGGTAGTCGTTGATACCCTTGTGCACGTCGCGCATAAAGGCTCGGCCCTGGCCCAGAATCATGTCGTGGCGGATACCGATGGCATGGGAGTTCATGCCGATCATGGCGCCAGTCTCTTCTGCGGTCTCGCCGTGGCTCACCTGGGTCGATCCACCGTCTACAATCACGGGGTTCATGCCCAGACGGGTGGAAGCACCGGCCCACGCCGACTTGGTGCGCGTGGAGTTGTCAAAAAAGAGGGCGTACGCGAGCTCGTTCGGGAAGAGAGGGGTCTTGATTCCCGCGCGATCGAGGGTCGCAAAGGCTTCGGCAACGTCGAGCAAGGCCCCTAACGCCTTGTCGTCGTAGTCAGTAGTCGCCATCAAGCTGCGGCCATAGAGTCCCGCAACCGCTTCTTCGTCCAGATGGAGGTCGATCATCGGATCATTCCTTCACGATAAGGGTGCCGGCGCGTCCTGCAAAGGCGTCGGCGAGCTGTTCAGGTTTGCAAATGATGCAGGCTTTGCCGCCCTGCTCTAAGAAATCGATGGCGGCTTCGATTTTCGGACCCATGCTTCCGGGCGGGAACTGCCCTTCAGCGTATAACTTCTTGATCTCGGGCAAGGTGACCTTGTCTAAAGCGACGGGATGCTCGGATCTGAAGTTGATGAATACCTTTTCCACGCCCGTGGTGATGAACAGGCGCTCGGCTCCGAGGGCGGTTGCGAGGACCTGGCTGGCGCGATCCTTGTCGATGACCGCTTCCAGACCCTGCTTTTCGCCAGACGCGTCGGGTGAAACGGGGATTCCGCCGCCACCGCAGGTGATCACGGTGACGCCAGCCGCTGCCAGGGCCTTAACCGACGCTAACTGCACGATCACCTTGGGCCAGGGAGAGGGCACCACGCGGCGCCATCCGCGACCGGAATCCTCGACCATCGTCCAGCCGAGGGTTTCTGAGAACTTTTGAGCCTGCTCCTCGGTGTAAAAACTGCCGATCGGCTTCGTGGGCTTCTTGAATGCGGGGTCGTTCGGATCGACTTCGACCTCGGTGACCACCGTCGCGACCTCTGCATTGCTGCCCAGCGCTTCGAGATCCTGGCGCAAAGTGCGCTGCATCATGAATCCCAGAGCGCCTTGAGTATCGGCGACCAGCGAATCGAGGGTCACTTCGTGCACGGAACCTGCGGCAAGCTCACTGCGGCGCTTTAAAAAGCCCACCTGAGGCCCGTTTCCGTGGGTTAAAACCAGTCTGTGCCCTTCAGCAATCAGCTTTGCGATCGGTTTCATCGCCTCGGCGGTGACCGCAAACTGGTTTTCAATCAGGGGTGGTTTGGAGGGATCGAGGAGCGAATGGCCCCCCATGGCGACAACGTTCAGAGTTTGTTGGGACATTTGGCGCAAGTCCAAATTTTGCGGGTTAAAAATCACGCCCAAAGCGGGATGTGACGGTGCAAATGGATACGCGCTTTAAGCGGAGAACTCAAGCGATGTTGCATCGTTGCAGATCAAATTTGGCGTCTCGCGAACCGCAACGGCACCAAGCGTCTCCCGCCAGCCACCGCGCAGCCTCTGGCAACGGCGTAAACCGCTTTCGGGCATGTTGATTTCAGGTCTGCAACGCTTCGATCCCCGACGGTAACGGCGCCATTTGATCCCTCAAAAGCCCCTATCCTCAGCGCGTATCTCTCTCTTGAAGTTCCGGGATCCCGTCAGGCTTCCTGAGGATCACCCGTTTTCACCTGGGGATCGTCAGGATGCGCATCGGATCCGGCGTCTTCACCGGGATGCATCCAGCGGTTGAGCAGCGGGGCAAGGCACATCAAAAAGGCGCCGCTGATCATGGCGGCGATGGCGATCTTCAAAAACACGTCTGCATAGAGGCTGAGGGTTTCGGTGGGCGGCGGGATCACCTGATCGGCACCCTCTTCGACCGTCACGCCCGTCAGCTTTGCGATGATGCTCGAGAGGTAGTTCGAGAAGGCACTGGCCAGAAACCAGGCGCCCATGACTGTAGCCACCATGCGTTTGGGCGATAAGCTGGTCACCATCGAGAGGCCCACCGGCGAGAGGCAGAGTTCACCCATGGTTTGAAGCATGTACCCCAGAAGGAGCCAGCCCATCCACACCATGCCACGGCCGTCGGCGCAGCGCGCACCGTACCATAACGCCCCAAAACCGAGGCCCACCAGGATGAGGCCGAACGAAAACTTGACGGTGGTCGAGGGTTCCTTGCCGTGTTTGGCCAAAAAGCCCCAGAGTGCCGTGAACATCAGCCCGAAGATGAGGATGAAGATGGGGTTTGCAGACTGGTAGGTCGAGGCGGGGATCTCGTTTCCGCCGATGATCATGTCGCGATGCGCGTCGGTTAAGGTCCAGTCCATCTTTTGATCGGCCCCTTTATGGGAGGCGCGCCATTGGTCGAGCTGATCGAGGCTGAAGGATTTGCCGTTGAGATCGTAGCCTACCTGCTTTTGATTGACGGTGACCGCAACGGTCTGACCGATTTGCTCCGTTTTGACCGTCTCGCCCCCGATCACGCGATCGACGTTTCGATCGGTGAAATTGTTGATGGAGCTCCCCGCCTGCTCAAAGAACGCATAGAAGAGCATGGAGAAGAAGAGGAGGATCAGGACGACGAAGAGGCGATGGCGCTCGATCCGCGTAGAGCGCAGGGCCTCAACGATGAGGTAAATGAACGCTGCCCCACCAAATACGGCGAGGATCGTGCCTGCAAGCTCGATGGTGAAGCTCGGGCCCATGTTTAAGAAGGCGGGCAAAGGCACCGTGAGGTTGCTGTGCGACATCAAAAGCGAGATCAAAGGCACCGCGACCGCCACCCCCAGGTAGACCAGCCATTTGTAAGAGATCCCCACCCTTGACTTACGGTTCAGTTTCTCTTTTGAAGGAGGGCAGCCCACGTTGGGGGGAAGGCCTCCGCGCTGGAGCGCAACGATGGCGACCGCTGCGGCCGAGAGCAAAGCCGCGACGACAAAGAGGTTGACCGCAAGGAGGTAACCGTTATCGGGCAGGTAAATGAGGCCGACCGAGGTGCAGAGCGCGCCTAAACCGATGAGCAACTGGGTGATCCGTATCGGGGCCACAAAGACCGCAAGGCCGATCACCATGCCGATCGCAGCGAGGCCGAAGCCGTAATGCCATCCATAGGTCTCGCCCACGTAGCCGCAAAGCAGAGGGCTCATCGCAGCGCCCAGGTTGATGCCCATGTAGAACAGCGTAAAACCGCCGCTTTTGAGCTTGCTTCCTTCGGGATAGAGCGATCCCACCATGGTGGAGATGTTGGGCTTAAAGAAACCGTTGCCGACGATCAGAAGCGCAAGGGCTGTGAAGAACGCGTATTCATGCTCTACGGTTAAAAGAAGATGCCCGGCGGCAAAGCAACAGCCACCGATCACCACTGCACGGCGTTCACCCAGAAGGCGATCGGCCAGCATCCCGCCAATAAAGGGAGTGGCATAGACGAGGGCTGCATAGATCCCATAGATTTCGTAGGACTGATGGTCGTTTAACCCCAAAAAGCCCTTGATCATATAGAACATGAGCAGCGCGCGCATGCCGTAATACGAGAAGCGCTCCCACATTTCGGCAAAGAACAGGGTAAAGAGCCCCGTGGGATGCCCAAAGAGCGTCGGTTGATCGCGCGAGACGTCGGCGGATGTGGTCATCGGCAGGTCTTTCATCAAAAAGGTTCGCCTTTGAAAGGCCGCAACCCCTTTTGGGGATCATCGCACTGCAAAGCATGAATATTGCAGCCTTAAAGGGAACCTGGTCATTTCACATTTGAAATGGCGCCGTATTTTAAATGTACAGCCTCATTTCAAAATTGAAATCGCATCGCCTTTTTACGGATACCCTCATTTCATCATTAAAAACACGCCATTCCCGAACGGCAACCCTTCATTTCACTGGTGAAATCGCACATCCTTTGAACCGCACAGCCGCATTTTACAGGTGAAATCGCACCGCATCCGGCGTTCACGGGGTTGTTTCAGGATTGAAACGGCATCTTCTCCAGGCCTTGGCCCTCATGTTCACCTGCGGGATCCATTCGCTCACCACAGGGATCACCGGTTTCAGCAAAAACAGCATCCTCTTCCGCAGCGGGGACTGCGTTGTTTGAGATCCTCCATGTCACTGTACGCGGCAGGGAGGGGATCAGTCGTCATCTAAAAACTTGGAATGACCAAGGGAACCCAGGGGATCGAGATCTTGCGTGCTGGTGTCGCGATGGGCGTCGATGTTGTAAATGACGGGCGGAGGAGCGGGAGCAGCGGGTACGGAGCTGATCTCTTCGGTGTTCGGCCTCACACTCAATGGGGGCAAGGGCGCTGTCGCATTGCGGAGGCGGACGGCGTTCTCGTCGATGCGCTTTTGGGCGAGTTCGATCAGGGCCTTCCGCACGGTGGGATAGCTGTGCATCACGAGCCTGAAGCCTTCCTTGTCGAGTAAGAAGGCGGTCACCTGCGTGATCGCCTGTGTGCGCGCATTGGCGAGGCAATCGCGCAGGAGCGAAGCCTCTCCGATGCAGTCTCCCGACGACAGGATGGCGATTTGTTGCTCCCCTACCCCTGGGAGTTGCTGGTAACTCGCGACGCGACCGGAGGCGATGAAGTAAAGGTAATGGTTCAGATGACCTTCTTCGGTCAGATGCTCGCCTGCGGCAAAGGAACAGCGGCGCATCAATGAGAACACCTTAAGGCGGTCATCGCTGGACAGACTTGAAAAGACGCTGCCCTCGCCAAAGACAAGCTCGCTGATGCGGGTTTCGGCCATGAGCTGCAACTGTTCACTCATATTGGGCAGGCGCGAAGCCACCCGGAGCAGCGAGTCTAAGGTCAAATGCAATGCGCGACAGGGTGACGTGGCCGAGATCGTCTCCATTTCAAAATCGCCCGGCGTCAGCGACCCAAAGACATCGCCGCTCACCAGGTGATGAGGCGTCATCCGCGTCTCGGATCCCGCCACCAAAAACGAATCCGCCGTGCCATCCAGCAAGATCCATAACTCATTGCTCGGTTGACGCGCCCGTACCAGAAGCTCCCCCTCCGAATGCACGGTGATATGGGCATCTTCCGCAAGGGAGATCAGGGCGTTCGCAGCGTTGGTGTCGTTATGCGTGAAGTCTAAAGCGAGATCCAAAGCGGTATCGGACTGCGCCACGTCAAGGGAATCGCGGATCTGGCAAAGGATCTGACCCACCCGCACCACGTTCGAGTCGTATTCATCCACCGAATCCCAGGCGTTCCAAAGGTCATGGCCTTCCGCTTCCGCCTGAGCCCACAATGCCTCAAGGTCTTCAACTGTTTTCAATGATGAAACGCCGGCTGCCTCGGGAAGAACGGGCAAAGCGGGGGCGCTCGGCAAGGGTCGCTCGATTGGGGGCAGTGGCACTGCAGGCTCGGTCGTCTCGTCATTCTTTTGGAATGGCGGCGCGGTCATCGGTAAATCCCCCTGCATCTGCAAAGGCGGGAACGGCAACTCCTCAAAAGAGAACGATCCCGTAGAAGAACTCAGCATCGAAGAGGTCGACGGCATCGATTCGTCGAGCGACTGATCGAGCGTATCGCCCGTCGCCTGGCCCTCCTCAACTGAATCCGAACGTTTTTTCGCGTCTTTTTGGGGATCTGCAACCATAACGCCTCGATTCAAAAGGCGCGCAGCTTAACACGTTTTGCGATAAAAGCCACCCGCTTTTTGATTAATACATTCAACGCGCTGTCCGCAGGCCTTTGGGGGCGGCGATGATACGGTTTCTATCAAGTATGGCGCTTGTTCAGGCCGCCAAGGATCATTAGAAGACTGCGCAAACAGAGATTTTTTTGCGATGGGCCTATGAACATTGGCATGGTGGTGGCCCTCTTAGGCGGGCTCGGGCTCTTTCTTTACGGCATGACCGTCATGAGCGACGCGTTACAGCGCGTTGCGGGCGATAAACTGCGCAGCTTCCTGCGGCATCTGACCCAAAACCGGATACTCGGTGCCATTACCGGCGTGGCGATCGCGGCTTTGATGCAATCGTCGAGTGCCGCAACGGTCATGCTGGTGGGCTTTGTCAGCGCAGGCTTGTTGGATCTCGTGGCTGCGGTGAGCGTGGTCATCGGTGCGAACATCGGGGCAACGGCAACGGGATGGATCGTCGCCCTCGTGGGCTTTAAGGTCGACATTTCGCAGCTGGCCCTGCCGGCCATCGCATTGGGATTCTTCGCGCGCTTTTTGGGGAAGCCCCGCCTGAGCGAGTGGGGTCGCGTGCTTTTAGGGTTTGGCCTTCTCTTCCTGGGACTCGAATTTATGGGCGACGCCGTCCATACCCTGCACGAGAATCCCGCCATTTCAGAATGGATGGCCAAGGTTCAGGTCACGGGCATGGGCTCTCTCGTGATTGCCATCGTGATTGGAGCGGTGGTCACGATGGTGATCCAGGCTTCATCGGCAGCGATGACCATGACCATGGTGCTTGCGAGTCAGGGGCTCATCGACTTCCCCACTGCGGCAGCGCTGGTGATCGGTCAAAACATCGGTACCACCATTACGGCAAACCTTGCGGCCATCGGGGCAAGCAAGGCTGCGCGACAAACCGCCATCTCTCACTTCCTGTTCAACCTCTTTGGAGCGGTGTGGATCGGGCTTTTCTTCTGGTTGCTCCTGCCTCTCCTTGACGCGGTCATTCCCGGTACCGTGCCGCCGACGCCGGGTGCTGACACCAAGGCATTGCCCGATCACATTGCAGCCTTCAATACCTTCTTCAACCTGGCCAATGCGATCGTGTTCCTGCCCTTTACCCAGTTCATCGCATGGGCCGCGCGCAAGCTGGTCAAGGACGATCCCCTTCAGGGCGAGCCCGAAAAACGTTTGCGGTTTGCCCATTCCGACCTGGCAGCGAACCCTCACATCGCCGTCGAAGAGGCGCGCGAGGCGCTCCACAACATGGGCAAGATGGCGGTCGATGGATTCGACGTGGCGATCTCGCTTTTGGCACCGGGGATCGATGAGGCGACCTTTGAGGAAAGGGCCCTCGAAATCGAGAAAGCGGAGCAGGCCCTCGACGAGGCGGAGGATGATCTGCGTCAGTTCACCGTTGACCTGATTGAGGTCGGTCTTCCCCACGAGCTTTCGGAGGAGATCAACCACATCTCAGGTTCGGCGCACGATTACGAACGCGTGGGCGACCATCTGGACAGCATGTTGCGGCAGATTCGGCGCAAGCGTTCCAAGGATCTCCATTTCTCGGACGAAGCGCACAAGGACTTTGACCAGCTCGCAAACTATGTGCGCGAGAATCTGGTGCGGGTAACCGCAAACATCTCGAACCCCTGGAGCTCGATGATGAGCGAGGCGACCGCCACGGAAGAGATGATCGACGTGCGCAGAGCCGAGCTCCGCAAGAAGCACATCAACCGTTTGCGCGATCAGGCCTGCTCCCTTCAGGCGGGCATCGTGTTCATCGAGTTGCTGACGAGCCTGGAGCGCATCGGCGATCACGCCTTCAACGTTGCACAAGACTTTGACCCAAGGGAGGCATAAGCGATGCAGTTTAAACTTGCGACCATCCTTGTTGCGGCGGCAGCCCTCCCCCTCATGTCCTGCGCTGATGATGTTGACGAAGATGACGATGAAGATGCCGCCATCGAAAAAGACGCAGCGCAGACAGCTGAGGATGCATCGAACAGCGCGACCGACGCCGCTACGGAAACCGACGCTGCAGACGGCGAAAAGGGAGATCCCCGGGACGGATCCCCTGATGCAGAAAATGAAGATGCCCAGGACGCTGCGGATGCTGATGCGAACGCCGATGCAGAAGAGATGGACGCTGCGGATGCTGATGCGGAAACCGATGCTGAAGATGCGGACGCTGCGGATGGCGACGCCCCTTCACCCGAGCTTTCGGGGCATGTGCTTTACGAAAAGCGCGCGATCGAACCCGATCCCGACGATCGAACCTACTCCTGGGTCCCTGCACGCGGCATCATCGTAGAGCTCCTCGACAGCGAGACCTCAAAGGTACTCGCCAGTCGCTATACCGACGCTGAGGGTGCCTACGTTTTACCCATCAAGGCAGAGGATCTCGATCCCGAGAAGACCTATTACCTTCGCGCAAGCGCCTATTACCAGAACAAGTTGAATACCTTTAAGGTGATCCCGGTCTCCCGGAGCAACAAGACCTATGCCGTAGCGTCCGAGAACTGGCAGTTGTCGCAAGGGTCATGGCCTGAAGGCGTCACTGAACTCAAGGCATCCGCAACGGAAGGCATCGCGGGCGCCTTCAACATCATGAACGTCCTTTACGACTGGCTGGCGTTGATCGCGCGCAACACGACCGACAGCATTCCGGGCCTCACCTTCAGATGGACGAAGAGCGAGGAGCACGACACTTACTACAGCGGAGACTACATTTACCTGGGGGGACAACCGGACGACACGGACGAATTTGACGATCTGATCATCGCCCACGAGTTCGGGCATCACTTCATCGCGACGATGAGTCACGATGATTCCCGCGGCGGACAGCACCGCGACACCCCGGTCGAGCCCAGTCTCGCTTACGGCGAAGGCGTCGCGTATTTTTTGGCCTGCCTCGTCTATAAGACCCCCGTCGTCATCGACACGTTTATCGATGGTGCGCGCATCGCAGACTTCGAGGCGATCACGCTTTCGGGCAGTTCCAGCTACAGCTTCGACGAACTCACCGGCACAACGGATCGCACCGTAGAGGGGTACCAGCATGAGGAGCTCGTCGGAGGCATCATGTGGGATCTGTACGATGCCGATTCAGACGAGGAACCCTGGGATACCGTCGCGATCGGTGAGCGGGGATCGATGGAAATCCTGCTGCGCTCCATAGGGACGGATGGTCCCGATCCTGATTTGGGGGCGAACTGGACGGATATGACCGATTATGTCAACGCTGCCGTCTGTCTCTCCCCTGCGGCAGCGGATTTGCAATCGAGCGTAGACGCTGTGGCCGTCAATCACATCCTCGAGCGCGTCAGTTATCCGTGGGATGCGCAGGATGCAATGTGCCGCGATAAATACCATATTCCCTCGCCCGTGGCGTTCACGGAGGATGAGGGCGAGTTGAAGCTCTCTTTGAAGCCTGGGGCAGCCGCATCGGACGCAGGCGAAGTGATCGTCTACCGTCAGGGCAGCAAGGCTTCAGACGTATGCAGCCATTATCCCTGCCGCGTAGCGTCCCGTTTAAAATCTGAAGATGCCGTATACATCGCGGTGGGTTATCTGAACGGCGAGCGCTATTCGACGAGCTTCGTTACGGAAGAGGCCCGCAAGCGCCTGATCGGTCATTACCGCGACACGGCAGATGGTTATCGAGAATTCAGGAGCGCAAAGTGAGCGCCATCACCTTTGAAGAACACCGCGCATTGCTGCAAAAACGTGCGCGGATCCTGCAGGCGACGCGCCGTTTTTTTGATGAGCGCGGCTATACCGAAATCGAAGCGCCCGTGGCGGTCGTCTGCCCTGGCCTGGAACTGCATCTCGACGCCTTTGAAGTGACGACGCGCTATTCGGGCGGCGAGCGCCGCTTCCTGCACACGAGCCCGGAGTACGCGTTAAAGCGCCTTTTGGGCGAAGGCTTCGAGCGCATCTACAGCCTCACCCCCTGTTTTCGCGATGAGGAACCCTCGACCACCCACAGTCCCGAGTTCACGATGCTCGAGTGGTACCAGGTGGGCCTTTCGATGCACGGCCTGATCGCGCAGACAGAGGAGCTCATCGCGTACTGCGCAGAGGCGTTGAACGGCTGCAAACAGGTGATGTACAACGGGGAAACCCTCGATCTCACCCCGCCATTCGAGCGCCTCACGGTGCAAGAGGCCTTCTTACGTTATGCGAAGGTCGATCCCTTTGCGTACAAGACTGCCTCCGAGCTGCGCGATGCCGCGATCCGCGAAGGGGTTCCCGTCATGACCGGCTCGTCCTGCTATGAAGACGTGTTCTTCCAAATCTTTTTAAACGCTGTAGAGCCCAGAATCGGGCGAGGGAAACCGACGTTTCTTTACGGATGGCCCGCTGCCCAGGCGGCGCTGGCCCGGATCGATCCCGAAAATCCCGCCGTCGCGCTGCGGTTTGAGCTTTACGCAGGGGGCATCGAACTTTGCGACGCCTTCGACGAGCTCTGCGATCCCGTGGAACAGCGCGCCCGCTTCGAGCAGGATCAGAAAGATCGCGCGTCATTGGGCCGCCCCGTCCCGCCCATCGACGAAGCACTCCTCGACGCCCTCCGCCGCATGAAACCCACCTCGGGGAACGCCATCGGATTTGACCGCATGGCGATGTTGCTGACCGGTTGCAACGACATCGCCCATCTGCGCGCCCAGAGTTGGGTATGATTTTAGGTCAGCAACGCCTCTGGCTCCCCTGCTGCGAATCCACAAACGACGTTGCAAAGGCGGAATGCCAAAAGGGGAATCTGCCTTTGTATGTGGGCTGCGACGTTCAGACCAAAGGTCGCGGTCGCTTAAAACGTCAATGGTTCGACAGCCCAGGCACGCTCTGTGTCACCTATTGCCTGCAAACCTCGCTGCCGCAGCGGCAATATGGGCTTCTGAGTCTGGCCGCAGGGATTGCCGTAACGAAGATCGCCCGATCCTACGTTGAAGATGCCCGCCTCAAATGGCCGAACGACGTGATTTGCAGCCAGGGCAAGCTTGCAGGCCTCCTCTGCGAGACCGTCTACCCCGTCAAAAAGGGGCTTCCCCCGCAGGGCACATACGACATCGATCCCGCAAAGCCTGCTGTCTTAATGGGGGTTGGCCTGAATCTCAGGGCGCCCGAAGGAGGATTCCCTGAGGACATCCCCGCCGCCGCCTTAAACTGCCCCATGCCCCTGGAGCAAATGGCCCAAACGCTCTACAAGCAGCTCTACCGCGACATGAAAACCCTGGAACTCGATTACAAACAGACTTTACGCGACTGGATGAGCCTCGGCCCCGAAATGCATTCACCCGTGATGCGGCAAGGCATCGACGGAGAGATGATTCATGGGCGCTATGCCGGATTGAACGAACAGGGTGCAATCCTGATCGAGACCGAAACCAGCCTTGAAACCGTCTATGCCGGCGATGTGATCGAGCTTTAACCTTTGCGGCCATCTCTTTTTTGTTTTTTAACCCTTATCATCCCCAACGAGAACACATGCTTTTAGCCATCGATCTGGGCAATACCCACAGCGTCATCGGCCTTTACAACCAGCAAACCCTTGTGGACTGCTGGCGCATCTCGACCCGCCGCGAAGCGACCTCCGATGAACTGACGATCCAACTGCAATCCCTCTTTGCGCTCTCGCCTGCCTGCGCGGGACTCGATTTAAAACATGATTTTGAAGGCGCGATCCTGTCGTCGGTGGTGCCGACCCTCACCAAAAGCTTCGTGCAGGCGGTGGGGCGCTTCGGGATCACCTGCAAAACCGTGGGACCCGGCCTGAAGACGGGCATGCAGATCCTCTACGACAACCCCAGGGAGGTCGGGGCCGATCGCATCGTCAACGCGGTCGCCGCCTATCACCAATACCAATGCGCCCTTTGCGTCGTCGATATGGGCACCGCCACCACCTTCGACGTGATCTCGCAGGATGGCAAATACCTTGGGGGCGCCATCGCTCCCGGCATCGGCATCTCGGCAGACGCCCTGTGGCAGCGCGCGGCCCGGCTTCCCCGGGTTGAAATCTCAGCACCCCCGGCGGTCATCGGCAAGAACACCGCCAACAGCATGCAATCCGGCCTCATCTACGGCTACACCGCATTGGTCGACGGCCTCGTGGAGCGCATGCGCGAGGAGATGAACGAGCCCTTAAAGGCCATCGCCACCGGAGGGCTTGCCCAGATCATCGCCGAACACAGCCATGTGATCGAAGCGGTCGACAAGAATTTAACCCTCGAAGGCCTCCGTCTCCTTTACGAATTGAACCGCTGATCCGCAAAACCGCCCCTATCCCCGCCGGGTACAGCTGCCCAGCAGCCCTGCAACGCCCCTGCCTTAAAAAAAACGCCTCCAATTCAAAAAAGGGTCAAAATCCCTTGCATCGGTTTTGAGATTGTTTATGCTTCGCTCTCGGGTTGCAGCTTTGGGAGATTGCCCGAACGCAACCTTGAACTTCTACCATCCACTTTAAGGAACGCTTTTTCATGAAGATCAAAGTCCAGCGCATCCCCTTCAAGAGCCTGAACCGCAACGAGCAGCTGAGCTTTACCGTGCGGATCCTGCTCATCATGACCAAATACTGCGCCCAGTTCGGCAAGAGCTTCGATCTCTTCAAGGCTGCAGCCGACGAACTCGGCTACTGCATGCATCTCCAGCAAAACAAAGAGAGCACCAGCCTCTCCAGCCTCGACCAGGATACGGACGAGGCCTACATCGCCCTCTCTCATCAGGTCGCCGCTTCAAAGATGCACCCGATCCCTTCCGTTCGCGAAGCAGGCCTTCGCATCGCTCAGGTCTTCGATCGCTTCAAGAACCCCACCCGAAAAACCCACGACAACGCCTATGGAACCTTAAGGCTCCTCACCGAAGCATTCGATGAAATCGACGTTGCCGATCGCGACATCACCGGGATCACCCCCTTCCTCGACCATCTGAAGGCGAGCATCAAGGCGTTCACCACCGCTCAGGACAGCATCCTCGAAAATAAGCAGTCCCAAAAGAGCCACAGTATGCAAAACGCCGTCAAGGCCTGCTCCACCGCATGGTCGGATCTGGCCCATGCCCTCGAGACCGCAGCCGAAAACGAATTCGTAACCGGGGCTGCCGAGGCGATCGCACAGATCAACATCATCAACAGAGAGATCAACATCCGCCTGGACGCCCGCAAAACCCGCCTGAAGAAGGCCCGTGAAGCCGCCGCAGCGACCGATCCCACCAGCGAAGAGCTCGATGTGGAAGCGACCAAGGGCGAAAACATCGTAGAAGAGATCGTCGCCGCCGAAGGCTGATCGCGATCGCGGGGTTGTGATCGCAGGGGGAGTGTTGGGGGTTGTGGGATAGGCAGGGAGAAAACTGGGCAGGAAGATTGAGGGCCGTCGCCCTTCGGCATAGCAATCGCATCGCATGCAGCCGACAGGGTGAAATTCAGGATCCGATTGCGGCTTGAATCTCAAAAGCGGCTCTCATTTCAGCGCAGATGAAGCCCCTCATGCCGATGGGGATTGCTTTCTCTCTACTTCGTTCAGTCGCAATGCGTTTTAAGGCAATGCGGCTTCACGATTCATTTCAGGATATATTTTTTGGGGATGCGTCCTTTCAGAATTGATATCGCATCATCTCCTTCGTTCATCATCCCATTTCATGATTGAAATCATACCATCCTCGCCATCCCTATAACGATTTCACAAATGAAATCGCATGATACGCAATCCGCACAGTCAGATTTCACACATCAAATCTCGTCATACGCAGTCTGAACATCCAGATTTTACCAATGAAATCCAACCGCCGTAAAAAGAAAGCCCTCATTTCACGCATGAAATGAGGGCTTCTTCAATAGGGCAAAAGCCTTTGCAGGCTTGCGATCGATCATTCCACGCCGGCTACGGGTTGGGTGCCTACGCAGCCCTCGCGGATGGGGAGCATGCAGTAGCCGTCATCGCCGCAGATTTGGTTCAGGCCGCAGTCTTCATTGGTCGAACAGGCATTGCTGCAGAAGCCCATGTCGGCTACGCCATCGCCGTCGCGGTCAAAGAAGTCGGGTGCCTTAAAGCCGTCGCCGTCTACGTCAACCCAGATCGGGTTCGTCATGCCCCAGACAAAGGGACCGAAGGTGTTCGGAAGCGTTGGGGTCGACAGGAGCTTGGACGGATCCGTGTCGCCCAGAGCCATCTTCACCAGGGGCAGATCCATCACATCGGCGAAATTGCTGATGAGCGTCTCGGCTGCAGAGGCGACGACCTCGGAAGTGAGCAGCAACCCGAAGGCCGGGCGCTTGTAAATGGGCGCCATCGGATCGCGATCGTTCATGGAATGGGCGACCACAACGTACCAGCTGTCCTCTTCCGGCAAGGGCAGCTCGATCACCTGATCAAAATCGACGATCCGCTCCGGGTGCGACTCCAGGGGATCGACGAAAATCAGCTTCTCCTGCTTGCCATTGCGGTAGATCTCGATGCGCTCCACCCTGTACCAGCTGGGGGTCTGCACTTTCACATGTGCCTTGATGGTCTTCGCGCCGCGTGCATCCAATGCCTCGCTTCCGCGATTGCCGATCTCCCCCACTCTTCCGTTGGCTTCAAGGTTGAACTCGATGTATGCCCCTTCGGACAACACCGTCTTCCCCTTCACGATGTTCCCATCCAGTTCGTCCCTGGTGGCGATGTCGACGCGATCCGAGGCCATCTCCACGTAGGTACGCGGTAATCCGGCGTGATCCGCGTCGTTGTGCGAGTCGCTGTTGGCCATGGCGGTGACGTTCACGCCCCTGTTCCAAAGGGCAAAGATGTCGTCCATCGCCTGCGTCATGCCGCCGCAGGGCTGATTGCCGCATCCACCGCATTCACTGCCACAATACCCGGCGCATTCATCGTTCCAGCCTGTGCCGCCTTCCTCTGCACTCGTGCAGCATTCCGGATGTGCAGCGCAGACACAGGCCTCACACGTGCAGTCAGCCCCACCGCAACCGACTTTAAAGCCGTCGCCCTGAGGGAGCGCCTCGCATCCCACCATCGCCTTCTCGAGATTGCACTTGGGTGAAACCTCGGGATGCGCCTGCAAATGGGGTTTCATCGCCGCGAACGCCGTCATTTCGTCTTCGGTTCGCTCAAACATGTAGCGCACCGAGAACTCCTTGACGGCCACCATCGCCATGCGCTTGCAGTCCACAAGGCGGGTGCCCTCTTTGCAATATTCCGCGAAGTCCTGACGCAGCGCCTTATGCCACAGGCAATGATCCCTTGCCATGGCGGCAGCGTTCATTTGCGCCTCTGCTGCGGCATCGTCCTTGTTGCTCCTATAGGCTTCGTACGCTGCTTTGAGTTCGTCCTCGGCGCGGACACAGTCGTCGTTGATTTCATCCTGCCTGCGCCAGTCCTCGCACACAAAGCCTTCAGGCCCGAAATCCTCCAGGGAGCGCGCGGCCACGATGTCTTTCTGGCAGTCCATGTACTCGTCCATCTCGCGAACGGTGGGAGACCACAGGAACTCCAGATGCTTGCCGTTCATGACCTCGTAGGCTCTGAAGTTGCAAGGCATCCGCTGAATCGCGTCATTGCACATTTCAATGCCTAAAGTGCCCCGCTCCAGATCCCAGGGACGCATCTGGATTTGCGACATCGACCCCAGCCAGCCGTCGCGCGGGTGGTTCAACTGCAGGACGAAGTTCTCTTCCTTAATGTCGTTGCGCTTGTACAAACCTTCAAAGATCTTGTACAGCACGCTCCCGGCCCATGGCGGCGCGTCACCCAGCGATGACCCAAAGGTGGCATCGTACTTTAACGGGTAGCCATTAAAATGCCCGAACTCGAGCGACGAGACTTCAACCCCTTCCTGCGTCCCGATCCAGCGCTCCAACCCCATTTCCTTTACGTACTTGCCGTAATACTGCATGTGGTCGTGGTCAGCTGCAGACAGGAACTCCAGTCCCTGCGCGATGGCAGCCTTTAAACGCTTGTCGGGCTTGATGGCCGAGTCGGTACTGGCCATGCTGTGCACGTGAAAATCACCCGAGATGTGATGGGACGTCTCGACTTCATGCGGCAACACCACCTCTATCGGCCGCGACTTTCCCGCTACAGCTTCGTAACCGGTGATCTTCTGCAGGGCATACTCGAATCCCCGCGAGATATAGATGTTGTACCGCCCGGGCGGCACGTTCACCGTAGCTTCACCGTCCACTGTGTATTCAAGGCGGGCCACGCCGTGCGCGTAACGGGCATCACCCATGGCGACCACATTGCGTGCATCATCGCCCAACTCGTTACCCTTGTCGTCCACAGCCACGAAACTCAGCATCGCCGGAAGCGCGTCGCCCTGCTCATCGTAAATGCGGAACTCGATCGGCGCTGACTTCTTTAAGGCAAAGTGAAGTATCGTCTCACTTCCCTTTGTGACCGTCGCGGGCAGGAACTCGGAATAACCGCGATCGGGGTGGTGCGCCACGACCAGGTAATCCCCCGTCTCGACCACGCCGCTGTAATCGCCGTCCACAACGGGATCGATCCCGAGATCCGTCTCAAACTGCATCACGAATCCCGACGATCCAAAGCGCGCCTGCGCCTGTGCCTCGTACTCCTCGTAGGATTTCGGCAGCGGATCCTTCTTCTTATCCTTGCGCGGATCCTTCAGCACGAAGACATCGGCATGCTGCACGGGAAGGAGACTGTCTTCCTCAAGCACCACACCCTTGATGCGCCCGTAGGGCGTCTTTCTTAAATCGTAAACCCTCTTTACCGCCGACGAGACATCGCCCGATCCGATCGTGAGATACTGCCGCGCCTTCAGGACACGCTTCTGATCCACATATACATTGTCATCGCCCTGCGTCATGGTGGCATCTGCGTTGTAATGCGTCAGCCCTGCCGTCGCTGCGGATGCAATCAACGGGATCAGGAGTTTGGACGGCCTGCAATCCTCCTGGGGCAACACCTCGAGCGTCACGCCCTCAGGGAGACTGGCAGCGATCTCTTCATACTCGGGTAACGCCTCCGGGTGCGCCAGGTAATCCTCGTAACGCGTCCCTTCGGGGACAGCTGTCTCAAAGGTCTTCAGCGTGATCGGCCTGCGATCCACATATACGGCCCGCGCGGCGATCTCTGCCTGCTTGCGGTTCAGGCCATACGTGTCGGTCAAAGCCGCGATCAAGTCGTCTTCGGCACTCTCCTCAATGGCGGTAATCGCGATCCTGTGTGTTTCGCAATCGTTCCCTTCACGGGCATGGGGGTTGACGGTGGTGATCGCGTAGCTGACCGCATTGGCTGTGCCCGCAATCCAGTCCGTAACGAGGGGACTCGTCATGGTACTGACCGACTGCCATTGGTTTTCGAAGATCTTCTTGTCGTAGTCGTAGCCGATCCCCGGCATGAAGATCCTGCTCTCCGTACCGAAATAGAGGAAGTCACCGAGGACAACGCCCCCCTTCCATTGGGGATCCTTCCATTTCTGAAGGTTACCGACGATGAGCCCAAGGAAGTCCTTGCTTTCCGTAAACAGTGGGATCTCGTCCTCGCCGCCCTCAGCGCATTCGCAAATGGGACAAATGGTGGGCGTGCCCTTCCTGGCGCCTTCGTAAAGGATGGATCGCTCTTCCATCGCCAGGCCATGCGGGCATTCAAGGTTGCAATCGAGCTGTGGACAATGGGACAGGCGCCTTTCACTCGGCGGCGTGGACTCGACCGTGGTCTCAATGACGAGATGATCCTCGCCCTCCCGCAGGATGTAGTCGACGGTAAAGTTAAAATCGATCTGCAAACGGTTGAGGATCTGATCGAGATTGACCCCTAATATCGTCTTTACGGCGCTGCGGAGCTGATCCAAGGAGCTGATCTCGATGGGACCGAGCTTTTGCCCGACGAAGCTTTCGAGAAAGCTGTCGATGAAATCACGGTTGAGGAACTTGAGGGCGTGGAACATGTAGCCCGTATGCCCCGTGACGCGCACGACCGCCTCGCCGTCCGAGCCGTCTTTAAGCACCCGCACGTCGCTCACCTTCGTTCCCTGCCTGGGATGCCCCTCTTCGTCGAAGGAAAGGCTCCATCCATCGGCTGCGGGATTCGGGACCAAAAGGTTGGCGAGGGGAAAGATCTCTGAAAACGCGTCGTACCCTTGCCCGTAAGTCTCATCTGCAAACTGTCGCTGAAGATCCGCATCGAGCAGCGATCCGCCAAACACGCCTGCAGCCCCGCCAGGACCGGGACCACCGATGATCACGCGAATGCGATCGTTCTCGATCAAGAAATCGCCGAGCTTACCTTTGGCCGAAGGACCGCCGATCAACTGATCCATGCGGGTGACCTGCACCGCTTTCAGCATCGACGCCTCTTCGTGACAGCCCAAAAGCGCGAGGGCGATGGCACTGCAAAGCCCCAGTTTTCGCATGAGCCTCTCCCTTAAAACGCAAATTCAGCGCCGGCCAAATACGCATCGTTCTCTAAAGTCACGCCGTAGCGCTCCTCGCGATGCAGATATTCGAGGCGGAACTTCAGGAATTCGCCCAGTTGATACCAGGTGAGCGAGGCGCCGAGCACGAGCTCGTCCTGTTCATCGTCGTATGCGTCGTTGGCATCGAGCAATTCCGCGCGGACCGCAAATCCCAGCCGATTCTTGAGAATCATGTAACCGAGGCTGCCCACAAAGGCCTTGCGATCAGATTTCGTCGCGATGGTGGCTGTGGTCGTGGGCTTCGCCTGAGGTTCGGCATGCTCGAAGAGCGCTTCCCCGAAAAGCGAAAAACCCGCAATCTTTGCGTGCAGATAACCGCTGTATCCCCTGCTCTCGATGCTCTCACCGTCGTTGAAGAACAGCGAACCACCGAGGCTCAGGCGCAGACTCATGTGCTTTTGCAGATCCGCTTCGCCGCCGGCGTTGGCCGATCTTGCCAATGGATGCACGTCCAGGCGGCTCACGTACGCCATCCGCTCGAACCGGTTCCCGGAACTCCCGCCCACCGCCTTGTAGCCTTGCTGAAAGCTCGACTGGCGCTGGAAGCCGTTGAAGGCCCCCACCGTTAACTCAGCGTAATTGAAGATATTCCCCTGCACAGAGAGCCCAACGGCGTTTGCAGGCGCCATCGCATCGATCGCCATCGGCCGCGCCAGGAACGCCATCCGCTTCGTATCAAACTGCAACCCCTGCGAATAGGGCACCGTCTGAAGCCCCACGCGCACCGAAAGCAGAGGCAGCGAATTCCATTCCAGCCAGGCCTTGTAGAGCGGTCCGCCGTCGTGCTCCTGATCGAAGAGATCGAGTTCGATTTGGTAATTAAAGCCGCTCATGAGCTGACCCACGGCGCCCAGTCGCGCGCGACGCAACCTGAACCCCGGCTCCTGCATGCGGTCACCGTTGTCCAGGAGCGCATCGTCGCCCACATAACCGCCCCAAATCGCCACATCTCCGGTCAGATTCGCGCTGAAATCGCCCTGACCCAAACGCGCGCCTTTCGCCACGGCCGCAGCCGGATTGTCACTCGTCTCATCAAACGAAAAGCTGGCCGATTCCACAACCGGATCCGCCAGAGCCACAGAAGTCAGCAGGGATGCACAGGGCATCAAAAAGAAGAATCGCATAACAAGCTCCTCTAAATGCAGGCGCAACCTCGCTTAAAAGCGACCAAGCCTGCAAGGAGAATTTTGAATCGTTATGAATTTCGCCCGAATAGGGCTGTTTTGGAGGGAATGCAGGAAGATCAGTTCTCGGGCAGGCGGGGACGGGTTTGCAAATCGAGATCGTAGATCATGTCGTGCACCAGATCGCAGACCGCCGTGAGCGCCTCGGGGCGCATATGCTCGAGATCGTCGTCGCGGGTGTGATAGTTGGGCACGAGCTCGCCTGCGGGCGTGGCAAAAATCGCGACGGCCCGAACGCTCTGCTGGCTGAAGCTGCAGGTATCGGTGGCGCCCAAAAGCAGCTTGGAAGTCTTGATGGAGCGCTTTTGGCGGGCGGCCACCTTCTTGGCCAGATGCACCAGGCTTTCGTCGTGACTGACCATCAGCTGCATCTCTTTTTCGACCACACAGAGTTCGCGATCGTCGCAGATGCCGTCGAGGCAGATCGCAAAGGTTTCCACATCGTCCTCGTAGAGTTCGTCCACATGCGCCGCCACGTAGCGTCGGCTCCCGCGCAGCCCCGCTTCTTCGCAACCCATGGCGACCAGCTGCAGCTCGGTCTGCTCCAGTCCGCCTTCTCCCTCGCGTTCCTGCTTAAAGCGCCTGAGGAGTCCGCCAAGCACCGCAATGCCCGCGAGATTGTCCA
The DNA here is from genome assembly GCA_002309015.1 of Myxococcales bacterium UBA1238. Lineage (GTDB taxonomy): Bacteria > Myxococcota_A > Bradymonadia > UBA7976 > UBA1532 > UBA1238. The sequence continues at coordinate 41,558 of DBWM01000040.1, read as the reverse complement.
TGGCACCGGGCACCGGCTGGCTCACGTGGAAGAACATAAAGGGCGCAACAAAGATGTAACCGAACAGCGCAATCTGCCCCGCGCGCACGAAGAAGACGTGATAATGCCCATTAAAAAACCAGGCGATGCCCCGCGCTAAACTCACGCCCAAAAGCCAGACCAGAGAGAACGCCGCGATCGCCATGATCGGCACGGACCATTTCTTAAACTTCCACCAAAGCGTGCATTCGTAGGCGGAATCCGTGTGGGCGCAGACCAGGACCCTGCGCCTGACCTGCCCTTTGGGCCGCAAGACCGCCGAGACGTTCTGGCTTTCTCCCTCGGCATAGCGATTTTCGATGAACGGCAGTTCGCCATATCGCACGAATTGCATCCAGAAGATCGCGAGCGCCGCGCCCATCACCAGCACTGCGAGCCAGGGCTGCCAGAAATAGAGCGCCAGCGCCAGCGCATAAGCCCAGGGCATGTACAAAATGAGGCCTAAAAACGCCTTCGGATGGCATTTGAAGTTTTCAAAGCGCACCAAATCCGCAAGCGACCATTCCTTCTCAAGGCGCCTCGCCAGCAAAAGCTCGCCTTTCGAGCATGAAGCCCGGGGGCCGATGTCTTTTAACGCCGATTCCATGAACGCCCACATCTCGTTTTCGGGCGCTTCCGGCGCTTTCACTTCACTTTCGACTGCTTCTTCGCTCATGCGGTTCTCCTCTCGCGCATCGCATTCAACCTCGGAGCCATGATGCCCGCCTTTGCATCAAAAATCCCCTCAAATTTGAGCCGATCTCAAAAAAAAGCTTTCATGGCGGCCTGGCGGCCTTTCGTTCACCCCACAAAGAAGCCCCGCAAAGCATCGCTCTGGAGATCTCACAAAATTGTGGTAAAGAGCGCTCTACTTCTTTTGTTGAAGCTGTTAGCATATGGCGCTTTTTGAAGGAGAACTTATGAAGTTTCGACCGTTATCTTTGCTTTTGCCCCTCTGTTTGGCGCTGAACGCCTGCCAGGAATACGAAGAGATCGAGCTGACCCAGGGCGATCTCAAGCAAATTGCCCAAAATATGCTGACCGAGCGCCCCAATCCGCAGGTTCCGGTGAACGCGGTCATCGACGGGCGCTTTAAAATCCTCGGTTACGACATCGATAAGCTCAAAGTGGGTCCCGAAGATAAACTGCAGGTGACCTGGTACATCGAATCGCTGGTCGATCAATCGCAGGATCCCAAGATGTTCGTGCATCTTCAGGGCCGAAAAGGCGCAGCGGGCGCGTGGATGAACCTGGACCATCACCTGGTGGGCGACCGCCTGCCCATGCGCAAGTTAAAGAAGGGTGAAATCGTCAGGGATGTGCAGGCGATCACCATCAAGCCCGATTTTGAACCCGGCGAAGCGCATTTTTATTACGGCATCTTTAACGGCAACCGCCGCTTACCCATCAACAACCCCGAAAAGGTGCTCCACGACAACGAAGGCCGCCTGATCGGCCCCAAGATCACCATTACCTCAGAGAGCACCCGCCCCACCCCTACAGCTGAAGCCCTGCGCTTAACCGCCGAAGATGCGATCACCCTGGACGGCAAGCTCGACGAAGCCTTCTGGAATCGTGCCAAGCCCACCGGGCGCTTCACGCCACCGAACGGTTCCGACAAAGAAGTCCCCGAGACCCACGCGCGCTTCGCGTTCGATGACCAGAATCTTTACGTCGGCGTTGAAGCGATCGACGACGATGTCTGGTCGGAGTTTAAGGAGCACGACAGCAATCTCTGGGAGCAGGAAGTCATCGAGCTCTTCATCGACGCCAACGGCGATCGTAAGGATTACGTAGAGTTGCAGGTCTCGCCCGCAAACGTCACCTTCGACGCCATGTTCACGCACCACCGAAGCGATCTCGAAACCGCCCGCAAATGGGATCTCCAGGGCTTTGAGACCGCTGTTTTTGTGGACGGCACCCTCAACGATCGCGGCGATCAGGACAAAAAATACACCGTCGAGATGAAGATCCCCTTCGCATCGCTGCCCGACATGAAGCTCCCGCTCACCCCCGAGAGCGAGATCAAATTCAACATGTTCCGCTTCGATAAAAAGAAGAAGGGCGGCCAGATTGCGGGCTCCTTCTCACCGCCGATCCGCCCCGATTTCCACATCCTGAGCCGTTTCGGCACATTAAAGCTCGCTTCCCCTGCAACTCCGGCGGCTTTGCCCCAAAATGCGCCCGCAGCGGATCCGAACGCCGAAAAGCCCGCCCAGGAGAATCCGGCCGCGCCTCAAAAAGACACGAAACTGGTCGCCCCGCCTGCACCCGCCAAGCCGTAATCGTTGGATTTCGCGCCCCACCTCAAAGCCTTCCGAAAAGAATCTTTGGGATTCCCCCACCCCTCCGCCGGCATCCGTTTGAACTACACAGGTTCCGTACCTGCGTCAATGTAGGACAAAGTAAGAAAGTTTGACAGAACGCCGGGGTCCTTTAGGATTTGCAGCGTAACGGTTGGTTTTTCCCAAGAAAGGAGCCCCAAATGTCCCCAACACCCAAGCCCGACGCCAAACCCCAAGGCTCCGACAAGCGTAAGCAGAGCCTCTATTTTCCCGAAAAGATGCTTCAGGAAATCCAGCGCGAAGCTCTGCGCCAGGACCGATCGCTCTCCTGGATCATCCAGAAGGCCTGGAAAATTGCCTATCCCGAGCTCAAACGATATCCGTCGATTAACGACGAAGACGAGATCGAGGGTGAGTAAATCCCAAAGGATTCCGAACGCAGCCTTCGCCTTACATCCGCGACATCCCGCCAGTCAGCGATCGATTCGTCCGCCTCACATCGCTCATCAGAGCGCTCGATCCACCGTAAGCGTGACCAGGATACAATACAAAAGAATCCGGCACCTTCGACAGGCGCATCATCAGACTCTCCCGCATTTCGCGCGCATCGCCGCCCGGCAGATCGACCCTTCCGCAGCCTTGCAAAAACAGCGTATCGCCCGAGAACAGAGCCCCTTCGGTTAACCAGCAGCAGGATCCCGCCGTATGCCCGGGCGTGTGGAGTATCTGCATCTTCAGATCCCCTGCGTTTACAAATGCGCCGTCTTCATGCAGCGTCAGCTTTGATGCAGGGATGCCCGTCGACTGTTCCACCGCTTTCGCTTCGATTTTGTGGCAATGAACGGGCATTGGCCGCAGCTTCAGGAGCTCTACGATGCCTTCAACCACGAGTCCGAGCCAGCTTCCTCCAATGTGATCGGGATGTGCGTGGGTTGCGAGCACGCCCAGAAGCTTTACGCCCGCATCATCCGCGATTTTGAGCAAGCCTTCCACATCCCATGCAGGATCGATCAGGAATCCCTCCATGGTCTCCCGGTTAAACGCCAGGTATGCAAAGTTTTGCATCTGAGTCGCCTGCCGATTCCCCCGAGCGTGATCCCTTCCCGCCAGCAACTGTTTGATTTCAAATTGAGCCATTTCGAATGCCTACCGTTTCAAAATTGAATGCGTGGTAATTCTCAAGGTTTACCGTTTGTTTAAAATGACTTCATTTTCAAATACCGAGGATTTTCATAGATAAGTTCTCAACATCGTAGCCAATGCATCAGGTTTTCGCACATGCTTTTGTAAGCAAGTTCAAATTCTTCCGGATTTCAAACCACAAGATTTTACACAAGTTTCAAATCCGCAGAATTCGCCCACCATCACCGCTGAGCATGCATTAAATCTTTAAGATTATCCCATCTATTGATTTTCGATCGCGCATACTCAAAATGATCCGCACAGATTCAAATTTATCTCTGCACAAACGCCCAAGGATTCAAAAACACATCACTGTTTCATCTGCGTAAATTCCCGGCATTTCACAACTCCTCGTTCCCAATATTGCGCCTACTGCTCGCTATAGCCGAGCATATCGAGTTCTTCCTGCGTCAATTCACGCCAGTCTCCGGGCTCGAGATCGTCGGGGAGTTTTAAATCCCCGATCGCTTCGCGGTGAAGCTTCTCCACATGCGCGCCCACTGCGGCCATCATGCGACGGACCATGTGATAGCGGCCCAGATCCACCAGCAATTTGATCTCATTCTCCGACAAGCGCTCCACAGCCTTCGCGGCTATGAGCTCCTCCTCGTCTTCGAGTTTGACGCCTGCCAGCAATCGCTGCACCGCTTCTTCCGTTATCGCTTCAGAGGTCTGCAATCGATACGTCTTCACCAGATGCCTGCGCGGAGAAGTCACGTGATGTAAAAAACCGCCCACGTCAGAGAGCAGCAATAATCCCGAAGTCTCCACATCGAGCCGCCCCGCCGGCTGGATACCCCGGTTTACAAAATTCTCGGGCAGGAGTTCGAGCACGCTCGGATGGCTTTTCGGACGCGCACTGCATTCATATCCGAGCGGTTTATTGAGCATTAAAAAATATTGCTCGCGGTAATCGATCGCTTCCCCATCGATTTCGATCTCGACGCCGTCGGTCTCGATCTTATCCAAAGGTTTTAAGATCACCTTGCCGTTGACCGTGACCAGACCCTTGCGAATCAGGTGACTGCAATCCTTGCGGCTGCCCACACCCAAAAACGATAAAACCCTCACGAGTTGCTTTTGCATCGTAGCCTCCAAAAATGCGCGGAGTATGCCGGGACAAACTCTGAAAAGCAAAAGAATCCCTTTTATTTTTCACCCATTACGAAGCGACTCCCTAATTTTGGGAAACTGTGCTTGAATGCATGCGATTCGAAAAACGTCTGTCGGTCAAAGCTTTTAGGAAAGGAGTCCGCCATGAAAACTTACTTCATTTTGATCGCTCTCTTCTGCTTCGCCTGTTCCGCAGAAACCCAGCTTCGGGGCGACGATCTGGACGAAAGCGCGGCTGCTGCTTCCCGCTCCACCTACGACGACGACGCGCCCGACATCGATTACGTTTGGGAAGACGGCTACACGATGCCAGACGGCACCGTTGTTGAGGGCTTCTACAGACAGAGCGTGCGGGAAGGCTACGTTTGGGAAGACGCCTACTGGGATGGCGACACCTTCGTCCCGCCTGGCTGGCGATATCTGGAGCCCCGGCCCGGATATGTTTACGTTCCCGGATACCGCGGCCCCGACGGCTACTGGGTCAACGGCGAATGGCGCCCCGAAAAGAAAGCCGGCTACGTTTACGTCGAGACCCGCATCACGGGCGACGACATCCAGCCCGGCCACTGGGAACCCGTTCAACCGCGTCGCGACATGGTCTGGGTCCCCGGTTTCTTTTACGACGGCATCTGGTTTGAAGGCTACTGGCGACCCGCAACGAAAGTCGGCTTCGTCTGGGTCCCCGGTTACTATCGATTTGGTATCTGGCACCACGCCTACTGGCGCCCCGTCGAAACCCGCGTCGGCTTCGTCTGGGTCCCCGGCGCCTTTGTGGCCAACGTCTGGATTGACGGCTACTGGCGCCCCTCGCACCGCAAAGGTTACTACTGGCGCGAACCCAGATGGCACGCAGGCCGCTACGATCAAGGCGGATGGGAACGCGGCCGCAAGCCCGCAAGGCACGCAGCCCGCGTAAGAAACGCACAGCAACGCGCTTCCGCCCGGCATGCTCACGTGAGATCCATCAATCATGCGAAGCAGGCTCCGAGAGAATCCCGCGGTTCGCAACAGCGCTACGCCGTACGCGATCGCTCAAATGCCCGCGGCGCCACCCGCGTCAGCAGCGCAAGCGCCGCCCGAAAGGAGCACACCACCACTCGCAACAGCGCGCGGCCGAACGACTGGGAAACCCGCAACGGCTCCCGCAACGCCTCACGCACCGAGGCGACCAGCGCCCGCAGCGCCACGAGGACGGGATCGAAGGCTGAGGGCTCAAGCCCGCGCAACACATCGCGCACCGACAATTACACGGCTCGCGCCACATCCCGCGCCAACCCCGTGCAAAAGTTCGAAAGCCGCGGCACGCGCAACAGTGGCAGCGACGTGAAACCCCAGAGTGCTTCCAGCGGCCGAACCGCAGAAAGCAAAGAAAGCAGCAGAAGCACCGCGCGCAGCCAGCAGTCTTCACGCAATAGCGCGCGCAGCACCAACAGGGAATCGTTCGATCGCAGCAGCGCCGCCCCCAAGCGCGATTCCGGCAGCCGCTCTGCGCCTTCATTCGAGAGCCGTTCCAGCCGCTCCACGCCCTCGTTTGAAAGCCGCTCCAGCCGC
>DBWM01000040.1:0-35336 GCA_002309015.1 Myxococcales bacterium UBA1238 | reverse complement strand
CCGCGGCAGCGGTCGCAGCGGATCCCGCAGATAACTCCTCCCCTTCACGCCCGCCTCAAACCTCTCTTTTCACTTCGTCCGGAATTCGTTGTCACATTTAAGCAGTTGACGCTCAGACTTTTGGCACTACGATGTGCCGCCTGGAGGTTCCCCTTGAGCGAAGACAGCGAGTTATCCTCACAAGAACTGAGCGTTCCCATTCAGAGCGAAGAACTGCTCAAATCCGACGGTTTCAGCCTGTATCTCTCCGAAATTCGTAGATTTCCGCTCTTAACGCGCGAGGAAGAAATCGATCTGGCGCGCGCCTATAAAAAAGAAGGCTCCAAGGTTGCCGCAAGGAAGCTGGTGACGGGGAATCTGCGCCTGGTGGTCAAGATTGCGCTGGAATATCGGCGGGCCTGGGTCAACGTGATGGATCTGATTCAGGAAGGCAACATCGGTCTGGCCGAAGCGGTGCGCCGTTTCGATCCCGATCGCGGCGTCCGGTTCTCGAGTTTTGCCCGCTATTGGATTCGCGCGCTCATTTTGCAGTTTATTTTAAAAAACTTCCGCATGGTCTCCTTTGCCAACACGCGCGCGGGACGAAAGCTGTTCTTTCAGCTCGAAAAAGCGCGCCACGCGCTGATGCAGGAGATGGGCGAAGCCTCCCCCAAGCTGCTGGCCGAAAAACTCGATGTGACCGAAGAAGACGTAGAAGCGGCCACCCTGATGCGCCAGCCCACCTTATCGCTCACGGCTCCGCGCCCGGGCGGCGAAGACGATCGCAGCTGGGGCGAAGTGATCCCGAGCGACTCCCCCACCGCCGAGAGCGAAGTGGTGCGCGAAGATCTCATGGGCCTGGTCGATCAAAAGATCAAAGCCTTTGCCGACAGCCTGGAAGACGAGCGCGAGCGCATCATCTGGAAAGATCGTCTGATCGCGGAAGAGCCCGTCGCATTGGCTGTTTTAGGCGATCGCTTTGGTGTCTCGCGCGAGCGCATTCGCCAGCTTGAAACCCGCCTCAAAAAACGGCTTCGCGATTACCTCACCTCGGAGTTGGGCGAAGGGATCGCGATCGATTTGAAAGACAACGATTAACCCACAGGAGTTCCCTATGAGCTTTGAAGAACAGCTGAACAACCGCTTGAAAGAAGCCATGCGCGCCAAGGATCAACGGATGATGAGCATGATCCGTATGGTGAAATCGCGCATGCAGGAGCGCATCACCGCCAAGGGATTCAGCGGCGAAAAAGACGACGCCTTGTGGCAGGATGTGGTGGAAAGCTACGCCAAGAGCCAAAAGAAGGCACTCGAACAATATACGGCCATCGGCGCACCGGCCCAGGAGCATATCGACCAAATCACATGGGAACTCGAGGCATTACAAGAATTTTTGCCCAAGAAGGCGGACGAGGCGACGCTGCGCGGCTGGATTCAGGAGACCATCGACGGGCTCGGTGGCGCAGGCAAGGCGAATATCGGTCGCGTGATGGGTGCCGTGATGAAGGCGCATAAAGGCGAAGCGGATGCGGCGGATGTGCGCAAGCTGGCCGAAGAGATGCTCAAAGCCTAGTCCCTGCGTTCATGCCCACCGTTGCCACAGTGGCAGCTAAGACCACCATAAACAGATCATCCAGCCGCCAAAGCAACCCAGAGCCGAGATCGCACAGCGCCAAAAAGGCGCATGCTGCAAATGACCTTCGCGATCAAAGCCTTTGAAAATTAAAGCAAAGATCGATCCAATCCAGCCGCAGAGCAGCAAGAAGCAAAGCAGGGCGAATACGGATGAAGGGGATGGATCGCGCGCCAGCAATGCGCGGTGATCGGCCACCAGTTGTGTGCGATCGCGACCGCGAATCACCTCCTGCAGGCCCGAATCCAAAATCTCGTCGGCCATCAACTCGGCAATCCGCGAATCGGCGCGATCCAGGCGATCCTCAAAGGGTTTCAAAAAACTCCGCGTAGCCCAAATGCCACCGCGCAGCCTCCGCCAGGCTTCGAGCGCCTGCGTGCGATAATACCTGCGAGATTCCTGCGAAGAGGCCTCCGAAAGTCGCGTTTCTGCAGCGAGCGCCAGACGTTCGAGCCCCATTGCTCCCTGTTCCGACGTCTTCGTAAACGGCAAATAGGCGCGCATCGCCTGCTGATAGCCATCGACCGCCAGCCAGAACGACTCGTTCGATTCCGCCAACTGCGCTTCAGACAATGCTTTTTGGCCTCTCAACACCAGGCGGACCGACGCGACCATCAAAAAGACGCCGAGCACCGCAAGGATCAGGCACAACCAGCGACGGGCCATCACACAAAATCCCTGCGGCTGAACAGGAAGGAGGCGATCACCAGCAAGACCGCACTGAAGCAGAAACCGTATCCCGTGGAATAGCCTACGAAAGACCATGAAATCGGTTGGGCATACACGACTTGCGGCGTGACATCGAACAGCGACAGATCGGGCAGCACGCGGGCGATCGCGCGCACTGCGGTCTCCACGCCATTCGTAAACGGCGTTGATTCCTCAGGTTTGGTCAGGCGCAGGGTTAAAAGCTCGTCCACAAAGCGGCCCACCACGAACACGCCCACCGTCAGCAAACCCGACAAAAACGGCGTTGAGAAGCTCGAAAACACCATCGCCACCGCGATCACGATGAGCACTTCCACATAAATGAGCCAGAGCGCCTGCACCATCGAAAGGCCAAAAGGCGCATCGAGCATCACAAAATTGAGCCCCAGCACGCCGCCCATGAGCGCAATCTGAAACGCCATCGTGATCGCCAGCCCCAAATACTTGCCGAGGAGGATTTGAAACCGGAACACGGGTTTGGGCGCGATCGTGTAAATCGTCTTTCGCTCGATCTCTTTGTAGACCAGGCTTGTGCCGATAAACACAGCGATGAGAACAGAAAACACCGAAATCAAAAAGAGGCCCACATCCTTCATCAGGCGGATTTCTTCGTGAAGGGAGGCCGAGCTGACCGCCAGCGTCAAAAGCAGCAGCGCGATAGCAAAGAGAATCAGACTCGCAAACACGCGGTTGCGGATGGCTTCGCGGCAAGTGTTCAACGCGATGGCGTAGAGTTTGCCCATGTCAAGCATTCCTCCGAGCTTCTTCAACAAAAAGATCTTCCAGCGAGCGATGTTGCGGCGTCACGCTTTGAATATGGCCCCCCAGCTGATGCACGCGATCGATGAAGGCGTCGAGCTTTGAAGCCTCGCCCACCATAAAACTCACGCCGCCCGCCAGCAGGTGATGCCCCGCCGCATCCTTTTGCAACGCTTCGATCCCCTCCGGGCTCAGCGACGAGACCGTCACCTCGATCTTGTCGAGCGGGCCTTTCAGCAAATCCGTCAGCGGCCCAAGGCTGCGCAGCTGTCCCTGAATCACGATCGCCACGCGATCGCAGATCATCTCGACATCCTGCAAAATATGGCTCGAGAAAAACACTGTCTTTCCGCGAGCTTTTAGATCAAGAATAATATCCCTAACATCTTTTCTTCCCATCGGATCGAGGCCCGACATCGGCTCATCGAGGACCACCAAATCCGGATCGTTGATGAGCGCCTGGGCGACGCCGATGCGCTGGATCATCCCCTTTGAAAACTTGCGCAGCGGCCGGTTGAGCGCGTGAGACAGCCCCACGCGATCGATCAGCGCCATGCAGCGCTTCTTTCGCTCGCCCGCCGTCATCGAAAACAGGCGCGCATAAAAATCGAGGAATTCCACGGGCTTCAGATATTCGTAAAAATAAGGATGCTCCGGCAAAAAGCCCAGGCGAGCGCGCGCATGGCGGCTGCCCAAAGGCTCTCCCAGCAAAAAACCGCTGCCCGAGGAAGGCCGGATCAACCCCATCAGCATCTTGATGGTGGTCGTCTTGCCCGCACCATTAGGCCCCAAAAAGCCAAAGATTTCGCCAGGTTGCACATCAAAAGAGAGACCTTTGACCGCATCTACCCGCTGCGCAATCCCGCGAATCTGAAGGCGGGCCGCCAGGCGACCTGCACCCGGCAAAGCCCCCAAAAAACCGACGTCAAACGTTTTGCAAAGATGATCGATCGAAAGCGCCGCTGTCGTCATTTTATCCTCAGCACATCACGCCTTGAAAACCGCAACCCCGCTCACTGATTTTTGGTGCAGACCATATCGTCGATTTCGATGTAACCGTCTTCGGGGCTGTTGGCGTAGATGATGATGCGCATGTTCTTGACATTGCTGCGAATATCGAACTCGACGCGCTGCCATTCGTTCGTGTCGTAGTCGACCCAGGGCATCCAGGGTTCCTCGCCCGCCGAGCTGTATTTATGCAGGCGCATGCTGCCCTTACCGCGCACGTAATACGCGCAGCTGTAGCTGCCATTGGGGATTTCAAAGCCTTCACTGGTCAGGCGATCGGCGGGCCGCTTGTGCTGCGCGATCCTCAAAGCGGAGTTGCCGCTGCGCGCCTCAGTTGACTGAATCACCAGGCTGGGATCGATTTCGCTTGCAAATCGCGTATCAACACTGTCGCCATTGTAAAACTCGGAGCCATACCAATCGTCCAGCATCAGGTGCTCGCCGTAATAATCGAATTGATACATATCCCAGTTTTCAAAGCCGCCGTTGGGGATCACGTTGACTTCGTTTGTCGCCTCGACGCATCGGTAGACCGACGTATCGCAGGCGGGCAGCTCGCCCTTGCAATCCGAAGTCTTGTGGCATCGATCTTCAGCCAGCCTGCAGACCCCGCAAACGGAATCGCAACTCTGCCAGGCTTCGCAGCTGACGCCATCGCAGGCATCGCCCGAAACGCAGCTGTGCGAATCGAAATCGCATTTTTTGCCCGATTCCCCGCAATCGCAGTGAGAGCTGCAGCGATCGGCTTTGTGAACGCAGCTGTGTTGCGTTTCGTCGCAGTCTTCCCATTCATTACAATCGTCTCCGGTATTGCATCGGCCAGCGAGGAGCTTGCAGTTCGGCGTCGTATTGTTGTTGCAGGACTCCCACTCATTACACGTAATCTCGTCGCAGGCTTCGGGCTGGCGCACCAAAGAGACCTCGTCGATGAACAGGCCGTCGGTGGAATGGAACGAAAACACCACCTGAACGATCCCATCTCTGGCGATGTTGAACGTATGGGTGATTTCCTGCCAATCTTCGCTGTGGACATCGGTGTAGGACGAATAACGGTAGTTGTTATTGTCCGAGTCGCTGAAGCGTCCGCTACGGATTTGGCCCTGCCCTTTTGCGTAATACTTAAGCGTGTAATGCCCTGATTTTAAATACAAATCAGAAGTTGTAAACCGTTTATGGCTGCTGCCTTCATTTTGCAGCTCAACGGCGTAACGGCCGCAATAGCCCGGCGTATGCTGAACGACATGCGCTTCACCCACATCGCTCTTGCTGCCATATGAAGCGATGGGCAATCCGTCGGACCAATCTTCAAAGCCACCGTTTTCCAGCAGATTGCCTTCAACCGGATCGCAGTCGACGATTTCTGCATCCGCTGCATCGACTTCCGCATCGATTTCCGAATCAATTTCCGCATCGATTTCCGAATCGATTTCCGCATCAATTTCCGCATCGATTTCTGCATCAATTTCCGCATCGATTTCTGCATCCGCCGCATCAATTTCCGCATCGATTTCTGCATCAATTTCCGCATCCGCCGCATCGATTTCCGCATCCGCTGCGTCGCGCTCTGCATCCGCCGCGTCTACTTCCGCATCCGCCGCGTCTACTTCCGCATCCGCTGCGTCGCGCTCTGCATCCGCCGCGTCTACTTCCGCATCCGTTTGAGTCGTGGAGTCTTCCGCTGTCGCTGCATCGAGAGAGGAAGGAGAATCGTCATCGTCGCAGGCCGCCAGACAGGCCGCCAAAATGAAGAGTGAAGCCGTGCGCATGATCATCATTCCTTGTTGCAAGCCCTTTCAAACGCAGGCAAGATCCGGAAAAAGAAGACGGGGCGCAAGAGAAGTTGCGCAGTTTTTTGTTTACAAATCCACGCGTTCTGTATAACCAATTGAATTTTAATACATAAAAAGGTTGCGTGGATTTCAGAGCACTGAACCCCAAGTTGTGGCACAATCTGCCCCTTTTTCAGGCCCCATGAGGCAACGAGGAAATGATGGAACGATATACCGTTTTTACTTGCTGCACCGGTGACGAAGACGATGCCCGCTATCTGTCCGAATTCAAAAACCGTTTTGGCGATATCGTCGCCGGTTTTCTGCCTGAATACGAGGACAGCGATCCTTTGGATTTGAGCGGCGCTCAGGTCACCGTCGTTTTGATCGGCGAGCAAACCTGGCGCAGCGCGCTCATCGATCGCCAGATTCTCAAGTCCCTGACCCCCGTACCCCGCGGCCTCATGGGCATTTTGCTGCCTTGCTACGACTACCCGGGGCTGAGCCACCGCGCCACGCACGGCGAAGAGCATTTGCGCGCAACTACGCCCCGCGACTCGCGTTTTTGGTCGCACAACATCCCCCAGCGCTTCTTCGACAACATCCTCGCCGAATACGCCGTCCTTCGCCCCTGGACCGAGGATCCCAAGCTGATGGCGCAATGGATTCACGAAGCGTTCGAGGCCAGCACCAAGGTCAAGCCCGCCGGTCTGGAGCGCCCCGCCCAAATGGATGACAACACCGACCTCACCCTGGGCTGGAAGGGCACAAACGCCCCCGCGCAAACCTTTGAAGGTAAAGTGAATCTGGTCAGCGAATAAGCATTTCTTGACCGCAGAGCCCTCGACGTTTTAGGAAGGAATATATTATCGTCGAGGGCTCGCATATAAGGACGCCGGGATGGCCCTGAATAGAAGCAAGGTTATCGAGGCTGCTCAGCGGTACACACAAAAAGGGCAGCTGGATAAAGCGATCAAGGAATATTTGTCGATTGCCGACGATGATCCGGAAGCTGAAGCAATCTGGAATAAAATCGCGACGTTATACGCCAGGCAGGGGGCAATCAGTGAAGCGATCCAATGCTATGAAAAGGTCGCCCATATCTACAGCCAGAAGGGGTTCGCCCTTAAAGCGGTCGCCGTTCACAAGCAGATTTTAAATTTAGAACCAGGGTACCTCAATTCGCACCGCGCGCTGGCGGAGCTGAACCAGCAGCTGGGCAGCATTCCCGAAGCCATCGAGCAATATCAGCTGCTGGCCGCCTATTACGAGCACGAGCAAAATTTTGAAGCCGCCCAGGAAGAATTGCGCAAGATCGTCGAGCTTGAGCCCAATGCCGCCGACGGTCACATCCGCCTGGCCGAGTCTTACGCCCAGAGCGGTCAAAAGGATAAAGCGCACGAAGAATATCTCGTGGTGCTCGACCAGATGTATCACGAGCAGCAGTTCGATCCGTACATCCAGGTCGCCGAACGGTTGCTGTATCTGGTGCCGGATGCGTGGGAAGTCAGCCGTCAGCTAGCGTCGGTGTTGCTGAAGCAAAAGCGCGACCCCAAACATGCCCTCGCCCGACTTCAGAACGTCTTCAATCACGACCCGCAGAACATCGAAACTTTGCAGCTTCTGGCCGAAATTTTCGCGGCGCTCGATCAGCCCCAAAAGGCGATCGCCGCTTATCGCGAGATGGCGGCGCAATGCCAGAAGCACAACAACGAGCTCGGCCGGCAGGAAGCCTATCGCCGCATTCTCGATCTCGACCCTCACGACAAGGATGCGCGCAAGCAGATCACCCAAAGCGCCAAGTTACCCGGGGTGTCAGGCTCGGTCGGCGCATCGCACGACAGCATCACCTACGCCCAGGCCCTCGATCCCGAGTTTTTATTAAAAGATGTCGACATTTGCTTAAAGTATGAACTCGTCGATCTCGCCTTTGAACGCCTGGGATTGCTCCTCAAACAGGAGCCGTATCACCGTGCCGGCCTCGAGAAAGAGCGCGATTTAGGGTTGCAGTTCAACCACATCACCCAGGCTGAGTCCGCAATGTATCATTTGGCGGAACTCGACGCCCCGAACAATCCGCGCGCCGCTCTTGTAACGCTCGATCAACTCCTGAAGCAAAACCCGGAACATGCGGATGCGATTCAGCTCCAGGGGGAACTCCGCCGTCAGCTGCGTGAAAGCAATCCTCATCCCGGCGAGAGCAGCTCGATCGAAAAGCTGAACACCTATGAGTCCGAGGGGGGAGAAGTCGTTGACGGGTTTGCAGTCGACCTCGACCACGTAGGTCCAGCCGCTGACGACAATGATTTCGAGGATCTCCTGGCGGAACATGTGTCGATCGGCGCGTTGTATCACCCTCAACCCCGGCAGAGTGAGCAGCCCAAAGCTTTTACCGTCAGCGACTTCTACGATGGAGACCTGCTTGCACCGCAGCCTTCGAGCGTAACCCCCGGTACATCCTCTTCAAACACAGAGGATCAGGATCCATCCCAGGGGGATGCACAGCAATACGAGGATATGGGGCTGGGTGAGGACGACTTTTCATTTGGGATCGACGATGAGCCTGAGGTCGAGTCCCTGGATCTGGAACCTGAAGACGAATTCAAATCGATAGAGCACGTCCCGGGTAGTACAGAAAATTTGCAGCCCATTTTGCAAACTTCCTACGGGATGAGCACATTCCGACCGGAAGATTTAAACCGCAACCTGGGGGATAGCGGCCTTCAGGCCAGTGAAGAAGATCTCAACACCCTATTAAATGACGAGAGCAAGAGCAGCAATTACGACTTTCCCCCCGACATACCGGATCCCGGCAGTTTCAGTCATCCCATTATCGACGAGTCAGAGCTCTTAGAAAATCCGCAATCGGTTCAGACCCGGTGGACGAAGAATCCACAATCCGCGTCCACCCCCAGATTCCCCGATGCAAACGAAGATCTCTTCGCTGCTTTAAGCAGTTTTGACCCCAATGATGCAGCGCTCGCAGAGATTCCGCTCGATCGACCTGCGGAACATCTGCTGGATGACCAAAAAACACCGACCGCTACCGCGGGTACAGCACAAGCTGCAGCTCTTGCAACAGGCAATACCCCCGGTACAAACTCGAAAGCGGAGCTTTCTTCAGCGAGCAATTCGGGTGTAGGCCCAGATCAAAATGCGGATCTTGACCACACCACAGGGGCACAAGCTTCTTTACAAAAGCCAACGGGACCATCACCCGCCGGGTATCAGGGCTACGCACAAGCGCATCATCGTACCCAACCGGGGCCGAACTCTTCATTCGGAACGCTCGACGAGCAGGCATCGGGGCCTCTGCCCGAAATGCCCATTGTAACGGGTGAATTCCCCCAGGTAAGCCTTCCGCCTCAGGCTGAGCGGCCTCCAAGATTCACGAATACGCCGTATACGCAAAATGTGGAAGACGATGACCTCCCGGAAGTGATGGATTTTGAACCCAGTATGGGCCCCAATTCCATCGCACCGTCGTCCATGTACGATCGCGATGCGGACGCATTCGCGAGTTTCGACCCCCTTTCACAGGCGCCGCATTCGATCATCCCCCAGGCGATCACGCCAGACGCTTCTCACGCGCCTACGGTCACCCCGGCCGATCTCAGTTCAAAGTTGCCGGCAGAACCTACACCGGCGGCAGATCATGTGTCTCCACCCATGGTGGCGATGCGTACCGGGAGTTTGTCGCCCAATCAAAGCCCCTCTCCCAATCGGCCCCAGGGGGGAAGCACCTATTCCATCAAGCCTTCGCGCGATCTCATCGAGGGGATGCAGTCCAATACGATGCGGGTCAATGCCTTTGACCGCACGCCGCCCCCCACACCAACCGGTGGACAGACCTTAGCACGCATCAAGTTGCGTCCAAACCCGTTGCTGGTGGCTCAGGATTCGCAGGTACACCGTCAAAGCACGCCACCTCCGATTCATATGACGCAGGATGCGCCATCGGTGCTGCATTTGCCGAAGCAACCTACCCCCGGGTTGCTCCGACCTCCTGCAGTGCCAACGGGTCCCCTCCCCAGTGATAAGGATCAGATCGAAGAATCCGAGAGCGATCTCATCGAGTTGGATGGCGATGAATTGCTTGAGGACGAGGATGCATCGGTGGAGGGTGTGGTCTTAAACAACATCGAAGACCAATTACTCCCCGATGATCTGGCTGAAGAAATAGAGCCTCCGTCTTACATCCCCCAGGATAAGCTGAGCGAACTCGATTTTTACACCCAGCTCGGCATCCATCAGACCGCGCGCGAAACCTTCAATGCCCTGTGGGCCGAGTACCCCAACGACCCCGAACTGCTCAAACGGCGCGACCTCATCGAGGGGATGAACGCTTCCGAACCTGCAGTCGACCCTGTACCGGCGGACAATACCCTTACGCAAACCGTCAACGGGCAGTCATCCCCCGGGGTGTTTGTCGACAGCAACGCGTTCTCCGAAGAAGGCTTCGGGAGTGAACTCCTGGGCGAAAATGGTGTGGATGGCAATGCCGTCGATGCCATGTTCGATCAATTGCAGACCAACGCCTCGAACCTCCCGACATCGGCCCTGCCCATGCCCGTCAGCGAGGCAGCGGTCTCCAGTTCAGCGGCCGGTTTCAATGTGGAAGACGAGCAGGCCGCCCTGGATTTGGCCGTCGCCTATCGTGAAATGGGTCAAATCAAGAAGGCATTGACCCAGCTCGAAGTCCTCGAAAACAGTCCGAACCTGCGGGATGAGGTCCTTCACCTTCAGGCGCTCTGCTATATGGACCGGGGTGATCTCGATCAGGCACTCGATCGCTTTGAGCTCTCCATCAAGGAGACCACCGACAAATCGAAGCGCGCGCGCATCCTCACGGAGATGGCGACCGCATACGAGCAGATGGGGAACAAGGCTTCGGCGATACAAGCCCTGCAGCAGGCCAAACCCGACCTCGATGACCCCTTCAACGAGATCGATCAGCGATTAAAACTTCTTCAGTCCTAAAAAGTTCTTGCGTTTGCAAAAGGGGTCGATTATAAGACCCCCAGCTTGCGGGATTAACTCAGTGGTAGAGTGCTAGCTTCCCAAGCTGGAAGTCGCGGGTTCAAATCCCGTATCCCGCTCAGAGCCCTGCTGATATGGCAGGGCTTTTTTTTTGCGCCCATGCCAACCCCCAAGAACAAACCGCGATCCAAAGCTGAAAACGACTCTGTACCCCGGGGTGAAACCTCCGGCCCAAAGGCGATCAAACCGAAGGGCGGGGTGATGACCCAGGCGGTCAACGCGATTTCGGCTTCATCCCCCGAGACCTGCGACGTTGCCCTCTTTTTACCGAACCTCATCGACCTGCGGGGGAGCGTACTTTTAAACGACGCTCTGAGTTTACTCGCCGAACCTATACCGAAACCACCCTGCGATCCCAAAGCATTACGGCGGAGGGTGACCGATCTGCTTGGCGACATCGACCACCGCCTGAAGGATGCGATCGCGCACGCATGGAAACCGAGGTATCACCTGCTGACATTGGAGCGTGCGCAAAAGCTGATGGAGGCTGCAGGCGCCGATGAATGCCCCAAAGGCGGTCCGTTGAAGACGGCGATCCGCACGATGTGGGCTTGTTTTGAAGATTTTCTGGACACCCACCAGAAGAGGGCGCGCTTTGCATTGCGGGATCTGAGGCGGACCCTGCGGGATGAGCTTCAAAGCCTGGGTGAGAAGAGCGCACGCCTGGAGAGACTGGATGCGGCCCTTCAGGTGGCGACGGTCGACAAGGCGGAGGCGCTCTATCAGCGGATCCATTATCACTGCGAACAACGGTTCGGAGAGATGATCCGGGCTTCTTTGAGGAAAGAGTCCGGGGGGTTGGAGGAAGCCTTTGCGCCGGAAGGCTGGATCTACGACCATATGAGCCATTGCTGCGATTTGATCTACGCCTCAGTCCGCATGGAGTCCGACCGCATCGACGCTTTGGTCGAGCGTTGTATCGAGTTGTGCGATGCAGAAAACGGTGTGACATCAAAGACCTCCGCCGGTACAAAGCCCATTTCAGACGATGATCCCGCATCATCCCCCGGGGGTCAGCCCGAATCAGAAGCCGCTTCAGAGCCCTCCCCCGAAGAAGATCTCCCTCAGGATCCTTAAATCTCCTCCTCTTCCCCAGTCAATCTGCTGTTTAACCCATTCATTTCGATGCGATCCTCCAGGCTGATGTCCGGTTTTTCGTCGATCGGACCTCTCTCCCCCGGGGATACCCTGCTCTTTTCTATTTGATCGCGCTTCATCCCCAGGGGTTAGGTGTTTCATGCAAAAACATTGATCCGATCTGCACTTGGGGTCTTTAAAAAAAATCAACCGGGCTCAAAATCATACTGGCGTTTTGAATTTCTTTTACAGTATGCTTTGGCCGGATTTCCCGGGCTCATGGGCCCATTCCTTTTTTTGAACGCGCCGCATCCGGGCGGTGCAGAGGGTTTTCAGTCATGGTGCAGATTCAGTCTTACAAGTTGGTCCATCTCTCCAACGACGAAATCACGGGGTACTGCGGGCGTGTGGCGCGATACATCAAGGAAGGCCTCACCCCCGAGGAGGTAGAAAAGGCGCTGCCCTTTTTGAACAGCCTCGATACCCTGAACCAGGCCTTAAGCAACGACGCGAAACGGTTCACCATCATCCTGCATCGGGCCGATCACTCGGCGGATCAGGGCTGGAAGGCCATGTCATACCTCATCAAAGTGGGCAAGATGCACTACGATCCCGAGGTGAGAAAGGCCGCCAAACAGGTGGAAGACATCTTCAACAGCTTTGAGAACCCCACCCGCATGACGTACGTCAAGGGTTACGCGGTGATGATCCGCCTGATCGCAGCCCTGAAAGAGCTGCCTGACGTGGTGTTGCAGAAGGTCGGCATCGATGGATGGCTCGAGGAACTGGAGGACAGGGTCAATGAATTCCTTGCGCTCGAGTCTGAAAAGGTGAGCAAGAAGTCCGAGAGCGAGACGGGCACCATTCAGAAAGCCCGTAAAGCCCTCGTCGAAGCTTATCGTGAGATGATCACCCACCTGAATGCGGTCCTCGTCCTCCATGCGACGCCCGCTTTCGAGGCGTTTGCGGCCAAACTGAACGAATTGATCGACCAGCAACGCGCCGCAGCCAAGGCCAAGGCAACCCGCGCCAAAGAAAAGGACAAGGGGAAGGGTAAGACTGCAAAAGAGAATGAAGCCGCCCCAAAGCAGGATGCAGCCAAAGGCAGCGATGCCGCAAAGGCAGAACCGGCGGTTGACGCTCCCGCAGCAGAAGATCTCAAGGGCGATGCCGCAGGGACTGCAGAGAATAAAGATCCGGCTTAAGCCTTCTCCCCCGGGTGTTGCCTCCCCTGCCCGCCTTTTAAACCCACCCTTCCCTCAGCAACTCCATTCATTCCAACGTTCGATCGAGTCCGATACCAGCGGGTGATCTGTCATTTGAATCTTCTTTCGAGGCTTATACCGCAGGGATGAGTCTGCCTGAAGTTGTAAAATCGACCATTACCCCTTGGTATGCTGCCGGAAGGCACGGCCGATGCGGTTCAGAATCTCGAGGAATCCGCCCACGGGACAAAATGCGCGGCACCAGAACCGGTAGATAAAGATCGATCCCCCTAATGCGGCGAGGTAAATCACCCCGTGATACCAGGTCCAGTGAGAAGGTCCCGCAAAGAAGCTCTCCATGGGATCGAGATGGGAAAGCCCGAGATCGCCCAGAATACCGGTGAGATCGATGACGATGAGGCAGAGGAAGGGGTATCGTACCCGCTCGCACCATTGCCAGACGATCGCTTTAGGGGCCTTAAACCGCTTGCATGTAGCCGCCCCACAAAGTTCCTGAGCCGCACCAAAGGGGCATAAAGCCCTGCACCAGAAGCGTCCAAAGAGTCCCCCCACCAGGGCAAAGGCCGCAACCAGATATAAAGTCGGCCGCCCCCAGAGGTCGAACTCCGCAGCGAGCCCCCAAATCCCCTGCAGAGTGACGGGATGGTTGAGCCAGACGCCCAGGATCAAAAGCGAACCCCCGAGCCAGAGGAGATGGATCCAGCGCTTTTTGAGGCGCAACACCCAGAGACCGCCGATGATCATCGCGCAGACGACGAGAACCCGGATCCAGGGGAACGGAACCGAGATTTCCTGAACCTTCTCCCCCGGGTTTGCAATCTTTAACGACTGTGCCAGGCGCTCTATGGAGAGGGCTGCAGCGCGTCCCGTAAAGGTGGCCCCCGACATCCCGTCGAGATGGGTCATCAATTCACCCTGCCCCAGCACCGTACCCTCCATCTTTTGAAGCCAGGGCGGCAGCTTCTTCAAAAATCCCGGGGTTTCTTTGGACTCCACAACGCTCGAAGCGACGAGCTTCCGCTGGGCATCGAGGACGACCAAAAGATTTAAGGGCCCTGCAAACCCGCGGATATCGCCTGCCAGCTGTGCGGTCGCGGCTGCATAGAGGGGTTCACCGTTCAATTCACCCTGATACGCCACAAAATCGCCGGGTAAAGGCTTCCAGTCTTTTGATCCCGGCACCAATGCCTCGAGATCGGCGGGCAAAAACTCGTTTTTAAAGCCTTCAAACAGGGGGATCTTTGGCTCTTCAGCTTCTTTTTGAGCCAAATCCCCCTGGGTGGTTTCCTCTTTCGGCGCTGATTGAATCTCGATACCCCCGATCTTGTAGAAGATCGCCGTCAAGGCGAGCGTAGTCCAGAGGGTGGACCATCTCGAAGGCCAGGGCTTCAACAATCTTGCGTAGAAGGGACGGCGTCTCACGAGCGCTGCCATCATCAGTCCCGAGGCACCGAAGAACAGGATCCCCATGAAAACAGAAGTCTTCCAGAGGCCAAAGAACGGAATCATAACCAGACTGCCCAGGATCCCCCCGATGGCACCGCCCAGACTGTCTGCGGCATTGGCCAACCCTCCGGTATTCTGCTTAAAGAACTGCGTCGAAAGGGTAAAGACCAGGCCTGCAAATACCCCCAAAAGCGTAGAAAGCACATAGAACAGGGTGAGATCGGCCTCTTCCATCAGGAAGGGCACCCATATCCCGTAGGCTCCAGACATCGCCATCACTGCGCAAAGCCAGAATACCCCGTGATGACGCTCCATAAAGCGCTGCCCCAAAGCCGCCCCCAGGGCGAGACCCGCCATCATCAATCCGGTCAGGAGGGCCACCTGGCTGAAAAGGCTCCCCATCACCACCTGAAAACGATAGAGCAACGTGAGCTGAAGCCCCATCGCACCGCATCCACAAAGCCATAACCCCTTGGTGGCCGCCTTTTGCAACCGCTCTTCGCGCTCATCCCCCCGGAACAACACGATCCCAACGATCAACAACGCCAATACCGGCGAGATCAGCTGCAAAAGAGATCTCTCTTTAAACCATGAAAACAGGGCATAAGCCTTTCCATCGCGCGCTGATCGCAGGAGCACCTGGGCAAAAATAGAAGGACGCTCGTCTGTATTGATCTCTACCGGGGTATCAAGCAGCTTTTTCATTAAGCGATCGGTTTCATCCCGGGGGAATAGGCTCAACAACGCCAGGTTTTGACTGCCCACCGCCGTGGACCACCTCAAATTCAGGATGTCTCCGCGATCGGTCACCCCGGACTCACTGCTGCCCAGACAGAGCCAACCGGTCTTCTCCGCCTCAAGCGCTGCGCTTTCAAACACCGATCGCCCTGTCTGCACCAGGGTTTGATCGATCGCCCAGGTTTCTGGAGAGGGATACCCCGTAAGAGGCAGTCCCCGCAAACAGGCAACGCCCAATGGCCGCAGGGCTTGCTTCACCGCCTGCATCATCTCGGCTGTAAACATCCGGTTCTGAGCTGCATTCTCGGGTACGGAATGCGCCACCACCGCGAGGTCAAAGCGCGCATCGCTGTTGAAAATGAGCTGCCTCACGTCGCCAAACTCCACCCGCACTCTGGGATCGCGCAATGCACCGCGATCCTCTTCGGTCTGGAGCTCGAGCAATCGCTCGAATAACTCGGGGTCGCGCTCGTAGAGCACAACGTTTGCAGCCCCGGCCCGCAGGAAATGCTTCACCCAACCGTTGAAAGCGCCCCCTATCACCAGGATATTTTGTGGCGGATCGGTGATCGTTCCCGATTCACCCCAGAGGATCGAGGCCTCCAGCAGTTCGCGTTCAGGTTCAGGCCAGCTGTGGCTCACCGCTCCATCCCACCATAAACTGTAGAGTCCCCCCTGCTCGCTCACCACCAGATGCCCTTCTTTGGTCCAGGCCTGCTGTACAATGTGGCTTTGCGGCGATAACTGCCTCAATCTCACCCCTTCGGTGGCTTCTTCCAACTGTTTACCCAGGGGCGATACCCCAAGGATTAAGGCCGCCGCACAAAGGACGATCGACAGCACCCGGGAGGATTGAATCAGTGCCAGAGCGCCCGCAAGGGCAGCCACCCCGAGAGATACCCCTCTCACAGCCCAGGCATGCTGTGCAAACCAGAGGCTCACCAGCGCTCCACCGATCAAACAGCCGAATGCATCGTAGACATAAGTCTGAGAAGCCGCTTTAGACGATGCATTCCCCCCGGTCTGATCCGATTCCACCTTTGCGCACAGGAGCGGAAACCCCGCACCTACCATGATGCCCAATGGTGCAGAGGCTGCAATCACCGCGAGCAATACCCCGTAAAGCGGCATGGGTTGCAATGGATCCAGGGGTATAAAGGTCCAAATCGCGCGGATTCCACAAACTACCGTCAGTACCAACACTGAAAGCAGCGTGAAAACGCCCCCTACCCCCCGGGATTTCTTTGCAAACCAAAATGATCCAAGGGCTGCAAAGGCGAGCCATGCGCCATAAAAGACGCCGATCGCCATCTCACTCCCCCAAAACGCCACCATCAGCTCGCGCAATACGGTCACCTGAAACAGTTGCGCGCTCATCCCCAATAAAAATGCGGCCCATAACCGGCGGTTCATCGTCACCTCCATCGATTTCAAATACTTGCCCTCAGTGAAGCAAGCCCCCTGCACCGCGCGCGTTTGCGTTCACCTTGCGGTTCGGCTTGCCATGCAGCGTTTTTTTGCGCCATCGCCAGCGGGATTGCAATCCTAACACTGCTGAAAACAGGGTTCTATACCTTGCAGAAAGGCATTAAACGCAATAAAGTTGAATCAGCAACTTCCTCATGAAAGGCCAGCCCATGAAATTGCGTTCCCTGCTGCCCCTGCTCCTTTGCTTTGCGAACTGCGGAAACGCGTTTGCATACGACTATTCTGCCAATCTCTCTTCCATCGATACCGAAGAAGACCTGTATGATCTCTATTATGACGGCCAAATCGACGACACCGAACTCGAGAAGCTGCTCTCATTGCTGCAGGATCCCATCGATATCAACTCGGCGACACGCGAAGAACTGCATAACTTGCCCGGTATCACCTGGGATGATGTCACCAAGATCATCAAGCAGCGCGAAAAAACCCCGTATGAAAACCCCGACGAATTGAGGATCACCATCGATCCCGGGGTGGTCGACCAGTTGCGATCGTTTGCAATCGCCCAAAAACCCTTCAACCTACTCCAAAAAGTTTCGGGGAAGGCTCAACTCAAGGTGGGATGGAAACCTTCAACCCTGGATTACAGTTTATCCGACGGTAAAACCCTTACTCCAAACCAGCAGAACGAAATCTACACCGGGTTAGAGTCCAAAGAAGGCACGAAATTGCCTACAGCCTCCCTTAAATTGGACTTCAAATTAAAGGGATGGTTCGATGCCGGGGTGGTCTTGACCGAATCACAATCGTTAGGCGACCTCAAACTCCGTAAGTGCAACCGAGACGAAGATGGAAACTGTGCTGACGACTCGGGATTACCTGTATTTCGGGATAAAGCGAATAAGACCTCCGACGTGGGAGAGATCACTTCACGAAAGACAGGCTATTTAACCGACGGTATAGGGACCCATTTCGACCTGGCAAAGGCCTTCATCCACACGCCAACGGGCAAAGGACAAACGTGGTCGGCGATCATCGGGAGTTATCGCATCGGTTTCGGCATGGGAACCGTCATTGACAACACGGGACGAGAGTTCCCCAACGGCTGGCGCGCCGATAAACGCCTCAGTGATTCGGCCTCTGTAGATGGATCTGCGCCCAACTTCCGGGATGATCCCGGCTTCTTCGGTTTTGCAGCGAGCCTGCACCGCTTGAAGGTGACCCAACAGCATTGGCTTTCGGGGCATGTGTTCGGGAGTATCATCGACCGCGACAGTTACCAACGCCTTCAGAACAAGATAGATGAAAGCGACGAACAGTTTTTGAAGAAGGATGGCACCCCGAACAAGAGCGCGATCAAAAATGCGAGAGGCCTTTATCTCTGCGAGAAGACCGACGGCCAATGCCGTTATCGCTACAATCCCGCCGAGGGCAAGCGCAATTACATCCCGAGCAACGTGACTATCCCCGATGCCTTCCGCGAAAAAACTGTGGGCGGTAACATCAACTACCACTTTAATCCCTTCACGCAAATCGGCGTCAGCGGTTATGCCAGCAGTCTCGACTTCTCGCTCATCGATTCAGAGAACGGTCTCGAGGTGACTCAATCGTCTCCTTACCCGTATCAGCACGACACCTTCGGGGCTGTGGGCGGCCACGTCTTTTTTGGTATCGATGACCTGCAGGTGAAAACCGAATACGGGCGCAGCTTTAATGGAAAGGACCAGGGGAACGCCCTGCAATCGCGCGCTTATTACGGCTATAAGATCGTGGATGCCGAGCTGGGCTTCAGGTGGTACGACGAAAACTACGACAACCGCTGGTCTTCAGGCAAAGCGGCTTCAGACACCTACCGTGGGAACCGCACCCGCGACGAGCTCGGCTTTGATACCCGGGTGTTGGTGAAGCCCTTCAAAGGATTGGAGTTCCAGGTCAAGGGGGATCTCTGGAAGCTCAGCCATTCGCAGGACGAGCAAATCACCGTG
The DNA here is from genome assembly GCA_002309015.1 of Myxococcales bacterium UBA1238. Classification (GTDB taxonomy): domain Bacteria; phylum Myxococcota_A; class Bradymonadia; order UBA7976; family UBA1532; genus UBA1238. Next base: position 16,540 of record DBWM01000040.1, on the reverse strand, counting down.
GCCGGTATAGATCCCGAAGATTCCGATCAGGAGATCCCGGATTACACGCAGCAGGCCATCGATGAAAATGCGGATGATGCAGAGGCTCCGCAAACCAAAAAGCAGATCAAATACCCCTTGTGGAAGGGCAGATTCGAACTGCGGGCCAAATATACCCCCATTAAAGATCTCTGGTTCACCGCGAAAACGACCTATCTCGACAAGGATTTGAGCAACAGCGGGCGCGATGAGGACTATGACCAGCGGGGACAGAAGATCACCGCATACGGTCAGGTCAATTATAACCCCTTCAAATGGCTCAAACTGGAAGCGGCCTACAACCATGTCTGGCGGGATGACAGCCACAAAGGCGTGTTCAACTCCCACAGCTACAACCGGCTGCTCGACGCCCAGGATTCCAATTACCTTTACGTGAACCAGATTTACGAATCCAATTACGAAGCGTTCGACCGCATCTCCGAAACCGCCGACGGCAAACATGTGGGCAGGGACATTTACGCCAACCAATATGCCCAGGATCAGTACTGGTACTTAAAGGCCACCCTCAAATACGAGCTCACCAGCTTCTCGACCGCTTTCAAGATGTACGAGGAAGACATCGGCTTCGATTCCATTGGCCAGCAATACTGGAAGATCTCGACCAAGCTTTCGCAATCGAAAACCTGGAACCATCTTTCGGCCAGCCTGCGCTATGATTTTATGCATTACACCGACCAGCGCTCCAAGTGGTACCAGCGCGATCAACGCTTCGACGGCAGCGCCGAAACCCAGAAATACCGCAGCGCCCGACTCTTCTCCCGCGACAACCATCTCGTCGTAGGCTCCGTGACCGTCGCCTTCTGATCCACCGCAACACCGCCCCCCACGCGTTCAAAAAACGCCTTCACGCCTCACCTGTTTGGGTCCGCGAGTTTGAGACTTGCGAAACCGGCGCGATGGCATAAAAATTGCGCTCATTTGAAGGTCTCTCGAACGCTGTGGAGGCGCCCGTTTGTTAGCCGTTTTTGCCGAAAAAGCCTTTGCGCCCGTCAGCGTTTTATCCGCAGTTCTCCGAGACCGCTGCCGCTACTCACTTTCGCTCGTTGGAGTGCCCTCATGCATCATCGCCCGTACGCGCGCCTTTTGATCCCCATGCTCGCCCTTTGTGGTTGTGAAGACGATCCGAAGCCCGAGGTTGATTTTGGCGTCCAGGTGGAACCTTGCGATGTGGTCTTCACCGAAATCCAAGCGCTTCCGCTCAGCGAGACCGCAAAGAATCAATATGTGGAGCTCTATAACCCCAACAACGCGCCGGCCGATCTTTCGCAATGCTTCTTCGCCATACGCTACGGAGATGTGGATCCGGCGCTGCTCGATGCGGGGGTACCCGATCCTGAAGATCTGGAAGCGGTGGTCGATGCGGGCCCCTGCGACTATCTGGACTATGAAGAGTCCGCAAGCGCTGAGGCAACGGACGCGGAAGCTTCACCCATCGAAAGGCCTTACTGCGGCTCAACGGTTTTCATGGGTGAGAAAGCGGTCATCCCTCCGAAGAGCACTTTCACCATGGGGCCGAGAGCGGCGCAAAATGTGGATTACCAATGGCCGATGATCGATCTGCCTTCGGCGCCCGATAAGCCCGTCACGCTATCGATCACCTGCAGGGGGAAGACGGTTGCTGAACTCCGTTACGGCACGAGCGACGGCTCGGGGCTCGGTCAGCCCATCGCGGGCGTTTCCTTCCAGAAGGATCCCGGTCAAAACTGCAGCGACGATGTTTCCAGCTGGTGCGTGACGCCGCTCGATGAATCCGAAGCCGATGCCGGAGTGACCACCAAAGCCGCATCCCAAACGCCCGGCGTACTCGAAGGGCGCGCGACCAAAGGCAAACCCAATCGCGAATGTTCCCCCAAACCCTCCGCCTGCCAGCTGAGCGCATGCGGCGTATTCTTCAGCGAGGTCCTCGCATCGCCCATGAGCGGCAGCGCGCTCGATCAGTTTATCGAGCTCTATAACCCGGGAACCGCCGACGTCGATCTGCAGGGCTGCGCGCTCGATCTCCAAATCGAAGGTGAAACCGAAGCGACCGCGATCTTAAGTGGATCGGCTTCGAACAATGGCGCGCTCATCGTGCCGGCATCGGGGCGCATTACGCTCGGACCGAGCATCGCTCACAAGGTGCAGGGGCACTTCGACGGATTTGATTTGCCGCAAACATCGCCCGGTGGTGCGGTGACGCTCAGGCTTTACAACCCCGACAGCAACCAGGAGATCGACAGCTTCACGTATTTGTCACCCCGTGCTGACGAGAGGGGTGCCCCAACCCGCGGTTATGCCTTTGAACTCTGCCCCGACCGCGATGCAACCTGCAGCGGTAACGACGAGCTCAAGAACTGGTCCCTCGCCCAATCGTCGGATGACCGCGACAAGAGCTCGCGCGCGCTGCCCAATCTCAACTGTAACGTGCCCCTCTGCATCGATTCGGATGGGAACGAGCGCTTATCGCAAAAGCCGGAGCCGGGCGATCTGGTCATTACCGAGTTATTCCTTCGCCCTGCAGCCGCAACCGCTGACGAACAGCAGGATGTCACCAAAGCGCGCAGCAAGGATGGCGAGGAACAGGAAGGCGATGAGCCGGAACTGGATGCCGACGTCGATGAACCCGAAACCGATGCCGGAACATCGAAAGATGATCCCCGGCTGACAGGTCCGAATGAGCGGCAGCTGTTCGATGGTCAGTGGTTTGAAATTTACAATGTGACCGATCACCCCATCGACTTAAACGGCCTGGGGCTTTATCGCAACAAGAACCTGGAGACCCCTTCCTTTGTATTCGGGCGTAATGATCTCTCATGCGTGACCATTCCCGCGCACAGTTACCGCGTGATCGCAGCAAACGCCGACGCCGGTGCGAACGGTGGCATCCTTGTGGAGCCGGGCTTCACCTATGCGAACAGCTTTACGATCGCGACCAACAACGGTTACCTGGGCATGCGCTGGCCAGCCGTCGATGATGAAAAAGAGATCCTCATCGATGAGGTGGAATGGAGCAACACTGTAGACAACATCTCCTGGCAAATCGATCCCGAAAAGATTGTATTGCCCAAGACTGCCGCCCAAAGCCCGACCGGCAGCAAAGCGTCCGCAGAGACATCGAAGGAGACCGCTGATCAACAACAGGATTATGCGCAGCTCAATAACGATTTTGAAAACTGGTGTCTGAGCGTTCAGCCGCAACAGGATCTGAGCGATCCGCAATCAAAACTGAGTTATCACACCGCCGGCGGTCCGAACGAAAAATGCCACGTCTGTTTCTGCATCGACGAGGAGCAGCAGTTGTGGAAACGCATCGCGTCGCCCTACACCCCCGGGGAACTCTGGGTGAACGAAATTTATTCGCCAAAGGATGAGCTCGATCAGGCGCGCGCATACGTGGAGCTGGCTGCCAACCGCGAAGGCTATCTCAACTGTGGCTCGATTATGGGTCAGGCATTCCCATGGAAGACCTGCAAACCGCTGCAAAGGGCCAAAGACAACCAATACTATGCAGTGATCGCTCAGCCGAATCACGAGAGGATGCTCTGCGAAGAAGATCTTGTCCCCGTTTATGAGTTCGATAACGCGCTCGATCTCTCGATCTATCAGGCGATTAAGGTCGAAATCAGCGGGCAGGAGATCGACCGGCTGGAGTTATCGCTCACAGATGAGATCGTTCAGAGCGTGAACGCGCTGCAAAGGGATGAGTATCAGAACTGGTGCGAGACGCCATCGCAGTTATCCACGGGTGAAGAGATCGCATCGATCTATGAATCCGCGCCTGTTGTTCTGGGAACGCCCGCAAAGCCCAACAAGCGCTGCGAAGCCTTCGATCCGCCCGTCAGCCCCGACAACTGTATCGGCACCAATGAGCAGCATCTCGAAGTGGAACGCCTGATCAACCGCCCGCATAAGGGCGATCTGCTGATCAACGAAGTGATGCCTTTCGCTTCCGCCAGCGAACCGAAGCGCGAATGGATCGAGCTTTACGCGCCTAACGACGTGCATATCGACATGAATGAGCTCTCGATTCAGATCAATGTGAACGAGAAGATCCCCATAGTGAACAACTACTGCGTGGCGCTCGAAAAGGGTCACTATGCAGTGATCGCTCAAAGCTGGGATCGCATCGACGAAGCGATCAGGGCCAATGGGATGTCCGGGCAAACCACAGTCCGAAAGACGGGCGCTCTTTGGAACAGCGCTTTACCCGATACCCGTGAGAACGCGATTTCGCTCTATGCCGGCGATATTCTGATTGATCGCTTCGAATATGATGCGACGATGGTCAAGGAAGGGATCAGCATCCAGCGCAGTTACAACACCACAACGAGAGCATACGAAGACCGTTGGTGCCTGTCTTCAAAGGCAACGCCCGCTGTTTCAGCAACAACCGATCACAACGAACAACATACGCTGTTAAAGGAGAATGGAAGATGCAACTAAAACGGATCCTTCCTTTTTTGTTTCTGACCTGTTGTGGACTGACGAGTTGCTCTGACGACGATAAGGATGGATCGAGCCATTGGGACTGCTCGTTTAAAGGCGGCGTTGTGACCGACGTCACCGATGGAGACACGATCCAAATCAAGGTGCTCTGCGACAGCGATGAGGACTGCTGCTACGGTTCCCATGTATGCGATCCCTGTGGATCCGACGGCTATTGCTCCATCGCCCAGCCTGTCCGGTTTATGGGCATCAATACCCCCGAGATTCCGCACGGCAGACCTGACGATAAAAACGAATGCCTGGGCCAGGCCGCGTTAAAGCGCGTCAAGGATCTGATCCTCGACAAGGAAGTCGAGCTCGTTTTTGAAGATTACGCGGGCTGTCACGAGAAATACGGCCGCTGGCTCGCTTACATCGTCTACGACGGTCAGCTGATTCAGGAGACTTTGTTAAAAGAGGGTCTCGCCTGCCTCTTCTGGTACAGCAATGAGCGCTGGAAGGATCTGACCCTCTATTACGATCGCCTGGTCGATGCCCATCAGTCGGCGGTCGACAACGAGCTTGGTATTTTCAGTTCCGACGACGAGATCTGCGAAGGTTTGCCGAGGCCCAATACAAGCAAATGCTCCTTAGGCGACGGCGATTACTGACCCCGGAATTCGCCTGCATGAGCCTGCCCCTCTCCATCAACAGCATGCCGTACTTCAAGCATTGAACCTCAACCCCTTCAAAACAGCTCTGAATCGATCCGCCATCGCCCGATCTTTATTCGGAACAGACGGATGTTTACGCAGCATTGGTTTTAAACCTGATCGATTCAGTTTTTGTTCTTCGACCATCAGAGAGCAACCGCAGCGCGATTCGATTTTAACCTTAAAGATTTAAAACTTTCGTCATTCAAACAAAATTCTGTTCGTTTTACATTCATCGACAATGGTTTAACTTTAAAAACTGAATCTCTGAGAGCAAGTTTCACCGATCGATCATTAAAATTTTGTTATCAAACCATCTCCACCCGATGCTTTGGCAACAAAATTTTATTCACTGTTCATTGTTCGAAGAGATCCTCTCCTGACAAAGGAATTCACAATGGGATTCGCATCCATCGCTTCACAAGTCCGCAAGCGCCGTCCGCTGGTTCACAACATTACCAACTACGTTACGGTGAATGACTGCGCAAACATCCTGATCGCCTGCGGCGCATCGCCGTTAATGTCGGACGAGCCCGAAGAAGCGGAGCAGATCACCTCGATTTGCAACGCTTTGAACATCAACATGGGCACCTTAAACAAGCGAACCATCGAAGCGATGTTTAAGGCCGGCAAGCAATCCAACGCGTTGAACCATCCGGTCATCTTCGATCCCGTGGGCGTTGGCGCTTCTGACTTAAGAAACAAGACCGCAAGCGACATCATCAGCCAGATAAAGCTCGCCGCTATCAAGGGCAATGCGTCCGAAATCAAGCGAATGGCCGTGGGACAGGGCTACTGCTCCGGAGTAGATGCGAGCGTTTTTGACACGATCACCTACAAAGGCCTCGACAACGCCGTCGAATGGATGAAGGCTTTTTCACAGAAGACCGGCGCTGTCATCGCGATGACCGGAGCGATCGACATCGTTGCCGATGAAACGCGCGCGATGTGCATCTTCAACGGTCATAAACTGATGAGCGACATCTCGGGTACGGGCTGCATGCTCTCGGCGATGACCGCCGCATTCGTCGCAGCCAACCCCTCAACCCCCTTCGAAGCCGTCTGCACAGCTGTGATTACCATGGGCCTTGCGGGCGAAATGGCGGCAAACTACATGCGTTCCTTTGAAGGCAACATGCAATACCGCGCCTATCTCATCGACTCGATCTACAACATGGATCCCAACGCTTTGGAACAGAACGCCCGCTATGAAATGCGATAACACCTATCTTGCCCTATACGCCGTTACCGACAGCAGCTGGCTTGGGACGCATATCCTTTACGAAGATGTTGAATCGGCATTGAAGGGCGGTGCCACCTGTATTCAGCTGCGCGAAAAAGACATGCCCGCCGATGAGCTCGAAACGCTCGCGCACGAGATCATGACCCTCTGCCATCGCTACGACCGTCCGTTCATTTTGAACGACAACGTCGAGGTGGCGGTCAAAGTACATGCCGATGGCGTCCACGTGGGTCAGCACGACATGGAAGCATCGCTCGTAAGGGAAAAGATTGGTCCCAACATGCTCCTTGGACTCTCGGCACAGACCGTGGAGCAGGCCGTGGCCGCCGAGAAAGCGGGCGCGGATTATTTAGGCGTTGGCGCCGTATTCCCGACCGATACCAAGAAGGATGCGGACGCGGTCTCCTACGAGACGCTGCAACAAATTTGTAAGGCCGTCTCGATCCCGGTCATCGCCATCGGTGGCATCGGTGTTCACAACATCGCCCAGCTCAAGGGCAGCGGCATCGTCGGTGTTGCCGTAGTAAGCGCCATCTTTGCCCAGGAAAACATTCAAAAGGCGACGGAAGCCCTCGTCGAAACTGTCCATACGGAATTGCTTTCATGATCCATGCAGCCCTCTTCGATTTGGATGGCACGCTTTTGGACTCGATGCCCTATTGGGAGCACACGGGCAATCTCTACCTTGAGTCGGTAGGGGTTACCCCAGAGCCCGATCTTGCCCAAACGTTGTTTGCGATGACCCTGCCCCAGGCTGCGGAATACATGCGCGTTCACTATGAGCTCCCGCTGACCGACGAGCAAATCTGCAAAGGCATCGATCAGATCATCGCCGGCTTTTACAAAAACGACGTCTTAACCAAGGCAGGCATCACCGATGTGATCGAAGCGCTGCGGAATCGCGGCGTAAAGATCGGCATCGCTACGGTAACAGATCGCCATCTGGTGGAAGCCGCCCTGCAACGCCTGAAGATTACGCATCTATTCGACGGCATTTGCACGACCACCGAGGCGGGACACGGCAAAGATCGTCCGGATGTGTACGTGAAGCTTGCGGAACGCCTGGGAGCTACCCCGCAGACCTCGCTCGTCTTCGAGGATGCACTTCACGCTTTAAAGACCGCCAAGCGGGCCGGCTTTGTGACTGTGGGCGTATTCGACGAGAGTTCCAAGGCGGTGCAGGCCGAACTCAAAGCTGAAGCCGCGCATTATCTGACTTCGTTTACGGAACAAAAAGATGAGGTGTTGCGATGGGTCGAAAACTGAAAGCCGTGCTCACGATTGCAGGCAGCGATTCGAGCGGGGGCGCCGGCATACAGGCCGATTTAAAGGCGATGACCTTAAACGGCGTCTTCGCCATGAGCGCGATTACCGCATTGACGGCGCAGAACACCACCGGAGTCCAGGGGATTTACGACGTATCGCCGGAGTTTGTGAAGCAACAGATCGACAGCGTCTTTGAAGACATCAGGCCCGACGCCGTAAAGATCGGTATGGTCGCATCATCGCCCGTGATTCGCGCCATATCCGAGAGGATTCAGTTTTATCGCCCGCAGATCGTCGTCGTAGATCCCGTTATGGTCGCAACGAGCGGCGCAAAGCTCATCGAAGACGAAGCGATTGAGACGTTAAAGTCCGAGCTCTTCCCCTTGGCCACGCTTCTTACGCCGAACATCCCCGAGGCTGAAGTCCTAACGGGCCTGAGCATCAAAGACGAGGAAGGCATTGAAGAAGCCGCACGCACGATTGCCGAACGCTTCAAATGCTCCGTCCTCTGCAAAGGCGGCCATGCGGTCCACGACGCCAACGATTGCCTCTGCCATCACGGTTTAATCCAATGGTTCTACGGCAGGCGCATCGAGAATCCGAACACGCACGGAACCGGCTGCACCCTTTCGAGCTGCATCGCCGCGAATTTAGCCAAAGGGTTCTCGATGAACGAGTCGATCTACCGCTCCAAGAAATTCCTTTCGGGCGCATTGGCCTACCAACTCGATTTAGGCCGCGGATCAGGTCCCATGCATCACGGCTTCGATCTCAAGCGTTACTATCAGGACGAAGAGGTCTGATGAAGCCAACCTCCGTATTGGAAAACCGTCTCGTCTGGTTCGGCGCCGTCATCGTTCCCTGAAGCCTGCAGTGCCGGGATCCCTGCGGAGTGACTGCCATTCAATGCTGAGGGAAAGGCGGTGCCCCCCGGGGTTACGGTTTTGAATCCCCTGCCCGCCTGCCTCTCTCACCTGAGAACATCACCGAATGCCCCGATCTCATCGGATCGCTCTTTGCCCCCATGGCCGCGATTCAGATGGCAGACTTCATGGTTCTCAAACGAACGACGCCTTATCCCCGATCCGATCCCTTAAACGCGATCCTCTGAGCCCTCGGTTTTGCGCTCCATCGCGGCCTGCTCTCCGCCGATACGCCACCTGGCAACAACCTGCCCTGCAAGACGGCCTTGGAACGCCCCGCTGTAGCGGTGCAAAAGCTCCGGCCAAAGAAGGCGTAACGGCGCCGTACCTCCGGCATCCATCGACGATACCTCAGGAATCACGCGCTGTTCCTGCCCCATCAGGCGGCATCACCGATCTCACCTTTTTTGATTGACCGACAAGCGATCAAAACGCGATTTGCTTAAAAAAGAATCGTTTTTTGAGACATCGAAGCGCTCAAAAACGCGCGGCGATATGCGCAAGGGGCCGTTGAACCGCCTTTTCTGTTGTTTGCCTGTTTCGTCTCCATTAAATTCGCTCACTGTATCTATGGGGTTGGAGGCTTGCAAAATGACCGCCTTACTTTCAAACGCTGAGCACCCGCAGGATCTGCTTCAGAGCCTTGCGCTCGTCTTCGATACGCTGCTGATGATCGATTTGGACGCCAGGCTTTGCCAACCCTACAAGCTGGCCCCGCTGGAAGCCTATCTCTTCGACCCCAATCAGCCCTTCGACGAATGCATCCGGCGCTACTGCCAGCAATTCGTGTATCCAGAAGATCGCGAATCGGTCTGGAGCAAGCTGAAAACCGACGCCCTGCGTGAATCATTGAGCAGCAGCGATCACATCCAGGGCCAATACCGCCCCCTCGATGCGACGAAAACGCAATCCTTCTGGTTCCATGCGCTCAGGCTGCCTCCGCAGAACGATCACGCCTGCGCCCTGCTCGCCCTGCAATCCATCGAAAGCAACCCGTTAAGCGCCCAGGTCACCCCGATCAGCGAACGCAACCTCCGCGAAACCCAGCGGCTTTCGAACTTCATCGTCTGGACCCCCAAATTCGATGCCGAGGGCGTGGCCACCGATACGCCGGTTCCGCCGCTGTTGCTGCAACTGCTCGGATTCGATCCCAAAGAGGAGCGCCCCCAAACCCTCGATACGCTGATCGCCTGCCTGCATTCCGAAGATCAAAAGCAGCTTCAGGAGCGCATCAAGGCGATGATCGCCGAGCAAAAGCCCGGTCACCTCTGCATGGAAGTCCGCCTGCTCGCGCGCAACGGCTATTACCAGTGGTTTGAGCTGCAAGGCGATCTCAAACCGAGCAAAGACGGCGTCTATTACCCCTTAAACGGCGCCTTCATCGACATCAACGACCGCAAGCAGCGCGCGATGCTCGAAGAAAAGAGCCGCAAGCAGGCCCACGAGATCCGCGAGCTCGCACAACAGCGCGCGCAGTGGGAACTGATGAAAACCGTCGATCTGCTTTCGGGCGATTATCTGGCGGTCTATTGCGTGGATTTGGACGAAGGCAGCTACCGCGAGACCTCGGCGCAGCCCGCATACCACAACATTCCGCGCCTTTTGCCGAGCGCGCCCATCTCCTCGGATTTCTTTGTGATCGTGCAGGCGATCATCCGCCAGTTCGTGTTCGAGGACGATCAGGTCACCGTCCGCGCGCATTTCAGGCGCGAGCGCATCGCCACCCAGCTGCAACTGACGCCGAGCTACAACTTCGACTTCCGCGTCGTCAACGCCGGCAAGCTCCATTGGTATCGCTGCAAATTCGCGCTATTAGGCGCCATCGACGGCCATCGCCATTTTTTGGTGGGCTTAAGCGACATCGACCGAGAAAAGAGGATCGAGCTCGATCGGCTGGCTTCACGCCATCAGCTGGAGACGGCGCTCCGCTGGGCGAACCTGTTGCTCACCATCACCGATGAATTCGAAGCCATTTACGATCTCGAAGTGGATTCGGGCCATTACGAGATGCTGCTTGGCCACCATGGACTCACGCTCAACATCCGGGATGCATTGCTTGCGGGCGACAACTTCTACGACGACATGCGCTCGACCATGCAGCAGGTGGCCTACGAGCCCGACCGACAGATGGCGCAGGATGCCTTCATTTTTGAGAACTTCAAGTCGGTGCTCGAGAGCAAGCGCCACAATCACTGGGATTACCGCACATTAAAGGACGGGCAGCTCGTCTGGATGAGAACCAAGTTTGCCGAAAAGCGGGGTGAGGACGGCAAACAGCACGCGACCGTGGGCGTCTTCAACATCGATCGCGAGCGCAAGGCGCAGGAGGAGCTCCGGCAGGCGCGCATGCAGGCGGAGGAGGCGAACAACGCCAAGAGCCGCTTCCTCTTCAACATGTCGCACGATCTCCGCACGCCCATGAACGCGATCATCGGCTTTACGCGCAAGGCCCTCAACAACCTGCAGGATCGCGAGCTCCTCGAAGACTGCCTGAACAAGGTGCAGGTCTCCAACAACTACCTGCTCAAGCTGATCAACGACGTCCTCGATATGACGCGCATCGAATCGGGCAAGCTGCTCATCGATGAAACGGCCTGCGATCTGAAAGTCTGGTCGAACGATCTGCTCGACATGATGAAGCCCCAGCTCGAAGAGCGATCCCTCACCCTGAAGTCGGAGATCCAAATCGAGCATCAGAACGCCTATCTCGACGCGCTGCGGATGCGGCAGGTGATGGCGAACATCCTCTCGAACGCGATCAAGTTCTCCAAGCCCGAAGGCACCATCGAATTCAGCCTGAAGGAGATCGATCCCCTCTTCCCGGAGCGGCACGGCTATCTGTTCACGGTCAAGGACGACGGCATCGGGATGTCGGCCGATTTTAAGGATCACATCTTCGAGCAGTTCACCCGCGAGCGCAGTTCCACCGAGAGCATGCAGCAGGGCACGGGGCTCGGGATGGCGATCGTCAAGAGCCTCGTCGATTTGATGAACGCGCGCATCGAAGTGGAGTCGGAGCCCGGCGTGGGGACGAAGGTGACCGTGCGCATCGATTTGAGGCCCGCCACAGAAGAAGCGATCGAAGCGGAATCGGTGGAGGAGTTCCACGCCCAGGAGCAGCCCCTCGCCGGACTGAAGGTGCTGCTCGTGGAAGACAACTTCTTAAACCGCGATTTGGCGAAGAGCATCCTCGAAGACTTTGGCGCCAATGTGGACGAGGCGGAGGATGGATCCGTTGCGGTCGAGAAGATCGCCTATTCGAAGCCGGGTCAGTACCACGCGGTGCTGATGGATTTGCAGATGCCGATGATGGATGGCTACGAAGCGACCTACAGTATTCGCAGTCTGCCCAATAAAGCTTTGGCCCAGATTCCCATCGTGGCCATGACGGCCAACGCCTTTGAAGAAGATCTCCGCAAGGTGGCGGAAGCGGGGATGAACGGCCATCTGGTCAAGCCAGTGGATGTGCAAATGCTCATCAAGACGCTGGTGCCCTATTTGCCGAAAGTGGAATGAGAGGTGTTAAAGTGAATCACGAGGATCATGCTCTCTCTGTGAACGAGCCCAGCGCTCAAAATCAAAAGCTCCTTCAAAGCGCCCTCCAGCAACTCTTCTCTTTTTGCCTCTCTCTCAATCTCTCGCAAAACCAATATCAAATTATACAGCCCGATCCCCTGCTTCGGGACGACTGGCCCGTAAAAGGCAACTATGATCGCTTCTTAAATAAGATGGCGGACCAGATGCGCGACAAGCAGATGGGCGGCAACTTCAGGGCGCGCTTTTCTGCAGAGACGCTGCTCCAGAGATTCAAGGAAGATCCGCAGCACGAGATCTCGCTCTGCTATGCGCTGCAGAACGACAAGAAAGAGACCTACTGGTGCGAAGGTCGCCTGAAGTTTGTTCTCCCCTCGCAGGGGGAAATCGAGGCCTATTTCTATGAGCGCGCCTTTAAGACCGCAGAGAATGACAAGAATCGCATCGCGGTCAGCAACGAAAAGGAGATCGTCGACCGCGTCAGCGAGGCCAACGCCATCAAACTGCTCTCGGATCGCTACGATTACGTCTGCAACATCGATTTCGATCAGCAGCAGGTCGTGCGCCTGCGGGTCAACGAAGAATTCCGCAGGCATCTGGGCATAAGCAACGAGAGGGTCGTCAGCCTTCCGGCGTTCTTCGAGTCGATTCGCTCCACCAACTTCAGGGACGACCTGGATCAGCTCCAGGCGGAGATGACCTACGAGCATTTGAACGAGGTGCTCGACAGGCGCAAATACTGCGAATATCTCGGGCGCATCAATCTCAGCGGAAATCCCACTTACTACCGCTACCGCTTCATGAGGCAGCCTGAATCGCCGCGCGTGATCACGATGGGTCTGGTCAACGTCAACGAGCAGGTCAAGAGCGAGATCCGTCAGGGCGAAAGGGAAGCCGCACAGCATTACGTAGAGATGATGCGCGGCTTAAGCAGCAGCTTCGAGGCGGTCTACAACATCCACGTCGACACCAACAATTATGAATTCTTTGGAAGGACCCTCGATTTTGAAGGGGCGATCTCCTCGGAATTCCACCACGGCAAGGACTTTTTCCAGGACACCTACGTCAACTCGAAGCTCTGCATCCACCCCGAAGACTTCGACAAGGTGGTCACCTATCTGGGCAAGGAATACGCCGTCCATATGCCCGCCAATCGCCAGATCATCAGCTTCGATTACCGGGTCAGGAAGCAGGAGAAGTATTACTGGTACCAGGTCAAGATGTTCAAAGACGTCGATTCAGATGGCCGCGAGCTTCTGATTGTGGGCGTATTGAACATCGACTCGGTGATCCTGCAGGAACGCACCCGGCAAAGGGCGCTCCAGCAGAAGGATCGCGTCTCGGCCATGCTGACCGAGAACTACGTGACGATCATCTATTACAATGTGAATGCGATCCAGAAGCCCTGCACCTTCTATGTCTACGATCACCAGAACGAAGGGATGCTGGTGGAATCCCTTCAGGACGGCAGCCTGTACGAATATTTGAGGCGCTATGGCCTCATCTTTGTGCCCTTAAGCGATCGCGAGGCGTTCTTAAGCAAAGTCACGAAAGAGATGATCCTCTCCAAGATAGAAAAGAACGAACCCTATCTCGTGACCTTTAAATCCGGGACTTCAGAAGAGAGCCATTACATGCAGCTCAAGTTCATCCCCGATTATTCGAACGGGGAGCTCGTGGGCATCATCGTCGGCTGCATCAACACCGATCACCTGGTGCAGGAGGAGCAGGAACGCGCCAGACAGGTCAAGAAGTCCCAGGAAAAGCTGTTGCGCCTTCTGGCGGTACTTTCGTCCGACTTTACGGGCATGTACGACGTCGATTTGTCGAACGACGACTGGTCTCTGTACAACATCTACTACGACAAAGACGGAACGATCAAAAACACGATCACGACGGGCGACAAATTCTTTGAGCGCGTGGGCCCCGATGCGGCAGCGCAGGCCTACGAAGAGGACGTGGAGCGCATCGTCGCCTTCTTTAACCGCGAAAAACTGCTGCCCACCCTCTCCGCAGCCACCTTCCGCTCCTTTGATTTGCGACTGATGGTTCAGGGCAAGCCGGTCTGGTTCCGCGACCGCATCATCTTATCCAACGAATCAGACGGCCACACGCATATGTACATCGCTGTCCAGAACCTGACGGAAGAGCACCGTCTGGAAATGGAGAGCAAGCATAAGACAGAGACGATCCACGCCCTGGCGCAGGAATACACCGGCATTTTATATGTGGACTTCGAGCACGACAGCTACACCGTCTACAGCCTGTCAGACCGCATTCAGGGGGTGACGCGGGCGCTCGTGCTCAACAACAACCACCTCTGTCCCATGCTGCAGCAATACACCGAATTTGCGGTGCACCCCGACGATCGCGCGCAGTTTGCCGCCATCGCCTCCACGATGGACAAGGCTTTGCAGAACAAGCAGAGCATCTCGACCTTCTTCAGGCGCAATTACAGCGGGGAATATCTCTACACCGAGATGTTGTGCGTCAAAAATGAGGAGATCGATCAGCCGCCCAAGACGGCGATCATCGCTTTCTCAGAAAAGAACGCCATGGTCGAGGCGGAGAGGGCAGCCGTAGAAGAGCAGCGCAAGAACCTGGAGCTGACCCAGAAGCACAAGCAGGTGTTGGAGGAGAAGCAAAAGGCGTTGGAGGAGGCTTTAAAGAAGGCCGAGGCTGCCAGCTCAGCGAAGTCCACCTTCCTGACCAATATGTCGCACGATATCCGGACCCCCATGAACGCGATCATTGGGTTTACGCATCTTGCGATTACCCATATCGAGAATCAGCAGCGAGTCCTCGAATATCTGGAGAAAACGGCCATTTCGAGCCAGCATCTGTTGTCATTAATCAATGACATCCTCGATATGCGCCGCATAGAGTCCGGTAAAATTCAGCTTGAAGAGACAGAATGCAAGCTCAGTGCGATTATGCACGACATCAACAGCATCATTCTGGGACAAGCGCAGGCAAAGCAGCAGCATCTGTTCTTAAACAGCTTCGATGTCAAGGACGAAGCCGTTTGTTGCGACAAGCTGCGTCTCAATCAGGTGCTGATCAATCTGCTCGGCAATGCTGTGAAATTCACCCCATTGGGCGGCCATATTCGATTCTGGGTAACGCAGGTGGGATCGATCAGCGGTTACGGGCAATATGAGTTCCATGTCAAAGATGATGGCATTGGAATGACTCCCGAATTTGCAAAAAAGATGTTCGATCCCTTTGAGCGCGCTCAAACATCGACGATTTCCAAGACTCAGGGGACGGGTCTTGGGATGAGCATTACAAAATCGATTGTAGAACTCATGGGCGGCTCCATCGATGTCCAAAGCGAGCTCGATAAGGGCACCGAAATCGTCGTCCATCTGAATCTCAAGCTGGCCCGTAATCAGGAAAAGCTGGATCCTATCGAGGCATTGCTCACCCAAAGAGCCCTCGTGGTCGACGATGATCATTACGCCTGCGAGAGTGAAAAGAAATTGCTGGAGCTTTTTGGCATGGAAGGCGACTTTACCCTTTCAGGGGAGGAAGCGATCCAAAAAGCCAAAGACGCGCTCTCATCGGACGATCCCTACAGCCTCTACATCATCGACTGGGTCATCCCCGATCTGATGGGTATCGACGTCGTCAGAGAGATCCGCAAAATGGTCGGCCCCCAAATCCCGATCATCATCGCCACAGCCTACGACTGGTCGGATATTGAAGAGGATGCGAAGAAGGCGGGAGCGACCACCTTCGTGACCAAGCCGGTTTTCTACTCCGATCTGCACCAGGCGCTCTCCTATGCGCTGGGCGTAGACGCCGAAGATGTGCCCGCAAACGAGAGTGCAGAAGCCAGCTTCGATGGTAAGAAAGTTTTGCTGGTTGAAGACAACGAAATCAACCGCGAAATTGCGCAGGAAATCCTGGAAGAGAGCGGATTCGTGGTCTCTTCAACGGAAGACGGCGCCCTTGCAGTCGAAATCATCCGCGATGCAAAACCCGGCGACTATGATCTCATTCTGATGGACGTTCAGATGCCGATCATGGACGGCTATGAAGCGACGCGCCAGATCAGAGCGATGAAAGACAACCCCCTTTCCAAGATCCCCATCATCGCGATGACCGCAAACGCCTTCAAAGAAGACCGCGAGCTCGCCCTGAAAGCCGGCATGAACGAGCATGTGGCCAAACCCATCGACGTTCACCAGCTGCTGAAGGTTCTATCCAAGATTTTCGCCAACGCCCCTCAGCCCTGAGCTCCCCAGCCCGCCTTTTTTAACTCCCCTTCACCTTTAAAAATCGGCCGTTTGCCCCGCGCAGGCGGCCTTTTTTTGTTTTTTGCTGCGGCATGCGCTTTTTCCGCCCGTGCCCCTGTTTTTTGACGCCACAATCGTTTAATTTTGATCCGTCGTTGATGGTCAACGGCGTTTTGA
>DBWM01000045.1:90217-96874 GCA_002309015.1 Myxococcales bacterium UBA1238 | reverse complement strand
GTTTCCCTCTCTCTCCCTGCGTACCGAGATCAAGTAAATGATTAAAAAGCCGCGAAAAGAAAAAGACGCCCCAAAAACGAGAACTTCACGCCTGCCGCCCCCAAAAACCCCTCCTCCATCACCTCCACCCCCTCTATCGTGGGATCTGCCGCCTCCGTGGTTTTTGAGCCTCGAGCTGTTGCTTCTCGAGCGCTTTGAGCTGGGATTCCGTCAGCGGCGGCGGGAGTTCGTTCGGGGGTAAGGTTTCGTGAGGCGGCGGCGGATCGCTTAAGGCGTAAACAATAAAAAAGATCCCCAATTCAGCAGCGAACACCCAGAGGCCGGCGTTGACGTCTTTTAATGCGCCCACGAGGATGGCCACCGCAAAGGCGAGAGCCAGAAACCCGTAGGTGACGGGGCGCCAGAACTTCTTTTGGGGCAGTTCGGCGTCGGGCTTTGCGACGTAGGCCTTTAAGGCGCAGCAATGCTTGTATTTTTTACCGCTCCCGCAGGGGCAAGGCTGATTGCGCGAGAGCGGAGCGGGCCTCGCGGAGGGTGGAAAAGTATTCCGCGCCGGATTCTTTTGGGTGCTTTGTGCGTTTGAAGAGCGGTTGGCCTTTTTTTTCATGGTCCCTGCCTTTAGGCTACAGCGTCCCGCGCCCGCATTTGAGGCGCCACACAGGTCAAAATGCGCTTTATCTGTAACACAACCGCAAAGAAATCGCCCGTTTTGAAAGGGCTCACCCTGAAATGTCTCTTCGGCGCAGGCGTTTTTTGTGCTTTTTTGGCAGGCTGCGACGACGATGACGACGCGAAGCCCGAGGACGCCGCCCCGTTGCCTGCGGAAGATGCGCCCGCAAAGCCGCCTCAGGATGCCGAGGTGACCGAAGACGCCACCGAAGAAGATGCGGAACCGCAGGATGCCGCCCCAGGCGAATGCCCAACGACGGATCCCTGGATCACCGTCAACCAGATCCCCGCCTCGATGAACGGCAGCGCGCCCTTCTTAAACCAAAAAGGCGAACAGGAAGCCTTCACGCTGCTTCTGCCCACCGGCGGATTCACCCTCGAGGTGATGGGCGATCCCAAACATCTCTACAAATTGAGCAGCATGGGTTGCGGATCCCGCGACAGCCACGCGGAGGCCACGGAGATTGCGGAAGGCTACCAGCTCGCCATCGCCGAAAACGCGTTCTCTGCGGGCAAACTCACCTGCAGCGCCCTCCTGCGCGATCCCTGCACGAGCGAACGCAAAAAGCTCAGCCTCGAAATCCAGGTTCAGGAGCGCACGCCCGAAATCGATCCCTTCGAGGAAATCGACCGCTGGCTCATCGTCACCTCGCGCGACGCCTGGACGCTGAATCTGGGCACGAAGGCAGACGGCACGCCCGACTTTACGACCGAGGAAGCCCCGAACGGACTCCCGGATCTCGACGAAGCGCTGCTCGCGGTGGGCTTCGCATCCCCTGCCGCCTACGATCCCGAATCTCAAAATGCCCTCGCCAAAACCCAAAGCGCCCGTTTTAAGGCCGAACTCCTCAAACAAACGATGACGGAACTCCGCGCGCTCTTTTTGCAACCCGAGGACGGCCGCCTCACGAACGATTCGGTGCGCGTACAATTTTATATAGAGGGCGATGCGGACGCGCCGAAGGCGGAGGATTTTGAATCCCAAGACTTCTCGATGATCGCTTTGGGCGGCGGGAGCCTGACGGACAGCGCTCTGGGCCGCGCCGCCCTCGACTGGAACAACCAGCAAAAGGACGACAACGTCACATTGCCTGCGCGCGGCGTCTTTACCAACAGCCTCGCCGCCCTCTTTCTGACCCATTCCGCCGGGAAGATGGTCTTCTCTTCGTTTGCCCCCGCATTGGGCGGAACCCCCATCGGTGAAGCCGAAGGCGACGAAGCGTTGTTTGAGCCCACGAGCGCCGTCGGATTTACGACCAGAGCCTCCACCGTCCAGTCTGCCCTCCCGCTCCTCGCCCGGGGCATCGCCGCATTGACCGCCCACGAGATCGGCCATTCTCTGGGCCTCGTCCCCTACGGCGCGCCGCCTTACGGGCTCTTTGCCGGCGAAAACAACGCCGCGTTCATCGAAGCGCCCTCCACCGGCGCCCATATCGACACCGCGGGATACAACGTCATGCAGCAGGGATCCGCCCTCTCGGGATCGGGCATGGAGCTCCTGACCGCCAAACCCGCCTTCAACGCCTTAAACCGCGCCTACCTCCAGCGCCGCCTCCTCGTCCTCCCGCAATCCTCGCAGCCTTGACAGCTGAAACCGCCCTCTCTACTTTGCGCCCATGTCGATTTTCATCTGCGCAGCTACAGGATTTTGATGGAATGACCGCCCCGTTCACCGGCTGGGCCTTTTACAACCGCAGCATTCCCTTCGTGGGCCGTGCCAAAGAACTCCATTTTTTGCGCGAAACCATGCGCACGGCGATCGAGAAGCGCTCCTCCTTAACCCTATTGATGGCGGGCGCTCAGGGATCCGGTAAAACCCGCCTCCTTTCCGAATTCTGCGAGACGCTCGATCAGCATGTGGACGCCGTCACCATCATCCACACCGCCTGCAGCGAAGATCCCGAGCCCGCTTACGCCGTCATCCAGCGACTTTTGCGACAGCGCGTCTATTCCGATCCCGACGACAGTCCGCAGGTGGCGCGCGCCAAACTCCAGGAAGGCCTCTCGCAGATTTTAAAGAGTCCCCAAAAAGGAGAAGAAGCGGCCCACGTCATCGGCGCTCTGATCGGACTGCCCTTTGAAGACTCGCCCTATCTGCCGCAGATCCGCGACGACGAAACGCAGTCGATCGAAGCGCGCGCGAAGGAATGGCTGGTCGAAGTGATGCGCCAGGATACGGAGCGGGCGCCCATACTCTGCGTCATCGATCACCTGCAGCTGGCGTCGCCCGAAGTTTTGCAGCTGATCTGCTTTCTGGAGAATGCGCTCCAGGATTGCCCGATCCTCATGATCGGCGCCTACACGGGATCAAAAGCTTCCCGGATCGCCGCCTTTAAACCGCTGCGCGCCTTAAAACGCGCCAAACTGATCGAACTGCAGCCGCTCTCGGATGCCGAAACCGCACGCCTCACCCAGGCGATCCTGACGCCGGCTCAGGGCGAAATCGCCCCCGTCTTAAAAGCGGTCACCGCAAACGCCTTCGGCAACCCGCTCTCCGTCGAGCAAATCCTGCAACTTTATATCGAGCGCGGCGCCATCGATCCCTCAAAGGATCCCTGGATCCTCGATCCCAAACTCATCTCTGCCTCGCCCATCGCGAGCGACCTGCAGACCCAGATCGAATCCCGGCTCTCGCGCTTAAAAGAAAACGAACGCCAGATCCTCGATCGGGCGGCGGTGCTGGGCGAGCAGTTCGACTGCCAGGGACTCGAGATGCTGCGCCGTTTTGAAGAAGGCGTGCGCAATCCCGAAGAATATTTCAAATGGGATCCGCAGATGGCCCAGGAGGAATGCCTCCGCATTCTCGAGAATCTCAAACATCGCCAGATCCTCCAGCAAAAGAGCGTCTCGGATTTGAAGCAGGGCTGCTATTGCTTCCGGCATCAGGTGGAGCGGCAGGTGCTCTCCCAGCAGATCGCGCCCGCACGCAAGCGTTCGCTCCATATGCGCGCCGCCCTCTGGTTAAAAGACAAGGCGGATCCCGCAAGGCTCGCGCAACATTGGGATTTGGCGCATTGTCCCGAGCAGGCCGGTCTTTGTTACCAGCAGGCCGGCGATGAGGCCGCAAAACAGCGCGCGCTGCCCGAAGCCCTCGCGTTCTATCAAAATGCCCTCGCCCGACTCCCCGAAGCGACCGCGCCCCGCACGCGCCTCGAACTCTTCCACAACCAGGGCAAGATTCACCGCATTCTGGGCGATCTCAACTCGGCCATCAGCTGCTTCGAACAGATGCTCCGCCTCGCCTGGATCCTGAACGACCGGATCCAGGGCGGCGTCGCCTTAAACAAGCTCGGGCAGATCCACCGCACCCGGGGCGAATTCGATTTGGCGCTCACGCAGTTCAACCGCGCCCTCACGCTCTTTAAAGCGGTCGGCGACAAGCGCGGTCTCGCCGCCTGCTACGACGATATGGGCCGCACGGATCTCATGCGCGGAGAGCTGGACAGCGCCGAAGAGCGCATCACCGAAGGCCTCAGACTGCGCCAGGCGTTGGGCGACAAGCGGAGCGAAGCGGTCTCGCTGCACCATTTGGGGATCCTGTTTTCGAGCCAGGGCAACCTCAAATCCGCCCTCGATACGCAAAACAAAGCCCTCCAGATCGCCCGCGCGCAAAACGACGAGCGCACTGTGACCGACATCCTCCAGAGCCTGGGCGCCATCGCTTACCAAAAGGGCGAAACCGAGCAATCCGTCGCGCTTTGGGAAGAAGCCCTGCAACTGAGCCGCATCACCAGCGAACGCCGCATGCAGGGCGTGCTCTTAAACAACCTCGCAGAAGCGCTCATCGCGCTGCACCGCGCCGACGAAGCCGAACGCCATCTGGCCGAAGCCTGCACCATCTTAAAGGATGTGGGCGATAAGCGCGCCCTGGCCGACGCATTGCGCAACCGAAGCAACGTTCACCTGTCGCGGGGCACCTACGCCAAAGCTTTGGAAGACGCTCAAAACGCCCTCGCCGTCGCCCAATCCGCCGACGCCCGCATTCAGATCGCTCAGGCCCAATGCACCCTGGGGCAAATCTACTCGGCCACGCTTTACGGCGAGCTGCCCGATCGCCCCGACCGCATGAAAAAGGCGCAAACCGCGTTTCAATCGGCACTCGAGCTCTTTAAATCCCTCGGACTCCCTGCGGAATGGGCGCGCGCAGCCCTCGCAGAAGCCGCATTCCTCGCCGAACAAGGCCGCCTTTCTGAAGCCAAAACCTCTCTCGAACAAGTACAAAAACTGTGCGAACGCCTGTCCCTCCTCGATTTACAAAAGCGCGCCGAACGCATCTTAAATGCGCTCTGATCCTCGCCCTCTGCTTTCTTTGGACCCTCGCCGCAAAAGCCGCCATCATCGCGCCTTCCCCCGGCCAAACCATCGAAACCCTGGAAGAACACGCGCTCATCATCTTTGATCCGCTCATCGGCACCGAAACGCTGATCATCCAGCATGTGTTCTCGGGCACCGCGCGTCCGTTCGGGATCCTCATCCCCACGCCCGGTCCAACCGAGGTTTCCATCCAGACCGATCGCCTCGCACGCGCCATCCATCAGCGTTTACACCCGAAGGGCCCCGAACGGAGCACGCTCGACGTACAATTTATCTCCTGGACCAGCGACTGCGCCCTGCGCCATGTAGGCGACATCAGCCATACCACCCAGAGCAGCACCGCTTCCCCCTCTACGCGCGCCGAAGGACACCATCTTGGAAACGCGCCCGAACCCGTTCACGACTGGATGTTAAAGCAGGGCTTCACGCTCTCACCCGCCCAGTCCCAGTGGATTCGCTCCCTCCAGGCCTCCGGATGGTCGATCACCGCCGTAAAGGTGCAGCCTCAGAAGCCCGACGGGCAGGCACCGCCATCCAGACTCAAAGGCCCCGTCATCGCCTTAACCCATCCCGCCGAGGAGCCTGTCTTTGCCTCAGGGCATCCGCCCTTTGCACTCCGCGCAGAGAAGAGCGTTCCACCGCCGCTGGAAGTGGCAGTCCTCACGGAATGGGCCGTCAGTATCGAGTCGCTCTATGCAGAGATGCCGTTCTATGCCGATATGATCTCGGGCAGCGAGACTGCCCGGCTCAGCACTGAGTCCAGCCGCCCCTGGTCATTCCGCAGAGACGGCACGCTCACCGCCTTCCACATCGATCGGGACGCCTCCTCCCCCATTCTTCGCTTCATCCCCACCGATCCGAGACCCACGATCCGCCCGACACCGGAGTCTACGGTGCGCCCGCACCATCTGCGCATCCCTCTGGAACTGCTTCTGCTCGGCGTAGTCTTCGGGATCTATGGCCTGACCCGCGTATGGCGGAGCGGTAAGCACAACTATTCCAGCAAGATCATCGAATAGAAATCAGGTTTTTAAGGGGATTTCAGCGCCCGGAAGAGGATCCGGCGGCGGTCGGGGGCAGGAGTTTTAAAGGAACAGAGACCGCTTACTCTTTTGGACGGGGTGGTTTGATTCTGGGCAGTGGGGGCAACTGGCTGCCAAAGGGCTTTTTGGGGGGCAATGGCGGGGGCTTGTGGCTCAAAGGCGGCAGGGGCACGCGAGGTTTCGACATCGACTGCGGTTGCGGCTGGTTGGGAGAAAAATCGCTCTCCTCTTCGATGGCGTCGATCTCCTCGATCTCTTCAGCACCATCCCCCTCAGCCACAACATCTTCCTCGATTTCCGCAAGATCGAGCTCTTCGATCGCTTCCGAGACCTCAAGTTTAGGCTCCGCTTTAAAGGGATCCGGCGCCGAAGGCTTCTTCTTGACCAGAGGAGATAACTTCAGCTGTGGTTTGGGCGTCGATTTCTGCGGAAGTATCCCTTTCAGCATGATCCGGGATGCAGGTTTTTGCTGAGTCTTCCCTTCCGACGGCGTCTGAACCTTGGTTTCAGCCTGAACCTGCTTTTCCGACGGCGTCTGAGCCTTGGTTTCAGCCTGAACCTGCTTTTCCGACGGCATCCGGGATAATGGTTTTCTTCGGAGCAACCCTTCCGACGCGCTCTGAACCTTTAC
>DBWM01000045.1:63291-90015 GCA_002309015.1 Myxococcales bacterium UBA1238 | reverse complement strand
TCCGACGCGCTCTGAACCTTTACTTCTGGCCTGAGCAGTCCTTCCGACGCGCTCTGAACCTCTGCTTCTGACGGGAGAGAAAGCGCTTCCAGCGCCTGATCGATGGAGATCTCGGGATTTACACCATTCTTTGGGGATGGGACCGCGACAGGCTGCTCTTCGGTTACCTTTTCTGCAGGCTCAGAAGGCGTTTCTTGAGCATTTGAAGCCTTGTCGGTTGCGGTGGGCGGCAGCTGTTCCGCTTTAACCTGAGAGGCTTCCGGCGGTTGATCGGCCGATTCCGCCATTTCATTTAAGGCCTCATCCAATGCGGCCATGCGCTGATGGAATCGCTGGTAGGTCTGCTCCACTTCCTCTGGCGTCAGTTCGTAATCTGCAGGGTTTACGTTGAGCTGTCTCAGCCCATCTCTGCGCGCATGAGGGGGCTGAGTCTGCATCGATCGCTGTATATTCGACGGACTTCGCCAGCTTTGGGCCTCCATCTCGTAATCGCTCATCGTCTCATCCACATCCGACGCCATCGAGGGCGCAGCGATGGTCGAGAGCGAATGATCGTTGAGCATTTGAGGCGGGTTGGATCCCGAAAGCGGTGCGGTCGGCTTCGGTTGACGAGGCTCAGACTGAGAGCCGAGCAGGGCCGATTTGAGAATGGCCGCTCCGGGCGACTGAGATTGGGCATTCGACGGAGAAGGAGACTCTGTTTTCAGCGATTGCGGCTGCATCGAAGGGCGGCTGACTGCGCGTTTCTGCTCCAAAGGCGCGTAAGGCTCCGCCGCCGGCACCGCTGATCTGGCCTGACCGGCAAGTTGCTGCATGACCGTTGAATCGGCCATCACCGTAGACATCATCTGCTCTGCAGAAACCACCGGTGTGGGATCGAGCGCCAGATAACCCGACGAGCGCGGATTGGATGTTGGCAATTGAGGCTCCCCCATCCAATCGCGCCGGACGGGCTCCTCGTGGCGTTCTGCCTCAAACGACTGCGGTCGCATGCTCAAAGGCTGGCCGCGCATCGGCTGATCAGGGCCTCGCAAAGGTTGTTTCTGCAAAGCCACAGGGCGTTCCACCGGCTGCCCCATCACGATCCTGTCCGACAAAGACTCCGCGCTGCGCTCCAATGGCCGCTCTGTGCGATAAGGTGCTGCTTCCAGCGGCCGATGATCGGTCTTCGGCCGCGGGCGATCGAGATCCTCCAGCGACATTTCCACCGAATGCCCGGTATTCTCTATCGGCTGACCCCGCAAGGCCACCTTAGGCCCCTCGGTGATGGGATTCGGTCTCCCGGGCGCCCCCGTTTTTAACAGTGAACTCGCATCGACCACCGCGTCGGGCGCTGCTGAATGAGACCGCATCCGCGCCAGATGCATCTCAAGTTCGCTGTATAACTGCTGGTAAGCCGGCTGCGGATCGAGTCGGAGGGCCTGGGTCAGATCCGCCAACGCCGCTTCCCACGCCCCCAGATGCATGAGCGCCTCGGAGCGATGCGCCAAAAAATACGCCGCATTCTGTGGAACGCCGATTTGAAGCGACAACCGAGCCAGTTGCTCTAAATAGCCCAGGTGATACGGCTCCTGCATCAGCAGCTGCTGATATTGCTGATACGCCTGCAATAAATCGTCGCGCCTGCTATCCATCCACCATCCTCAACGGATTCGCCGCAAAGAGGGCATCATAAAAGCCTCGCACTGCAAAAAACAGTGATTCGCTGCCTGGAAGGTTTGCGATTCGCCGCAGTTTTGGTTACACGGAGGCGTTTTTGACAGGAGTTCAAAATGGAAGAGGAACGCAAATACGTCTGCTGGAAATGCCAGACTGAAATCGACCAGACCGTCAAGGTCTCGCGCCAGGATTCATGCCCCGTCTGCGACGCCGATCTGCGCGTCTGCAAAAACTGCCGCTTCTGGGATCCGAGCTACCACAACGAATGCCGCGAAAACAGCAGCTACTACATCCGCGACCGCGAGAAAGCGAACTTCTGCGGCGCCTTCGAACTCCGCAGCGTCTCCCCCGACGACCGCCTCGAAGCCGACGACGCGCGCGCCAAACTCGAAGCCCTCTTCAAGAAGAAATAAGCGGCGCGCATAAAAAAAGCGGCCCCGAAGGACCGCTCCCGCCAGACGCCGACGCGCTTACGGCGCCTCATCCACCGTCAGACTCACATCCAGCCCGCCTTCCAGACGAATGCGCCCATCGCGCACAAACAACCCGTCGCCAAAATCAGGCTCGAGGGCGAGTCCCTTTAAATTGGGCAGGTAAGTCTGCAGCTGATCGGCCGGAATCGCGATGGATCCGAGCTCAAAATTCATCATCTTGGGCAGGAAGGACGAGAGCAGAGTCCACACCGTGTGAAGCACGCTCCGTACGTTCGCCTCCGTCACCGTGCCCGTCGATTCGAGCAGTGTCAAATCCATTTCGGGATCGCCATCAAACGACAATTCAAACTTGATCTTGCCGTTCTCGTCGGTCCCCGCGACCACGCCCAGACCCATTCGAAGATTGAGCGCGCTCTTGGCACTCCCCTGCATCAGCGTCATATCCAGCATCAGCTCGCCAATCTGCAGCTCCAGCAGGCTGTCGCCGTCCTCTTTGGGCACCACCAGCGGGGGCAAACGCGCCGAAAGCGCCAGATGCGAAATCGCCGGCAAGCCGTCTACCGAAAGCTCCAGCAAACGTCCGCGCCAAAGCTCGTGCAGCAAACCGTTGAGCAGCTCCAGGCGAATGGAAGCCCCAAATCCATCGCCCTCAACCGCATTCACCGCCATCGAACCCAGCGCAGGCACACCGGGATCGTCGTAAGGAGGCGTCACCGTCGATGCGTGCTGCATCACCGCGTTCACGCTCACCAGGGCGGTTTCATGGCGCGCGTAATCGATCTTTTGAGGCTTCATCGAAAGCTGCAGCGCGAGCGAAGGTAAATTGCCCTCCACGTGAAGCGAACTCGAGCGCAACAGCGACTGCAGATCGAGATTAAAGGGAATCGACGCGATGGACTGCATCGCCGAATGGATGCTCGCCTGCAAAAGGTTCGGCAGCATGTCGCCCACTGCAGATTGCACCATATCGTTGATCGTCGATAAAAGATTCTGCCGCAATGTGGTGCCCAAACTGCTCACCAGGGCCGCAGCCGCTTCATCTTCAAGGTTCTGCCCCGAAATCGACTCGATCGCGATCCCGATATCATTGTCGCCCATTTCGATTTTTATTTCGCCGTCCTGCACGCCCATCTTCAGCGTCACAAAAGCGGCCACGCTGGCTGAAATATAGCCATCCAGGCTCATCGACTGAGCCTCCCCCGAGGTGTAAAGGCGCACATCCGGCAATCGCACAAACAACTCGAGACCGTTCTGCACGATCGACAAGTCGATGTCGGGCGTCTTTAAATCGACGCCATCGATGCTCAGGCGGAAAGAGTCGCTCTGAATCACCGTTCCGCTGGGGAGCAGATGGCTCACATCCACCAGGCTCAGCAACTTTGTAATCACCTGCGCCACTTCCGAAAATCGCTGTTCGGACGGATCAGGGATCAAATCGCTGTCAAGGAGGCTCTGATCGACCCGCAGCGAGATCGCATTGCCCACGGTCAGCACATTTCCGTTGGGCTTTAAATAATCGGGGGCCCAAAGTACCGCGCGATAGTCGCTCACCGAATTGGAGTTCACCCCGTCGTTGGCTTTGACCTCGATCCAGTTGATCCCGAAATGAGCAGGCAAATCGACGGAGAACATGCCATCCGCACCCAGTTCCGCATGAATATCGTTCACGTAAACCTGCGGACTGCCTCCGGAATCTTTTACATTGCCCCTGACCTGAATGGTCCTTGAGTTGTTCCCGCCCAAAATCTCACCGCGTTCGGGCGAATACAAAGTCAGGACGGGCAACCCCGCATCCACATAGAACGCTGCAAACCCGCAAACATCCAGATTGCAGGCATAAACGTATCCCTGACCCTCTTCCTTAAAGGTCAGAACATTATCTTCAGAAATCTCGGCAAAATCCTGGGGTTCAACATGCCAGGTCAGAGGCAGCAAAATGGTTTTTCCGTTTGGCGTATAAGCCGTTGCCGTCAAACGAGACTCCGCGCCTACCCTGTAAATGGCGGATCTCGGATTTAACGCAACCTCAATCCAGGCCGCTTTTGACTTCAGACCGGCGTCTGTTCCGGAATCTGCACTCGCAGCGTCTTCTATCTGTTGTGATCCGCCGTCATCCTCATGGCCTGAAGCCGCATCTTCGGTCGGCGTATCCGTCTCGACATCGGACGAGCTGTCCGGGGTCACCACATCGCTATCGAATTCATCGCTTTCACCCGCACTGTCATCGTCACAGCCCGCGAATCCGAGCGACGCAATCAGTAACCACGCGAAGTTAAAGAAGATTTTATTCATTCTCCGAACTCTCCCTCAACGACAAAGCGGCATTCCTGAGCCTCTAACTGGGGATGGCGCAAACCAATCCGCGTCCCTGCCGGAATTCCAAAGCTGGTCAGCGAGGAAGGCAGCAGGAAGTCAGGAATCGGCACCGTCGGCAACATGTTGTTCAAATAATGATCCAACACGTCCTGCAGGATGAGCTTCAGTTTACTTTCGATCGTCTGCCTCTGCTCGTCCGTCATCGCCACGCCATCCACATACATGTAGAGTTTGTCGATGGTAATGCCGCTGAACTCCAGCTGATCCCCATCTTCACCGTTCTCGATGCTGACAGCCGCAACGGCCTTGAGCGCCAGCGTTAAAGTGATCGCTTCATCAAAAATGCCAGGATATTTCAGTTGTCCAACCGCAGGACCAAGATGCAGTTCCACTGCAGCTCCGCTGGATTCAGGCGCACCGCGCACCGCCGGAGGCAACTGCAGCGACAGCTTCAGCGAAGCGCCCTCTCCCAGCTGAGCCCCCAAGTCATTAAACTCAAAGACCCCGGCGCGCCAAAGCCGGTGCAGGAGCTGATTGACCAGTCCCAGGCGAATGGTCGCCATCACCGTTTGATTGTAATCCGCCTGCGGTTCAGGCCGTTCAGGAGGCAACGGGACACCTGCGGACGACAACCCCAGCCTTGTAGGCCCGTTCACCGTCGTATGGATCCCGATGCGCAGCTGATTTGTCGTCACATCGAGGGAATCAAAGCCGAGTCCCAGACTCAGAGTCGAAGAGGGCCCACCGGCAAGTCCCGGGACCGTAAAGCTCTGTCCCAGGCCATCTAAATCCAGACCCGACAGCACATCCGACAAAACAGAGTCGATGTTCGATTCCAGATAACCCGTCAGCTTCTTGATCAGCAGATTGCGGATTTTCCTTTCAAACATCTCTCCAATCAGATCGAGCAACCACCCCACAACCCGGCTGTCAAAATCGAAATCGATGTCGCCCAGAGTCACGCTGTTGGTTTGGCGGAGCTTCACTTTCGGGCGATTGTTGCGCAAATAAACATCAAAAGTCAAATCGAGATTAATATTATTCACATAGAATTTACCCCCAACGCTCAGGGTACCCATCGTCTTTAAGCTGATCATCAGCTTCTGAATATGCGCCTTTACCCTGAGCCCGCCTTCCACCAGCTCCGCAGTCATACTGTTGGGGCCAGTAATATTTAAGTCCCTGTAAGTTAAGCCGAATTTAAATACGCAGACGCCCAGCACGCGCTTTTGGCATTCGTTGGGAATCAGCGGGTTCTGAGCCGTTAAGGCGGTATCGAGTGCGCTCATCAGCCCCTGAGAATTCAACATCTCGCGGATTAAATCGATCAGGCTGGAGATGGGGCTGTTGGGCGCTCCGTCATCGATCGCCCCCTGCTTTAATCTGAGCGCGACCGAGTCCGACAACTCACTGTTCTCATTCAAATAATCGTCAGAAGCGAAGTAAGAGCAAAACAGGCTGTTGACGTTGCCCACCTTATCCACAGCCCTGATCTCATGCACATTCAGGCCCCATTGCGGCGTCACCTCAACCGAAAAATGTCCGTCGCTGCCCAGAGATTGCTGTTTGCCATCCACCGTAAAGACTTCCAGCCCCGAAATATCGCTCACCGAACCTTCAAGAGAAATCGGCTCACCTACGCCCACCAGCATGCCCACAGGACGCGTACAGGACAGCGCAGGACCGCCCGAATCCACGAGCACATTCGCTGAAGCCTTCAGCGTTTTGCCCTGATACGTGCGGCTGGCAACCGAGACCGAAACTTCAAAATAGCCTTCATCTTCAGCCAGATAGCGCCCTTCGCCAAAGGTACCGAGCGCTGCAGGGGCCTCTGAAGCGGACCAGGACCATTCCAATTGAGCGCTCGGAACTTCATTTCCATAGGAATCGACGACGCGGGCCCCCAACGCAAAAACTTCACCGGGAGAATAAAACGCCTTCAGGGGCTTCACTCCGGCCACGATCTCTGCAGGCAAACCGGGAAGCACGTCGACCAGAGCGCTCTCCTTTTGACGCGCGCCCTCCATATCGCAAAAGATCTCGTATCTTCCGGCCGTTGTGAACGTTACATAATGCCCGCTCACCTCTGCGCCCGCACCAGCCGGCATCACCACCACATCCGCTTCAGAAGCTTCTATCGGATTGCCTTCGGAATCGTTCGCCCGGCAAACCACCAGGACCGCATTTCCGGCCTCAACTTCGCTCGTTTCAAGGCAAGGCTGGGCATCGTCCTTAAACAAGCAGGCCCGCGTGCTTTCCACCGGACCGGGATCCACATCCCAGCGCTGAGCCGAGACATCGCGCAGGCCCAGACTCGGGATTTTGCATTTTACGCTGTATTCTCCAGCAGTTATGCCAACTAAATCAAAATTACAACTTTTATCATTCGATACCTGACAATCAATCTCGTCCCCGTTTTCATCTTTTTCCTTTTCGATCGAAAGCTCAAAGTCGACACCCTGAGTCCCGGGGCGCACTTCAACCAGCGTTTCAACACCAAGGATCGCATCGCCCTGCTCATCCAAAGCCAGGCAGGTCACCTTGTTGGCCAATCCCGAAATCGTCGCAGGAACAGCCAGCTCCGTCACCACCCGATAGGGATTGGGCGGAATTTCGACACCGGAATCCACATGCGGATTGAAGGCGTCCACATCGATAAACCCATCCGCAGCATCCAGGGTCGCATCCGCAGCGTCCTGAACAATGTCCGCATCATCCAGATTCGCATCCGCAGCATCCAGGGTCGCGTCGCTTTGGGCATCAGCCAACTGCCCGACATCGCTTTCGGCGTCCGTCGGATAGTCCTCCGGCGAATCGGAATCATCGCAGGCGTTCAGCAGGAATCCCAAGAGGCCAATCGCAATTCCTTGAAAATAAAAACTTTTCCTTAATTTCATCAAAACCTCCAAAATTTAAACCGTATCCAAATCGGGCATCCGTCAGGAAGCTTTTCACCTTTTTTAATGTTTTTACTGAATTCTGCCCGACAGGAAAAGTAGCACATCCATTCAAAAAAAATGGAATCACGGAATGCGATTTTGCTGTTTTTGGATCTGTTCCCTTTAAAAGAAGAACGTGATATGAACCCGATCGAGCGTGTCACATCGACACCAGGCAAGCCGTGCCGAACGCGGTAGTAGGAGAAAGCCCTCATGAATGACGAGCAAATGGAAGAACAAATTGTTCAAATGCTGGACGAAGAGACCAACGAATCTTTGACCATGCAAGTTTGCCCCGACACCCTGTTCGAAAAGGACGGCCACAAATATGCAGTCCTGACGCCTCACGAGACGGTCGTCAAAATCCTTCAGGAGATCCCCGACGAGGACGCAGATGAAGAGGACGACGACGTAGAATGCTTCTCGCTCGAGGAGTTGGAACCCGAAGAATACAAGGCCATTCAGCGCCACGTGAGCGACGCGTTAAAGCCCTGGAACTGCCAGATCACGGTCCGCGCCGACGAATTCATCCTCGAAGGCGAGCCACCGGAAGAGTTTTTTGAACGCGACGACATGGAAGAGCCGATCGACGTTCAGACCGACGACGGCGAAGAAGATACTTATATTGTCTTGCAGCGCATCGACACCGGCGACAAGCAATATCTGATCATCATGCCCGAGGATCCCGAGCTTTACCCCGCCGAAATGCTGGGCCCCGACAAGGCGCGCCGCCTGAACGACGACGAGCTCGAAAAGCTGCAGAGCAAGTTCGAAGAAGTCCTCCACAACGCGATGGGCGAAGAGGACGACTGGGATGACGAGCCCGAAGAAGAAGCCCCCAAAGCCAGCAAAAAAGAAGAGAAAAAGGCTGACAAGGGCGGCAAGGACAAGGGTGGCAAAGGCGGCAAAAAGAAGCATTGATCGCCGCCTCTGATCCCTCCGCTCCTCTCAGCTACCCTTCCCTGCCAAACCTTTCGATCGCTTCATCGTAATATTGCTCCAACGCCGCGATGCGATCCCGAATATCGTATTCCCGCTCCATCTTCTGACGCGCGGCCTTCGCCAGTTTTGCGCGCAACCCGCCGTCCTGCAGCAAGAGCAGGCGTTCACCCAAAGATTCCGCATCGCGCTCGGGCACCAAAAACCCGGTCACGCCATCTTCCACGATTTCGGGAATCCCGCCATGCCAGGTAGAAAGCGGCACAACTCCAGACGCGGAAGCCTCTTTCACCACGATCAGCCCCGATTCGCGATCGCCATCGGAGGCGGTCACGCTGGGCGCCAAAAGCACATCGGCGGATTGAAGCCGCGAAGCCAGTTCCGCCTGCGTCATCGTGCCCGCAAAGGTCACTTTTTGGCCTAAATCCAGATCTGCCCGCACTTTTTTCAATCGTCCCATCAGAGGGCCGTCGCCAATCAGCGTCAGATGCCCATCCAATCCGCGATGCAGCGCATGGGCAAAACCGCGCAGCGCCACCTCGAAGCCCTTCTTTTCAACAAAGCGGCCGATGCAAAGCAAATCCAGCGATTTTGAAGGATTTTTTTCAACGGGATGAAAGCGCGAAAGATCGATACCCAGGCGCCAGCAAACCGCGCGCTCGGCGGGCACCCCCATCTCGATCACCATCTCGCGCAGCTCCGTCGAAGCACAAAGCGCGAGGGTTAAGCGATTCAGCAAGCGTTTGCCCAGGAAGCCATAGCGCAAGAATTCGGGCCGAAACCGCTTATCGCTCCTCAAAAGCGGCACATCGTAACCGTGAAAAGTGCAGAGCAGCGGCAAATGATAACGCTCCGCATAATACAGCGCATAAATGCTCCCAGGCCCGAAATGCCCGTGAATCACGTCAAAACTTTCCTGTTCAAACCGCTTTTCAAAGGCCCTGCTCCGCCGCGTGAGCGTATAGAACCGGCCACCTAACGTCACGTTTTCAAAAGGAAATCGATCTTCATTGAGCCGCTGGTTGGCGAACACTTCTGCCTCATAGCGGACATGATGCTGAAGTTCCTCATAAACAAAGGTTTGCGACCAGGGTAAAAAGTTGGTGCAAAAGAGTGCTACTTTTTTTGACATCGCTGAATCTCTCCCCTTGTCTCAGCCGGGTTCAGCTGCATCCGGTGGCGTTTCATTAAAATCTTCTTGGTTTTCAACAGGTTTTGAAGTTTGAGAGCGCTTTGAAAGCAAGTCCCTGGGACTCAGATGCAGCACAAAATGGACATACAGCAGCGATACAGCCCCACCCAATAAGGCAAACAAAATCAAACGGACAATGGCATAAGCGAGGGGCAGCTGTTTGATCCCGTAAAGCATCAAAGGTTTGATCGCCGTCGCGCTAAACACAGGCGCCGTAAGCCATTTTACCAGAGCCAAGGTCACTGCAACCGCAGCCATACAGCCCAGCGCACCCATCGAATTTCGGATGTATTGCCCGATCGACAAAGGCATCACCCATTGGGTGTAAATGATGAGCAGCAAGATCAACATGGGGTAAATCACCAGCCAGGACCAGGCGATCGAGAGCGTTTGGTATTCCTCAAAAAGGATTGCGGCGCCGAAAAATATGTCAAACAGCGCCACGATGCTCACCACTGAATCGAGCAAGGCGATCGAAGGCTTGCCCGCAGCCGTAAACATCTCAGGAAACAGTCTCGATACACCGCGCAACAGACCACCAAAGCAAAGCAACTGAGCCACAGGCGCCGCAGCCGCCCATCTCGGATGAAGCACAGCCATCAGATCCTCGGCGCCAAAGCACATAAAAACAGCAATAATTCCGCTTAGATAGAGCAAATAGCGGGTCATCTTCAAAAAGGCGGATTTCAGCTCCTCCCGATCTTCGGCCACGCGGGCAAACACAGGGTAAGCGACGCGCTTGATCACCTGCAGCACAGCCTCCAGCGCCGACATCGCCACTTCCGTCGCCACGCGATAGAGCCCGAGGGCTTCCATGCCCAAAAAGCGTTCCACCACAAATACATCCGCGTTGCGATAGCATTGAAACAACACACCCGACGAAGCCGAACGCCAGCCAAAGGCCACATGCCAGCGGATCTCAGAAAACGCATAATGCAGTCTGGGCCGCCAGCCGCTCAGCCAAAAAGTGGCCACCAAAAGGTAAAAACCGCGCATCGCATTGGCGATGACCAGAGCCCAGGCGCCCATCCCAACCGCCGCCAGGATCACCTTCGTGCTCGCCTCACCAAAGGTCGCGATCGTTTGTAACGCACTGATTTCCTTAAATTTTAGCTCACGATTGAGGAGCTGCAGAGGGATCAGGGCAGTGCTGACGAACACCAGTTTGGCGCCCGAAACGGCGACCATCCCCGCAAGCACCGGCTGATCGCAATACCACGCAACCGCAGGCCCAAAAGCCGCCATCAGCGCCAGCATGACCAGCCCCAGCCCCGTCGCAAACCAAAACAAACTGTCCTGCTCATTGCGGCTCAGGGTCTTCGCCTGCACCAGAGAATTGCCCACCCCCAGGCCGTTGAAGGCCTCCACCACGACGGCGATCGCCCAGGAAAACCCCGCAATGCCCATCTCCTCGCGCTTCAAAAAGGCCAATACACCGAACGTGCTCAATAAATCGCATACGCGCGCCACTGCGGTTGCCGATCCGAACCACAAAAAACCGCGCTTCATTTGATGCTGTACGTCGATCACGATGGCTCTGCTTCTTTCTCAAAACGCTGCACTTTACATCAAATGCCATGTATAAGAATATAGCGTTTTGGGTGTCTATTTTTTGTCGACCCCATGGCTCATATCAAGGAGTGATTTGTGAGATATCTATTTCTTTGGAGCCTGTTTGTTCTCACTGCCTGTATGCCAACGATCGAGCAAGACTGTCACGATGACAGCGAATGCACCCATGGAAAATGCTTCGCGGGCTATTGCGTGGCTGAAGACCAACCGGACATGTACCCAGGCGAAGATGCTCAGCTGACAGACGCGGATGCCTCCCATGCCGATTCTCAGGCGGATGCAGAAACAGATGCAGAGCCTGACGGTGGACCGGAAGGCTGTGTTTCAACGCAATCTTCCTGCTTTACAGGTAACCCTGATCAGTTAGACAGAGGCATCTGTAAATCCGGCATCTTATGGCGATGCGCAGATGGCAGCGAAAAATGTGTAGGTGAAGTCGTTGCCCGCCCAGAAGATCCCTGCAATGGGCTGGACGATAACTGCAACGGCACCGTCGATGACAATTATGTCCAGGTGATAGGTCAGGCCTGTTCCAATGGCGAAGGCGTCGGAGAATGCCGCCAGACAGGCTTTATGACCTGCAGTACGCTCGGTATAACGGTCTGCAATATCACCCAGCGGCCAGAGCCGACAGCAGAAATTTGTGATAACAAAGACAACGACTGTAATGGCGAAACAGACGAAGGGTTAGACTCGATCCATTGTGATGAGCACTCGATCGGACAATGTGTAAACGGCATCTGCGAACCATACGAATGCGAGGAAAACTGGTATCCCCTGCCGAGCGATGACAGCGAATCGTTTTGCAACCGCACCTGCCAATCATGCGAAAATAAAGAGAATTTTGACACAAGTTATTTAGCAGGGGCTTCGTCCATTCAATATTTTTCGTTCAGGTCAAAACTGCACGCACTGGGCTCCCAAGATGCATCAGTCTTCTTAACAGACTTTTCTTCAGAACCGATGTTAGTCGAAGCATTGCCGCAAAACAGATTAAACCTGCTGTCTGTTGCAGCCTCGCAAACATTCATCTGGCTGGCAGACTGCACGCAGAGCAGTCTCTATATTCATCAAATTTCTGATTTAAATACGAGCGGAACCGATAAGATTTTTCCTTTAGACACCGATCGACCCGATGCCCGCAATTCAGCTCCTCAAAGGATCTCGCTTCAACCTCAGGGCGACAATCTCTTCGTCATCATCAATTTTGAAAATCGGATCGAGATCTATTACATCACATCAGAGAGTATGGGTTCAGCTTCCGGCAACGCAAAAACGCTCTCGCTGACGCTCAATCTGCAAGATCCATCCCTCCCGTTAAGTCATTGGACAGATGCTCAGGGACTGTTCCATATCATTGCAAAATTACAGGAGAAATGGGTTGAATACCATGTAACAGCCAGTGATCAGTCTAACACGGGACTCTCATGCATCGGTGAATCGATCATTTCACAAGAGATCCAGTCTTATGGAGCCCCTCATTTCATGCAAACAAAGGAATTCCAGGCGGAAGCAACCCAGGCGGAAGCAACCCAGGCGGAAGGCCTCTTTGCGATGCTCGCTCCGATCGCACAGACTGCCGAGAGCCAGGATGCGCAATCTGCTGAAAATCAACAGGAATTTCGATGGATCTCGATGGTGTCGAATCTCTCTCAATCCGCGTCCGGCATTCAAAAGTTTGACCTGCAGCTGCCTTTTCCTGCCAGCAGTCCCATTCAGATTCAGCCATCCGAAGCCGGAAATGGCTATACGGTCTTTGGGTTAAATCCATCAAATCAGCTGACCGCAGTCTTTTTTGACCGACAGTTTCATCGCGTTCCGCATCCTGCATTCACATTGGATTGCGAAGGCGTTTTGCAATCCACCGCAGAAACTTTATCGCCACATCTTCTCACCCTTTACAATGGCGAACTTTTGGATTTAACAATCCCTTGCAAGTAAACTGAGCAAGGGAACGTATGCGATTCAAAAGCATTTTGATGGCATGTCTGCTCTCTGCCTGTATGCCCGAAGTCTCTGACGACTGCTTCGGCGACTGCCCGCTTTGCCTGGATGGAATCTGCATTCCAACTCCGGATGTATCAGCAGATTCCAGCATGCCTTCAGCCGATGCTTCACAACAGAATCCACCCGACTCCGACGACGCTCAAACAGAAACAGATGCCCTCTCTGACGGCGATGTCAAACCCGACGGCGATGCAACTCAGGACGCTGAAATCCCGAACGATGATGTTTTCATTCAAGAATTCTGCGATGGCATCGATAATGACAACGACGGACTCACAGACGAAGATTTTAGAGAACTCAACCAAAGCTGCCAGTTAGACTTCACACAAGGTCTCATCTCCTGCAGCTTGCCAGGTCTCTTTCTCTGCGCTGAAAATCACTATTATGCATCCTGCCAGCAGACCCAGATTCAACAGGAAATCTGCGATCAATATGATAACGACTGCAACGGACTCACCGATGATATGCCCGCACAGCATTCAGTGGATGGGCAAACTTCGATCTGTTTTCATGGTAAGATGACACCGATCGATGAACTGATCTCATCCGATCTGTTCACCTGCCGAAAGACCAATGAACAGACGTTTTTACTCCCAACATCTGAAAATATCGCCGATTTTGCTTTGCACGAAAACTGGTTTGCCTGGCTCACTCAAGAACAGATCTGTATGCTGAATACAACTGCACCAGATCGTTCACCCGACTGCGCTCAGCTCAACGATTCACCGGCTCCCAACCCGCATTTGAAATTGCTCGCTCAGGGAGAAGCGCTCGTCGCTTTGTGGCAAACCGAAAATGAGCTGAAAATGGGTGCGTTCAGCATCAGCACGCGCGCATTTCAGCCTGCATTTGAGCTCGCCTCGATTCGCCGGTTTACCCTTTTGCCCCAAAATGGCCTGCTTCTGTATGCTCCACAGAACAGCTCAACACTCTATTTAAAGTCTTTAACTCAGCCCGAAACCTCAGCGATCCCGATCCCCTACGCTCAAATCCCGCAGGAAGCGCTGTTTGATGCCCTCATTCAGGATCAATATTTCTTTTTAGTTTTCAACCAGTTAGATTCATTCAAGTTGCTCGTTTATCAATTGAATGACGCCGACAATTTACTCACAAAAATCACGGAAACTGAGGTCGCTTTTGACCAAAACCTTGCACTCGATCAAATCCAGCTGGCCTTAAAAGCCAATACTTATCACTTATTGGCTGTCGGCTCAGAGCAGGGAGAGCTTTTTGCCGCGCATTTTGCGTTTAATGTCATCCGTCAACAGGCGTCCTTGTCGGGAAAAGCCATCAAAAAGCCTTTAAACAATGCTGATCCGCTGATCCTTTCACAGACCTCTCACGCATGGGTCTTATGGAATCCATTCGCACCTATCTATCTCT
Source organism: Myxococcales bacterium UBA1238 (assembly GCA_002309015.1). Taxonomy (GTDB): domain Bacteria; phylum Myxococcota_A; class Bradymonadia; order UBA7976; family UBA1532; genus UBA1238. The sequence continues at coordinate 75,574 of DBWM01000045.1, read as the reverse complement.
CAACCTATAACGAACCCTTGCCTATCCCCCTGTCTCCGCTTTGGGGGAACGGTCAAAACAATCTATTTGCCTTTGATTTTCATGAGTTACAACAGCTCAAATTTGCACAGCTCGACAACCAAACCCTTTCGATCACACAGGTTTACTGTCCATGAATCCTTCACATCGATTGCATTGCGGAGCAGGTCTTTTGCGTGAAATGGAGGTTGCCGAACAGGCGATCTTTGGCATTGATCTGCTTTTAGAGCAATCACAATGGAAATTGAAACATGCCCTCGTGGTGGACGATCCTACGGGCAAAGTGAGCGTCAGACTCTCTCAAATCGCCACCGTTTCTGAATGGCACCGCATGACTTACGGAGATCGCACGGGGCAAATCTGGCCCAGTGACGGCCCTTTTGACGCGATCACCCTTCGCCTCTCCAAGAGTCGGGAAGCGTTCCAATTTGCCCTTAAAGCCGCAATTTCTCAACTCTCGCCCCAGGGCGGCAGCCTAGTGATTTATGGGCAAAACGACGAAGGCATCCGCTCGGTCGCCTCAAATCCGCTTTTGTCACAGATTGAAACGATCACCGCCCGCAAACATGGACGCGTCCTTTTCTGCCCGATTTCAGAACCCATTCGTTCCACAATCGATCAGTTTAAACAGCATCTCTCGATCACGCTCTATCAACAACCCCGGGCCTGGTGCAGCTATCCGGGCCTCTTTGCGCAAGGTGGACTTGATGAAGCGACCGCGTTACTGCTCGATGCGCTCAAATCCGCGCCTTTAAAGCAAACGGCTTTGGATTACGGCTGCGGAACCGGCGTCATCGCGGCAGCGCTGCATCAGCTCGCCCCTCACCTGCAGATTTCAGCCCTGGATCCGGACGCTGTTGCCTTATTGGCCACAAAGCAGAATTTAGCTTGCCCCATCACGACTTACGGATATGACAGTTTATCCTCTCTTCAGGCAAGGTTTGACCTGATTGCCTCAAATCCGCCCATCCATTTTGGAAAATCCGAGGATTTGACCATCCTGAAGCGCCTGATCGAACAAGCGCCCGCACATCTCAATCCAGAGGGTCAGCTCTGGTTTGTGGTTCAACGCCAGATTCCCGCAGAGCAGCTGTTTCAACCTCATTTTGACTCCGCTCATCTCATCTGCGAGACCACGCGTTTTCGCGTATGGCAACTTTGTCAGAAGCCGTGACATTCTTGTTGACGCTTTCCTTTGATTCATCGATGATACTTGAATCGAAAAGGTGCTATAAAAAATATGATCAAAGAAAATTCTCAGTCTGTTCGCTCAATGGTTTCGGAATGCGATTTAGAGAGTGAGGCTGGCAAGAACTCAGAATCGCTCGATTACGATTCCGTAATGCGCGATTATTTCAAGCCTTTTGAACCCTGGGATGATGTACCCATCGGTCGAAATTCCGCAGGCCGGGAATTTAAGCTTGGATCGCTCATCACTCAATGTGCTCACTGGGTGGTCGATCTGTATCACGCATTAAAGAGCTATAATTTAGATTCTTTTTTGGAGCGCTACCCCAAAAGAGCGCGCGTCCACGGCAGCACGCATCCCGCTTCGATTTTGGGCCTCATCATTTTAGGTGTCATGACCGGGCATACCCATTTGAGCCAGATCCACACGATGGCACGCATCGATTTGCGCGCCTGGTGGCTGGGCGGAGGCTGCATGCCCACACCCGAGGTCTTGAACAAGTTTTTACAGCGCCATATCAAGGACTTAAACGCCGATCTCATTAAGAGTATTATTACAAATATTCCCAAAGAAAACCTGCCGTCCAAAGATGAATTCGACCTGCAATCGACGCTCAGTGCCTGGCATTGCATCGAGCGCAACTTCCTCGAAAAGGAATTAAGCGAGCTGACCCAGGAGGCCAAACGCAAGGCAACTCCTGAACTTAAAAAGCAAATTCAGCAATACAAGGATCGCCTGCGCTCTTTACCTTCAGGCTCCACAACGCGCCCCTCTATGAATCCCAAGAGCGCAGCTCCGCAATCGCACAGCGATCCCGCGATGAAGCGCATCAGCAAGACGGCGTTCGTTTACGACTCGATGCTGGATTGTTATTACTGCCCCAACGGCCGCATGCTCATCTTTGAATGCGCCTTAAAACCTCAGGGAACCTCCCCCGCCTGCAGACGCTACCGCAGCAAAGACTGCTCCCAATGCAGCCTGAGCGATCGCTGCCTCACCCTGCATAAGGATGGCACCCGTTCAACTGCCCGCACCATCAAGCGTTTTCAGTCGGATGATCTCAAAGATCGCTCCCGCAACCCCATCAGCCATTACGACCAAACTGCCCAGCAGGGTTAAGCGCTCAGCGCTCACTCCTTTCATCAAAATCCTTTAAACACCGATTATTCGCACAATCGATGAGCTCTCTCACCTCAGGGAAATACTGCTCCACGAGTTTGCTGGGCTTTAAATTGTGGAAACCATTTAAAATCAACAGGTTATAATTAGGCAGACGGACTGTGGAATGACCGTAGCGCGACCGGTAGAGCCCCATATGTACGTTCTCAACATGCTGAGAATCTTCTCCCTCCTTTTGAGGCATGATGCGCATCGCATTTTTGGATTCTCCGGCCGCTGAGCGACCACCCAGCAAAAGAATGGAACCATCAAAAAGCAAATCCGCTGTCAACTCACCGCCCACATTCACCAGCGATTGAACCCCTTTGTTTACCAGCGCATTTCCTTGGATGCTCAGCCTCTCAAAATCCCCCACTTCATGCCTGTCTCCATCTTTATAACCACCGATCACTACGATATCACCTTCCAAATCCTCAACGGCAGCATGTGCATAACGCCCTGAATTTAAACAGTTTTCAACCCAGTTTGTTTGAAGGGAGCCCTGATTTAACTGAAACAAAACGCAGGATTTGAGCGGCGTATTGCTTTGATTGACACCACCGATCGCGACGGCACCATCAGACAGCTTTAATAACGTAAACTGCTTCCGGGAAAAGCTTCCTTCCGAATCGCCTTCCCCTGAAACCGCATCGCCCTGCCCCCCTATCGCCACAGTCTCAAAAGATTTGCTCTCTGGCAGATACCGATAAACCCCTGTCGAATAAGCCGCCTGACCGTCGTTGCTGAGCAGGCTCTTAAGCCCACCTGCGAGCAGCACAGAGCCGTCGGGCAGAGAAACCGCTTGATGTTCAAAAAGCGTATCTCCATTAAAATCAATAGATTTCCAGCTCCAGTCCTTAAGCTGAAGCAGAGCCGCTTGCTTGGAAGGCGTCTCTGTTCCTCCTACAAACAAAATCGTTTGATCATCGAGCAAGGTCGCGCTATGCGCCGCGCGAGCGACATCCAGCGTCACACTGAGCGTCCTAAAATCATTGGTCTGAGGCTCAAAAAGCTCCATCGTATTGCAGGGCCTATCATTCTGACAATAACCCCCCGCAACCAACACCCGACCGTCGGGTAAAGAGGTGATCGAAGCGCCAAAGCGAAACTCCGATAAATCCCCGGGCGTCTGATAACCCGCATTGCTCTCTATGTGATTCGGCCGACCAATGCTGATACGCAGCTTTTTTTTAAAATCCTCAGGCCATTGAAAAGGCACAGAAGCGCCCCAGAAGACCGCTCCCTCTTCGGAGCGACCCGCTACAAAAAGCTGCTTATTTCCCCAGCCTGGCACCTTGACGATGGCATTTTTTTCAGCGATGGGCTGCGTCGACCAATCTGAAAGCGCTTCGCGATCCCGATCATAAATTGCAAAATCGATGAATTGAGCTTTGTTTTTTGAAGGATCCAAATAAGAGTGAAGCTCTCCTTCCTTTGTGTAAATCTCGACATTTAAATAGACTTCTTCTTCAGAATCGCAAGCATAAAGCAAGCCAAGGAGCCACAGTAAACTCATTTTCTTCATTTTACCACTCCACAAGCAGCTTAGAAGCCCGCTTTTCCTCTTCTTGTGAGAGCAAGAAATACCCACCGACAGCTACGCCTCCGATCACAACCAGGCTCGTGGCGGTCACAAACCACCAGGACTGATACCAACGCGTTTCTTTCGCCTGAGGTTCGTCCTCTTCAATTTGAATCGGCTCCGGTTCCTCAAGCGCTGATGACTGATCTGCGGGCTCCGGATTCGGCAAAGGCGTGTCGATGGGGGGCAGCGTAACCTGACCGCTGAGCGCGCGCGATTCAGGAAACTGCATGATCACCTGCTCCACTTCGCCCAAAAGCGCATAAGCCTCCTTGTGAGCCTGGAACTCATTACTGAGGCGCCGTTCCTTTAAAGCCACGGTCTTCCGAATGCGAGCATCGTAAACGTATGATCTGAAAACGAAATCGTTCCGTTGCTCGGCAAAGGCCACATGTCCCACCACCACATATTGCGCCTGGCTATCCTGAGCCACCTGGGCGCAGGCTTTTTGAAAGCGCTCATCAAAAAAACCCTGTTGCGCGAGAAGTGCGGCCTGAACGGAAGCCGAGTGATCGACATCCACCACAATCATCCGCTTGGAACGGTTTAAATCCACTTTCAGCTTCGATTTTTTGCCGCTTTGAAGCTCGATTTTGATGGCTTCAGCCATAGGATCCGAGCTCAACCGCACATAATGCTCGCCGGCCATCAAATCCGTTATCCGTACGGGCGTGGGTTGATATTCGCGTCCGTCAATCGTCACCCTCGCTCCAACGGGCTCGGTCGTAATCTCAAGTATCCCCTGCTTTTTTTTCTGCAGTTGGCTTCGCTCATCCTGAAAGAGCGCTAAAGCTCCGGGCGAAAGCAATTTTAAGGTGGATTCACCTGGAAGCAGGACTGCAGCCTTCGCAAAATACGCCCTGGCATCCTCGATGCGCCGCTGCTGTAAGCACGCTTCCCCCAAACTGATCAGCGTTTCGGTTATCGCCTCGGTTCGCTGAAGCAAAATGAGATGTTTTGTATAAAGTGACAGCGCTTCGTTCAAAGACTGGATGGCCTCTTCCCCCTGGCCGTTCAAAAGCGCTTGCCGTCCTGTCGCTTTGAACTGATCCGCCTGCTGCATCCAATAATGCTGTTGATTGGCCCGTAAAATGATGCTCTCTGATTCATCAAAACGAACACTTTGTTTGAGCGATTTTCGGATCTCTTCATCCAGTTTTTGAGTCAACGCCTCACTTTCCGACTTCGTGTCGGACTGCAATGGATTTAAGTACACGACCGGCAACGACAATTGCGCGCTCGCTTGCGGCAGCATCAAAAACGTTATAACTACATAAAAAAAGACAATTTGTACGCGCGTCACAATCAAATGCATTTGCATCGCCCGTTTAATCCACAGCAAAAATAAATTGTTGCTAGCATGAAACGCATGACCATTCCAAGATCGATCACCCAAAATAACAATTTTTATCAAAACCGGCGCATCCCTATGCAATGGAGCTCCCGATTTTTAAAGAGATTCCTGCTCGTATCCCTCGCAAGCCTGCCGGGCTGCGGATCAACGCCCCAAATCGCCACAGAACCACCACCAGTTCAGCAAGGCTGGCAGGAAGGCGATTTTGCAACCGCAGGATTTGAAGAATATGCCACGCGTCAGCCCTTTGAAGCCAACGTTAACGAACAAAACCTTGCACAACAGATCGGCCTGCATGCGCAATCGAGCGCACTTCAATGCCTGGCCCGCGAAACTGCAGCGTTTTTTTCGCATTACGCCCATGAGCCGGATCCCAAAACCGTTGCCTTTTTAAGCCATCACTGCGGTTACCCCGGCCGCCCATTGCATTTGGCCCTCAGCGGAAAGAATTTAAACGCCATCGCCTCGTATCTGCGCACCATCTACAATCCCCAATGGCCCGCAGCGGTGGGCGTGGTCGAAAAAGACCATCGCGTTTCGGCGGCCCTGCTGTACGATCCGAGCGCCCTGTCGCTTGAACCCTTTTCGCGCCGGCTCCCCAGCTATCTAAAAGGGCAACTCATTGAATCTGAAGGCCTTTTGGAACTTTGGGACCATCGTGGCCAGGCATTGCCCATCGCCTCTGACGAGGAACATCGCTTTGAAGCCCAAATCCCCGCAAAGGCTGGCGATCGCATTGAATTAACCCTTGAGCGCTGGGGCTTTCGCCAAATCCTCGCCCAGTTCGATTTGAGGCCATTGCAAAAACGCTACGAGCCACCCCAAAAGCCACAGGTTGACGGCAACATGGCTCAGACTCTGGCGCAAAAGATCAATTTATTCCGCAAAAATCATGGCGTTACGGAGCTTCGCTATTGCCCGAAAGAGAGCGCTGAGCTGACCTCCTGGATGGATCAAATCAACGCGGCGCCGCTCATGCTTTACGACGAACGCGGCTGGCCTTACCTGCAGGAATATATTTTCAGCGAAGGACAGGACGCATCACAACTATTTGAAATTATAGAGTTTTCACCCACTTCAAAAAAGACTTTGCTTGCGGATGCAAGCCATCTGGCCATTGGGCTCAAACCCTTTGAATCCGGCGATGGTTACGACGCGATTGTTTTGATCTTGCGCGCATTTGAAGAGCAAAGCCTGCTCACCATCCAGGAGCAGCTCAAAACACAGATTGCCGAAATCAGGCAAAAACAAGGGTTGAACCCGCTTCTCTTCGATGAAAAAACAAGCCAGGTGGCAGAACAGCTGGCTCAGGAGCTGATTTCGCAGACCCTTGAAGCGGATCAGGCATTGAACAGACTGCAAACTTTGATGCAGCAGGCGCAACTGAAGGGGCATTACAGCCTGGAAATTCTGACCTTCAGCCGTCCGGAAGAAATCGACTGGCCAGAGCTGCAAAGTTTAACGGTAACTCCAACGGCAACAATGGGTTTAGGTCTCGTCTACGGGCCATTGCCGCCCTACGGCATCCCTCAGAACCTGGCCGTTTTTGTGATTTTGGAACCCCTTTAAACGCACATATTTTTTCTTCATGTCGCGCCCTTCCCTTCACAGATCGCTTGCCCTTAGCGCCGCAGGCTTTCATAATGCGCCACTCTTTTTTGACGAGGGGAATGCCTGTGTCTTTGCTTTGGCGCGTGGCCGCATGTCTGCTGATGCCGTTAACGGCGCAAGCGATCACGGTCACCACATTCGATCATGCCAAGACGCTCAATGCGGGCGAAATTGAATTGACCATCGGCGGTCTTTACGGTGATCAGGTGGCCACATTTGAAACCATCGGCCAGTTTGGGCTCATCGAAGATCTGCAGGTCAACGCGGCGGCGGCAGTGGTGCAGGTCAAAAAAGATTCGGGCATCGAATTTGCGGCGGCTCCCAGATTCAGCTTTGCCCGCGTCAAAGAAACCGGCCTGGTCGACCTGGCCTGCGGCGCCACCGCTTCCTTTTTAAAAGCCAACGAGCGCTGGGTTTTGGGCGCAGATCCCGTCCTGTATGCCTCCAGGCATTTTGATTTGGGCGGCGGTCGTCAGATTTATGGTGCCGTATCTGCCGGTTTAGCGCTCACCTGGTGGACCAAGGAACACAGCGATTCCAGCATTGGAGCCCTCGTCTCTCTCGGCACCGGCGTCGACCTGGTCGATCGCCTGCGCGTCGCTCTCGAAGGTCGGTGGCGCGACGACACATTGAGCGGCGGTGTCTCTGCAACCTATCGGTTTTAAATCACTTTTTACTGGACGATACAGGAGTTTGCCTTGAAACTCGGTCGAAACGATCCCTGCTATTGCGGTAGCGGTAAGAAATATAAGCATTGCCATTTAGAAAAAGATGCCCAGCGCGAGCGCGTCGAACAATCCCTTCAGCGCATGCCCGACTGGATGGCGTTCCACGCGCAGCAAATGCGCAATGCGATGCGTCCCCGTGCCCTTGGAATCCCCCAGGTCCACGATTCCATTGCAGAAGCGCTCAATCTTGCCGAAACGCAGGAGCAGTTCCCCGAGATGCCGTTCCTCGATCGCCAGATTGAACAGCTGGCCCTTTACGACGTGCTGATCGACGGTTTGCCTCTGGTTCGCCGCATCGATGTGGGCCAGGACGAGCGCATGATCGCCCTGCGCAGCTGCCTGACCAACAGCTACCCCTCCCTGATCGAAGTCATCGAATCCAAGCGTGGCCGCGGCGTGCGTTTGCGCGATCGCCTGACCGGTTACGAGCGCTTTGTGGCCGATCCCGTTCTGGCCGCCCGCCTGGAGCCCATGGAAGTGATCCTGGGCCGTCTGACCTCGTTCAACCACAAGAACGTGCTGCTCGACGGCTGGGAGAAGATGCCTTTCCGCAAGCGCAAAGCGCTCATTCAAACGCTGCTCGATGCCATGGACGCCGATCACCTGCCCGCTCTGCCCGAAATCACGAGCAAGCCCGTCGCAGAACAGGCTGAAAAGCCCCTGGAAGAAGCGCATGAGGAAGCGATTGAGGCCGAAGAGGGCGAAGCCAGCGAAGCCGAAACCCAGGACGAAGTCGCCATCCAGGAAGCTCGCAACGCCCGCGCGGTTTGGTTGAAAACGCACGCCACGTTCGTCATTTCTACCGTCCGCAAGGTCACCAAGTGAGCGATCCCGAAAAACCTTCCAAGCTGACCCTTCCGCCGCTTGAATGCTCGTGTTGTGAATGCCACGAGCATCACCATGAGCATTCAGAGCATCCCATCGAAACCAAAAAGCAATTACCGCCAACGGACTTGCACGAATGGCAGCAGAGTCTTTTGCAAGCCCGGAGCGGGGCTGATCTGCTCGATGCGATGCTGCGCCCTCACGACGCGGAACGTTTGATCGCGCAGATGCCGGTTCAGGATTTGCAGCTCTGCATCCACCGCATCGGCCTCGGCGACTGCACCGAAATCGTCGAATGCCTGAGCGGGGACAAACTGCAATCCTTAATGGATCTCGAGGTTTGGGACCACGATACCCCATCGCTCGAGCGCCTCGATCCCTGGCTCAATGCGCTCATGCAATCGGGGCCTCACGTGCTGGGCACGCGCCTGCTCGCGCTGGACTGGGAACTCCTTCAATGGACGATCCGCCGCTCGGTGCAGGTGGAAGTCATCGAAGATCCCAACGAATTTGAGCCGCCGGACGCCGAACATGTGCTCACGCCCGACGGGCATATGTGCATCATCTTTCCCGAATCTTCGGAACGCGATTTGCCCGTCAAGATCTTTCTCGATTGGCTCATGCGCGAAGATTCCGCTTTATGCACGGATTTATTGCTGTTTTCGTCGGCTGCCCTCGACAGCAACCTGGAAGAGGAAGCGCTCCACTGGCGCAACGGTCGCCTGGCGGACGAAGGGTACATCGATTTTTACGAGGCCCTCTCCATCTATGCGCCGCCGCCTCAAAATCCCGTAACGACCGATTTTAAAACGCGTTTATACGACGATCCCTCGCCTGCTGAGCGCTGGCTTGTGCCTCAGGATGAACTGAAAGCGCTCTTTTCAACCCTGCCCCACGAGGAAGCCGAACGCCTGGAAGCGGATTTGGGGCATGTGGTCAATCTGGCGCTCTCGGCCGATCGCGTGGAGCTTTGGGACGAGAAGGCCGTTCAGGAAGTGCTTTTGCGCTTAAGAAGCGGGATTTTACTGGGATTGGAGCTCTCAGAGCCGCAACCCAAAGCCGATGTATTGAGGCAAAAGCCGCTGGCCATCCTGTTCCGGGAAGCGTACGCCGCAGTCAAAGCGCAGACGGCACCGCTCCTTAAATGCGTAAAAGCTGGCGATTTCAAAGGATTTTCGTCGAATTTAGATGGTCTTGAACAGTCGCATCTGCTCGATTTGCTCGAGAGCCTGACCGCGCGGCATCCCTCTTACAACGGGCGGTTTCCACAAAGCAAAGCGGCGCTCCAGGAGCTCTCCTGCGCGGTGGAATTGCTGTGCGATCTGGGGCAAATCGCGGCGCATCTGAAGCGTCCGGACAACGTCGGGATTTTGATGTGGCTCTGCAGTGCGCTCGCCTGCAATCTGGTAGGGAAAGAAGAAATCTCTTTAAAGGTTGAGGACTTGCATAAAGTCCAGCAGGCGATTCAGGATCCGCTCGCCGAGCAGGCCGCAGCCTCATGGTGGCAACGCCAGGGTGGCCATTCGGCGTTGGCTGTGCCCGTTTTGCTCAAGCGTTTGCATGAAGCGCTCGATCACATCGATCCACAAACGGTGGATCTGCGCATCCTGCCGCTTCACTTCGACCTTGAAACGCCCTGAATCACTCCCCGAACGCCTTCTTTTCGTCGGCCGTCACCGTCAGGAATACGGTCGCGCCCCCCGCTAAAATCACGCCGGCTGCCACCAGCAAACCGGTGCGTAACCCACTGACTTGCTTCACTTTTCCGGTCTGAATGGACTCGCGCGCGAGCAGGAGATCTTCGTCTGGAGCCACCAGCTGAGCGCTGGTCAGCGTGAAGTTAAACGGCGAGATCGAATAATACTTATTTTGAAGATCGGCCACACCGAGCTTGGTGTTTTCGGTCACGATCACCGCCTCCCCTTCCTGGGTTTTCATGGTGACCGTCGAGCTTTCGCCCCCCTCCTGAGCCAGCGCGAGCTCTTCGAGAGCGACATTGTAGGTGTTGTAGCAGGCGAACTGCGATGAAAGCAGCGCCGCAGTGACGAGCGCGATCCCTTTGCGCAGCATGCGTCCTCCGAGGCAAAAACAAAAAAACGTTGCTGTTTAACCTAAAACGCCCGAGATTCAAAGGGCAATGCGCATCCCTTTTTTAAAAGAGCGGAACTCTTGCCTGAAATGCGCAGCTCTGCTAATTTTGCGCACTTCACTGTGCTTTTATGAAAGGGCGTGCGGTGGAATCTCAATGTCCTAAATGCCACAAACCTTTTAATGGACGCCCTGCGTTTTGTCCTGGATGCGGAGTGTCGCTGGTTTATAGCGATCGCCAAAAAGAAGACGATCCCCTCATCGGCCGCGTGATCAACAAAGTTTACCGGATCGATAAGAAGGTGGGCGAAGGCGCCATGGGGCGCGTCTATCTCGCGCAGGACATCCATCTGCGCAAACAGGTCGCCCTCAAGATCCTGCGGCCCAACCTCGTAGAGGATCCCATTGTCGTCAAACGATTTGAGCGCGAAGGCCAGGCGGCCAGCAGGCTCAATCACCCGAACACCATCTCCATTTACGGATGCGGTCAGGAAGACGACGGCCTTTTATGGATCGCCATGGAATTCGTGCAAGGGCCCGATTTGGGCACCATCATCGCCACCGAATGGCCCCTGCCCACCATGCGCATCATCCATATTTTCAGGCAAATCTGCTCGGCCCTGGACGAAGCGCATACCGCCAAAGTCATTCACCGCGATCTCAAACCCGCCAACATCGTTTGCTTTAACTACCGTCACACCCGCGACTTCGTCAAAGTACTCGATTTCGGCATCGCGAAGATCATCGATCCGGACGCAGACTACCAGCCGCTCACGCGCGAAGGCATCGTCTGCGGCACGCCCGCTTACATGAGTCCCGAACAGGTGCAGGGATTTGAGCTCGACAACCGCTCCGATCTCTTCAGCCTGGGCATCATGCTCTATCAGACCCTGACCGGACAGCTGCCCTTCCTTGCGGAATCGCCCGTCGAGATCGCCACAAAGATCGTCATGGAAGCGCCCAAGCGGCCTTCCTCGCTCCACAAGCACTGGCCTTACCCGCGGGAACTCGAGGAGCTCGCCCTCAAGTTATTGCAGAAGAAAAAGGAAGATCGCTTTGCGGATGCGCATCTCGTGAAGAATGAGCTCGATCGCATTCAAAAGCTGCTCGAATCCCAACCCGGTTATGTGGCCGATTACGATCCCGAAGCGCCGCCTCCAGAAAAGAAAGACGAGCTGAGCGAAGCCCGGACGGTCGAACTCAAACCCGATGCGATGAACGCGCTCGCGGCCGCATCAAAGGCTTCCAACGCGCCCACATCGCCAGCGATCACGGAGCCGAGCAAATCCGTTCTTTCGACGGAGCATAAGCAAACCGCGCGGCCTCAAAAATCGATGACGATGCCGCTGGTGATCGGTCTCGCCGTGGGGCTTGTGGTCATCGGCGTCCTCGCCTTTTTTGTGCTGAAGTAGCGCTATCTGACCTCAAAGCCCCATCATCCCTCGCCTTAAGCCCCGGCTTTCGAATTCCGCCTTCTTAAAAATCCAGCGCCAAGGACTGCAATCCATCCCCAAAGGCCGGTCTTGCCTAAAGGTGCCGAGCTGCATCCATCGTCGCTGTCGCTTTCTTCATCGACCGCAGCGTCGTCTTTGATTTCCGCATCCTGCTTTGAGGCATCCCTGCCCGCATCCGATGCATCTGCGGTGGCGGCGTCTTCTGAGCCGCTTCCGCCGTCTTCGCTTCCGCTGTCTGTCTCCGATGCATCACCGCCCGCATCCGATGCATCTTCC
>DBWM01000045.1:52414-63139 GCA_002309015.1 Myxococcales bacterium UBA1238 | reverse complement strand
TCTTCCGGACCGCTTCCGCCGTCTTCGATTCCCCCGTCTACCAGGGAAGGAGGAAGGCAGTCGGAATATTCTTCATAGCCGGGAACAGGAGCACAGACATTGCCGTCTTCTGCGCAGTCCTTTGTGACCAGTCCATAAGACGGATGGCAGCCCTTTAAAAGATTGCCTTCGCAAGTTCCAAAGGATGTGACGTCGCCACAATCGACGTAGTCTGCAGCATAGCAATACGCTCCTGTTTCCCCATCAACATCCGCCATGTGACATCCGGCATAGTGATCATCAATACAGTTGTTGATCTCAAGGCCTGCTGCGGCGGGATTGCAATAAACCACAGTATTGCCGTCGCAGAATCCTCCATTGGATACAGGACCACAATCGGTGTAGAAGTCGGGAATATAGGGGTTATTGGGGGTTACGCAAACCGCGTATGCCTTCTCCTGATAATGGTACGTGCTGCAAAGAACGCCCTTCTGAGCGCAATCGATGACCTCAAGCTGGCCATCTTTGCATTGCTTTAAAACATTTCCTTCACATTGACCGTTCTCGCTCACCGAGCCGCAGTCTTCTGCCTGAACGTTTTGAGCTAAAAAGAGACAAGCAAGAGTGAAAGCAAAACGCATGTTGAAGCCTTTCTATGGGGTGAGGGTTTAAAAAATAGTTGCGCTCACCGCCAAAATCAGCGGCGGCGGCGGAATCCAAACAGGGCAAACAATGCGAGGATCACCGGAGCTGCGGACTTTCCAGGCGCAGAGGAGCATCCATCATCGCTGCCGGACGAGGAATCTTCTTCAACCGCAGCATCTGCAATGATCACTGCGGCGCCTTCTTTTTCGGCTGCAGCGTCTTCTTTTACAGCGGCATCTTCTGTAGTTGCTGCATCTTCGGGCAATGAAGCATCTTCAGATGAAGTTGCATCTTCAGTTGTGGCGGCATCTTCATTTACAGCGGCGTCTTCATTTGTGGTGGCATCTGTCTCGGTTTCTGCGTCTGTGACCGATGCATCTTCAGCTGCGGGCTCCACACAGTCCATGATGCCTTCTTCATTTTCGCCGCAGACGAGACCATCTTTGCAGGGAAGGCGCAAAACACCCGTGGATCCGCAGAATACAACTACGTTGCCTTCACATCTCCCCTTCTTGGTCTCGCCTTCACAGTCCACGTCGTCGTCATCATCGTCGTCGTCGTCGCCTTCCAAACAACTGTAGACGCCGTTGACAAGTCCACATCCACCTTTCGATCGACAGTCGATGGTTTGAAGGGTGTCCTGCAGGCAATAAGTGATCACGCCGTTCTCGCAAATGCCTTCATAGGTGACCGATCCACATCCATGCGCGGGCGGATCGTTACATTCCCCATTGGTACATCCATATGGACAATGCATTTCATCAAGACCGAACTCGCCGTCTTTACAGAAGACCGCGACGTCTCCTATACAGGTGCCACGCGATGTAATCTCTCCGCATTCCGCCTTACATTCATAGCCAAATGATGCAGAGATCTCCTTGCATTCATATGTAAATTGACCCGTGATCGACTGAGTTGCACAGTCCCTGGTCACCAGTTGGCCGTTGTAATTGCAAAAAGAAAGCACGCTGCCGTCACATTTGCCCATTGAGGTGACATCACCACAATCTTCAGCAAATGCAGCAGTCGAGAGACCGGTCATTAAAAGGGCATAAAAGGCAGATTTCATGATTCTCCTTAAAACAAAGGAGTCCAGCAATTGGACAAGTAAAGTCGCTCCCACCTTGAATCAATGCTGCACGAACAAAGATTCAAAGACCGCCTGTGAAACAAAATTCTTGCTCAGATGGTGATTCAAAGTTTGATCGCTCGCATTTTGATCAACGTTCGTCAATCTTTAAAAGACCATTCCGCAAACAATGAATCACCAAAACTCTGACAAATTTGTCGCAATCGGGCAGATTGCATGACGCACAAACAAAAAACCCCCACCCATGGAGCGAGATCACATCAGGTGAGGGTTAAGATGCCTTTTACAAAAAAGGCAGATCAGTTCTTCTTGCGGCGGAGTAAGAGGGCGCCAAAGAGCGGAAGCAATCCTAAGAAGCTGGTCCTGGAATTGGGTGTGGCCGAGCAACCGTCATCGCTGCCACCATCATCGGAGTCGTCCGCGCCGGCATCGGTTGTTGCGGTGCTGGAGTCGGTTGTCGAAGTGCCGGAATCGGTTGTTGAAGTGCCGGAATCGGTTGTTGAAGTGCCGGAATCCGAAGTTGAAGCGCCGGAATCCGATTCACCTGCGTCCGAGGTTCCGGAGTCGGTCTCGGAAGAACCAGAGTCCGAGGTTCCGGAGTCGGTTTCGCTGCTGCCGGAATCCGATTCACCAGCGTCCGAGGTTCCGGAGTCGGTTTCGGAAGAACCGGAGTCCGATTCACCAGCATCCGAAGTACCGGAGTCGGTTTCGGCATCGGTGTCGCTTGCATCGGTTTCACCGGCATCTGAGATTCCGGAGTCGGCGTCAGCATCAGCATCAGCATCGGCATCGGCATCGGCGTCAGCATCAGCGTCGGTGTCGGAATCATCATAAATGCATGCAATCAGACCATCTTGCTCGCCACAGCGACCCACATCGCCATTTAAGCGAACGCAGGGTTGTTTATCCCATCGGCCATGCCAGCACTCGATCAAAGTTGATTTATCTTCAGAACAAGTCTTTGTGCCGTCAGCACTCGGATCGCTGACTCCATCAAAGGAGGGGCAATTCATGTTTGCGCTCGGATCGGTGCAAAGACCGTCGGAGCATCTTTTGCCTTCCTCATCAGCACAATCATACTCAAGCATGCCCATCGCACGGCGATAATCATTGGGATCAGAGGCGCTATACCCACAAGCAACAACAACATTGCCTAAACAATAAGCAGTGTTGATGTTATCAGGGCATTGCGTTTTGCTGACACAGTCGTAACCACCTTTTCCATCTGAACCGCAGTGATATTCAATGGTTCCTGTGATAGCTTGATCACTGCAAGTAGCGGTTTTGAGTTCACCGTTGGAACACCAGCGAAGTGAGTCTTCACCATCGCATACACCCGCAGATGTCACTTCCCCGCAGGGTTCAGCAAATGCGCTTCCGGCCAGCAGGCTTGCAACGGCGGTCGTCAACAAAATCTTTTTCATGACAAAATCCTTTCACAAGGGGATGATTGAAAAAAACGAGGTATAGTTTAACGGAAATGCGCTCCAAAAACAAGGAGTTACTGAAGCTTCCGCTGACGCCTGATGCCCCAGAATCCGAGCAGGAAAAGCCCAGGCACCCAATGCGCTTTTTGCCCCGGCGCTGCGCTGCAACCGTCATCGCCCCCATCGTCCCCGGCCGAAGCATCCGCGTTTGAAGTCGTGCCCGCATCGGTTGAAGCCGCATCCTGAGAGGCATCGCCGCTTGCGGGCGGTTCGGCATCCGCTTCGCCCGCTGCGCCATCTGCTTCCGATACTCCGGAATCCGCTTCTGTGGCTCCGGAATCCGCCTCCATATCTCCGGAATCCGTTTCGCTCACTGCGGCGTCTGTTTCCGAAGCTCCGGAATCCGTTTCGCTCGCTGCGCCATCTGCTTCCGAAACGCCGGAATCCGTTTCCGCGTCTGCTGTTCCCGCATCCGAAACGCCGGAATCCGTTTCCGCGTCTTCATGGCCCTCTAAACCGGCGTCGGTTTGATTGAGGCAACTGTAACTGTCGCCGTCCCAGCCGCAAACCTGGCCTTCTTCGGCGCAATCAAAGGTGATCTTATTTCTCCACAGGCAGAGCGAGAGGATTTGACCGTCACAACGCCCCTGGGGAGGCACATCTGCGCAGCCTTCGTTCTCAATCTCGCTGCCGTCGTAACAATAGCCACCGGCGCAATAATATTTGGAGCCGTATTCCGCTTTGCAATCGAGTTCAATCCAGGTGGAGCCCGCTTCTTCGTAACAAAAGACGGCCACATCGCCTACGCAATAGCCTTCGTCCGTCTCTGCGTCGCAGGCGGGCCCTTTGCAGTCGTAGCCGATCTGTTCGCTGATATAGCCGCAGCTGTATTGCACAGCGCCCGTGATGCCGTCCTCTGAGCAATCAAACGTTTTGACCTGATTGTCCTTGCAGAAGGTTAAAACGTCGCCGTCGCAGCTGCCCTCACGCGTCACAGATCCGCAATCGGCCCAGGCCTGCGAAATCAAACAAGAAATCAGTAACAAAGATGCGCGCCATGCGTTCATGAAATCACCCGCCCGCACAAAAGGCATAAAAAAAAGGCTCTTTAAAAGCCGGTCAGAAACCGAAATTTAAAGAGCCTGAAGGAGGAAGTCGAAGGAATCGGGATCACTTCTCTTTGCGGCGGAGCAAGAGAGCGCCGAAGAGCGGGAGCAATCCCAGGAAGCTGGTCTTGGAGTTCGGAGTGGCCGAGCAACCGTCGTCACCGCCGTCGTCGTCATCGGCATCCGCACCGGCATCCGCACCGGGCTTGTTGCCATCATCGCTGCCGCCGTTACCCGCGTTGCCACCGTTGCCACCGTTGCCCGCATCATCCTTTGCGGTGGAGGCATCGGAAGAAGAAGCATCGGATGCTGCAGCGGCATCCTGATCAGGGAGCGAAGAATCCTGATTGCCCTGGGATGCGTCGCTGTTGGAGGCATCGGAGGAAGCATCGTTCACATCGCCGTCAGGAATCGCGCCATCGTCGGTGCCCTGCGAAGCATCGTTCACGCTGCTGTCAGCTGCGCCACCGTCGACCTCAGTGGAAGCGTCGGGGCGGCTGGCATCTACATCAGAGTCGGTATCGGTATCGGTGTCAGTATCGGTGTCGTCATCAGTATCGTCGTCGCCTTCGACGCAGGTCGCCTTGCCGTCAACTTGACCACAGTCACCATAGCCATATGCGACACAGTCAACAGCAAATTCAGCACCGCCATCGCACATATGCAACATACCGAATTCATCACAGTAGTCAGTGTACGTTGCAGTATCGCACTTGCAGATAGCATAGGAGTCGCCCTTGCTTTCTTCTTCATACGGCACCATCTCGCAAGCATCGGAGCACTGTATAGCGGTCATACCAAGTCCATAGCCCAAACCGAAGAAATACGCGCCATAAGAGTCTTCGTCGTTGGGAACGTCGCAATAGATCAATTGATTTTCATCGCCACAGGTGCCCTCAAGGGGCGCATCACCGCAGGGGGTAAAATCGTCAGGGTAAAATACGCAATCAACCCCCCAACCGCTGCCATACTCTCCACAAGTCCCACCTTGCGTGGAGCAATCGCTTTCCTTTAATTCTCCGTCCTGGCACCAGATCATGACATTACCATCGCAGGTTCCCAGGAAGGTCACATCACCGCATTCCTCAGCAAACGCGCTATTCGCAAACAAAGCCAAAACAGCAGAAGCAGTTAACAACTTACGCATCGTGAATCTCCTTCAAAAATGGGTTATCGTTCAAAAAGATGAAGGGCCTTTTAGCGGCAAAGTCTCTGACGAGGAAGTGTATTTCATTGCACAAATGCCGGATTTTAAACATTTTTTTCACTGTCATCTGTCAGTTATCTTTGTTTTACAGACATTCACACTCCAAAAAGAAACATCAGATGAACAAAGATCCGTCTTTTGAAGCCCGGATTTTGGAAAGCAGACTCCGGGGGTGAAGTAAATGACACCGCGCGATGGCGTCTGGATCTCAGCAATGCGCGTTTTAAAGTCGCCTGCAACCTCAAAGGAGTCCGCAGGGAGCGCAATGGAAGCCGTTGTCGCAATGGATCACTTCACCGGTGATCGCACGGGAGAGAGGTGAGAGCAAAAAAAGGACCGCGTCGGCGACGTCTTCGTGGGTCAATTCGCGGTGAATGGGGGTTTGTTCGGGCAGCTTTGCAATCTGCGATCGCAGGCCCTTAATGGCCGAGGAAGCGAGTGTTTTGACGGGACCGGCGCTTACGGCATTGACGCGAATCATCTGTGATCCGAGCTCGCAGGCTAAAGATCGGACGCAGGCTTCGAGAGCTGACTTTGCGGGGCCCATTAACCCATAACCCGGCACGGTAAACTGGGATCCGATGTAAGTTAAAGTACAGATGCTGCCGCCGTCTTTCATATAGGTTTTGGCGCAGTCGGCAAGCGCGAGCAGGCTGTATACGCTGCACTCGAAGGTGGTTTTAAAGTCGTCGCGCGGTATTTGGGAAACTTCGTCGGTCAAGGCCGAAGGCGGCGCAAAGGCGATGCTGTGAACCACAAAATCCAAACCATCAAAGGCTTCGGCGGCTTTGCGAAAGGTCTCCTTCAACATCGATTCATCGTTGACGTCGCAGGTGAAGCAAGGCGCCGAGATATCATTGGCCAGGGGCTCTGCAAATTTGTAAGTCCGCTCGTTCTGACAAACCAGGCCCACCGTTGCCTGTTCCCGATGCGCCGCCTTTGCAATGGCCCAGGCCAGAGATCGGTGATTGGCCACTCCAAAACAGAGTCCGCGCTGATTGAAAAGTAAGCCCATCCGAAAAACTTTCTTCCTGAAACTCAAAGCCATGCTTTACGCCCTGACCGTCAAAGATTACAAGACAAACCGCAAACAGAGACGGTCGCGTCGGCAAATTTGTCGGGCGCGCCTGTATAGA
The DNA here is from genome assembly GCA_002309015.1 of Myxococcales bacterium UBA1238. Classification (GTDB taxonomy): domain Bacteria; phylum Myxococcota_A; class Bradymonadia; order UBA7976; family UBA1532; genus UBA1238. Next base: position 56,549 of record DBWM01000045.1, on the reverse strand, counting down.
AAGAGGTGAAACAGCGATGCCAAAGTTGATGTCGCATCTGGATATGCTCGAAGCGCAGGCGATCTTTGCACTCCGGGAGACTGCAGCTTCATTTGAGCGACCGGTTTTATTGTACTCGATCGGTAAAGACTCTTCGGTCCTGCTCAGGTTGGCAACAAAGGCCTTTGCACCAGCCCCCATCCCCTTCCCGCTTTTGCATGTCGATACGGGCATGAAATTTAAAGAGATGTACCAGTTTCGATCGCAGATTGCAGCGGATCCCAACCTGACGCTGCTGATTGAGGAACCCGGTCCCCTGCCCGATGATTTATCGCAGATCGACCGATCCCATTGCTGCGCGAAGCGAAAGACAGAAGCCCTGCTGCATGCATTATCTGCGCATCGCTTTGATGCAGCCATCGGCGGCGCGAGAAGAGAGGAAGAGAAATCGAGAGCGAAAGAACGCATGTTCTCTTACCGAAACCGCAACGGCGTATGGGATCCCAGGCGGCAGCGTCCCGAGATTTGGAACGTCTTTAATACAAAGATTGCCGAGGGTGAATCGGTTCGGGTGTTTCCGTTGTCTGATTGGACCGAGATGGATATCTGGTTGTACATCGAGCGGGAAAAAATCCCGGTGGTACCGCTTTATTTTGCAGCCGAACGGCTTGTGATTGAACGCAACGGGCAGCTCATTCCAACAGAGGGCTGTCAAAATCTGCTGCGGCCCGGAGAACAAATGGTCACAAGGCTTTGTCGTTTCAGAACGCTCGGTTGTTTCCCCTGCACCGCCGCCGTCCCATCAACAGCAAAGACCGTACAGGAGATCATCCTGGAGCTTTCAACCACAGATGGCTCGGAGCGCACCACAAGGCTCATCGACTTTGATGTAGAGGGCTCGATGGAAAGAAAAAAGAAGGAGGGCTATTTTTAAAATGACCGCCAAACCTCAATCCTTAGACGCCTTTCTCGACTCACAACAAAAGAAGGATCACTTGCGTTTATTGGCCTGCGGTCATGTGGATGACGGCAAATCGACCCTGCTTGGCCGCCTTCTGTACGATACTCAAAGCCTCTACCGCGATCAGATCCTGGCCCTTCAAAGAGATTCAGCCAAAAGACAGGGACCCAGACTCGATTACAGCCTGTTGCTGGATGGTCTCCTGCAGGAAAGGGAACAGGGCATCACCATCGATGTCGCTTACCGGTTCTTTTATACATCAAAGCGGAGCTTTATTGTACAGGACGCGCCGGGGCATCTGGAATACACGCGCAATATGGTCACAGCCGCCTCGACGGCCAATGTAACCCTGCTCCTGATAGATGCAAAGCTCGGCGTGCAGGAACAGACCAAACGCCACGCGTTCATTGCATCTCTGCTCGGCGTCAAACATTTTATTGTGGCCGTCAATAAAATGGACGCGGTGGATTACAGCGAACAACGGTTCGACGAGATCATTCAGGCCTTCAGCGACTATGCGATCAAGCTCGAGCTTTCATCGCTTCATTTTGTGCCCGTCTCCGCATTGCGGGGCGATAACGTCACGACTCCGTCAGCGCAGATGCCCTGGTACAGCGGGGCGACTTTGCTTTCACTCCTCGAGAACATTCAGATTGAAGTGGATCGCAATCTAATCGACCTGCGGCTGCCGATTCAGTCGGCGGTGCGGACAAACGAGTTTCGCGGCTATATGGGCACCCTCGCCTCCGGCGCCATTCGTACAGGTGACGCTGTTTACAGCTTGCCGGGCAAACAGGAAATCAAAGTTCGCGCCCTCTATTCTGCAGGAAAGCCGGTCAAGGAAGCCTTTGCAAACGAAGCGATCACCATAGAGCTCAGCGACGACATCGATCTCAGCCGTGGCGATATGCTGATCCGCAGGAACAATCAACCGAAGTTGAGCGACCGGTTAGAGGTGATGGCGATCGCGTTAAGCGAACATCCTCTGACGTCCAAGAGATCTTATTGGATCAAGATTTGCCATCAGATGGTGCGTTGTTTGATTGAAGAGATCCGGTATTTGGTTTCCATCGATACCCTGCATCGCATGCCGGGTGAAGCGGTGATGCAAAACCAGGTGGCGAGGATCGCTTTACGGACCGCCAAACCCTGTATCTACGACGCCTATACAAGAAATCGCGTCACCGGCGCCGCCATATTAATCGATGCAGAAACCGATGAGACCGCAGCCGCGCTGATGGTTCTGGACAGGTCCATCGATCATGTCGAAACGACCGACTCTCATTCAACTGCAGCAGAATCTCCATTATCCCCCAACGCGCCTTCAGATGTGGTCCCGAAATGGATCCTCTGTAGTCCTGAGCAACTTCAAAACAGCGCCTTCCGAACAAAATATTCTGCTGCCTTAAAGATCGATCGCGATGAGCTGGGCATGCATTTTGCATCCGATGAACAGCTGATCGCTCTGGCCCGACTTTGTAACTCGAGCGATCTCAGTTGTCTTTGCGCCATTCCCTGTTCCAAAGACGTCCTCTCGAAGATCGCTTCCTTTATGGAAGTAGAAGTGATGTAAATCTGACCTGGTTTCATTCTGCTCCTGACCAGGTTTCATTCTACTTCTGCCCGGGTTTGATTCTACTCCCGACCGGGTTTGATTCTACCATTACCCGACTTTCAATCTACTCCTGCCCGACTTTCAATCTTCAATATACCGACAAAAATGTCGCGATCATGGAGTTTGAATTTCCATTCGGCCAATTCTTTTGCTGGATGGACGGTCTTTGGATCTCCAGCCTTTGGAGATCTCCATTCAGAGCAAAAAAAAGCCTTCACGGCGGGATCGGGATCCCAAACCGTGAAGGCAGTCTTTACGTGGTCAGGAGGAAATCTTTACGTGGTCAGGAGGAGAAAATTACTTGCGCTTGCGGCGGAGCATGAAGGCGCCGAGGAGAGGAAGCAGACCTAATGCGCTGGAGTTTGAATAAGGCGTAGCGGAGCAACCACCGCTGCTTCCACTCTTCTTTTCTCCATCGCCATCCTCGTCGTCATCCCCGTCGTCATCCTCGTCATCCCCGTCATCGTCGTCGTCATCGCCGCCCTTGGGATTCTTGCCTCCGGAGGGCGTCTTGCCTTCGTCGTCATCGTCGCCGCCCATGCCGGGGAAGTCTTCGTCATCGTCGTCATCGCCGCCGCCCCGCACGCCGGAATCGTCGTAGTTGCCCGCATACGGCCCCGAGTCTTCACAGCGCCATACGGCGATAAAGGTCAGATCCCGCTTTACCACAAAGCTCTGCCCCGGTCTGGAGGCCGTGACCTCCGCGCAGGAGGCTACCCAGCGGACAAAGACCGCGCCCGGCTTCTCCAANNTCGTCGTCATCGTCGCCGCCCATGCCGCCGAAATCATCATCGTCGTCGTCATCGTCCATACCGGACATGCCGCCGAAATCATCGTCGTCGTCGTCGAAAGCACCGGCGCCGCCGAAATCAGCGCCGTCATCGGACTCGAAACCAAAATCGTCGTCGTCGTCAAAATCAGCGGCGACCGCCTGGCCTGCAAAGAAAGACAAAGCAACAACTGCAGCTAAGAGATTACGCATTTTTTTTCCCTACCAGAAAAGAAACCTTAACCCACTGTGGATCAAAGGTTTTCGTTTCAAAAAGCAAACAACCTTTCCCCGAAACCGAGGAACAAACCATCGGTTGAATGCGCTCCAGGTTCAAAGAAATTCGCAAATTGAGCCGGCTTTCATCTTCGGCTCGCGCGAGAAAGTTCCTTTTGTTTTTCTCATTCAAAAAGAACTCGCCCTAGATGCAGGCCTCAAAAGTTTTATTCAAAAAAAATTGGGCTGAAATGCATTTTTTTTGAAAAGAATTTCTATCTTCGGATTCTACAAAGATTTTTTTGTTTTTCTTTGGCGAAGAAAAAAATTCATTCCTAGAACAGAATGAAGGAAGAGCGGACTGTCGTGAGGCCAGCCCCGGGTTTAATGGCGCCTGCGGCGGAGGAGGAAGACGCTTAAGAGCGGAAGGAATCCCCAGGATCTCGGGTTTGCATGAGCTGCAGCGGAGCATCCGTCGTCGCTTCCGCCGTCTTCTTCAGCGCCGGCGTCGTCTTTGGATGTCGCGGCATCATTTGAGGGAACAGCGCTGTCGGTCGAAGCATCGGCGGTCGCGTCGGATCCTGTGGCCGAATCG
>DBWM01000045.1:30320-52375 GCA_002309015.1 Myxococcales bacterium UBA1238 | reverse complement strand
GCCATCGGTTTCCGTCGAGCCGTCGATCTCTGCATCGCTCAGACCTGAATCCTCATCCCCGGGGCCGCCATCGGTTTCCGTCGAGCCGTCGATCTCTGCATCGCCCAGACCTGAATCATTGTCGGTCACGCTGCCATCGGTTTCGGTCGAGCCGTCGATCTCTGCATCGCTGGGACCTGAATCCTCACCCCCGGGGCCGGCATCCTCTCCTCCTGCGGGGTGGTTTTCTTTACAGTCGGCCTTCCATTCTTCTCCATCGGGGCGGGAATCATAGGCCACGCCGTCCTGATCGTAATAGGCGCAGCCCGCAGTGCATGATTCATTGACGAGCCCCCGACTCAGGTAGTCGCAATAAACCAGAATATCGTCGATGCATTTGCCCATATCGTCGATGTCATCGCAGGGTTCAAAGTCCGGTGAAACACAGTCCGCACCGTCGGTATCCGCAATCTCCTTGCAGACATAGGGATCTTCGTTGGGCGGACCTTCTTTCTTGCAGTCTGCATAAACGATCGACGCGATCTCGACAGGATCGACGTCGATGTTGCGTTCCTCAAAACCGCACATGACCAAGTAATCACCGCTGCAGCTGTAATTGAACTCCTCGTAGACGCATTGTTTTTCTTTGCAGATGGGGTATTTTGTTTCCCAGTTGCTCTCCAAAACGATGTGGCCTTGCTGATCGATGTACTCGCAGCCCTGACTGCAGGATTCGGTGACGAGTCCCTTATCCAGATCGCAGTATTGTACATTGCTCCCGTTGCAGATCCCTTCGTACGACACCTCGCCACAGGAGGTCACCGACTGGTCTTCGCACATCCAGCCATCGGGTGCAGGATACAGGACGCAATGCTTGGGTTGTCCGTCGGTACCTGTTTGGGTCTTGCAATCTTCGATCTGCAATTCCCCATTCTCGCTCTCGTCATCCGAGCAGAACTTGATCACATCATCCTCGCAGATACCGATCCAGTCGATGTTGCCGCAAGGTTCAGCGAAGGCCGAAGGAATGGATCCCAAAAGCGCCAACAATAAAACAACGTTCTTTCGCATTTTAAACTCCAGTTCAGAAGAAATGATTCTACGTTTTCTGTTCTTTCAATCTGCTCGCGGCCGTCATTCAATCACGGCGACCGCGACATTTTTGTCCGAATTTTGGTGATTTAATCTACGCAAAGGCGGGATTGAAACCCGATTCCGTAAACAAATTTCTCAAAGCGATCGGGTTTCAATCACGGTCCGTCATGGATCAATGAGACTCTATTTTGACAAATGTCTCTATAACTTCTGCATTTGAATAACCGTCAGAGCAGGTAAATACAATGTAATAGCTTATATCTCTTTCAGGCAGGCGGTCTTTGTTCAGAGTCATCCGCGTCCCGTCATCATCGAAGCTGCTACAGATTTGTCGATTCCCCGGATGCATATCTTCATATTCGACCGGAAGGGTTGCCTGTTTTTCGTTGGGCAATTCATCTTTGCAGATGGGTTTCAGGATGACCAAAGGTTCTTCGCTTCCACGCACGTACAGAAAACCAGTATTTGCAGGTGTTGGATCAATCCACGTCAATTCAGGAGCTTTGTTGACACATTGGTCATCTTTCAACTCAAAACCGGATCCACAAATACATGCGAGCGTCTGTGGATCACCCGTGAGCTGACAGGTTTCATTCGCGGGGCAGCCCTGGTTGTTGGCTACGTCGCAAAGCAGGCATTGGTTATCGGTGCATTTTCCTGAAGCGCAGTGGGATCCATCAAGGCATTCCACACATCGATCGACGGCTGGATCGTCATCCGTTCCTGAAGCAGGATCCATTGTGAGGCAATACGGCGTATCTCCATTGCAGGGATCGTCGTTTCCGCATTTGCAGGCGGTGCCATTGCAACTGCTCTTGCCCGACTCACAAACAGTTCCGCAGGTTCCACAGTTCTGGTCGTCGTTTTCTACGCATCGATGCCCGCAGCAGAGTTTTTCATCTCCGCACGGGTGATCATCGTCGCATTCGATACAAGTATTTTCGACGCAGTAGCCATCATTGCAGGGATAGCCGTCTCCGCATTTACAGGCGGTGCCATTGCAACTCCCCTTGCCCGACTCGCAAACATTCCCGCAGGTTCCACAGTTCTGGTCGTCGCTGGCAACGCATTCATGATCGCAGCAGAGCTTTCCGCCGTCGCAGTCCTTTGCATCGCGGCAGGGCTTACATTGACCATCGATGCAGTAACCATCGGTACAAGGTCCGTCGGAGTTTCCACAGACGCAGAGACCTGAATCATTGCAGGTGTCGGCGACATCGGAGTTGCATTGACCGGCATCCAGACATTGGACGCAGCCGTTTGTTCCACAGTAGGGCGCTGATTCACTGCATTCAGCTTCGCCATGGCATTTGCATGCGCCCGAGATGCATTCATTGCTCGTTGCAGGATCACAGGACTGCCCGCAGGCTCCGCAATGGCTCGCGCTCTCTTCTGTGCATTGCCCGTCGCAGCAAAGTTCTCCGCCCGCGCAGGGATGATCGGTTCCGCATGCAACACAGGATCCAGCGATGCAGAACAATCCATCACCGCATTCAGCATCTGCACCGCACAGGCATTGGAATCGGTTGTCTGCAAAGCCGCAAAGATTTGTTTTATCGGAGTTGCAGGCATCATCGCAGGCGGCACAATGCTCCACGCTGCGCGCGACACATTCAAAGTTGCAGCAGAGATCGATTCCTCCGCAGCTCGTCTCGATTGCCGGATCGCAGGCCTTGCAGTAACCCGCGACGCAATATTTGTTTTCGCCCTTGCAGTCATCGGAGCTCAGGCATTCGACACAGGATTCACCGTTGCAGAACTCACCTACACCGCAGGCGGGATGCGTTCCGCACATGCAGCGGGATCCGTTCTGGTCTGTGACGCAAAGGTTTGATTGAGGCAGGTTGCAGGTATCACCGCAGGATGCGCAGTGATCGACGGTGGGATCGACACATTCAAAGTCGCAGCAGAGTTTGTTTTCACCGCAGCTCGACTCGATTGCCGGATTGCAGGCCTTGCATTCGCCCGAGACGCAATATTTGTTTTCGCCCTTGCAGTCTCCGTTTTCGATGCAATCGAGACAGGATCCACCCAGACAATATTGATCTTCACCGCAGGCGGGACCTTCACCGCACAGGCATTGGATTTGGTTGTTATAAAGACCGCAACCATCAGCCTGTGCGCTGTAGCAGCCTTCTGTGCAGCTCAGACATACGGTCGTGCTCAGGGCAACACATTCAAAGTTGCAGCAAAGACCGGTTCCTCCGCAGCTCGTCTCGTCATTCGGATCGCAGGCTTTGCATTCGCCCGAGATGCAATATTTGTTTTCGCCCTGGCAGTCTCCGTTGTGGCGGCATTCGACACAGGATCCATCGACGCAGTAGGGGGCATCATCGCCCGAGCAGGCGTAGTTTTCGCCGCAGCGGCAAAGGTTGTTCTGGCAGCGGTCGCTGTTTAAACCGCAATAGCTGTTGCAGGATTCGCAGGGGACCGAAAGATCGCCGGTCTCCTGGCAAACCAGACCTCCCGAAGTGTTGCAGCAAAGCTGATCGCTTCCACAACCCTTGTGGTCTGAGGGGTCACAGATTTGGCAGACGCCCGAAATGCAAACCCCGTTCGGGCAGTGATCGTCGTTTAAGCAGGCGACACAGCTCGTACCGTCGCAGTACAACTGATCACCGCAGGCGGGCTGATCCCCGCACTGGCATTGGGCTCCATTGTTGCCGCTGCCGCAATGGTTTGCTTTTAAGGGGTTGCAGGCATCGCTGCAGGAAGCACAGTGCTCCTCGTCCTTTGCGACACAGATGTCGTTGCAGCAGAGTTTGTTTTCTCCGCAGCTCGACTCATCTGACGGATCGCAGGCCTTGCAGTGACCCTCCACGCAGGAAGGCTTATCGCCCCCGCAATCTTGTGAATGCCTGCATTCGATGCATTTTCCGGCTGAGCAGAAGGATCCTTCATCGCAGGCAGGGCCTTCGCCACAGGCGCAGTAATGGATCCGATCTTCACCCCGGGTTAAACAGCGATCGGCCCGGTCGAGATCGCATCCCTGCCCGCAGGCCTCGCATTGATGGACCGGCGAAGAAGGAACACAGGCGCCACCACAACATAAGGCGTCCTCCCCGCAATCGAGATCGCTCTCGCAGCCCAAGCATTTGCCCTCTTCGGACTCCGGATCCTCATCGGAAGCAGATACCATGCACCGCGTGCCTTCCATGCATTCGGTGATCGACCCGCAGTAACACCGCCGCCCGATACAAGCATTCGCGCGCTCGCCGTCACATCCGCCGTCGTCGCAGGCTTCGCATTGGGTCTCAGCCGAGGTTGGAACGCAGGATCCACCACAACATAAGGCGTCGTCGCCGCAATCCCTATGCTCCACGCATTTGCAGGATCCACCGACGCAGCGCAAACCGTTCTCGCAGGCGGGTTGATTGCCACAAAGGCAGCCCAGCGATTGATCCTCCAGAAGACCGCAATGATCGGCCCCCACCCCGCAAACGGATCCACAGGCCCCGCAGTTCTGATCGTCTTTGAGCGAAGAACAAACCCCGCCGCAGCAGGTTTGATCCTCGTTGCAGCTGCGATCGCATGAACCGCAATGGTTCTTGTCATTCAGGAGATCGAAACCCTCATCGGCCTGCCCGTCGCAATCGTTGTCGAGGCCGTCGCAAATCTCATCGGTGGGGACCGTCTCCAAAAGGCAGGCGCCGAAAGTTCCGTTCTCGCAGATTTTGACACCCGACTTGCAGAGGCCGACTCCCGAAGTCGAAGCGGCGCCCGAATAACAAGGCTCCTGCAACTGATCGACTACGCCGTCGCAGTCATTATCGACCCCGTCGCAAACTTCCGACTCGGGCAGGACCTCTCCCAAACAAGCGCTCCACTCCCCCGAAACACATTTGCGCGCACCTGCCTTGCAGGGCCCGTGGCCAATGTATTTTTGATCGACCGAATAGCATGCAATCTCGGGCAGATCGTCAGTTGCGCCGTTGCAGTCATCATCCTCGCCGTTGCAGGTTTCGATCTTCGGCAGGACCTCTCCGATACAGCTCCCGAACTGCCCCGAAACACAGGTCCGCCGCCCTGCCTTACACGCGCCCACGCCTTTCTTTGAAGCCTCGCCCGTGAAGCATTCCTCGCTCAAAGGGGATCCATCGGCGCCGTTGTCGGTGATGCCATCGCAATCGTTGTCCAATCCATCACAGATTTCAGCTGAAGCAGAGACCCCGCCCCGGCAATCGCTTAAACTCCCGTCCTTGCAGTAAAGAAGGCCCCGCTTACATTCACCGCGCTCGATCTCGGATCCGCATGTCTGCACGCCCTCATCTGCAAGCTGCGTCTGACCGAAATCAGGTTCGTCCGTCTGGCCATCGCAATCATCGTCGAGCCCGTTGCAAACCTCAGCCGACGGCTTTGTACAGAGCTCGACGAAAACACCTTTGCTGCAGACGACGGGACCCTCTTTGCATTGCCCGATGTTTGATCCACAGCTCGCCTTTGAAGTGATGAGCTCGCCCTGTTCATTCAAAGCGGTCAGCGGGTTGTATTCATCTGCGATGCCATCACAATTGTTGTCGATGCCGTCGCATAATTCGGCCGCAAAGGGGTGAATGGTTGCATCGTTGTCGTTGCAGTCATCGGGTACGGCGTAACCATCGTTGTCCTTGTCCTCGCCTTCCAAACAGGTCCGATCCGTCCCGTTACAGTCCTGATCGATGCCATCGTTACAGATCTCGGGGGCATTGGGATAAACATGGGGGTCGTTATCATCGCAGTCGCGCAGGGATGGATCCTCAGCGTCGCTGGCAAATCCATCGCCGTCGCGGTCATTGATCGCACAGGGCAGGTCCGATCCATTGCAGTCCTGATCGATCTGATCGCCGCAGCGCTCGACTCCGTTTGGATGCACCGCCGCATTGTGATCGTCGCAGTCTGCAGATGCAGGATACCCGTCGCCGTCTAAATCATCGTCCACACAGCGATCCGATCCATCGCAGTCCTCATCGATTTGATTGCATACGATTTCTGCAGATCCGGGGTGGACGTGATCGTTTGTATCGTCGCAGTCCTTTAATAATGGGTCGGGATCATCTGCAAAATACCCGTCGCCGTCTTTATCTTCACCCGCGCCGTCCCATCCATCGCAGTTCTGATCGATCCCATCGCCGGGGATCTCGACTCCCGGAATCGAAGGATCGGCATCGTTACAATCCTCGGCCAAAAAGACTCCATCGCCGTCAGCATCCATATTGGCCGCGCAGGCGACATCGCCTCCCCTGCAGTCGTCATCGATTTCATTGCCGCAAACGAAATAATTGTTCGCGCTCTCTTCTTGTACAAACGGGTGCACCGCTGATGGATCGCGTTTTTTGGCATCTCGTTTGGCTGTGGCGGGTAACTGGGAGGGGTTGTCGACGCAATCCGAAAACGCCGCGCGCGACTCTGCGGGCACCGCCGTGCAACATTTATCCCTGAGGTTCGTACAATCCAAAAAGCTGTCGCCGTCTTTATCACAACCCGCAGCGAGCTCCGAAAGCACGATCGCCTGCCTCGTTTGCCCCTGGTAAGCTGAAGGATCGACCACCGCATCAACTATGGAGACCCGCTCGCCTGCAACGGAGCCCACGATATGGAGATATAAAGGCTGCGCTTCGGTGGGCGCCGGCTCAAACAGCGACTCCGGTAACGCGTACCCCTGCGAGAGATCGCCCTCGTGCAACGGAAGCGACTTCTCTGTCACCACTCTCTTGTCGCCCTGCTCGACTTTCATCAACAGCTGCAGCTGATCGATCGGCAGCGCGCTCTCGATGTAAATGCCCGCCGCAGGTTTGGAATCGCCGTCCTCCCCGCAACCTGCGACCGCGAACGCGCATAACAAAGACCGCAATGCGTTGAATGCAAACTGCGCCCGGGCAGAATGCCTGTTGTGCTTTTGATGTGTTTTCATGCTTTTGGAAACTTTCCGGGATAGAGACCTTCTTGGTGAGACGCTGAACCTTGAAAAGACGGGCGATTTTTACATGCAACGCCTCACAAAACCAGTGAGTTTGCAGCAATCGCATACAAAAAATGCCGTTCACCCTGTGCATTCGGGTTGTCGCACGATCGGTTTCGTGCTTAAAGGGCGATTCCGTGCTTAAAGGGGCCCCGTGAATACCCAAACGCCTTTGATTTCAATGCCCGCAAACGCCGCCGAAACGGACGAAACGCCCGAAATTGCGGTGCGCATTTGCCAGGATGTGCTCGATGAACTCCGCTTTTGCGGCAGCTGGAACCGCGATCAGGTCGCCTGCGGCCTGCTGATCGGCCATCACGTTCAAACAGGGGAGCCCGATTCCTCAAGCCATCAGGTGACCGTCGTCGGTTATTATGGCGGCGATTACTTTCACGATCTCGACGCCTTCATGCAATCTTTGCTGCGCAGCTGGAAAGAAGACCAAAAGCAGATCGTGGAATTCTTTCCGCCCCAGCATCGGGAAAAGCTTGAGATTCTGGGATGGTACGCCGCCTGGCCCAAAGAAGGCGCAGCCCTCGGCCAGCAAGCTTCGCTCATTCAAAACAGCTTCTTTACCAAGCCTTATCACATTGTGCTCTGGCTGACGACCCCACCGCGCACGCTCACCTCACATCCGGCGCCCGTACCGCCGGCAGACAGCGCGGGCCCCATGCTCCAGGTGGCGACCGAAAGCACCATGCGCTGCCTTTCGTATTCCGCCGGGCAATTTATTCCTCACGGCTATAGCCTGATCAGCTTTGAATCACAACAAACCCCTCTCCCATAACCCTCGGGTCCGTTGACAAGCGCACGCGCCTGGGCCTATGTAGCCCTGTTTTGACCCGTAAAACTTACGGAATGGAGAACGCGATGATCGGCCCCAAAACAACCATACGCGGCAATATCACCGGTTCAGAAGATCTGACCATCGAAGGCTCTGTGGAAGGTTCCATCCGCCTTGAAGGCCAACTTTCAATTGCAGAATCCGCACGCATCTCGGCCAACGTTGAAGCCCAAAAGGTTGAAATTGCTGGAGAATTGCGCGGATCCATCAACGCTGCAGAAGCCCTCGAAATCGCTGAATCCGCAACCGTGGTCGGCGATGTGCATACCCCCCATTTGATCCTCGCCGAGGGCGCCCGGTTTAAAGGCCGCATCGAGATGGATTTTGAAATCCCCGGCTACGAACCACCGGCTGCCCAAAACAACAACTCAAACTCGTCTCGTCGGCGCTGATATTAAGGAGCAATTCAAATGGCAGAAACCACCATCGGCAGCAGCATCGTCATCGATGGCGAAATTTCGGGCGAAGAATCCCTGGTGATTCAAGGCACCGTCAAAGGCAAAATCTCGGTTACCGAGGGCGTTTATATTGAAAACTCGGCCACCGTCAACGCCGATATCAACGCGCAAACCGTTGAAAATGCAGGGGTTTTAACCGGCAACGTGAATGCTCAGAACCGCGTCGAGCTGAAGAGCGAAAGCAAGATGATCGGTGACGTCTGCGCGCCGCGCATTCAAATCGCCGATGGCGCCTTGTTTAAGGGCAACATCGACATGGATGTGGAGCGTTGAGCATGGCCCAGGCCCAGACGCTCATTGCCGAAAAGACCCTGGTTCGCGGTCGCATCGAGGGCGCCGAAGATCTTCTGGTCGAAGGTCAGGTGCTGGGTGGCCCCGTATCGCTTTCGGGATCTACGCTGACGATCGCCGAAAAAGCGACTGTGGCTGCTGATGTTACGGCTCAGGTGATGCTGATCGACGGGATCTTTGTGGGCAAAGCTGTGGCAGAGGATGCGATCGAACTGCGACCGACCGCCCGCGTGTTGGGAGATCTGCACGCGCCCCATATTTCCATTCAGGATGGCGCCCTGATTCGCGGTCTGGTGGATACGGGGCTGGATGTGGAACTGCCGGCACCGGCACAAACGCGGCCGGCTGCGCGCCCTGCCTCACATACAGAACCCAGGCGCAACGAAACCCGGCCCGCCATTCCTCCAAGAACGCTGCATACGCCTGCACGGCCTCAAACGGCTGCCCCCAAAATGACTTCGTTTGAATCCGCCGCGCCTTCAAAACCCGCCGAGCCCGCCAACGAGCAACCGGAGCCTGACTGACCAGCTGCAAGCGCAACCTCAACCAGAAAAAATTGCGCAAGTAGCGGAGACTCCGGCAGAAAATGCGGTGTTTGAATTTGAGTCGCCTTCGGATACCGCTGTCATGCCCGCAGTACAGGATGCGCCGCTGACCGAAGAAGCCCAGGATTCCAACGCCGGGCAAGTTTCGCAACTCGTCGTAGGTCTCAAAGAGCTGGAAGACGACGCCGATGCATTGGATACCGAAGATTCGACGGAAGAGGCCCTGGAAGTCAGCGAATCCGCGAATCCTCAGTCTGCAGGCGCCGACAAAAAAGCCAACCACAATAAGAGGAAGAGGCGCAAGTGATGCTGCGATCGATGCTTTTGGCTTTCGCCTGCAGTTGTTCCCTGACCGCTTGCGGAGGCTCACAAAATCTGCAATGGGCCTATCAGGCAAACGACCGGCAGGACTACGAATCTGCGCTCCAGGACTGGACGCGCAAAGGCGAAAAATTCGATCGCATCACGCAACAGCTCCTCGTTTACGCCACCCTCCATTCACCGCGCTTTGCGGGCGCACAGGCCCGATGGGAAGCTCAGAACGAAGGCTTACAAGGGCAGGCGCTCCAGCAGAAGATCGATGACCGCGTCGCTCAGGCCGAAGGCGAACTCCGCTTTTTTATTGCGGTTTCTACCTACGACAGCCTTTGGAACGATCTCGACAGCCCGGAGCCCAGCTTAAAGCTGTTCCTGCGCTGCGGGGATGAAGAGCTCACGCCTTCTTCGATTCAACATCTCAATTCCGACCAGATGGCCGATGCGCGGATCGCTTACCCTTACACGGGGCAGCTGCTCAAAGGCTATCACGTCATTTTTCCCAAACCTTCAACCCAAGGCGATCTCAACCTGCGGCTCGCGGGCGCGCCTGGACAAGTCGTGCTGAACTGGAACATCCGATGATTCAAGAACATTTCATCGAAAGCTTCGACGGAACCCGCCTTTATTACGAGGTTGAAGGCGAAGGCCCCTGCGATCTGCTCCTTTGCGACGGCATCGGTTGCGATGGCTGGATCTGGAAATACATGCGGCCCATGCTGTTAAAGCACGGTCGCATCATCCACCTGCATCTGCGCGGTCACGGACGCACCGAGGATCCCCATAATCCGGCAGCGGTTCGCATGGAGGATCTCGCCGACGACTGGGAGATCGTGCTCAAAGCCGAAAACAGCAAGCGCGCTTATTTGCTGGGCCACAGCATGGGCGTCCAAATCTGCCTCGAAACCTATCACCGCCACCCCGATCGCATCGCGGGACTCATTTTGCTTTGCGGCAGCTTCGAGCATCTCGTCTCCACCTTCCACGACGGCCCTGCCCTCGAAATCTTTGTGCCGATCATGCAGGCCCTCTCGCGCCTGGCGCCGAAACCCGTGCGTTCGGTCTGGCGCTACGTGATGACGCAGCCCATCGCTTTTTACATTGCGCGGCTGACCGAAGTGCACACCGATCTGACCATCGCCACGGATTTCCAGGAATATTTCGATCACATGTCGGCCGTCGATCCCAAGATCTTCTTCGACATGCTCGCCGCCGCAGGCCGCCACAGCGCCGCCAGTTACATCGATCAGATTGCGGTGCCCGCCCTCGTCGTTTCAGGCGAATGCGATCACTTCACGCCTGCCCATCTCTCGGCCAAAATGGCGTCGCGCATCCCGAACGCAGAAGCGCTTGTGGTGGAGGAAGGCACCCACGCGACGCCCGTGGAATACCCCACCCTGGTCAACTACCACATCGAAAACTTCATCGCCCGAAACGAACAGGCAGCCAGGGGTGATGCATCTTCAGAAGCTGCAGATCCGGCCGCAGCCTCTGAAGATTAATTCCTTTAGAAACGCGCATTTACGGTGCGCGTCATTCCGTCCATCTCACCTTAAACAGCTGCTGACCGATCAACAGCAAATCCCCTTTGCTCAGCACGCCGTGCTCGCGAATGCGCAGGTAGGTGCCGTTGGTGCTGCCCAAATCCTGCAGGAAGCAGCGTCCGCCTTTAAAAGTCAGCTTGCAGTGCGATCCGCTCACAAAGCCGTCTTCGGGGAACCGAATGTCGCCGCGATCGCGCCCGCAATGCACCTCGGGTTTGCAAAGCAGCAGCGCTTGTCCCGTCACGTTGATGGCCGCCACTGTGCTGAGTCTGCCCCAGGCCCCGGAAGGCACCGGCGATCCCAGGATGGTGGCGTCTTCTACCGCAGACACACAGGAGGGCATGCGCTCGATCTCTTCAAAACGCAGCAGCTGCTGACCGATGCGGAACATATCGCCGTGAACGAGTTCCACCTCGCCGCGCAGACGCAGGAACAGCCCGTTTAAACTGCCCAAGTCGGTGACCGTCAGCTTATTTTGCGCAAAACAGATGCGCGCATGGTGGGGCGACAGGAAGGGATCGGATTCAAACAGCTCAATCCCACAAACACGCCCAATCTCAAGCTCCTGGCCCACATCGACGCTCTCGCCTTCGGATCCATCGGGATGGATCATCACCAGGCTGACCTGCGGGCCAGAAGACACCAGTTTTTGCACGGGCTCCTCATAACGCGTCCCGCAGCGACCACAAAACAGGAAATTGGGCGGCAGAATGGCCCCACAATGCGGGCAGCTGCGCTCCTTAATCACCACCGACTGCAGGGTATTGAACGAGTCGTTTGGGGTCGATTCTGAAGAATGGGCGGGATTTGAAGGCGCAACGGAACGGCGCTCCTCGCGAGAGGCTGCAGGCGAAGGGACAGCCGAAGTCTGATTGCCAGGCACCGGTGAAGCTGAAGGCTGACTGTTTGAAAGAAACTTGCCGTGACTCAGCTGCCGGATTTTTTCAATATCGTCGTCCTGACCGCCATTCAAAGGCGCCATGCGCATCGAAACCGAAGCTTCAGCCGCCAGAGCCTCAGAAATGGCCGATCCGCGTTCCGACAGAGATCGCGAAGAAAACGGCTTTGGAGGCGGCATATAATCGTCAACCGCAGGCTGACTGCGGGGCGAATGGGTCGAAGACCGCCCGTAAGCGGAGCGCGAAGGCAACGGCGTCTCAAATTCGACATCTTCATCGGGCAGAGCCACCAACTCGGGCTCAACCAGCTGCGGGCGATTGGAATAGACCTGCATGCTCCCGACCGCATCGGTCCCCATCATGTCGCCATGCTCCGACTCATCCTCAACCGAGAATTCAGCCAGGCTGCCCGTGCTGCTGTCGATCGAATCCGGAGCCCGGGGCGAAACGCTTTTGGCCAGCACAAACGGCGACACCGGACCAGCCCCGTAATGCGCAAATCCTCCCCCCAATGCTCCATCCCCCAAGGCAGAGACCGAAGGTGACGCGAGGCGCGCATAGGCATTGGCCGCTGAGCTTTCCTTTAAATCCGCACCACAAGCGACGCAAAATTTGTAATGACTCTCGTTTTCACGGCCACAATTCGGACATTTGGACATCGTCTACCTCAGTACCTTTGATTTCCGCCCGACAGCATCTCGACGCGCAGCAACTGCTTGCCCACAAACAGCTGATCACCATGAACGAGCTCGCGAGGCGTTTTGATGCGCACATAGGTACCATTGCGCGATTTGCTGTCGATCAGGCGAACGGACTGCCCATCAAAGGCGATGGCACAATGGGAACCGCTGATGAAGCGATCATGGGGAAAAGTCACATCGCAGTTTTGACGGCCGATCGTAAACTTGGAGCTGTGCGCCAGATAACAGAGGCCCAACCGACCGCCGTCGAGGATTTGGGTCAGGCGCTGAGGGCGTCCGGGACGCGGGCTGGCAAAAAACTGCGTTTGGTCTTCAGTGACCATCACCCCATGCTGCTCGTTCGTTTCGATGCGCAAAAGCTCCTCGCCCGCCAAAAAGCAATCGCCGTCTTCCAGGCGTTCTTCGCCATGGATGCGCACGAAAACCCCATTGGTTTTGCCCAGTTGGAAGTCGCGCACGTAAAGTTTGGACCCCTGGTAAAAGAAGACCGCATGCGCAGGCGACAAATAAGGATCGTCGGGAAAGCGCATGGAACCTTCGTTGCGACCCAGAATCTGCTCGCCATCCGTTAACGCAAACCGCGCACCGTCAACCCCTTCGCCCCGAACCAGCACCAGACAGGCCTGGCGAGCCGAAATCGGCTCCTGAGCAGGGGTGATAGGCACCAATGGCGAACCGCAAACACCACAAAAACGATGGGTCGCCGGAATACTGGCACCGCATTTTTGGCAAATCACCGAATCCGACATGTTAAAAACTCACCTCGCGCTGACCTTCATTGTCTTATAAAATGCTCAAACAGCCGTGGCAATCCACATTTCAGTTTATAGGCTTAAGGAGTCTCACCATGCGGCCATTCTTCCCTCTTTTTCTCGCATTTATGCTCCCTACAATTTCTTTTGCAGAGTCCCAGACCATCAATCTTTTGGAGTTCAAAACCGACGATCCCCAGGCCTGGGAGACGGCGCAACGCAAAAGTGAAAGCCTGCCGCTCACCCTCGATGAGCTCGATCAGCTGAAAAAAGCGGGCATCGGCGAGAGCACCTGCAACGAAATGATCCGCACGAGGGGCGTTTTGGCGCTTCTCGATGCAGAAACGATGGTCGCCCTCAAAAAAAAGGGTTACAGCGACGCGATGCTCGCCCAGCTTTCGGCCTACGCGGTCAAACCGAACGATCATTTAACCGTCGATCTCACCCTCACCCTCAGCACGCCCGACAGTTTAAACGAGGCGCCGTTCGCTTACATTGAGCTCTGGAGCGAAGCCAAGAATCGTCAGGAAGCCTTTATTTACGCAGACTTACGCCAAGTCCCCGGCCGGGAGACGAGCAACCGCCAGGATCGGGTTCTGGGAGAAACCGCGCGCACCATCCACCGCACCCTGCCCATCCGCACGCGGGGTTACGGCCCCATGACGCTGCGCTTCGCCACGAGCCAGCAAAGCAACCTGACGCAGCTCAAAGATCTCTCCAAGCAGGATCTCCCCAATCTGCAAAGCTTTTCGTTCACCTACCCCGGCGCCAGCCTGGAGCATCGCTGCGCGCTCAACCTGGAATTGACGCGCGATCGCGTCCTCAAAGATCGCTTTACGGTGCGCCACAGCGACTGGACCTGCTACTGGGACTGAATTCTTTATGCCCACAGTTGACGAACTCCTTGCCCAAATCGACGCCAACAACAAAACCCTCGTAACGCAATGGGCTCAAAGCCTCAAATCAGCGGGAGCGCTCTACCGATCCATGGATGAGATTGGGCGTCAGGCGCTTGCAGAGGGCACCATCAAGATCATCTCCGGCGTCCTGCAAAACGAAGAAATCCCCAACGACCTCGCATTACGGTTCGTTGAACCGCCGCCCTACCGCGCTCAACCCATCAGCGAATTCATCAACGCCACGCTCCAGGCGCTGAAGGTCACCCGGGACTTCCTCCATTCCATCTGTCAAGACAGCGAACTCGCCGAGAAGGCACAGCGTCGCTACGAAGAAGCGATGTCTCAGGCCCTTGCCAAGGTTTGCATGCTGCGCGTCAGACGGCAATCACCCCAGAAGCTATACAACGCGATCAGCGCGGAGTTGGGCACTCACCGGGAGATGCGCGACATCTTCACCAGCATCGCCGAACGATTGGCACCCGAGTTCTTGGCCGCCGCATGCATCTTTGCCACCTATGACGACCATGGGATCCGCTTTTACGCATCAAACTTGTCCACTAAACAACTCGGATTTAACACGCCTCTGCCCCAGCATCTCGAAAAGGAAGGGTCACCACAGAAGCTCGCAATGGGGCAAGACATCGTACAGACCCTGGATGGAACGGGTGCCGATTATAAAATCGCCTTTTACAAGGCTGGATTTTGCGAGATGCACGCCTACCCGCTCATGCCACAAGGTCGCCTAACCGGCATTTTGGTGCTGCTATATCGCCAACCACACCCCATTACAGAGGCTGATCAAGAAAAGATCGCCTTTATCAAGCCGTTATTAACCTCATCGCTACGCCTGGCCGAACGCACTGAAGCCCTGACACGCGCCGAGCAAACTATTGAGAAGCTGTTTAACGACTCCCCCAATATGCTTTGCGCCATCGATTACCAGGGACGTATAGCCCGTACAAACACCCGTTTTCGGAATGTACTCGGCGTCACCGACGATGTTGTGGGCATCCCGTTCTCGTGGCTCGTGCATCCAGACTGGTTTAACCGCTTCAGCGACTTGTGGACGGCGATCCAACAGAAGCCACAGGTCACCGAAGCGCGCATCGACCTGATCACAGCGGCGTCACAACGGCTTCCCCTGGCGCTGGAGACCCATTGGCTGGAGGGCAGCGAGGATCCATCCACCCGAATCACCCTGATCGCACTCTGGAACATCTCCAAACATCTGGAGCAAGCCCGCGCACACGAGCAGCAGATCGACCAACTCAACGCGTTCTCGCACCATATTGCCCACGACTTAAGGGCGCCGCTGCGTACGATTGCCAGTTATGCAGGGATGTTACGCGAGGATTTACCGAATGGACTCGCCGAAGACATCTATGATGAGGTGGATCGCATCGAAAAGGCGGCCACTCGTGGGGATGCCATGATCTCGGGCATGCTGCAGTTTGCCAGCAGTGGACCCGCCCAAGAGACCAGTCGTCCGGTGAAACTCACCTCACTCATCCAAGATATACAGCTTCAATTCGCTGCGGAGCTGCAAGAACGGCATGGACAGATCGAGATCACAGCCGACGAGACCCTATTGCTAGGGCATACAGCCCCCTTTGAAACGCTGTTAGCCAATCTAATAGGGAATGCTTTGCGCTATTCACCGCAGGAAGCCCCCATTATCAGGGTGTCGTTGCGTACAGATTCGCCGGGATGGGCCATCCTATCGGTGCAAGACGAAGGGATCGGCATTGCGACGGAGGATCGAGACCGTATATTTGAGCTCTTCCAGCGTGCAGACGTCTCGCAGTCAGGGTCTGGAATCGGTCTCGCCATCGTGCGACGCATCGCACACGCCTATGGAGGCGAAGTTTCGGTGCAGTCGGAGCTTGGTCAAGGGAGTACATTCTCGGTTCGCCTGCCCACACCCTAGTCTATCCACCCTATACATACAGCCCTCAATCGCTCAACGTCCACCATATCCACCCTGTATACTCCGCATCAGACCTCAGGTCGCGCATAAACCCCGACCCGTATACGTGAAAACTCTTGTGCTTTACCGGCTTTTGTGCTTAAAGCGCGGCCCCTATGAAACGCAACGACATTCGAAATATAGCCATTATCGCCCACGTCGATCACGGTAAGACGACCCTCGTGGACGGTCTCCTTCGTCAATCTGGAACCATCGACGCCCACAAACAACTCCAGGATCGGGCCATGGACAAGCTGGACCTCGAGCGTGAACGGGGTATCACCATCCTGTCCAAGAACACGGCCATCCGATGGTTAGACACGACCATCAACATTGTCGACACGCCTGGACACTCCGACTTCGGTGGTGAGGTGGAACGCGTGCTCGGGATGGTGGATTCCGTCATCCTGTTGGTGGACGCCTTCGAAGGCCCCATGCCTCAGACACGCTTTGTATTGCGCAAAGCATTGTCGCATGGCCTCTGCCCCATCGTGGTGATCAACAAAGTCGACCGTCCGGACGCCCGTCCAGAGGAGGTGGTCGACGAGGTTTTCGATCTCTTCGTGGCATTGGATGCCAACGATCAGCAGCTCGACTTCCAGGTTCTTTACGCATCCGCCCGTCAAGGCTGGGCCGTCAACAATCTAGGTGACCGCAAAGAGGATCTGAGGCCTCTTCTCCAGGCGATCATCGACTATGTCCCAGGTCCTGACGTTCACCCCGAGGGCCCGCTGCAAATGCAGTGCGCCACCATCAGCTACGATGAATTCGTGGGACGCGTTGCCGTAGGCCGTGTACAGCGCGGTGAAGTCCATAAAGGCCAGCAACTCTGCTGTATAGACCACGAAGGCAAGGTGCGACGCGGCAAGATCACCCGTATCACCGGCTTTGAAGGCCTGAAAGAGGTCGAGATACAGTCGGCTAAGGCGGGTGACATCGTTGGAGTGGCGGGTTTCACGGATGCCTTACCCGGCGAAACCTTCTGCGATCCCGAGCATATCGACCCCTTACCGCCCATCGCCGTCGATGAACCCACCATCACCATGGAGTTCCTGGCGAATAACGGCCCGTTCTCGGGCAAAGATGGGAAGTGGGTCACCAGCCGCAAGCTGCGCGAGCGACTCTACAGGGAGTTGCAAGCCAACGTTTCACTCCGCGTTGAAGACACCGACAGCCCGGATATCTTTAATGTCTCGGGTCGTGGGGAGCTTCACCTGGGTATCCTCATTGAGACCATGCGCCGCGAGGGCTACGAACTCATGGTGTCGATGCCCCGCGTCATCCTGAAAGAGGCTCCTGATGGGAGTAAATTGGAGCCTTACGAAGACGTAACCATCGACTGTGAGGAGTCCTACTCGGGGGCCATCATCCAGGATCTCAACCAGCGCGGGGGTGAGATGACGGATCTCCGCAATGCGTCGGACGGTATGGTGCGTCTGGAGTACAAGGTCCCGAGCCGCGGCTTGCTGGGATACCGCAACCGATTCCTCACCCAAACCCGTGGAACCGGTACCATGTGCCGTGTGTTTGCGGATTACGGTCCGTACAAGGGCGCATTTCAAAGGCGGACAAACGGCGTCATGGTCTGCTCAGAGACCGGAACCGTCACGACATACGCCCTCGAAACGCTGCAAGACCGCGGACCCATCTTTGTGGTGCCGGGTGAAGAGGTGTACGCGGGCCAAATCTGTGGTGAGTCGAGCCGCTTGCAAGACATGGTCGTCAACCCCTGCAAGGCCAAGAAGCTCGACAACATCCGCAGTGCCACCAAAGAGATCGATGTGCGCCTGGATGCCCCGAGATTGTTCGCCCTTGAAGAGGCCATGGAATACATCAACCCCGACGAACTGGTCGAAGTCACACCCCATGCAGTCCGCATGCGCAAGCGAATTCTCGATCAAACCGAGCGTCGTCGCGTTGAAAAGACGAATGAGAAGTAATCTCTCATCCCTGCCCTCACCCCCATTCTCCTCTTCTACGCGCTCTCTCCATCCCTGACAGCCTTCCATTTCAATGAACAAGGCCAGTCATCCAACCCGTACAGCAGGCATCCAACACCGTACAGGCACTCATGCATACCTGTACAGGCTGCATTCAAAGATTTTGATGCGATATATCCACCCCGTATATATCGCATTGTATGAATTAAATGCCGCATATCCAGGCTGCATGAACGCCTTTAAACCAGATTCAGCCTGCCAATATGGGTCGTCATCATATGGTTTCAACGCATTAAGGCCGTCTGTCCAACCATACAACGTCTCATTTTTCTCTTTAAACAGCCGATCGACACCCGTATACGCCTCGTTTCACCCATAAAAGGCCCATTTACACCATGCCAAAGCCTCCATCACAGCAGCTCAACCTGATCGATCCACCCCCACAAATCACCCGGGATGAAGCGCTGCTTAAGCTCGATGCCCTTTGTGGACAGGATCTCAAGCCGATGGCGGAGCATTATGGGATCACCATTTACGCAAAAAACGGACGCAATAAAGGCTGGGCGGGTCAGGTGGTGGAGCGCTATCTGGGGCAATCCCCCAACTCCAGCCATGAGGCAGACTTTGAAGACTTTGAATTGAAGGTAATCCCAGTCGCCTTGAACGCCAAGGGCGAGCCCTATATTCGGGAGACGATGGCGATCACCATGTTCACAGCGCAGGAACTCGAGATCGAAAGCTTTGAAGAGAGCCATCTCTTGCTTAAAATGAAGCGCATCATCCTTTGTGCGCGCAGCATTGAGGGTAACGACGACCAAAGATCGCTCTTCCTTTGCGCCGTGCCTTTTGATCTTTCTCATCCCGCACTCTATGATGCGGTGCGTCGCGACTATGAGGAGATTCGCTTCGTGGTGCGACAATCGGGTCTCTACGCGCTTTCGGGACGTTTAGGGGAATGGATTCAGCCTCGCCCCAAAGGTGACGGCCATTGCTCGGGTGGATATGCCTTCTATGCTAAAAAAAAGCTGCTCTCGCATATCCTGGGACTCGACGGTTCAGAGCCGCAATGAAGCCAGAGCACCCCGTACAGGTCGCATTTTTGAAGTGAAATGCGCCGTATCCAGCCATATGCAACCATTTTTGAGGGCTCCACAAACGACTGAAGACTTCAATCGCCCGATCCTCAAATAAAAATTTTGCAGCGAAACTTGCAGTTTCCCGATCCGCGCACAATATAGGGACCATCTGCTTGTCCTATTTTGGTTGATGAAAAGCGCTCAGCGCACCGCAAGCTGACAAGGCGGCCTCATGAAGATCACCCCCATCGAAGTCGAACAGCATCCCTTTGAACGCGTTTTTCGCGGCTTTAACTGCGAAGAGGTGCAATCGTTTTTAAACCTGGTCGCACGCGAGCTCGAGGATCAGGTGCGCGAAAACAACGCGTTACAGGAAGAAATCCGCAAGCGCGATCTGAGCTTAAACGAATACCAGCAGAATGAACGGCAGCTGCGCGAAGTGCTCGTCTCGGCCGGACGCATCACCGAAGAGATGCGGGAGAGCGCGCGCAAGGAAGCCGATCTCATCCGCGCGGAGGCGGAGCAGCAGGCCCAGCGCATCGTGCAGGCCTCGCAGGATCAGGTGGTTGCGCTCGAACAACAGATTCAGGATCTCCGGCGACAAAAGGCGCGACTCATGTCGGAGCTCTCGGCCGTACTCGACAGTCACCGACGTTTGCTCGAGACCCAGGCCGAAATCGACAAGGAAGCCGAGCAGGAGCGCAAGGCCGCGTTGCAGGCTCAAAGCGCCCAGCGATCCAAGGCCTCAGGCCATATCAGCAGCAACGCGGGTTCTCCAGCCCCCCTGCTGAAATCCCAGAGCACGCATCCCGAGTTGCCCCCTTCACCGCCTCAGAGCGCGCTTCAGAGCTCGAGCCTGTTTCAAAGGCTGCAACCGTGACGGCACCCCACATCGAAACCGATAAGAAAGGCGTCGCGGTGTTATCGGTTCGCGTTCAGCCGCGCGCCAAAAGAGAAGGCATCGTGGGATTGCAGGGCGACGACGTCAAGATCGCTCTGCACGCCCCCCCCGTCGACGGCGCGGCCAACGAGGCTTTAATCGCTTACCTTTCAAAGCTTTGCGGCGTACCGAAGAGCAACGTCACCATCCAGTCAGGCCAGCAAGGGCGCAACAAGCGTCTGGCCATCGAGGGCCTTTCAGCAGACGAACTCGCCTGCATCATCGAAAGAGCCCTCCCATAATCTGCTGCGGTCAAAGGCCGCATCCCATTCAGAATCGTTGGTGCATATGAAGCTGCTGGCTTTTTTGCTGCTTTGTCTGAGCAGCCTGGTGAACTTGTACCCTGCGTTTGCCGCGCCTCCCCTCGAGCATTTTGAAGCGGGGCATTATCGCATGGAATATCGCCCGGAACTCAAGGGACTTGCGCGATCACTCGCACAGGGGCTCGAAGAGGATCACGAGCGGATTTATGCTGAGCTCGGTGTTTCGGCCGAGGGAAAAACGACGGTGACGCTCTTGCAGGATCAGGATGAAATGCTCGATCTGGCCAAAGAGCGCAGCGGCGGTCGACCTCCGGAATGGGCGGCGGGTCTCGCTTATCCGGAGCTCCATCAAATCTACATTCACGCGGGTCAGCCCATCGATCAGCTGCGCGTCACCCTGCGCCACGAGCAGAGCCACGTCGCCTTTGGTGAGATCGATGCCCTGCGCGTGCCGCTTTGGTTTAAAGAAGGCCTCGCGATCGATCAGTCCGAAGGCCTCTCGTTTGAACGCATGTGGCTGCTGACCGAATCTGCTGCGGTCAAAGGAGCCTTGCCTTTCAGGGAACTCAGCAGAGGCTTTCCAGTCGGCCGCGCGCGCGCGGGTCTCGCCTATGCGCAGTCGGTGCATTTCATCGGTTACTTTAAAAAGACCTATGGCCTCAAAGGGTTTCAGGCTCTCATCCGGGAATTGCGCGAAGGGCAAGGCAGTTTTGACGATGCGATCTTAAAGGTGACCGGCGAGCCGAGCAGCGTCATCGAGCAGCAATGGCGCAAAACCGTAGAGCTCTGGTGGGGCTTTTTGCCCGGCCTCTTTACCAAAACCGGACTCTGGGTGCTGGGCGGCACGCTGCTCTTTATGGCCTGGCGGCGCCGGCGGAACCTGACACGCCAAAAATATGAGCGCATGGCGCGCGAAGAGCAGCCGATCCTCTACGACGCGTTAAAGATGAAGGCACAGTCCGCCCATCAGATGCAAAGACCGCCCACCCCTCCGCCCGGCGAGATCATCTTTAAATATCCTCCGCCCTCAAGAATGCCCTCCCCAGGCGGCGGCCTCTGCGAGCCCATCGAGCCCCAAAATCCCCACCAGAATTGATTCTGCCGGACTCTCACACAGTCTCTGCGCATGCAGGCTGCAGCCGATCTATTTCATGATCGCAGGCGACTGCAGGGTGAAGTCACCTGCGATCCTTCAACATCGTCAGAACTTCGCTCGAAGTTTTCATCGATGGAGCTTCAGCCTATCCGACTTCCATCGAAGTTTTGAGCGATGGAGCTCAAACCGCCAAAACTTCCGTCGGCGAATTAAGTGATACAGCTTCAGCCCTCAAAAATGCCCGCGAAGTTGTACGCGATGAAGCTCAAACCCGATCGAATGCAGCCTGCAGTCGCCAGCATTCATTGTGATCAGGTTGTAAATGCAGACTGCAGCCGGTTGTGAATGCCCTGCATGGCCGCTTCCCGCTGTCATCACTTTAAAGTTTGCCTGCCCCATCGGCCATCAATGACGCGATTGTCCATTCGCCAATCTGACGCCATGCCCTCAAATGCCTCATCAGCCCATCGCCTCACGGCCGTCCTGTTGCCGATTCCAGCTTTGAAAGCTCGCT
>DBWM01000045.1:17832-30289 GCA_002309015.1 Myxococcales bacterium UBA1238 | reverse complement strand
TCGCCGCGCTTTTCAATCTTCTCCATTTCCTCCTGATCGTAACGACCTTCGGTGAGAAAGAGATCGGGTTCTTTCAGCGATGTATAGGTCTTAAGCCGTTCCTTTGTCCGCTCGCTGCAGCCGTAAGCGAGCGCGTTTAAGGCATAGCGGCGCAAGTCGTCATCACCGTTATCAAAATCAGGATACGGCCAGCAGGAAGGCGTACCGATAACGGTGCAGTTTAAAAGATAATCTTCAATCTCAACCATCAGCTCACGGTTTGATTGAGGCATAAAGTGATCGCGCATCAGGTAAAAACCGAGCGATCGAACCATATCCATATTCTTTAACATATCGCTTACGGGTTCTTTATAAAAACCTCCGCGATGTACGATATCCTTTACATCCTGAAAATGTCTTGCTGCATCTTCAATCGACCCGTAGAGCCCCAGTAACTGATAAGCAGCTCCCTGTATCCGTCCGGAAAAAGAGTTATCCAGATCGCGATCGATCGGTGCAAGATCACTTTCCAAGACTTTACGGGCAAAAGCGACCAAATCAGCCCGATGACGATAACCCAATTCATTCCAAGGCTTAAGCTCCAGCTTTAAGTGATCGGATCTTAAAAGCTCCACTTCTGCCCGCGTGATCGGCCAGTCGTCTGGTTTTGTCTCTGGTAGAGCAATTTGCTTTTCCTCAGGGATCTCACCTCTCGCGGAGTCCTGAACGACAATGACAGGTTTTGATTTGCACCCCAGGCAAAATGTGAATGCCATCAGGGAAAGCAACGTTATCTCTTGAATCGCCATGTTCCGATCTCTTCTGGGAATCCTTTGTTGCAGGTATGGTCTCAAAATTCAAAAGTTGAGCATAAGCCACTTGAGATTTAAACCCAGTCCCCCACCCTTCCTGTGCTGAATCTGCTCGCCATGGGCTCATCAATGCGGCTTTCGGCCTCCAGCCTCACGGCTGCCCTGTCGCCGATTCCAGCTTTGAAAGCTCGCTTTCGGGCAGCACCGGAACCAGCTTCGCGCGAATTTCATCGCCGCGCTTTTCAATCTTCTCCATTTCCTCGCGATCATACTCACCTTCAAGTCTAAGAAGTTTCCTTTCAGATTCTCCAAGATATGACTTGATTCTTTCTTCTGCCCGAGCGCTGCAGCCGTAAGCGAGCGCTTTTAAGGCATAACGCCTTAAGTTATCGTTCCCATTATCTAAATCAGGATAAGGCCAGCAGGAAGGCGTATCGATCACCGTGCAGCTTAAAAGATAATCTTCAATTTCAGTCATCAGCGCCCGATCTTTCTGAGGCATAAAGTGATCGCGCATTAAATAGAAACCTAAAGCACGAATCATACGCTCGTGTTTTGTGCTATCGCTTGGTGATTCTGTCCAAGGATCTTCACGATGCACAATGCTTTTTACCTCCAGGATATGCCTGGTCGCATCCTCCAGCGATCCATAGAACCCAAGAAGATAATACGCCTTTCCTTTCAATTGACCTTCTGAAATTAAAACCAAATCCCGCTCAATAGGAGCAAGATCTGCTGCCAGTACTCGTTTCGCAAAGGCCACAATCTCCGCCCTCTTATGGAGTCCAATCGCATCCAAAGCTTTAAGATCCAGTTTCAATAAGTCCCCTCTTAAATACTCAACTTCGCGATTTGTGAGAGGCCAATCTTCAGGGGTCACATCAGGCACAGCGACAATGCATTCTGTTGAACGCAATTCTGTTTGAAGAGCAGTTACAGAATCAGCCGGTTTAGATTTGCATCCCAGGCAAGCGGTGAGCGCGATGAGCGGCCATAGGATAAAATGCTGAGATCTCATCGGTTGAAAGCCTCCTTAAAATGCCTGATCGAAAGGCGGCTGTCTTTTCAGCGGAAGTTGTTGCCGAAGTTTCGGCACAGGTTTTAAGCGCATGCAGGATTCATTCGTCAAGTTTGGGGTTCCATGGCGGATGCAGAGTGAAGTCGTTCGCGATCATTAAGGATCGAAAGCGACTTCACCAGAATTTTTCGCCAAATGAACTCATTCACCATCGACCTCCTGCGAAGTTTTCATCGATGAAGCTTCAATGACTTCAACTTCACTCTGCAGTTTTTACAGATGATCGTAAACCTGATCGAATTCCAGCGAAGTTTCCATCGATGGAGCTCTCACCCCTGCAAATGCAGTCTGCAGCTGAGGGTCACGATGGCGATCACGCTGTAACTGCAGGCTGCAGTCGGAGTAAAAAGAGGATGAAGGGTTGAAGCATCGTATTTGGATGGCCTCATCGATCGATCTTCGTTTCATGCCTCAGCCTCATCGAAAGCCCAGCCTCTGCGGGAACGGCTTTTCTCTTCAGCGGCCTCTGCGTTTTGCTCAGCGCGGTTGAAACCGCCTCCATCCATCACATCTATCATTTCTGCTGCGGTCTTCACCAAAAAAACACGCCCGCTGCAAAAAAATGAATCCTCGGACGCAACAAGGGCTCCATTTTGCCGATGAAGTCATCGAACGCTCTTGCAGAGGGGTTGTTCGGATTGAGTTGCGATGTCGGATGAAAGATGCATTTGAGTCCAGGTCTTTTTCAGCTTTGATGCCGCGCTCCGCTCAGGCGGGGTTAGACGATCATCGATGGAGAGGCCGGACCTGGGCTTGCAGGCATGGCCCCACTCAAAGCGGCGCCGATGTTGCAGCCTGATGGTTTTACTTTTTAGTTGCATGCGGATCGATACAGGCTGTAAATCATCGATTCGCTGCCGATGGCCCATAACCCTCCATTAAAGGAGTTGACCGTGAAAAGGCTCCCTCGCGTTTCGTTTAAGTATTTCCGCCATCTCGAGCTCCTCGGCTTTTGCCGTCAGATGGTCAAACATGCCGGCTCCATCGATCGCGTGACGCAGAGCGAGGAGTACAAGGCGCTCGTGGCTGCCCTCGAAGCGTTTGAGACTGCGCTCAACCAGTCCAATCGCGTGACGGGGACGCAGCTGAAAAAGGCGGACAGCGACGTCAACAAGGCCTGGACCTGCCTCATCACTCAGGCTCACCTGATGATGAATTCGCGCGATGAACATCTGCGCACGCTGGCCGAGGCCATTTACGACAAGCTCTATCGCCGGAAGAACCCCACAAGGCTTTCGTTCGATGAGCAATATGCCGTCCTGCAGCGCCATATCGAGGATATTGAGGCTCAGTCCCTCGATCTGTTAAAGCCGATTCATTGCGACGAATGGTTCGACATTCTGCGCGAGAAGTTCAATCACCTGATGAACCTGAAGAAGCTTTACCACGAAAGCAACGCCAACATCGGGACCGGAACCGTCAAGTCCGCCCGTCACGATGTGGAATTCACCTATCATGATTTCTGCGAATTCCTGATGAGCCTGCTTCGCTTTGAACCGAGCGAAGAACTGCAAAGCCTCTTTGAACTTTGGAGCGAGCAAATCGCTGCCAAGAAGCTCTCGATCAAGATGCGCAAGGCCTCCGGAAAGAACGATCCCGACGAAGATGAAGACGAGTCGGAAGACGATTCCGTCGAAGCTGCAGAAGACGAAGTCGTCGATTGAGCGACATCCTCCGTTCATCAAAGCAGCCTGAAGCGATCCCTCTGCAAGCGCTGCCCTTCCCCCGATCCCCCTCATTTTTAAGCTTCCCTTTTTGACCGCCGCCGCTCAAACTTGAGCGATGAATGCAAAATGCCTCTTGCCGCTCACCTTCGTCGCAAGCTTCTGGGCCTGCAGCGACGCCGATCCCACCGCATTGAATACACCCGAAAGCGATGCGCCCTCTTCCCCACTGGATGCTCAAAGCGATCCCCTGGATGCGGCACCCCCCGCAGAAGATGCCGCAAGCCCGGAAGATGCCGAAACGATCGATGCGGCGGATGCGGAAAGCGATACCGCAGAGGCGGATGCAAGCTTTGCAGACGGGGAGACGGACGCATCGGATGGAGATGCGGTGGATGCGGAAGCCGAGGCGGAGATCGAGGCCGATCTGCCGGATGCAGAAGATGAAGACGGCGAGGCCGAAGACGGATCCCTCCCTTCAGGCGATGCTTCTGGCCGCGAGGACGGGCAAATCGATCCCTCC
The DNA here is from genome assembly GCA_002309015.1 of Myxococcales bacterium UBA1238. Classification (GTDB taxonomy): domain Bacteria; phylum Myxococcota_A; class Bradymonadia; order UBA7976; family UBA1532; genus UBA1238. The sequence continues at coordinate 26,233 of DBWM01000045.1, read as the reverse complement.
GATTTGGATGCTCACCTCCCTTCCTGCGGCGATGGCGTGCTCGATCGCAACGAAGGCTGCGACGATCACAACAATGAAAACGGCGACGGCTGCGACTTCGATTGCCAGAGGGAAGAGGGTTACATCTGCAAGGGCGAACCTTCCCTTTGCACCCCCGCCTGCGATTTTAACGGGATTTGCGATGGCCTGGAGATCAGCGCCCTCTGCCCCGAAGACTGCACCCCCCAAACGCCCTGCAACCGGAACGGCCTCTGCGATGACGGCGAGGATGAATCGAACTGCCTCTTCGACTGCGGGCATCCGCTGAACGATACCCCCGAAACCGCCACCCTGCTTTCACCTTCAGCGCCTCAGTCCGGCTTTACTCTGGGGGCCACCGATGCCTTCGATTTTGCCGATGCGCACGCCCCGGACGTCTTCTACAGGCTGCATCTCGATGCCCCATCGAAGATCACCCTTTCGCTTCAGCCATCGGCCGATCGCGACAGCCTTTTTCACTATCGGCTCGCCCTCATCTCCTGCGATTCAAATGCCTGCAGCGCCCTGAAAAGCTTTCAGGGGATCCTGCTTCAAAAGATCGATCACCCGCTCACCCTGCCTGCAGGCGATCACCTGCTGATGGTTGAGGGATTCAGCGCCGATGAGAGCGGAAGCTTTTGGATCGCTTACGAGGCGACCGCTGATGCGCCCCAATGCGGCGACGGCTTTTGCGTGGACGAAACTGCGGAAAGCTGCCCCAAGGATTGCGCGACGCCACAAAATATGAGCTGCGCCCAGGCCCTGGAGATCGGCTTCAGGCAGCCCGTCACCGGGCATCTTAACCTATCCCTGAACCCTCACGATGCCCCGGATCAGCGCTCGCTGTTCTATCGGCTCCCGGCCGATGCACCCCTGCCGCTGCTTTTGACTTTAATGCCCGAGACTCAGACCGCGCCCATGAAGCTGAGCCTGTTTGCGGGATCCTGCGAAGCGCCCGAACCGCTCCAAACAGCTGAGATCGCTTCCCATCAGACCGCATCGCTGATCGTTACAGAGCATTCCGCAGCCGGGCTTTGGATCGCCGTTGAACCCACATCCCCAGCGATCGATCAGGGCTTTACCCTGACCGCCACCGAAGCCCCTGAAACGCCTCCCATAATCACCGAAGCGAAGGTGCGCCTGGTTCAAAATCGCCTGCTCGCCGCCCTCAAAGCGCAATCCGCACCCCACATGATCGAAGCCTTAAAGCTCGAGCTGCTCGATGCCGAAGGCTCGCCCATCGCCCTCATCACCCCCGATCTTTGCAGCTCAGAGGCCCTTTGGCTCGATGTCTGCGCCAAAGATTTGGGCTCGTTTTCGAGCATCGCGGCCGAACGCAGGCCCCTTGCAGCCGAACGCCGGCCTCAAAGCGCGCGCCTGACGCTGAAGGATCGCCTGGGTCTGCTTTCAGAGCCGTTCACCTCGCCCCTCCTATCAGAGCCTGCTGCATTAAACGCCGGCGATCCCTGCGATACCGAAGGGGTTTTAGGCCGATGCCCTGCAAATCAAAGCTGCATGCGCTCACCCGACGACCGCTGGATCTGCAGCAGCCCTGAGGAGCAGGCCCGAATTTGCGATGCGCTCTATACGAGGGATCTGGAGCCCAACGGTCAGGGTTTTGCAAAAGCGGAAGGTCACCTGTTCCATACGTCCCACGCAGTCATCAGCCAAAAAGACAGCGGGCGCCCGCAAAAGACTGCTCTCTATCGCTACCGCATGCCCTATTCAGGCCATCTTTCCGCAAGCCTTCAAAGCCTCGAGCCGCTCGATGCCGTAAGCGAAAACTGCCTGCCCCGGCGAACGCTTTCTGCCTTTAAAGACTGCCAGTTCAGCACGCCCGCCATCGCTTCCGCATCCGTCAGCGATGATCCCTCGGAGCCCGGAACCGCAGGCTTCACCCTCAGGGATCTGACGCACGATCAGATCCTCTACCTGGCCCTCACTGAGGATTGGCCTGATCCCGCATGCCCCGCCTTCAGCTATCGGCTCTCGACCCAGATCTTAACGCCCCTCTGCAACCGGAATGGCCACTGCGATGAGGCCGAAGGCCCCGGATCCTGCCCTGAAGACTGCGCCCGGCCTTCCAACGATCTCTGCGAAGAGGCTGAATCCCTCACCCCAGGGGCTTCAACGCCCGGAACGACTTCCTACGCCCGGGGCGAATTCTATGAGGGATCCGCCGACGTCTATTACCGCCTCTCCCTTGAAAGCTCCGGCGTTTATCGCTTCGTTCTTCAGACGGAACCCGGCTTTGAGGCGATGCTGGAGCTGCTCTCCGGATGCAGCGCGAACGCCGCCTCTTTAGGGGCTGCCTATACCGAAAACCAGGGCCTCGTCTTTGATGCATCGTTGCCCGCAGGCGAGACCGTCGTTTTGGTGACCGGTGCAGATGAAACCGCAAGCGGCGCCTTTTTGCTGGCTGTGGAATGCCTCTGAATGTCCAGTTTCTGACAGAACTCTTGCATGCCAGCGCCTCTCTCCGGAAGGCGTCGACTGGCAGGCTGTTTTTTACGGGAATGGGAGCGGAAGGGAGAGGCTACGGGCAGGTTTAAAAGCGGGGGATCACTTCTCCTCGGGCTTCATCATGCTCATGCTGGCCAGGCGGCCCATCGCATCAAAATCGAACCCCATGCGCTGCTCATCGGCAAAGGTCACCTCGATGCGCTGCTCGGTTTCGAGCATATCGCGGCCTGCCTTCTCAAAGAACCGCTTCATCGATCCCTTGTGATCGTCGATTTCATGGAAGGCCAGGAACCTCGCCACATAGTTCATCGCCTGCATGGCGTCGCGGCTCGTCATCTCCGACATATCGACCATGTCGGTATCGAACAGCAGGAACATCATCGACTTGCCGTCGTCGTATTTGTACACATAGCCGTCGGCCCCGGCCAACCCCGTGGCGATCAGAGCCAGCGCGCCCGCTTCCTCGTCGGTATCGAGTTTAAAGCTGTCTGAAATGAACTGCAGGATGCCCGCCTCGCGCCCGAAGTCCTGAATCTTTTGAACCGATGCGCGCATCTCTTCGGGAGCTGCGTGATACTTACTGCCCCAATGCCAGTTGAGGTCGCCATCGATGTAACCCAAAAACTGCGCTTTGATCTTGCGCCCATCGTTAAAGACGCATGCCCCTTGCTTCCAGTCAAACGACCATTCCGGATCGAGCTTTTGATTGAGCATTTGCAAACGAGCGACGCCCACCGCAGCGTGAGTCGTTAAAAGTTTTTGAATCATCGTCACATCCTTTGTTGATTCTACAGGCGCCTCTTCGGTTTGAACCTGCTGCGCATTGCCCCCACAGGCGGTCCATTGGGAAAGCAGCGCCATCGCTCCTAGAAGACGGCCAACCGATTTCATGATAGGTCGCAAAGCTTTAAACTCCGCGCATATGAAAACTCCGCCATCATTAACACTCACTCGCCCCGCTGGCAACGCAAGGCTCTTTTTTTCGTTCATTTACCGCTGAAGCGAGCGCTCAAAAATGAGGGCTTTTGCCGGCCCCTGGCTGCATACAGTTGACGTTCAGCGATCGCTGCCGCATTGTATGGCCCTTTTTTGAATGAGATGTATCGCGCATGCTGATTCGCCATTTCTCACGCCATCTTTCGAGCCTCATCGAAATGGGCCGCAAACCCATCGACGCCCTGCACCGCAAACTGCGCCCACAGGATTACACCCTGCCGGATCTGCCAGGCCCGGAATGGACGTATCATTGCCCGCCCCTCTCGGCCTCACTGATGGCGGATCTGGAGCAATGGTGCGGCTTTAAGCTCGAGGACACGCTGCCGCCCGCCCTCTTTTTGCTTTGGGTGGAGCCCTTTTTTCATCAGATCGAGCGTCTGCTGCCGCATGCTTCGCCCCTTTGCTGGACCGCGCTTCAAATGACCCCAATGGCGCCGATCCCCGCGCAAACTGCGCTCTCATTGCACGGAAGGCTCATGCGCTACGAAGATGACCTTCACGGCCATGCCCTCGTCAGCGCCCATCTGGAATTAAAGCCCCTGGATCAGCCGAACAGCGCCCTCGCGGTCGATCTCGAAGGTCAGCAGGCGATCCCGATGCCGCCTCAGGATGAAGAAGATCGCGACACGATGATCATGCCTGCGCTTCCACCCCTCATGCCCGAAAACGCGCGCCAAATCGCCGATCTCTCCTATACCAAGAAGGATGAGCTCGCCCTCGCCCATCTGCTCGGACAAACCAGCAGCTTTGCGGCCACTCTCTTCCACGGCGACAGCTCGCCCTTCGGTATCTTTTTAAAAACCTCCGCAGAACTCTGCCGCCTCTATGGGCCCAATCTCGATCGCCTCTCGCGGCTCGATGTGGATTTCCTGCGCCCCGTCATCCTCCCCAGCAGGCTCGTCCTCTCTTTAAAGGGCGATCACTATTGGCTCGGCGCAGGTCCCGGTGCCCCCGCTCTGCAAAGCGGACAACTGACCATGAAGGAAGAAGCGGATGCAAAACTTCCTCTCTAACCTCCGTCAACATCCCCTGGTTCAAGGCGCCATCAGCCGACTGGGTCTGAACATTTTTGGCCAATCCTCAAAGGAACGGCCGCAAACCTGGGAGACGCATCCCCTGAAAAGCCGGGAGATCGTCTACCTCGAAGCGCCCCATCCCTCTGCGGAAGTGGCGCGCACCGTCTCCTATGCGCTGGCTGAATCCGGAGCTGAAACGCGGCTCTACGGCTTTGAAGTCTTGCCGCAGATCTGGCGCGAATCGGGTGAAGCCTTTAGCCGCCCTGTCATTTTGCATCGCGGCGATCTCCTGCCCAGCCTGCATTCCTTTGCGCTCGTGATCGATGCGACCGGCCTCAACAGCCTCGGTGAATTAAAGCAGCTCGACGACGATGTGCTGCGCTGGCTTCCTATTCTTCCCGAAGACGGTCGCGTGATTTGCATCTGCCGCCCCTGGCAGTTTCAGGCCGATCCCTTTGCCGCAGCGTCGCAATCTGCCCTGCCCGATCTTTGCGAACGCTGGGCCCAGAATGCGCACCGCACCGTTCACGCTGTCATCCTTGCGCCCCAGGCGGAACCCCATCTCTCGGGCTTCCTTCGCTATCTGCTCTCAGATCGCGCTCGCTTTTTACCCAGCCAAACCTGGCGCATCAGCGACCGTCCCCAAACCGCGATCACCGATTACGCCCGCATCTTCGAGCAGCAATCGATCCTCATCACCGGCTGCAACCATCCCCTGGGCCAGGCCTGCGCGCGCATCCTCATCGATAACGGCGCCACCCTCTATTGCACCGATGATCCGTCTCAGGCCGAATCGACCGCCCAGCTTTGCCACAGCCTCGGCGCTCACGCTTTGACCTTCGACGAAGCCGGCATCGCCTCGCTCCCCAGGCTCTCAGGTATCCTCCATTTCAGGAATGCCCTCGATTCCGAGCTCCTCGATGCCCGCAAGCTCATCGAAGCCCAAAAGCTTGCCCCAAATGCCCGGGGACTCCTCTGCACCCATCGCGCCTTTGGTTTAAACGGCTTCGTCAGCGCCTTCTCGCGCAATCCCGCTTACTCAGCTCTCACCTTAAATGCCCTGAGCATCGATGAATCCGCCTGCAGCTCCAGCGAAATCAGCGGTCAGGCCGAACTCTGCGCCTTTTTGATTTCACCCGAATCCGCAGGCCTTCAGGGCCAGCTCTTTTGCGTACCGCCACTCTCTCACGACGGCCGATTGCAACATTAAGGAACGGTTATGCACCACTCTCGCCGCGCAGTCCTCATTGGGGGTTTACGCACACCCTTCGTTCCGGCTTTTGCCGACTACCGCTCGCTCAGCTGTATCGATTTAGGCGCCACCGTGGTCTCAGGGCTCATCGAGAAATACGCCTTGCCGCGCCAGATGCTGGACGAGCTCTTTTTTGGCTGCGTCATCCTGCCCCCCAACTCTCCCAACGTCGCGCGCGAAATCGCCATCGAACTGAACCTCAATCACGTGCCCGGCACCACATGCTCCGCTGCCTGCACCTCGGGGCTTGAAGCGATCCACCTTGCCCAAAACGCCATCGAACAGGGTGAATGCGACGTCGCGATCGCCGGCGGCACGGATTCGATCAGCCAGCTGCCCCTCACCTTCTCGCCGAAGGTTGCACAAGCGATCACCCCTCTTCTGGCGCGCGGTAAGCCGACATTTTTGGATTGGTGCAGTGCCTTTGCTCAGCTCGCTCCCTTTGACCAGATCCTGCCCGGGATTCCCAGGATTGCAGAGCGCATCACCGGCGAGATTCTGGGCTGTGCTGCAGATGCGATGGCGGCCCGAAACCAAATCACGCGCGAAGAACAGGATGCCTATGCCGTGGAATCTCACCACCGCGCAGCAGAAGCCCTCGCAGCCGGCCGCTTCGATGACGAACTTTGCCCCGTAGATCTGCCCGACGGCCAAAAGATTTATGCCGATAAGCTGATCCGCGCCGATGCCTCCCTCGAGAAGCTCGCCCGCCTGCGCCCCGCATTCGTGCACCAAGGCACGGTCACCGCAGGGAACTCAACGGCTTTGACCGACGGTGCTGCGGCGGTGCTGCTCATGGAAGAACAAAAGGCTCTGGAGCTTGGGTACCGACCCCTCGCGGCCTTCCGCGCCTTTGCAAAAGCGGCCGTCGATCCGCGCGATCAGCTGTTTGCGGGTCCCGTGCACGCGATCCCTAAGCTCCTTCAACGCGCCGATCTCTCGCTCGGGCAAATCGATGTGATCGAACTTCACGAAGACTTTGCAGCCCAGCTGCTCGCCGATCTCAAACTGATTCAAAGCGATGCGTACGCCAAGGCGCATCTGCAGATGGATCGCGCATTGGGGGTCATCGACCGCAGCAAACTCAACATCCACGGCGGCAGCATCGCCATCGGCCATCCGTTTTCGGCCACAGGCGCCCGTCTCGTCACCACCGCCGCCAACGAACTCGCCCTCCACAACCAAAACTACGCCCTCGTCTGCCTCTGTGGCGGCGGCGGATTGGGTTTAGGTGCCGTGCTCGAACGCCTTTAAAGCTTGCGCAGCATCCGCCAATGCGCCGAAAGCGCGATCGTCTCGAACCCCGCCTGCAACGCCATCCGCTCCTCCAGGCTCCCCTGCCATACCAGCAACAAATCCATCTGCGGCAACGCGGGACAATCCTCCTGCGACCGCTGACCAAAATAATCCGGCGGGCAATGCTTGCCCATCCCGTCGAGCCAGATGCGCCCCATGCGGTTTGCGAACACAAAAACCGATGTATTTTCGGGCATATGGCGTGCAATCAATGCGCGAGCATCCGGAGAAGCATCGAGTTCCTCTGAAAGCGCCCGCCCCACAACGCGCGCCTCGTCATCTCCACCTGAGGGATGCGTAAACGCCAAAAACGCCCCGAACGCTGCCACAAAGGCGAACCCGAAAGCCGCCCATCGCATTCCCCGCTGCGCTTCGCTCCAAAGCCGCCCCAGCTCCGGCAAAAGCACCATCGAAGGCGCGTAAAACAACCGCGCCGCATATTGTGAAGGCAGCGAATGGCGCAAAATCAATGAACCGATCAGCGCCATCAGCAACGCCGAAACCGCCGTTTCCAAACAAAAACGCCTGGTTCTGACCAGCGAACCCACAAAGCCCACCGCCCACAACAGCAACGCCAGCAGCGCTTCCGGCGTCAACAACTCTGCAGCCTGGCTCGCCCCAAAGTGATCGTCCGAAACGCTCGTCAAAAACCCCAGCCACTGCCCCTGCATCAAAAAGCCGTACAGGCACCAAATCGCCGGAAACGCAAAGGGCAACGCTGAAACCGCCAAACGCACCAGCATCGACATCGGTCGCGGCGCCCTTTGAAACAGCAGCACAGCTGCAATCGGCGTCAGGATCCAAAATTCATAGCGAAAACAGGTGGCCGCAAAGAGCGCGAAGGAAGAGATCGCAAATGCACCCACCGACTGCCGCGCGCGCAACAAGCCCCCAAGCGACAGCATCAAAAAAAACACAGAGGCGCATTCGCTCAACGGCGAACTGCCCAGTGGCAACGCCAGCGGGTGAAACAAAATCAGCAGCGCAGCCAGCCCCCGCGCCTGCGGCTTCAAAGGCCACCAGAGCCCCACCACCAGGCCCGTAAGCAGCTGAAAACCAAGCGAAAGCAGCTTAGGTGCCAGCCACAGATCCTGGGTTATCGCCACCCAACTCCCGTAAAGCCACGAATACCCCGGCAGCCACACCAAATAACTGGCAAAGCCCGGATGCTCGGACCACCAGGCCGCATAAAAAACGCGAAAGGTATCGTCAATACAAAGCGGATCCGCAAACTGCGCCAGCAGAACCCCCAGCAGCACGCGGATCGCGATCAGCGAGCAAACGACTTTGCGCATAAAAAAAGCCCCACCGAACAACGATGGGGCTTAAAGCTTTGAGCGGGAAACGGGATTTGAACCCG
>DBWM01000045.1:0-17818 GCA_002309015.1 Myxococcales bacterium UBA1238 | reverse complement strand
ACTCTACCACTGAGTTATTCCCGCATCGGAATTCGCACTCAAGCAGAGAACGAGCGGCATTTTATGCGCGGCGGATGCAGAGTCAATCTTTTTTTATGCCGCTTTGCATCCAGATGGAAAACATCTTCAAAATTCACGGGTTACTGCGCATTTTTATAAGCGTAGTAGGCTTTTAACACCATCCCCACATACATGCTGGTGCGATCGTAGGGGATCCCGCCCGCCGCATTGACCGCACCACCGCCCGCGTGATAACCCGAGAGCGCCAAAACGACGTCGCCATCAAAGCGATTGGCCAGCTTCCGCAAAAGGCGCGCGCCGCCATAAATATTCTGCTCGGGATCAAAGGGATCGGTCACGCCCAGTTCCGTGGACGTGGTGGGCATCAACTGCATCAGCCCCTGCGCGCCGCGATCGCTCACCGCCTGCGGATTGAACCCGCTTTCAACCTTCATCACCGCCCAAATCAGCGCCTCAGGCAACTGGTAATGCGCCGCTGCGCCCTGCACAAAGGCCACATACGCCTCGGGCTTTTGAACCGCCTGCGACTTCGCACCAAACTTCCCCCGGGTTGCAGGCGTCGTCGATGCCGTCGCCGTTGAAGCCGTCGTTTTACGCCGAGCTGGTGAAGCGGGCTTTGCACCGTCTTCTTTGACCGAATACAGCAATTTCCCTTTAGGTTTCCCCTGGTTAGAGATCGTCGTCACACCGTTTTCCTGGGTCACGTACAAATCAGCCCAGGCCAACAGGGGAAAGCTACAGGCAAGAAGAAAAATTGGAATGCGCATAACTGCAGATTTTACCCGATAAAACGGTTCATCTGCAACTTTGCTGATTTCAGGAAGGCGAAAGGCAGGAAAATCTTTGCGATGAAGGCATCAGTTTTGACTCTTGCAAGCGGTCACATCAGTGGCGTTCTTGCAGTCATTATCATTGCAGTCGATGTACCCATCCCAGTCGTTGTCTTTTTTATCACTGCAACGCTCATTCGTGTTTTCAGCCTCTTTCTGTTCACTCCTGCAGGCGGTCACGCTCGCATTATCGCCTTTGGGCGCGCAATCTCTATCATCGCAGTCAATGAAGCCATCCCAGTCGTTGTCTAAACCATCTTCGCAACGATCATTTGTGTTTTCAGTCTCTTTGACTTCAGTCCTGCAGACGGTCACGCTCACATCATCGCCTTTGGGCACGCAATCTTTATCATTGCAGTCGATGAAGCCATCCCCGTCGTTGTCTTTCTCATCGGAGCAAAGCTTATTGGTGTTTTCTTTCTCTACGGGAACAAATCCAGCGGCACAGCAGACGCTCACCTTCTCGGTGTTCTTGCAGGCCTCATCATTGCAGTCAATGGCACCGTTCCAGTCGTTATCCACTCCATCAGAGCAAAGCTCATCAGTGTCTTCTGCATCAGTCTTCACATCGCTCCTGCAGACGATGATGCTGGTATCGCTCGCATTTTCGGGTACACAATTGGGATCTCCGCAATCGGTCTTCCCATTGAAATCGTTATCAACGCCATCAGAGCAAAGCGCGTCGGTCTTTTCTTCCTTGACGGTCCCACAACTCGTCACCTTGGAATTATGCGAGCAATTGTAATCATCGCAGTCCGTCTGGCCATCAAGATCGTTATCGATATGGTCAGAGCAAAGATCTTCAGTGTTTTCAACGAGACAAGGCTTCGCCTTCTTACAACCGACATCTTTGCAGTCAATGGAGCCGTCCCAGTCGTTATCGATCCCATCAGAGCAAAGCTCTTCGGTGTCTTCAGCCACCTTGGTCGCGCTTCTGCAAGCGGTCACATCCCCCACATCTTCTGCGGGCACACAATTCCTGTCATCACAGTCAATGTAACCGTTCCAGTCGTTGTCGATGCCATCAGAGCAGCGCTCCGTTGTATTTTCATCTTCCTGTACAGGAGCTCTGCAAACAGTCACAGGATTACAATCATCTGCCTTGGATAGACAGCCGCGATCCTTGCAGTCGGTATAACCATTGAAATCGTTATCGATGCCATCGCTGCAGAGCTCGTCGGTGTTTTCTTTCACAGGGAGGCAGCAAACGGTCACAGCGGGTGTGATCTTGCAACCGGTGTCATTGCAGTCAATCGCACCGTTCCAGTCGTTATCCACGCCATCGCTGCAAATCTCATTGGTGTTTTCCCTGGGAACCCTTGTTTCGCTCCGGCAGACCTTCACACTGGTGACATTCGGATCATTGGGAACACAATTGGAGTCTTCGCAGTCGGTATACCCATTGAAATCATTATCAATTTTGTCGGAACAGAGCTCGTCGGAGTCTTCTTTTACAACGGTGCCGCAAACAGTCACGCTCGAGCGATAAGCGCAGTTGGAATCGGCGCAGTCGATCTTGTCATCGAAGTCGTTATCGATCCCATCGTTGCAAAGCTCATTTGTGTTTTCCACAAGACAAGGCATTGCGTTTGCACAATCATCGTCCTTGCAGTCAATGGTGCCATCCCAGTCGTTGTCCAGCAGATCGTTGCAGAGAATATCGGTATTTTCTTCTACTTTGGTCTCACTTCTGCAAACGGTCACGCTCACATTGTCGCCGCTGGGCGCGCAGCCTCTGTCTTCACAGTCAATATACCCATTCCAGTCATTGTCTAAGCCATCCGAGCAGCGCTCATTTGTATTCTCGGCTTCCTGTGTTTGAGATCTGCAGACGGTCACGGTCGCGCAATCACCTTTTGGCACACAATTGCGATCGTTACAGTCGATAACACCATTAAAATCGTTATCGACGCCATCGGAGCAAAGCGCGTTTGTGGTTTCCTTTACGCCACAAATCGTAACATCTCTATCATGTTGGCAATTCGCATCATCGCAGTCGGTATAACCGTTATAATCGTTGTCTTTTCCATCGCGGCAAAGCTCGTTGGTGTTTTCTTCTACCGGATTACAGACATAGGCGCTCATGCAATCCGGATCGTCGCAGTCTGTCTTGCCGTCGCCATCATTATCGAGGGTATCCATGCAATAGCCCGCTTCTGACAAAGAAACAGCAGCTTTATTGCAGTTCCCCCAGAAGTTATATTGGCAACTGTAATCCGCGCAATCGGTATAGCCATTCCCGTCGTTGTCGACATTATCTTTGCATTGTTTAAAGGTAAATTCACCGCGATGAATCGCGCAGGCCGTGATCCACGGGTTGTACTTGCAGGCATTGTCATCACAGTCTGTATGACCATTCATGTCATCATCGATGTAGTTTGAGCAGAGTTCATCGCTGTTTTCAGCCAAGACGCTGCCGCAAACCTTCACATCTACATTCAGACGACAAGAATTATCCTGACAATCTACATACCCGTTATCATCATCATCAATACCGTTTTGGCAGAGCTCATCTGTATTCTCGCGAGATTTGGGATAATGCCTCTTCTTGCAGACGGTCACTTCAGGATTATACAAGCAGCTGTTATCGTTGCAGTCGACACGTCCATCACCATCATTGTCATGCCCATCGGAGCAAAGCTCGTCTCCGGTCTCGGTCCATATATCCGGCATAACGTAGTCATTGCAGGATCCGCCATCACATTGAGTGGAATTTCCGGACTTATCTTCCACGCAAGTCAATATGACATCACCACAATCAGCGCAATCCATACCCGAGCATTTACTCAAACAAGAAGTCACAGCCTGAAACAGTTTTTGAGCTTGCTCTGTCCCCTGCTGCTCGCATTTTGTCACGCAGCTTTTGTCTGTTATGTCTGCTTTGCATGTCTTCGTAGCACATTCGTAAACATCTCCACATGACATACTACCAAAAGGATTGTCGTCGTCATCGTCGCAGGAGCAGAGACACAATGCTGCCGCAAGAGAAGCACAAATCAGTTGAAACATCTTGAACATGTGATGAACTCCCAGGAGAAAGTGTTTTCGATGGTGTTGAATTTTTGAAGAGGAAGGAAAGAGAAGAAAAGCGCGCTTGACAGGAAATGCAACATCGGTCCGCAAAGGATGCGACGACAACAATGCAGCGAGAGCGCTTCGATTCCCGTGAGCATAGAAAGCTCGCTTTGTAGCTAAAAAAAATCCTTCCTAGCCGAACCAGGAAGGATTTGTCAGTGGCTTCTTAGGGACTTGAACCCCAAACCTAGCGGTTATGAGCCGCTCGCTCTAACCAGTTGAGCTAAGAAGCCGCAAACGCCAGCGGAGTATACAGCGTTTTTTTATAGACGCAAGCCTTTTTTAAGGCCTCATCCATTATTTTCATAACTGCCTAATTTTAAACATCTTTTCAATCCAGAAAACATCCTCTTTTAAAGACCCATCTACCATTTTCAAAATCAAAACAGGATGAAACAAAAAGAGCTTGCACCCTTTTTTGATGTCGCCTAGTTTGCCCCCACCTTTGGAGACGACTGTGAAGACCGATCCTATCTTATCGCCCTGGCTGGTCATCAGCCATGTTGTGCTGTTGCATGCAATCCTCGCATTCTGGATCTGGCAATCGGGCGAACCTTTTCATTTTCCGCCTCAGCCACGCGTAATTTCCCTCCAATCCACTCCTTTTGACATCGATGCCATCACACCGTCGCACGCCTTCGAAGAGGGAGATCACCGAGAAGAGAAGGCGCCCAGCGACGATGAACTGTTTGAGCTTTCGGAAGATGAAGTCTTCGGCGCAACCCCACCAGAAGCGGAATCCGACAATCATAAGGATGCAGATGCATCAGACGCCCCCAATGAAGACGATAACTTAGCGAAAATCAAAGCGAATGTTGCTCATCATATCGTTCCGTCCCGTCCAGGCGAGCTTCAGTTCGAGCAAATTTTCGAAAAAGACGGGCATTATCAGGGCGATTTGGGGCACCAATGGACAGCCGAACTCTCCCTCGATCCACCGTTTCAGCGCAAAGCCATCGATCTGCTCAACCGCGCACGCGTGCCTTTTGGGGCCATTGTCGCCATCGAAATCCCTTCAGCCCGGTTGCTCACGTTAGCCGAACGCAATGTGACGAATCATCCCATTTCACCCAGTGAACAGGAAGGCCACCCCACCCACATCGCCTTGCGCGCTTTAGCGCCCGCCGCAAGCCTCATCAAAGTGATCACCGCAACCGCCTTACTCGATACACCGTCTTTTAATTACAAGCAAAACTATCGTTATACGGCAGCCTCGCGGCGCATCACCAAAGACCAGTTGAAGACTCCCGAACCCAATGCCCTTCAAAGCGATCTCGCCCAGGCGTTAGCCACCAGTAACAACGGTTATTTTGCCTTGCAAACCAACCAGCGCCTGAGCCGGGAAGATCTTGAAAATGCCGTCTTTCGCTTTGGTTTTAACCGCGTCATACCTTTTGATTTGCTCACAGACGCGAGCATTGCCCAGGTTCCCCGCTCCGATTTAGAGCGCGCGCGCATGGCGGCCGGTTTTTATCACACAAGGCTCACCCCTCTTCACGCAGCATTGATCGCAGCCGCCATCGCAGGAGACGGTCAGATCCCACAGCCCATCCTGGTGGAACGCGTTTATGCCCCCGACGGTCGCATCATTGAAGCCCCCAAATCAAACCCCGTCAGCCGTGCCATGACCGCCGATCAAGCCCTCCTCATGCGCCAGATGCTGACCGAAACCATCCGCAAGGGCACTGCCCAAAAAGCTTTTAAGGAATGGCCGAGCGCTCTCTCACACATCACGGTAGGCGGCAAAACAGGCAGCCTCTTCGATCGCAACGGCCCCAAGATCATCTCGTATACGTGGTTTATCGGTTATGCGCCGGTTGAGAATCCCCAAATCGCGCTTGCTGTCATGGTCGCCAACGACGACAGCTGGTGGCAGCATGCACCTGAAATCGCACGCGATACGCTCAAATGGTATTTTACCGATCTGACAAAGCGCGCATCCAGAGCATCACTCCCCAAGCCAGAAATCGCACAACCTGCTGAAAATCAACAAGTGTCTGCATCTCAGACCGCATCTCAGACTACACCGCAGACCACATCTCAAACCGCAGCCGATCCTCCGTCACAGCCGCGGTTTGATCCCTCTGACGAGGATGCCCCCGAGCCGATCGCGCCTAAAAAAACGCCCCTCAAAGCCCCCAAAAAGGGGGCATCCAAAACGCCTAAATCCGCTCAAAAAGCGGCTTCTACACCTAAAAATAAGCGAAAATAATCCTTCCGGAAGGCGTGAGGGTGGGCGCTTCAGGCCTCAGTCTGCCTGCTCATTTTTGAAATGCTCTAGGCAACAGGCCCCAGACGCTCCATTTGTTGCACAACCGCATCGATCAGCGCCTGAGTCCCCTGCCGGCTTCTGGCGCGTAATCCCCTTAAATCAAAGTGTAATTTTCGACCATCCAGCAAACAACAGGTCAGTTGCCCGCCATCTTCAAAGAGATCGATGCGTTTAAAATTCGCAAACGGGAGTGCAATGGGCGCGGCATTCGCCTTCGACAAGTCCTGCAGCAACAGTTGATCGCCCACCCCCAGCGCAATTTGGGCACAAAGCTGATAAGGATTCTGTCCACCCACAGAGAGCACAGGGCCCGGAATTTTGACCGCAAACAAAAGCCCCTTCCGATATTTTTCATCAAAGCATGAAAGCGCCTCAAGTGGTTGAAATTCCAGTTCAAACTGCGGCAGGCTGGCGCCAATGCGCTGAAGCTCGATCTCCTCTTTGCACATCAGCCGACCGGTCACCGGCGAGCGCGCCTCCACATTCAACTCTCCCGGATCCACCGCCAAAAAGGGCGATTGCTCGATCTCCATCCGGGGCAACCCGCTCCCGCCCGAATTCGCCTCCAGCCAATCGCAAGGCGCCACCTGAAGCGACAGGCGCTCCGCACAGGCGGGGGCATCGAGCCAATCCGGAAGTTCGCTTTGAATATGCCGGATGCGTTCCTGCGAAGGAGCCTCAGTCTGTTGTTTTTCTTGAGATTTTACTTCCTTACTCTGCAGATCGGGTTCAGTGGGCATCGCTTCAAAATGCACCACTTCTGCCGCAGCCGGAATCTGAGTCACCGCATTGCGCACCAGATTGAGCTTGGCCAGCTTGGTCGGAGCCGAAAGTGGCGCCGTGTTGGATCGCGGTTCCTGGGGCTGCAAAGACTTCGGAGAAACCGTGCTTCGATTGGGTAAAATCGCTGCGGCTGCCGGAGTTGCAGATGCGGGCCTGGGGGGCTTCTGCTTTTGTTTCAGCGCAGGCCAAAGCGCTTCCCGTTGCGCATAAACCATGCTGGCAAATGCCTGATATTCAGATTGCTGAAGTTGAGACGTATCCGCCAGGCGTGCTGATAATTCTTTAAATCCAAGAACTTGAAACGCAACCGCCAATAAGTTGCGGATCGATTGCGAGTGATCCCCGCTGTTGTAAGCCCAATAGTAAGCGAGCACTGCGGTCAGGGCATCGCCCCGATCGGCCGCCAGCTTTCCTCTCAGAACAAACGCACCGGATAAATTGGGTGTCAAATCGAGCGCTTCCTGAGCCAGTCGATCGGCTTCAGCCGCCTGCCTGCAGGCCAACGCTTCCTGCAATTTGCTTGCCCCAGCTTCCATACCTTCTCCCGTGTTTTGACCCTACTTCAGGTCGATCTCCAGATCCGTCCAGCGCCCTTTTTCCACTTGCGCTTCCAAATCCAGTTTGGAGTCATTTTCCGTATTTTCCAAATGAATTTGATGCGTTCCCGTTTCCATCCAGCGCACGACGGGCGTTTCTCCAAAACCGATTCCATCCACAAACACGCTCGCCTTAGGCCAGGTGAGCACCCTCAGACGTCCCGATTCTTCGGGCAAAAGGAGTTGATCTTCAAAGGGTATCGGCACCCGCTCCTCGCACCAGCGCTGCAATTTTTGTAAGCGTTCCCCCAATCCTTCGACGGTCAGTTCCGGCTCATCCCAATGCCTGGTTTGCCCTCTAAAAGTCAAAGACCAGCGCCATAAGGCATTCTTCTTCTGACTCTGTTTAAAGGACCAAACATCTTGTAATTGTTGAACAATTTCGTTCCACTCTTCCTCCATTAACAGCGCCATTCCGTCCTGTGCCCCAAAAGGAGACGCATGCTGCTTGATCACCGTTAAAGTGACCAGATCGCCCTGTTTTTCAAACCGAAATTCAACCCTCTGATAGGGCACCGCAGGACCAGAAAGCGTAAGAATCGCCGGAGAGTCGTCCTTCAAAGGCGCATCAGCCAAGCAGGGCAGCACATATAACCAGGCTAAAATCAACAGGAATTCCCATTTTAAAGCGTTCACCATCTCCCCCACCGGCCGATGCGTTCATAAAGGGTTCTCTCAAAAAGCGCCTTGCATTCAAAGCAGATTTCAACACACTCTCAAGCGAAAAGGATCTAACGATGCGCATTTTACTTTTTTGCTTATTGATGTTGTCTGCCCAAGCCGAAGCGCACCCCCAATCGCGAGCGTCTGGGATCACGGCCACCGAAGTTCAAAATCAGGCTCAGAATTTACTGAATCTGTTCAAAAAACTCGAAGCGCATCCCACGAAACCGGTCTTTTTAAAAGCAGAATCTGCGATTCAATCGCTCTATCGCGCATTAGACCAAGCTTACCATTACCCCACAAAGCTTCCCGCCGAGCAACGGCTCGCATTTCGGCGAAAAATTCAATTACAAATCGCGGGGTTAGAGCCTATCTGGGTGATCTCTCAGGATCGAATCCTGCTGCATCCGCAATGGGCAGAGCTTCTTTTAAAGACGAGCGAGCAACTCCAATTGAAGAATAAAATCAAATATTATCAATCACTTATCAAGCTTTCGCAGCAGGGTCAATCTCATCTTTAGCTCATTTCGCTTTATAGATGTAGAATCCCATGCGAAATGGGTGCAATTTGGTGATAACGCTTTCGTTTTTTCAGGAGTTCAAACCATGTCCATCGAAAACTCAACCCTGATGCTCATCATCGCCATCGTCGGCGGCATCTTCGCCCTCATGGGCTTTTTGCGCATGATCCACAAAGGCATCAGCGCTGTCGTATGGGGGATCATCATGCTCGCAGGCATCGGCGCCTGCGGCTACGGCATCGGCCAGTATAAAGGCATCGATATGCGCAGCTGGGCCATCGAGCATCTCGTCTCCAAAATCGAACCCGAGACCCTGGTCAAAGCCCTCCCCACCGAGCTCAAGACCGCGCTGGCCGAGCAAATCTGCGACCTGGATGGCATCAAGGCCGCCGCTAAAGCGCAGGTGAAAAACGGCATCGAACAGCTTCAAAAAGACGATGAAACGCAGGAGCAGCTCAAAGAAAAACTCAAGTCCTGGTCCATTTTTCAACAAAACAAATGAGTTAAAAGGTCCGGCAATCCATGCAAATGAGGAAGCAAATCTTTAATCAAATTGCACAGTTATCTTATTTGATTGCGTTCTGTTTTTTTGCCGCCTGCGATGAAGATTCGCTTCCCGATACGACACCCGACAGTGCTCTCCCGCCCATCTCCCATCTGGATGCAGCCTCCCCGCAGGATGCCCAGGAGGACGCGCAAGCCCCGGCGGATGCAGAACAGGACGCCGAACTCGATGCGCAAAATCCAGATGCCGAACCGGATTCAGAACCGGATGCCGAACCGGATTCTCAGCCATTAGACTCTGAAACCGACGTAGATTCAAGCAGTTACGAGCCGCCAGAAGTCCATGTCGAAATCAGCGGCCGCTACCACCAGATCCGGGCATTCCCCTCTCAAAAATTAAACGGCACCCGCGAAGTCATCATCTACCTGCCCGACGGCTACAACGATTACGGCAATCAGGAACGCTACCCTGTGCTCTATATGCACGACGGCCAAAACCTTTTCCGCAACGAGCTCGCCACCTACGGCACCGAATGGGAAGTGGACGAAACCGTAAACTCCTGGAGCCGCATGGGACGCATCCCCAAAATGATCGTTGTGGGGATTTACAGCACGGAGCAGCGCATTTACGACTACACCCCAAGCCGGGACGAACGCTTTCACGACGGTGGCGGCGCAGAAGCTTACGCGCAGTTTTTAATTGAAGAATTAAAGCCTTACATCGATTACAGCCTGCGCACCATGCCCGAAATGGAGCATACGGGACTCATCGGATCCTCCCTCGGCGGCCTGGTCTCGCTCTATATTTTAGCCCGCCATCCCGGCGTTTTCGGACGCATCGGCGCGCTTTCGAACTCTCTGTTCTGGAACAACGAAGAAGCGCTCGGATGGGCCGACGACATCGCTCAGAATTTAACGGAAGGCACTCGACTCTGGTTTGACGGCGGCAGCGCCGAAAATGCCGAGGAGGGCGAAGATCCCGACGGCGACGGGTTAAATCAGGTGCTCAGCGAATCCCGCCAGCTGCTCGACGCCTTGCTCGCTCGCGGACTCACTTACAACGATCGCATCGCTTATTTTGAAGATGTGGGCGGATTCCACAACGAAGCCACCTGGGCGCGCCGCCTGCCTTCGGTGCTCAGTTTCTTATTTGGCGAACCCGAAACGCCTCACGCCCTCAAACTGCATCTCTACGGCTCGCTCTTCACCGGCCAAAAGACCGCCTGGGGAAACACAGCCGTCTGCCCCAATCGCACCCTCTACTGGCCCGTCCAGCTGCTCTCCAATCTGCATTCCTCAAACGAACAGGTGGTCCGCATCGACGGAGGAAGGCTCGACGCTATATCATCAGGTACCGCAACAATTTCTGCCCATTTAGATGCCTTAGGTGCCAGCCTCGAAGTCAGCGTGCAGACGCCCGTGTCGATCACTTTTTCGGTGGGTGTTCCCAATACGACGCCCGCAGATGCGACGATTTACGTGTCAGGCGATCTCGGTGTGCTGGGTAGCTGGGAAGAAAACGCAATGTTTCCGCTGCATTTGGGCTCAGATGGCCGCTGGACCAACCTGATCAGCATCCCGCCTCAGGACTCATTCGAATATAAAATCACGAGAGGTTCCTGGGCGACGGTCGAAAAAGGCGCCGATGGACAAGAGATCGGCAACCGAACAGCTCAGGCGCTTGAAAATACCACCCTCTATTGCGAGGTTGCCCGCTGGAGCGATCAGTAAAAGCGCTTTTATTTTAGAGAGTTACATCAGTTTATAGGCGCAAAGAAGCCCCACCAGACTCCCCAGAAACATGGGTAAAAGTCCCGGCCATTTCGCCGAACAACCGCCTGAAACGCCCCCGGCAACCATCAAAGCGAAAGCGCCCTTAAAGAGATCGCTCGCCTGCAGCGCCACTCCCAAACGCCAAAGCCACCAGCTGGGCAATAAAGCCGCGAGCAAGGCCATAAACGCCCCCAAAAAACCGCCTAACACCCCGCCAAATAAGCGATATTTCGGTTCATCAGGAGCAATCGTAGAAGCGTAGAGCGCAACCGCCGGCGCCATGACAAAAGTCCAGACATGCACTGCCCAGGGCCAGATTACGGGCACAAAATAAGGCTCCCCCGCAGCCACATCCGAATTGGACTGCCAAATGGGCCGATGGCTGAGAGCAATTTGACAAAATAAAGGAATCAGTACCAAAGACAGGAAGATCAGCAAACCACGGCCGCGCTCCGCTTTGCGCAACAAACGCGGCCAAAGCCTGATTGAAACCCACATTTCACGACCATCCCAAAACGCGAGCCAGCTGCAAATCCACAAAATGCGAATCTGCACTCGCTTTTTGATCGAGACTCTGGACCGCCCCGTCCGTCAGATAGAGCACGCGATCACAAATCTTTGACAACAGGTAAGGGACCGGTTCTGCAAGCAAAATCGTCACATGCTCCCGAGCCAGTTCCTGGCAGGCTTTCGCCAGGCCGAACAGACCGAATCCGTCGAGGTAAGCGCTCGGGTGATCGAGCACAAAAAGTCGCGGCTTTTTGCACCAAAGCCTCAGTAATCCCAGCTTTTTTTGTTCCCCTTTGGAGAGATGCGCCACCTGCGTCGACAAGGCTTCGGAAGAGAGCGGGAAGTAACAAATGGCGCGTTCCAGCCGCGAGCGAAACTCCGAAGGCGTGACCAAATCGAGCTCAGCCCAAAGCGAAAGCCAGGCTTTTGCCGGCAAATCGTAAGGCCCAGGCAAATCTTCCGGCAAAAAACCCGCAACCGCACGCAGTTTTTCAGCCGATCGCGTCACATCGCGTTCGTCGAGCACCACTCGTCCCCGAATGGGACTCCGCTCGCCCGCAGCAATCGAGAGCAGACTTGACTTTCCTGAACCTGTGGGCCCCGCAAGACCTAAAATTTCGCTCGTTTCCACTTCAAACGAATAACGCCAGTTGAGCAAACCGCGATTGGGCACCACCTGGTCAAATTTAAGCATTCCATTTCTCCATAAAAAGCGCGCAGTTACTGCATTGGCAATATCATTTCTAAATACTCTCGGTTTTCAGGCAACCAGACCGCCGGTCGGCCCTCAAAGCCTTCAACCAACTCTGCGCGTTCCAAAAAAGGCCGGTCCACGCCGCAGTCCATGATTTGAAAATCGCCCGGCGCATTGTGATACAGACCGCAACCAGGCTCACGTGTCAGCCCCAGGGTATGCCCCACCTCGTGCGTCACCGTATTCCCCACCAGATTGCCCAGCACGCGAATGGCGAGTTCCAGCTCATCCTTCCTTGGACCGTTCAGCTCATCGGTTTCAGCAGGTTGCTGCATAAAAATATCGAATATCTCATCAAACTTAGGATGCGTTAAGGGCGTCTCAGCAATGGCATATTTGGGCGAAAGCTGCAAAAAAGATTCAACAAAAATGCCACCATAGCCGCCACCATCCCAGTTTGCACCCGCCAGGTGATCATCCAGCCGCGCGTTGCAGTCATCAAACCCTGGCGTGCTGTCGAGGCCAAAATAGTTTTGCGCATTGGGATCGGGCCCCCCGATTTCGACGATCGCGTAGCGCGCAAAATCCTCGGGCTCAGTCAGGCGGATCTCAAGGTTGATGCCCTCATAATCGCGATTGACCACCTCGGCGATCCTGTTTTTAATCTCAAGGCTAAAGTTTCTTAATCCAAAGATGCGCAGAGAATCTGTAAAAGCGGGCAAAAAGCGCAGCCAAATCACCTGCTTAGGTGGCAAAACTTCAAATTCGAGCGAGACCGCCTCCCCTTTCACCTGCTGCCCGTTCCACTCGATGCTGGGCAACAACGTCCCGCTGACCCAACCCGCCTGAGCGCCCAAATCATCGCTCTGACAATCGTCATCAAACTCCACTTCCATTTCGGTCTGCAGGAGTTGCCCATTCAACCAATCGGGGCTTAACTCCTTTTCTATCAGCTGTCTTTTATCCTTTCCCTGAAATTCCCCCTTCAGGGTCACGGTCGTCACTCCACCCCAATCACCCCCTAAAAAGCCCGCTCCTGAAATCAAAATCTTCTGACCTCTGCTGGCGGACTCTGTGTAATATTCGATTTGAGGTGCTTTTAACGTCCAATCCACATCGAACCAATCGCCGGCCTGAGACCAGCCCGATCCTTCGTTAACCGCGCGCAGCTGCCCCTTGAACCGGCCCGGCTGAATGCCCATAACCTGTGGATTTAAAATCAGTTTTGCCTGTTCCCGGTTCGTTTGCTCGCCGGGAATCTGAGTCCCTGAAATCTCCTCAATGGCCCCCGTCGCCTGAGACTGAAACTGCCCTTTGAGCTCAAAAGACAAATGGCCTTCATCCGGATTTAAAAACTTTTCACCTCGCAGCGAAATGGCAGTTGCAGGGTAAATTTCGTTGTCAACACTCAGGATAGAAGGCTTAAGCTCTTTGACCCAGCGGCCTTTTAATGCGCATTCAGCCTCACCGTTTTTTCCCCCTGTCGACATCTGCACGCGCAAAACCGCATTCAAATCGCCTTCCTGCTGCGAAAACTCCGACGAAAACTGAAGCAACAGGGTTTGATAATCGCGATACGCAATGGGCAATTCCACGCTGACCGCCTGATCGTTGACCTGACCTTCCAGCTGCGCGCGATAGGTCGCCTGCTCTAAAAAGCCCTCGCCGATTACCTCTAACTGCCGACCTGGCAAAAGATAATCGACCTGTAAATCCTGAAGGGAAAACCGCAGGCTCTCGACCGCAGCATCGATCTCTTCATCCTGCGAAGCACTGCAAGCGGCAAAGCATAAAAAAATGCTCAAAAAACAAAGAGTTACGCTTCTTTTTATGGCATGCATACTTTGTTTTCTCCCGAGAGTTCGCAGCTTTGCCCGTCACTTGCCCGGCAATCACCCACGCTGCTGCAGTTCTTTAAGCAGACCGGATATCCCAGATAATCGACGCAGCTGGAACCGCCCTCGCAGTTGAAATCGATCTCTTCATCGTCGCAGCCGCCGGTGGCGCAATAACCGCCAAACGTCCCTAAGCAAACGCGCACGCCCGCGCAGTCTTTAAAGGTTTCGCATCGTTCACCGATCCCCGCCGTTCCCGAAGGCGCGCAAGCCCATGTGTAATCTTCAAAACGTTTGCAGGCGTAACCCGGTCGGCAATCGGACTGCGATTCACAGCGCAGGGCGCAAATCCCGCCCACTACAGACAAATCGGAGCCAGCAACGTTGGATACGCAGACATGCTCATTGAAGCAGTCGCCCGTCAATGCCGCACAAGCATCATCCCGGCAAGTGCCGGTAGCGCAGTAACTGCCCGCAGGACAATCGGAATCATTTTCGCAGGATGAAACCTGATAGCGATCCACCCATAAGTTGTAGCTGTTGGCCATGGACGAAGAAACGCCCGCTATCTCGACCAGATACCTGCCCGTTTCAGGCATCTGATACTCGATCATCTCCAAATCCCGCGAAGTATCAGAGCGCTCCAGCAACGTGCCCGAGGCATTGTAGAGCGCTAAATTGAGATCGCCTTCCCCATGCACGAACTCGATCATCATATCGATGATTTCGCCAGCGGTTGCATTAAAACTAAAGTAATCCACATCATCCGGACAAATCATCAGGTTTTCTTTGAAGAAAGGTAAATCGATCTCGATCGAGTAATCGAGCGAATCATTGCCTCCGTAGATATCATACATGTCATTTTCGCAAACAGCGCCGCATTCCCCCTCGCCAATCTCAACGATCAGGCGATATTCATTTTCATTGGTTTCATAGGGGTAAACGACGATATCGGCATCGCCGGATTGCGCGATGCATTTTTCCTGCACCTGTTCAAAATCGTTTTCGCTTTGGCTTTGATACAAATAATGAGCATCGCCGGGCATCGCCATCGCCATTTCGAGATCACCATCTGCATTGTTAAACTCAATCCTGGCAACGATTTTTTGTCCCTGCTCAACGTGAACCTTAAAGAAGTCCTGATCACCGCTACAAATGCTTAAATGCTCGTATTGACCAGCGGGAATGCGAGTGCCCAGTTCCTCAGAATTGTTTCTCGCTGCGGCATCAAAATCATCTATCACGCAACCCGAGCTGCAGGTGAGTCCCAAAGGCAGGCATTGCTCCGAAACCACGCCGTCGACGCTTTCATAAGACGTACAGACGGATCCGGCATCGCATTGGCCGTTCACGCAGGCGAGCGTGCAAAAAGCCCCTCCGCTCAGAGGCACACAGGCGTCTTTGGCACCACCGCACTGAGCATCCGAAACGCAGGAATGGCAAAAACCGTATGTTTCCCCTTCTGCCTGGCCACCTTTCACCGAAAAGCTCAGAATCTCGCTTTCGGTCGTATGATCGCAGGTAGTCCCCGTGTGATCGTCGTTGTCGGTTGCAATGATCTGGTAATAAATTCGCGCAGTTTCACCATCCGCCAGATTTAGGTTGGGGATCTCGGCGGACCATTCATTCTGACCTAAAGATTTAAAATCAACCAAAGGCCAGCCCGAAGTATCGCCGTTTTGAGGCTCAGTGCTGCTGAAGATCAAGTAGGGCGGCGCCTTAAATCCAATATCGTCGGTGATTTTTGCTTTAATCTCATAGTTCAGGGCGCCCGTAAAACCGCTCGGTGCCTGATGGGAAATCACGGGAGCGGTGCCTGGGCAAAGGGCTGCGGCCGGTCGCTTAAAACGGAACCAAAACCGCTTTTCCACGTTCAGCTCGCTGTCGGCCTGCGAAGCTTCAAAAATGACCGCGTGGTTGAGCGAATTGTCGAGCAGCTCCGCCGGAGGACACCAGGAAAACTTGCGCTCCTTGCCCCAGCCCTTAAGCGTCGCGCCTTCAAGGATGGGATCCGCCATCCAGACCTGCACTTCGTCGGCCGGAATCTGATCGCCTTTGACCGTGACCGGCAGATCTTTAATGCAGTTGGTCTGACTCAAATCCACCGCCATACCGGCGCCCTGTGGTTCAATAAATCTTAAAACATTTCCATTGCTTACACCGCCATCGTTGACCACGGTCAATACAAACCGCCCGGAATCTTCGGCTCCATGCTCATCTGTAACCTTCACCACGACGCTGTAGGGTGCAGATGCTGCTGCCTTCGCGTCCGCCACGCCTGGCGTCCAGGTAAATCTTGCGTGCTCTTTCGACAAAGCGGTGATGGCCGGCTTGCCCGAGAGGCCCGAGGTCTGGGTAGGCGGCTCCGGATCGATCGTAAACGACCATGTCAGCTTATCGCCATCCGCATCGGCCGCATAAAGATCGATCGAGCCACCCTGGTTCACCTTAAATTCAGCTTCTTCAATGGGTAACAGCTCCGGCGCGTGATTGCTCTCGCTGCTGTCCGCACAAGCCGAAAGCCCTGAACCTGCCCAGATCACCACAGCGGTCCTCAAAAATGCGTGCCTCATTTTCACCATCCTTTTCAATCGAAAAGACGATTTTAACCAAGATGCCGGCAAAACCCTATGCTCACGTTCGCAAAGCTGCAGAATTCCGCATTCAATCGTTTTCGCAAAGCCTCATCCAAACGCATTCAACCCATTGAAATTAAACGCCATCTTTGATTCAAGCCTCTCACAGACGCAACAAAAATCGGCACCAGACGCAAATGCAGACTTCCAAGAACGGCTCAGATGGATTATTTACACACCACCTTCTAATAGGAGTTCTTCAAATGACGCTCATTTCTGATATCAAAGCGCGCGAGATTCTCGACAGCCGTGGCAACCCCACCGTCGAGGTTGATGTTACTCTTGAGAGCGGTGCCAAGGGCCGTTTCATGGTTCCCTCCGGGGCTTCCACCGGTGAGTACGAAGCGCTTGAACTCCGCGATGGCGACAAGAGCCGTTACCTGGGCAAGGGCGTGCTCAAGGCCGTCGCAAACGTCAACACCAACATCGCACCCGCTTTGATCGGCAAAGATGCCGCAGATCAGCGCGCAATCGACAAGTTGATGCTCGGCATCGACGGCACCGAAAACAAAGACATGCTCGGCGCCAACGCGATCCTCGGCGTCAGCATCGCCGCTGCCCGCGCCGTTGCCGATTACTACGACATGCCTGTCTGGCGTTATCTCGGCGGCCCCATGGTCCGCACCCTGCCCGTCCCGATGATGAACATCCTGAACGGCGGCAAGCACGCAGATAACAACGTCGACATCCAGGAATTCATGGTCATGCCCGTCGGCGCTCACTGCTTCCGCGAAGCGCTCCGCATGGGTGCCGAAGTCTTCCACAACCTGAAGAAGGTGCTCAAGGGCAAGGGACTCAACACCGCAGTCGGCGACGAAGGTGGTTTTGCGCCCAACCT
Organism: Myxococcales bacterium UBA1238; assembly: GCA_002309015.1. Lineage (GTDB taxonomy): Bacteria > Myxococcota_A > Bradymonadia > UBA7976 > UBA1532 > UBA1238. The sequence continues at coordinate 267 of DBWM01000045.1, read as the reverse complement.
CGAGAACAACGAAGCCGCTCTGAAGGCGATCATCGAAGCGATCAACGCCGCCGGCTACGTTCCGGGCAAAGATGTCTGCATCGCCCTCGACGCCGCCTCCAGCGAATTCTACAACGACGGCAAGTACGTCCTCGCCGGCGACAACAAGTCCCTGACCTCCGATGAAATGGTCAACTACTGGGCCGATCTCTGCGCCAAGTACCCGATCGTCTCCATCGAAGACGGCCTCGACGAAAACGACTGGGAAGGCTGGAAGAAGCTGACCGA
>DBWM01000057.1:49100-111256 GCA_002309015.1 Myxococcales bacterium UBA1238 | reverse complement strand
CGCGACGGCGACGGCGCTCACATCGATCAGGCGCGCTGATTCGCCATGAAACTCACCTTCTTCTGTATGGGGCTCCTCGCCTGCGGATGCAAAACTTCCCCGGTCACGCCCGAAGCGCCAGCTCCGCAACTTATTAAAAACACAGCGAATTGTCAGTGTTTTGACTACGAGTCGGTCTTCAATCAGATCGCCCCTTCGGTCGTCTCCATCGGTGCGGGCGAGATCATCAACGGGCGCTTTAACGCCAGGCAAGTGGGCAGCGGTTTTGTCTGGGACGCCCACAACCACGTGGTCACCAGCGCTCACGTCGTCACCATCGCCCCGACGCACCGCGTGCGCACCGCCAAAGGCCGCGTCCTCAAAGCCGAGCTCATCGCCTACGACATCGACAGCGATCTCGCGGTTTTATCGGTGCCCCAGCTCAACTTATCCGCCCTTCCCCGCGGCGACGCCTCAAACCTGCATCCCGGGCAATCCATCGCCGCCGTAGGCAACCCTTACGGTCTCGATCAATCGATCACCATCGGCGTGGTCAGCGCTCTGGGCCGCAGTCTGCCCGACGGCAGCACCTCCTATTACGGCGCAAACGCCAATAAAGCCGCCCGTTCCGGTTTCATCCAGACCGATCTCGCCATCAACCCCGGAAACTCCGGCGGACCGCTGCTCGATCGCTCAGGCCTCGTCATCGGCGTCAACGCCGCCACCCTCGATCGCGGCCAGGGCGTCTCCTTTGCAGCCCCCATCGATCGCGTCGAAGTCATCGTGCGCGCGCTCATCGAAGAAGGGGTCTTTCATCGCGGCTACATCGGACTCTATCTCAAGCCCGTACCGCCCAAAACCGCTGCGGCAGCCGGACTTGCGGAGCCCACAGGCGCCAGGGTGAAATCCGTCGTCGCTCAAAGCCCTGCCGAGCGCATCGGCCTGCAGGAAGGCGATATCATCCTGGAATTCAACGGGAAAAAGGTCACCAACGAGTCCGCGTTACCCTGGCTGGTGGCTTCTACCACTCCGGGCAGCCAGGTCGACATGCTGGTCGCCCGCGGCAAAGAGCGCCTCAGGCTCAGCGTTCAGGTGGAACAAAAGCCCGAACACAGCCGAAAACCCACCTAACTCCAGCTGCATCAACCTAAAACCAGCCTTCTTCGTCCTCTACATGCTCGGGCACCACGAGCAGCGGAAACCCCAGCAATCGCGCCAGATGATCGAGCAGCGGATGGTTCAGGCGCGAGGTCGCAACCCCTTCGATATACAGCCAGAATCGCGCGACCGCCGTCGCCTGACCGAAGTTAATATCCTTTAATTCCAACACATTACGGCAAGACGGGCAGTCATATACGAAGCGATCCACCGGAAAATACGCCAGGCGCTCCAAAGCGGCATCGAGAGACTTGTCGTCCAGACGATCGCCACACATGCGGCAGGTGGAAGAAAACGCAGGCGCCAGCTGACGTTCGGGCAAAAAGCGCTCGGGCCCCAAAGCTCTCACCGTAAAGTTTTCAAAGGTCAGCTCCGCAGGCAGAAGCTCCTCCCAGGGATCGGGCGAAAACAGCGTTGCGACCTCGCGTCCTGGCGCATAACTCTGCGATTTTTCGTCATATTCTCCGATGATCAGCAATTGTTTTAAATAGCGCAGCGTCTCCTCTATCACATCGTCGGAAGGCACAAAATGCGTTTTTTTGGTTGTGAGATAGAGATTGAGCATGATCGGATACCCCTTCACCCCCACTATGCCGCGCCTCTATTTCGCTCGCAACATCCGAAAAGCGATACGCTTGCAGCTGTGCGCCAATTGGACAAAAATAGGCATTATTTTTCAAAAATACTCAAAATCATCATGCGCATTTCAAATCTTTTCTTTCTTTCTGCTCTCCTTTGCTGTGCCTGCGCGGGCTCTGACGATGACGACGATTCAAACGACGCCACAGACGGGGCTCCCGCACAAGATGCTGTCGCCGATGCTGTCGCCGATGCTGCCGATGCTGACGTCGATGTCCCCGAAGAAGGAATCGATGTCCCCGATACCCCAGTCTGCCCCGATCTCGATGACGATCATTTCCAGGATGCCAAATGCAACCCGGATCCCAAAAACGGCGGCGGCGACTGCGACGATACCAACGAATTGATCAATCCCGGACGCGCCGAAAACTGCAGCAGCTCCGAGGACTACAACTGCAACGGAAAGATTGGATTAGAGGATCCCGACTGCTCCCGTTGCAACGATTACGACGATGACGGCTACGAAGACATCAACTGCAACCCCGATCCCAAAAACGGCGGCGGCGATTGCGACGACCGAAGGGCCGACGTCAACCCCGGAGCCCAGGAAATTCCGGGTAACGGCAGAGATGAAAACTGCGACGGTTGTATAGGCATCACGATGCCCGATTGCATCGATCTCGACTACGACGGCTACGGCGAAGGTTCCGGTTGCCTGGGCCCCGATTGCGACGACAACAATTGCCACATCCACCCATGGGTAAGCGAGATCTGCGGCGACAACATCGACCAGAATTGCGATGGCGACGACATGATTTGCCCGCAAAATTGCACAGATAACGATCACGACGGCTATGGAGAGGGCTCCGGCTGCTTTGCCATGGACTGCAACGACGACAATCCCAACATCAACCCCGGCGCGCGCGAAATCGCCGACAACGGCATCGACGATGACTGCGACGGAAAACAGCTCTCTTCTGTGGCCAACTGCATCGACAACGACGGCGACGGTTACGGTGTTGGCGCAGGCTGCCTTGGGCGCGATTGCGACGACAGCAACCCGCTCATCAACCCAGGGCGACTGGAACTCTGCGGCAATGGCCTCGACGATGATTGTCTCGGTGGCGACGAGACTTGCACCAATCCAGGCACCGGCACCTGCGTCGATAAAGACGGCGACGGATACGGCACCGGCGCTTGTCCTAAAGGCGGCCCAGACTGCGACGACAGCAACCCGGCCATCAACCCCGGCGCAGCCGAAACCTGCAACGGCATCGACGACAACTGCAACGGTCAAACCGACGAATGCCCGCACAGAAACCAGGTTTGCGTAGAGGGCGCCTGCACCGGCGATATTGGAAGTCCCTGCGATCCCGAATTAAGCGTCTTTGAAACCTGCGCTGCGCGATCGGGCCTCACCTGCAGCGAGGCTTACCTTCAATGCCGCGTCTCCGACGGCGGAAAATGCGAAGAGAGCTCTGCATGCGACAAGAGCGCCAACTGCGAAATCGTCAGCGCATGCGACAGCGCCAACAAACGCTGCTACAAGGGACGGGGCGACGATTGCATCGAGGATTGCGACTGCAATGACGACTGGCTCTGCCATCCCTCGCTTCACATCTGCTCTGAATGCACCGATGACGATGTTTGCAGCATCGTGAATCCTACCCATCCGCATTGCACCGCCAGCGGTTATTGCACCAGGCTGTACGATCAACTGGGCGGTAACACCGATGCCCAAAAGATCTTCTTCCAGGCGATCGCTCAATGCTGGAACGACTTCCATACCGGTGGCGCCATCCAAGGCTGCGCAAGCCTGCAATTCAGCGCCACGCTGCGCGGAACCAACGAACACGGCTCCAACGACACTTACGAACAGTTTGAGTTTGAAGAGCAAAAAGCTTTGGCCTGCAACAGCGAATGGACTGCAGCGGTTGGATTCAGCGAAAGCGAAATCAAAGCAATTAAAGAGCTTTTTGGTTGTGGCTTCAACGATATTTCAAACCTTTTCTGGCCAAACGCCATCCAGCCCGAGAATCTGGTTTGCCTCTATTTTGTGCCCAATAAGCGCGGTTTTAGCTTCCCCAACAACACGCGCAACGCGGTGGTCGTCACCGATTGCAGCTCATCGCCCATCCCATGAACATTCACCTTCTCGCCTTTCACCGCGCCCTCCATTTCGGCGCGGTGCTGCAAGTGACCGCGCTCTCGCATGTGCTCTCGCGGCTGCTCGGTTCCAGGGGGCAAGTCTTCGTGTACGACTACCAAAATCCCCACGAAGCGGCCCAATATCCGCTCTTCAGGCCGGGCAGCCTGCGCGAAACCTTAAGCCAGGCGATTCAGTTGCCCGCAGCCTGCCTTCAGCGCGCAAGATTTCACCAGTTCTTACGGGATCACGTCGCACTCTCCACCCATTTCGGGCCGGAGGATCGATTTATTGTCGGCGGCGATCAGGTCTGGAACCCTTCGATTTCTCAATATGATCCCACGTTTTTGCTGCAATTTTTGCCCGATGGTCCCCGCAAGAACGCCTACGCCGCAAGCTTAGGCAGCGATCATTTTGGAAGCCCCCGGTTACCCCTCTCGGTCAGGCAGGATTTTTACTTTTATTTACGCCATTTTGCGCATCTTTCGGTGCGCGAAAAGAGTGCGGCGCTCTTGCTCGGAGATCTGCTGCAACGCGAAATTCCCGTCCATCTCGATCCCAACGCGCTGCTCTCGTTTGACGAATGGACGTCTTTTGCAAAGCCCGTATCCACGCCCTCTGAATACATCTTTTACTACGCCGTAAAGCCGCATCCCGAGATGAGCGCATTTGCCAAAAAACTCTCTCAGAATCTTGGGTTACCCATTCTCGCCATCGCCCCTCACGGCTTGCGGAATCCCTTTAAAAAGGCGCATCCCCAAAGCCGATTCATCCACACGGCCGGCCCCGCAGAATGGCTTTCTCTCATGCAGCATGCCCAGGCCGTCGTCACCCATTCGTTCCACGGTGCGCTCTTTGCAACCCAATTCAAGAAGAGCGTTTTTATTCATCAAATCAATGCGTTAGAGACCGATCCTGCGCTGGTTCAACTGATCGAACGATTTGATTTGCATGAGGCGTCCGACCAGGCCCCCTCAAAACTCATGCCCGCAGAGGCAAACGCCATCGATCAGATACTTGCCCAGGAGCGCAGTCTTTCCCTCGAATATTTGCGCCAACTCATCGATTCTTAAAGCTTTTTAGTTTCTGAGTCCCGCTATCGCCCGCCCGTTCTGGCCCATTTGAGCTCCATTTCATATAAGCTTTGCGAGAGTTTATTCAAAAGAATCGACCAGAGCTTGCAACTCATCGCATCGTTCTGCTGCAGCAAATGCTCCAAATCATCGTACGATAACCGCGCAATCCGCGCCCCATCCGGCCCCGCGATACAAGTGGCCGACCGCGTTCCCCCATCGATGGCCGCCACCAGGCCGATCAACTCCCCTCGCCCCAGCACTGCGACCGCCTGACGCACGCCTTCCGACTCCAGCTCAACCGTAACTTCGCCTTTTATCAGCAAAAAACAGCTTCTGGCCGGATCGCCCACATGAAACAGCGGATACAGCGGCGTAAACTCCTGCAGTTGCATGCAATGGGCCAACCGGCTCAGCTCGGTTTCATCAAAATCCGAAAAAGGCTCAAGCCCGCGCAACTCCGCAACGTTCACTTTCCCCTCCCTAACAGGCGGCTCCATTTGCTGAAGGCATGCTGGCTCCCCAAGCCTTCTGACGGCTTAAACTGTTGATTTAACTTGCGTAAATGGTCGCAGAGGATCTGGCCTAACCCTCGCTGAAGCTTGCTCGCCAGCGCTGTTTTTTCACATAAAATGCACTCAAAAGCGGTGCGATCGATGCGATAGAGCCGAGTGGATTGAAGCGTCACCGCGCGCAGCGCGTGATTGCCCGCAAACGTCAAAGCCCGCTCACCAAACACGCTCCCTTTGCTCAGTTGCTGCAAAACCTGCCATTGCCCCTGCTCATCCACAGCCCCGAGCGCCACCAGCCCCGACCCCACCACATAAGCTGCCGTCTGCAATTCGCCCGCGTCAAAAATCACCATCCCCGCTTGCTCCAGCTGGCGGCAATCCAGACAAGGCTTCGTCGTGCGCCATTCCTCTTCAGTCAAATCCTTAAATAAATCCAGGCGTTTCAAAGCATTCCAATCGCGATTCGACATTGCAACGGCCGCCCCCAGACGCTTTTCTTCAATCTGAACGATCGACTGATACGCTTCATTTTGCTCGTTATTGATGCGGATCAAATGGCTTTCAGGCACCCGCACAGACCAAAGCCATTCCTGCGAAGACAGCAATTCCGAGGAAACCGACGGCGGCGGCGTCCATTCCTTTTGCGACAAAACGGGTTGCGAAAAAACGGGCTCAGGCTGCCTCAGACCGCTGTTCTGAACATTCCCGTAGGGCGGCGGTGGCTCCCAAACCTGCGGAACCAAAAGACTTTTTTCTTCTATTTTTTCCTTTAGAGCCAAAAAATCGCGACTCGAAACAGCAGGCATTTCTCCGCTCAAAAAACCGTCCGAAATCGCATCGCTGCCCACAGAAGGGGGATCCGTACTGACGTGTTTTTGAGGCTTCAGCGCCGGCGAAGGCTTTAATGGCGGCAAAACCAAACGTTTCTCGCCCAATCTGGCCGAGGCCGAACGCCAGGCCTCCAAAAAAGCCCCCGCATGCGGGTAACGCGCTTTGGGATCCACAGAAAGCGCGCGCTCCAAAACGGACCAGAAATGAGCGGGTTCCACAGGTTTAAAACCTGCCGTTGAATTCACACCGCCCAGCAGTTCGTAAAGCAGCAAAGCCGCTGCATACAGATCGCCGCGCGCGCCCGCCGAAAACTCCGGAGAGCGATAAAACCCGCGCCGATCGCCCGTTTCGTCAAAGATCGCCGCAAGTCCCACCCCAAAAAGCTGCGCCCTCTGATCGCTCACATAGAGGCAGCCCGCCTGAAGAAACTGATGCAAAAAGCCTTGGGAATGGGCCTGTTGCAACACCATCAGCAAAGATTCGCCGATGCGCGCGATGCTCTGTTTTGTAAAGACGTGACCGCGCTGCAACAGCGTTTCCAGCGATTCTCCCCTGGGCGCATCGAGCACAAAATAGGCCTCCCCCCACTCGCTTTGCCCCACCGATTTGACTCCAAGCGCCAAAGGATGCCGAAATGCCGCCCCTCTGTAAGCGGTCTCCAAGAAAGCACGCAACCACGCAGAATTAAAAGTCTTTTTATATCTTAAGCAGATCCGGACCGGCTGGTCGTGCGCCTCATCGGTGCCTTCATAAATTCTCCAGGGAGGGCGGGCTTTGAGCTCCTGACCGAGCACATAGGATTCAATCCGAAGCGCGGGCGGATCCTTCAGCTGCGATCGGGCGGCTTTTAAAACAGAGGACAAAGCAGACAGGGAAGAAAGCAGAAGCGGGCGCGCAACTTCGCGATTTTGAATCAAAAAATGCCGCAAAGCCTCGTCCTGGGCCAGGGGCACATCGCCTTCCTGCATGCGCTCCGCCAACAGAGGCTCGGCAAGGGATTCGTAAGCCAGGGCGAGCTTGGAACGAATGGCACTGCCGCGGTTTCCCCGAGCATAAGCGACGCGCAATTCAGCGATTTCATTAAGGAAATCTCGTTCTCCCGAAGAGCAGGGGTTCGGCTTACAGCCCATCTCGGCCCCTTTTTGCCTCTGGTTGCCCATCTGACTCGCTCTCCGCAATCAATCCAATCCAGGATTTCATTCTGCCATGAATGGCGCAAAAAGGCCTAAATTTCTCTCACAATTGATATTCACGTGCGCTTAAAGCTGCAGAACATGAGCTCCAGCGCGCCTGCGCCAAACACGAGCCCCACGCCCAAAAAGAGACCATAAAACTTGATCACCGCTGCAGCCAGGGTCACCCAGGTAAACGGGCAGGCCACAAAAAACGCGCCGATAACCGGCACCACCAAAACGACCATTCCCGCTCTGCGCCCCAAAATGATCAAGTCAACCTCTTCAAAATAATGAAACAGCATGGCGATACCAACCAGCGAAAAGCCCAGAAAGCCGATCAGCGTCACGGGCACAAACCACGCGAAATGCCAGAGTTGCGACTTAAAAATAAAAGAAATCAGCGGCGTTGACTCGCCCGCAACGGGCACCAAAAGCCCCGCCAGAAGCACCGTCCCCGAAAGCGCCGCCAGCATGCGACCCTCTCCCGCCCCCGGCCGCACACTGAGATAACTCAGCGCCATAAAAAGCAAAACGAACGCCACCATCACCCAGAAACCGAGCCCCAGATTGATGGTCTGCCCCGAAGGCCCGGAAACCATGCCGCGCATCAGGGAATCGAGGCTGCCTGCAAGCAAAATGAGCGAAAGTCCGATGCCCAGAAGCAGTAAAACCGCGCGCATTAAAGCCTTGGCAGCAAACGCGCAAACCAGCGTCCCCAGCGCCAAAGCGATCGGCAAAATGGCCATCAGCCGCATGCTGCCCAAAGGCGCGTGAAGCAAATCCGTAAACGACAAACCTCTTTGGCCCCAAAACGGACAAATCACGGCAATCAGCAAAAGGATCGCGCCTTCAACCGCATAATGACGCACTTGCGCGGCCTCTGCGGGCACTTCTATGGTCGGATCTTTCATGGTCTCTGCACCAAAATTTTGAATCTTCTCTTCTACATCGAGACTGCTTAACTTGACAGCCAACCCGCCACAAGCCATTTTATACAACTTTTATGGCAGTTCGTACCGATTGAGGGCGAGGGCAGAATGTCTATACGCGTTACGTTGACACCGGGGCAGCTGAGCAACCCTGCGATTTTTAAGGCAACTTCGATTTTAATTGCAGAACTCAGGGCAGCAGGACAGCGCTTTGAGGATTTACCAGAAGATTTATTGCAAGCCTCCGGCAAACCTTGCGCGGCCCGGTTTCAACCCCTCTTTACCGCCGAAAATACGCCCAAATTTGAACGATTTGCAGCGCATTTACCCAGGCGCTCGCAGGAATTTTTACGCCAACTCTGTAAATGCCGCTATTTTTCGACCGCAGAAGCCATCGAAAAATTGCAATTAAATCCAGAGGATGGAGCGCGCACCGTCAATGGCCTGAGCAGCGCCATCGCCCGAAAAGCGGCTCTTCACGATCTGCCCGCGCCCTTCGTGCTCTGCGACATCGACGGTCAAAAAGGCTGGTATTGGGTAGGCCCTTCGATGCCTCAGAATGAAACGGCTCAAGAAAAGCCACAACCCGTTCAAAAAGAGGCGCTTTTCGCTCAGGATGCATCGATGACCGATGCCGCAGAAGCCCAGGCATCGCTGCATTCCGCCCGAAACTCAGATCGCGCCCCCAAGGCCCCCAAAGCACCATTTCCTGAGGCCTTATGCAACTTGCTCGATGCCCAGGGACAACTGTTTTTAAGAACCCTGTACGAGCGCGGCTGGATGCCCCTTTACGATTTGTTGACGCTGTTTCAAATGCCGCGCGCCAAATCGCTGGGCTGCATTCTGGAACCGATCCAAAGACAGCTTCAAAAGCTTGGAATCAAGAAGCCTTTTTCAAAAGAAATCGTAGGCCACTGGCGGATTTACGTATGGTCTGGAGTAGCTGTTCCGAACGAAGTGCCTGAACCCACGGAGCGCACACCTAAAACCAAAATCCGCAAGCGCCGAAATCCACGCCCAAACCGTCGCCCTGCGACCGGAGAAGGCACAGAACGCGCAGCCTTGCGCGAAAAGAGCAGCTCCAGCCGCCCGGAAGGCGCCTCAAAACCGAACGCCCTGCCGAAAGCCCGCAACGGCAACGGAAGCTCAGGCCGTAATTACGGCCATTACAACAAGAATCCATCAAGAAACTCCCATTTTGCCGAAGACAAGGAACGCCGCCCCATCAGGCGCAACGGCGATACAAGCGAACATGCAGGCGAAGAACGCAACCGCTCCAGCCGACGCCCGGGCGATGCAGCCCATCCCCAGGGATCCCGTTCCAGAAATCGCCCCGTCAAGATGCCCGAAGTGACCGTCATTCAACGCAAATCCTCCTCCGAACAGATCCCGGTGGTGCGCATTCGCAGGCCGAACGAACCTTAATCGTCGCGCACCCGCATCTCGATGAAGCGCACCCTGCCCTCCTGCACCGCTTCGCGGATCATCGCCTCGCGCGCGCTCAGCTTGGCGTTGCCCGATTTCACTTCTGCCAGCACGACTTCGCGCAATTCACCATCATCCAGACCGTCAAAAATGATGTAATCGATGGGGCTGCCCAAAAAGCGCGCATCCTGGGGATTAAACGGAAAGCCGTCGGCAAAGGGCACCAGCTGCTCGTAAATCTTGCCCCGAACGACATTTTTGCTGCGCGAAATCGCCTCTTTCCGAATGCGGGCGGTTTCATTCTGGCGCCATTCCGTGTTTTCGGCCTCGATTTGCTGCCAGGCGGCCGCTTTTTCCTGCTCGATGCCCTCGTAAAGCGCATCGAGTCTGGCCTTCAGATGCCAGTTTTTAAGCCAGAGCACGATCAGCAAGAGGACCAAAAAGCCCAATAAAATTGCTAGGATATAAAACTCTTTTTGTTCAAGCAATGCCATTCCCCATGAACTCTATTCAGGCGCCTTAAAATACGCTACATGCGTTCACATTTGGAGACCTATCATGTCCGACCACCCCATTCACATTCAAGGCGCAGGCCAGCATAACCTTCGGCAAATCGACGTCACCCTTCCCTCGCGAAAAATGACCGTATTTTCGGGAGTTTCGGGCTCTGGAAAATCTTCGCTCGCCCTCGACACCATTTACGCCGAAGGCCGCCGCCGCTACGTCGAATCGCTCTCCACCTACGCAAGGCAGTTTTTGGGCCAGCTCGAACGCCCCAAATATGCGCATATTCACGGACTTACGCCCACCATCGCCGTCTCGCAGGATCAGCGCAGCAACAACCCGCGCTCAACCGTCGGCACGATCACCGAAATCCACGATTTTCTCAGGGTTTTGTTTGCACAGATGGGCACCCAGCATTGCACCCGTTGTCATCAACCCATCGGGCGCGCCGATCCGGACGCCATCCATAAACGCATCGTCCGGCTCCCCGAAGGCACGCGCTTCAGCCTGCTCGCACCTGTTCCCTATAACACCTTACAACACGATGAAATCATTCAAAAAATTCGTTCAGAGGGTTACAGCCGCATCCGCATCGGCGGGCAAATGCTTCTGCTCGAAGATCCCATTCCTGAAAGTCCGGACGATCATCTCGAAATCGTCGTCGACCGCCTCATCGCAAGGCCCGGCAACGAAGCGCGCATCCTCGATTCCATCGAAACCGCATTCCGCGTGGGACGGGGCCGCATCCTCCTGCTTTTTGCCGACGGCCGCGAGGAACGCTTTACGGAGCAGCTCGAATGCCCCGACTGCAACCTCACGTTTCCGCCCCTGACGCCCACAAGTTTCAGCTTCAACAGCCCTCAGGGCTGCTGCCCCGAATGCAGCGGACTGGGCACCGTGCTCCGCATCGATTTGAACCATCTCATCCCCGATCCGAGCCTTTCGCTCCGCCAGGGCGCCATTCAGGCGATGGGCTTCGGACGCCTGGGACAAACGAGCCAAACGTTTAAAAACATTACGGTTTCGTTTCCGGAACTCGATTTGGATGCGCCATGGAATGCGCTTCCGAAAACGCTTCAGGAAGAACTGCTAAAAGGCCACGCGCCCCATTGGGAAGGCATCGAAAACACGCTTTTGCGCAGGCTGAAAGAGACCCAATCCGAGCTTGCGAGCCAGAGTTATCAGGAACTCCTTTGCGACGCGCCCTGCCCTCAATGCGGTGGAACGCGGTTGCGTCCGGAATCGGCAGCGGTGCGGATCGGCGAATTGAACCTGCCTGAACTCGAAGCGCTTCAGCTCTCGGAACTTCGCGATTTTATTAAAAATTTATCGCAGTACCTGCCGGATGCAGAGCTGATTCCGGAACTTCAGGCGGAACTTTCAACCCGCATCGATTTGGTCTGCGAGCTGGGACTCGGTTACCTGACCCTCGATCGCCTGGCGCCGAGCCTTTCGGGCGGAGAAAGCCAGAGACTGCGGCTGGCAGGGCAGATTGGAGGTGAGCTTTCGGGGGTCACTTACGTTTTGGATGAGCCTTCCACGGGGCTTCACCCCTACGATCGCGAGCGGCTCATCGCGGCGCTCCATCGGTTGCGGGATGCGGGCAACACGGTGCTCGTGGTGGAGCACGACAGCGCTTTTTTGCGCGCGGCCGATCACATCGTCGATTTTGGACCGGGACCGGGCGTTTTAGGCGGTCGAATCGTCGCTCAGGGCAGCATCGAAGATCTCTGCAAAAGCCCGGAATCGGTGACCGGCGCCTGGCTTTCGGGCCAGAAGCAAATGCCCAGACCCGAAAAACCGCGCAAACCTTCGGGCAAGCATTTAAAGCTCATCGGCGCTCGCGGACATAACCTGAAAAACATCGATCTCGACCTGCCCCTCGGGTTGATGATCGGCCTTTCGGGGCTCTCGGGATCGGGCAAATCCAGCCTCGTGGATGCCACGCTCTACCCCGCCCTGGCGCAGCATTTTTACCGATCGACCGAAACGCCGCTCCCGTTTGATCGCATTGAAGGTGTTGAAAATATTGATAAAATCGTGCGCATCGATCAGGCCCCCATCGGCAAATCCCCGCGCTCCAATGCGGCCACCTACACCGGCGCCTTCGATTTTATCCGCGAACTCTTTGCCCAGACCCGCGAAGCGCGCGCCTACGGATTCAGCGCCAACCGGTTTTCGTTCAACGTCAAAGGCGGCCGATGCGAGGTTTGCCACGGAGACGGGCAGCGCAAAATCGAGATGCATTTTTTGCCCGACGTCCAGGTGCCCTGCGAAGCCTGCGACGGAAAGCGCTTTAACGAAGCCACCCTGCGCATCCAGTACAACGGCTATAACATCGCGGAAATCCTCAACTTTTCTTGCAGTCAGGCGGCCGAGTTTTTTGTTCATCACCCCAGACTGAGCCGCATTCTGGGCACGCTCCGCGACGTGGGCCTGGGCTATCTCACCCTGGGACAACCCGCCAACACGCTCTCCGGCGGCGAAGCGCAGCGCATCAAGCTCGCCCGCGAACTCGCCCGCGAAGAACAGGGCCGAAGCCTTTACGTGCTCGACGAACCCTCGCGCGGCCTTCACCCCGAGGATTTGAGCCGGCTCTGCCGCATCCTGCACGCTCTGGTCGATCGCGGAAACACGGTGCTCATCATCGAACATCAGCTCGATTTGCTCTGGCAGACCGACTGGCTCATCGATTTAGGCCCGGGTGCGGGCAAAGAAGGCGGTCAAATCGTCGTTCAGGGCCCGCCCCAGAAGGTGGCTGCTTGCCCAAAAAGCGTTACAGGTCAATATCTTACAAAGCATCTCGAAGCGCTTTCCAAAGCCTGAGCCATAAAAATACAGATCTGGGCTTGTACAGATCGCCAATAAAAGCGATCTTCACCCGCATTTTTTTGAAGAGGAGCAGTTATGAGCGCCTTTGATGGCCTGGAACCCAAAGCCTTTTGGCAACATTTTGAAGCTTTAACCCAAATTCCGCGCTGCTCGGGCAGCGAGACGCGCGTCGCTCTCCACGTCATGAACTGGGCCAAATCTCAGGGATTTACGGCTCATCAGGATGCTACAGGCAACGTCTTTGTGGCCGTCCCCGCAAGCCCCGGCTGTGAGAACGCGCCCAAGGTGATCCTTCAGGGTCATCTCGACATGGTGGGCGAAAAAGATTCCTGCTCGAGCCACAACTTTGCCACAGACGCGATCCCCGTTTTGCGCAAGGGCGACTGGATTTGCGCCGATCACACCACCCTGGGCGCCGATAACGGCGTCTCGATCGCCGCCGCTCAGGCCATCGCCGAAGATCCCAACGCCGTACACGGACCGCTGGAATTCCTGTTCACCGTGGACGAAGAACGCGGGCTCACCGGTGCCAAAGGCCTCAGCAACGACAGCTTAACCGGCCGCATTCTGCTCAACCTGGACTCGGAAGAAGAAGGCGATTTTTGCGTGGGCTGCGCGGGCGGCGTCGACACGACCATCGATTTGCCCATCGACCGCGAACCCAGCGACGGATACGGATTCTCTTTAAAGATCACAGGGTTACAGGGCGGTCACTCGGGCATGGACATCAATCTGGGACGCGGCAACGCCATTAAAATCCTCGCCCGCGCTCTCGATTTGCTGCGCAACAAAGGTCCCTTTGCCCTCCATTCGTTCCAGTCCGGCGACAAGCACAACGCGATTCCCCGCGAAGGCAGCGCCGTCCTGGTCTTCAGCGAAGCCCATCCCGATGTGGAAGGCGTGCTCGAAATGCTCCGCGACGAGCTCCATGCCGACTACGCGAAGACCGATCCCTGCGTGACCGTCATCTTTGAACCCTGCGAGATCCAGGGCCCCATCTGGACGCTGGCGGAATCGAGCCGCAACAGGGTGATCGATCTGCTCTGCGCCCTGCCCCACGGCGTTCTGACCATGAGCCAGGCGGTACCGGGGTTGGTGGAGACCTCGACCAACCTGGCCAAAGTGGAACTTCAGGCCGATCACCTTCACGTGCATGAATCGAGCCGAAGCTCCTCTGCACCTCGACTCGAATCAGCGCGTACTGCCTTGATTTCATTAGCGAATCTTTGCGGAGCTGTGGGACATTCGGAGGTGGGTTATCCGGGCTGGCAGCCGAACCTCGACTCGCCCGTTTTAAAGCTCGCCTGCGCAACTTACCGCGATCTGTTCCACAAGGACGCCCATGTGAAAGCGATCCACGCCGGCCTCGAATGCGGGCTCATCGGCGAGCGGTTCCCGGGCATGGACATGATCTCGTTTGGTCCCGATGTGGAATGGCCGCATTCGCCTTCAGAGCGCCTCTCGATCCCCTCGGTCGACCGCTATTACCGCTTCCTTTGCAGCCTTCTTGAGCGCCTCGCCGCGCGCGCTTAACGCACCCCTTTATTCTGCCCTCCAATTTTTGATAGGCTGCCCCGCAACAAGTTTTTAGTGGATAGGAGTATCAAATGGCCCATCGCACTCGTGCAGGATTTCCCGTTGTTCGGCTCTTCTCGCTCGCTCTGCTGGCGGGTTGCCCGATGGCTTCGGCGCAATGGATGCCCGAGCAAACCCAGAACGCCACCGATCTCAGCACGCAGGATCAGCGTTTTTTAACCTACATCAGCTATCAGATTGAGCATTATCTGCAAAACGATGCGGCGCAAAACAAGGGTGAGGAGGCGCGCCCTTCGCTCAACGCCTATTTCGCCGCAGCGGAGCAGTTGCGCGGCATCGATACCCAGATTCAGGATCTCCCGCCTGCGCAGAATCCACAAATTCAGGTCAGCGAGATCCTTCAATCCGCCTTCAGCGAGATCCGCAGGGTCACCTCGACCTATTCGCAGATCGCGCAAATCATTAAGAATTCGGGCATTCGCTTTGCAAACGACGATGTGGAACTCACGATGAGCGACAAGATCATCCAGTCGCTCTCGGATGCGCTCGTCGTGCTCGACAGTTACGATTTGCAGCTCAACGAAGCGCTCAGAGGGCTTTCGGATTTACCCAAGCAGCATCCGAAGGTTCAGTCGCTTTTGACCGAAATCCGGAACATCAAAGGCAAAAAAGCCAAATGCGCAGAGGTGTTACGCGACAAGCTGCACGATGTGAAATATGCCCACGAGCTTCAAACCCTGCGGCAAAACGCCCATGCGCCGAGCGACACCGCAGAAGCTTACGAGATGATCCACATCGACAAGCAGCTGGCGCAATTTGCGCTCGACATGCAGGAAAGCCAGCAAAAGAGGCTCGCTTACGATCAGCGCGTATGGTTTGAAGGCGATCCGGAACTCGCGCGCAATCTTTGGCAGCATTTTGACGAGACCCAACGCTGGATTAAAGAAATCGATAAGAAATACGCGCCCATATTGACCCGAAAATATACATATTATCACAACAGTACATCATCGCTGTTCGAGCAGACCGAGCTCAATCAACAGCGATCGCGGCTGCTGCAGGCGCTCAATAATTTTGAACAGCGCGCCATCGAATATGACAACCGCGCAGCAGAAGAATTACCCAATAAATTCAACGATATTCGTCAGTCGGTTCAGCGCGCCATCAGCACCAGAAATCCAAACGTGCTGCCGCCCACCGCTCGCAAGCTGGCCAAAACGCGTTTGATGCTCGAATCGATGATCGCCAATCCAAAGCCTCACCCCCTGTTGGGTCATCTGGCCTCACAATATGATGAATGTGTTGACATTCTCTATCAGGCCACCCAAAGTATGGATGCGATTCTGGCGGATTCGGGCACATTGGGTGAAGAAGCGCACGGTTTTACCCAAAGCCAAAAAATGCAGTGGACTGAAACCATAAAAAAGATGCTCAACCAAGCGTTTCCGAAGGAATCGATCGTAGGCATCCATTTTGAAAATGCGCTCTGGCGGCGCGCGCGCGAAGGCTATCGCTGGCAGGAAGCTTCCCAAAACTGGCTTGAGGATACATCCACCTATCTGCCTGTCACGATCCTGCTGCTTTCCGGGCGAGATCGGCTCGATTTGATCAAGCTCAATTTTCACATCCGCTCGACCCGCGAAGAAATCGAATGGGTGCGCTCGAGTTTTGATCTTCAAATGCTCCGCGACAGCTTTGAAGAACAGTTCCCCGAAGAATCCCATGAAGTCGCTGATTTTAATGACGAAAAAGACGAAATCGTCCGTGCAAAGCCCTCGCCGCTCTCGCCTTTTGTGAAGCCCAGCAAGCTGACGCCG
Source organism: Myxococcales bacterium UBA1238 (assembly GCA_002309015.1). Taxonomy (GTDB): domain Bacteria; phylum Myxococcota_A; class Bradymonadia; order UBA7976; family UBA1532; genus UBA1238. Next base: position 94,760 of record DBWM01000057.1, on the reverse strand, counting down.
ACGGCGCTTCCCAGCACAGAACCCGAATTCCGCCCCTTCGTGCCACCGCGCGGACTCGGTCATTAACTCTATGAAAAAGTTTGATTTTCCGCGCAAAGCCATACAAGAGCTACAATCCTTTAACGCCCGGCATTTTCCCCAGGAGCGCTATCACACCGCCCTGACCCTGGGGCTCAGTGCGATTGAGGAACTCTATTTTTGCGCCAAAAACGCCATCGACACCTCGATGCATATGTCGGAGCGCGTGCTCTACGCCAACGATTACCCCCAGCGCCGCATCGCGGAATATCAGGGGCAAAAGCGGCTTTGCGTCTTTGTGCCGGGTTACATGCAGACCGCCGTCGGGTTTTATCGGCTCGAAAGTCTTGTAAACATTGAGACTTTCGACGCATTTACCTATGTCTGGCAAGACTTTCCCTACAGCCAGGATATCTTTATCAGCGCCGACGCGCTCGCCCAAAAACTGCGGGAACTCAACGAAAGTCTGCATCCCGAAGAAATCTATCTGATCGGGCATTCCCAGGGTGGCATCATCATCCGCACCGCCCTGCAATACGGCCTCACGCTGGGGCTGCCCATCCGCAAATGCCTGTTTTTATGCTCGCCGCATCTGGGCACCTGGGTGGGACTCGGCGGGCTCACTCACGGCCCCATCCGCACCTGCATCGGCCATCTGCCCTACATCAGCGAAGTCCACGGCGAGAGCGCCTTCCAGCTGCTTCCCGGCAGCAAATTCCTGACGGAACTGAACGATCGCCCCCTGCCCACCGGCGTGGAATGCTTCGCCATCCGCTACGCCTTCGATCCCATGGTCATCCCCGCCAAAAACGCGCGCATGCCCTACAGGGAAGCCCACAACTTTTACATCGAAAAGATCGGCCACGCGCAGCCTCTTTACTGCGCGCGAGCCTCCCGCATTGCGCTCCGGTGCCTCTTTGGCGACTGGACCAAGGTCCCGCGCGCACACGGAATTCAGGATTAAAGATGGGATCGCAGATGGAGGGGCGGATGGACGCGCATCTGGATGGGTTGCCCATGGACGCGTTGCGGGCAAAGCTGGATGAAACGGGGGTTGGAGGCCAGCATGCGGAGACGGTTTTTCACGCGCTGCACCGGGATTTAGCGCCCCTTCACACCCTTTCAAAGCTGGGACCCCGCAGGCTCTCGCGGCTGCTCGAAGTTGCAAAGCTGTCGCAGGTGCAGATCGCGCGCGCCTATCCATCGGCGGACGGAACGGAACGCTGGATTTACGGACTGGAGGACGGCCTTGAAACCGAAGGCGTGCTTATTCCGATGCGGCCGGGACCAGTGCCTCAAAAAGGCCAAAAATCGTTGCAACGAAACAGCTTATGCGTATCGAGCCAGGTGGGTTGTCCCGTGGGATGCGCATTCTGTGCGACGGGGCGTCTGGGGCTTAAGCGCAGTTTGCAGGCAAGCGAAATCTTAGGACAAATCGCTGCGGCGCGAAGGCGTGCGGCGGAACTCGATCGCCCGATCACCCATCTGGTCTTTATGGGCATGGGCGAGCCTTTTCTCAATCAAAACGCCCTGTTCGACGTTCTGAAGATTTTAAGCGATCCGCACGGCTGGTGTCTGGATGCCAAGCATATTACCGTCTCGACCGTGGGATTCTGCGACCGCATCGACGCCTTTGCAGAGGCCTTTAAAGGGCGTTTTCAGCTGGCGCTGAGCCTGCATGCGGGCAGTCAGGCACTGAGGGAAAAGCTCATCCCCGCTGCCAAACAGAGTCCCCTCGATGCGCTGCACGAAACCTTAAAGCGATTTCCGTTGCCCGGATCCCGTTACCTGATGCTCGAATATCTGCTGCTGCCCGGCCTAAACGACAGCCCCGAAGAGCTCGAAGGCCTCTGCCATTTTGCGAAGGATTTGCGCTGCATCGTCAATCTGATCCCCTTCAACGCCTTCGAAGGCTGCCCCTTCCGCTCGCCCAATGCCGAAGAGATCAGCCGCGCCTTTGAACATCTCCGAAACGCGCGCATCCCCTGCTCCATCCGCCAGGAACATGGACAAAAAATCCACGGCGCATGCGGCATGCTCTCGTTAAAACAGCAATCATTTCAATCGGTTATCTAATTTTAACTCAAAGCTTTTCATTTGACCTGAAGATGGCGATCTTTGAAGCCGCGACGGCGTTCGATTTGAAAAGGCGAAACCATGCAACCAGCCGAAAACCAAGAACTTTTAAGCGAATTGGAATCAGCGCTCAAAGAGCGGAAGGTCGAAGCGATCTGGCCCCGGTTCATCGAGTATTTTCAACAACAGTTTAAGGCTGGTCACCTGCAGGAAGCGCTCTCGATGGTGAGAAGGGCTTCGGCGGCGGGTTTAAAAGGCGAATGTTTGCAGGATGCGCTCTCCAGGCGTGCGGAATTGCTCAGTTTTTCGGGCGATTACGGCGATGAGTTTGACGAATGCATCCGCCAGGTTTTTCACGCCAAGGTGATTCCGGCCAAAACGCGGGCGCTCAGGGCGCTGGCCCGAAGCCATCTTTCTCAAGGCGATGCCTCTACGGGCGAAGCGTATTTGAGGAGTTCGGCCGATCAGCAGGGTGTCACCCCCGAGGCGCGCATCGAGAGCCTGTACGAACTGGGGCTGGGCCTAGACGCTGCGGGGCAACGCGAAGGGGCCTTGCGCGCTTTTCACGAGCTTTTGGCCATCGGAGACGATCTGGCCGCAGCCGAGCTCGCGCATGAAGACGCGGAAACGGTTAAAAACGCAGAAGAAACATTGCAGGATCCCCAGGATGAAAACGCGGACACCATCGAGATGCCGCATCGCCTGCCCAAAGATCCCGCATTGCAAGGCTTGCTGCTGCATACGCTCGCGCTTCTGGCGCTCGATGACGGGCAGTTGGAACAAGCAAAAAACCATTTAAAAACGGCCATTTCGCTCATTGAGGAGACCCGGGGGCGCTTTCATCCCAGCTTCTCGGCCGCCCTGCACAGCCTGGCGCGCATCTGCAAAGCCGAGAATCGTCCGGGCGATGCGGAGCCGGCGCTTCAACTCTGCACCGCCATTCGCGAAAAGCTGTTTGGGCCCACGCATACCGAGTTCGCCTCAAGCCTGGCCGAATATGCGATGGTTTTATATCACCTGGGCCGTCAGGAAGAGGCGCTCACCTACCTGCAGCAGGTGATGGAGATTTACGACAAGAATCTCGCATCGGGCTTGAGGGTGGCGCAGGCGCAGGAATTTTATGCACTTTTGCGCCTGCGGCAGGGAGAGCCCGCCCTCGCGGAACCCTGGGCCATCAAGGCGCTCGATCTCTATCAGAATCTGCATTGCATGCCGGGGCAAATCGGCGTCCTGCGCATGATGAGCGAGATCTTTCTGAATCTGGGCAAGCCGAAAGAGGCGGCGATCTTTGCGGATCGCGCGCTGGATTGGGCGAAGGCGCATCTGAAGGCCGATCATCCCCTCCAGGCCTCGACGCGACTTTCGGCGGGGCTGGCCCATGAGGCGCTCGGTCAATACGACAAGGCGCTCGAACTGCTGCGCGAGGCTCAAAGCGAGAGTCAGCGACTGGGGCTCGATCACCTGCAGATTTCGGCCTGCATGCACAACATCGGCGGGCTTCTGGGTCACATGGGGCGCTATCAGGAAGCGGTGGAGATGCTGGAGCAGGCGCTCGCGATGGAGGAAGGGCGCGCAACGCCGGATTCGACGGCGCAGAGTCTGGCGACGCTCGGGGGTTTGCGAGTATGCCTGGCGCAATATGAGGAGGCGCTGACCCATTTGAGGCAGGCCTACGATCTGGCACGCGCGCATTTTGCCCAGGGGCATCCCGATCGCATCTCGATCTGTACGGCGCTGGCCGATGTTTTGGATCGCATGGGACGCCGGTCGGAAGCCCAGAGCCTTTTGGAGGAAGGTCGCCCCGATATGGAGCTCTGCGCGGCCCAAAAGCATCCTGCGGCGGCGGTGTGGCTTTCAAAATGGGGGCTTTTTCAGAATGCAGCGGGCCATTTTGCCGAGGCCGAAGAGGCGTTGCGCAAAGCGTTGAGGCTCTCGGAGGAGATCTTTGGCGCAGGGCATCCGGAACACAGCCACGAGCTGCGCAATTTAGCGATGGTGCGCGCCGCAAGGGGCGATTATGCGGAAGCCCTCTCCCTCGCATCCCAGGCGCTTCAGGCCGACGAAGCCGCCTTTGGGCCGCATCACCCGACCACATCGAATGCGCGCTACGCCCTGGCGCAAATCTGGATTCTGAACGGCGAATCCCCCAAAGCGCAGGCCGCATTGCAGCAGGTGATCGAAGACGACGCCGCCTTTTTAGCCCCGGATCACCCGGAACTCGCGGAGGATCGCATGGCGCTTTCGCGGGCCCTCGATGGGCTGGGTCAATATCGCGAGGCGGAGCAGGCAGCGCGGCAGGCTCTGGACGTGTTTGCGGTCAAATACGAGAAAACGCATCCCGAAACCCAGGCGGGCCTCGTGTTTTTGGCGCATCTGCTGAACCGTCAGGCGCGGGAGGAGGAAGCTTTACCCCTGTTGAATCAGGCCATCGAGGCGATGCTGCAGACGCTTCCGGAAACGCATCCCGATCTGGCGGTGGCGCACGGCATTTTAGGCACAACCCTCGCGCATCTTTGCAGATGGCCGGAGGCACAGAAGGAAGCGGGCCTGGCGCTCCGGATGGCCGACGAGATTTACGGGCCTCACCACCCGCTGCGCGCGCAACTGCTGACGCGACTTGCGGAGGTGACCCTGAATTTTGCCCTGGCGCGGAATGCCATCCCCGGGAAGCCGAACCTGCGCGATGCGGAGATCATGGCGCGGGAAGCGGATTCTGTTTTGAACGCAACCCTGGGGCATCAGAACCCGGAGGCGGCGGTGGCCACGCATCTCTGCGCGCGCATCCTGCTCAAAGAAGGCCAGTTCGATGAAGCCCAAAGGCTCGCGGAGCAGGCGTTCAGGCAAAAGCAGGCAAGCCTCCCCCCTTCGCATCCGGAGCTCGCGCTCACCCAAAGCCTGATGGGACAAATCGCATTGGCGCAGAAGGCGTACGAAAAGGCGCTCCCGCTTTTAACCGAGGCCGAAAGCCATCTGAAGGCGGCGCTGGGCGCAAAGCATCGGGAGACCAAAGCGACGGCACAGGCGCGGCGCAAGGCTCAAAAGGCGCTCGCCTCCGACTGAAGCCCGCGGGGTAAACGCTATTTTTTAAAGAGGGCGTCGAGTTTGGCGAGGGTTTGAGCGCGGCTTGCGCCGGAGAGTCCACCCAAAGCGGCATTCGATTGAGATCGGCCGCGGGGATTTTGCGAGAGATCGTCGAGCGGATTCGGTCTGCGGCCGGAGGATGGGCCCATGCGCTCTTCGCTGGGGCGTCGGTTGCTCTGCTGGCGCTCGGGACGAAGCGAGAGAGAGATACGGCGCCGGACCCGGTCGACGCTGATGACGCGCGCCGAGAGTTGCTGGTTAATTTTGACGATTTCGTTGGGATCCTGCACGAAGCCGTCGGAGAGTTCGCTGATATGGATGAGGCCCTCCTGGCCCAGGCCCATGTTTACGAAAGCACCGAACTGCGCGATGTTGGTGACGATGCAGTTCAGCATCATCCCCGGCATCAAATCGTCGATGGTCTTGATCATGGGGTTCAGAGGCTTGGTGACCACGGGCGCCGCAGGTGGAGCCGCCGTCGTCGAGCTCGTCGTCCCGCGCTGAAGATCTTCGGGTTTAATGCCCTCGTTGGCCAGAACGCGCATTTCGAGCAGCGCTGTGCGCAAAACCTGCTCGTCCAAATCGTTTTGGTATTCCACAAGGCCCAGATGGATCGGATCGAGAGAGCCCCAGTATTTGAGGGGGCGGGCGATCCTTCGGCCCAGAACCAGAGCGCGCGCCACAAAGTTCGGCAGATCTTCGGTCTGCAGGCGCAGCGCTTCGCTCATCGCAAGACCCCTCGCGCGATAGATGCGCATGGTGGGCGCGAAGGCCGCCGTCAGCAGGTTGCACATCTCGTCGTGTCCGGTCGCAGGCAAAACCAGAGCGGCCACGGGCTCTGAGCCCATGAGGATCTCGATAAACTTCTGAAGCTCGGCCTGTGTGGGATTGCTCGAGACCGCAATCTCGCCGCCCGAGAGGTAATGACCGTCGCGATTCAGCACAGCCACCGCGAGTTTTTCGCTGGATCCGGGGGTTGGCAGATAGATGCCCGCAAGGAGTTTCTCTTTGGGGCGATCGGCGCAAAGGAGGTTCATGTAAGCGGTACAGGCGGATCGGGTGGCGGCCCAGCGCGCTTCTTCATCCTTGAGGGCGAGAGCGGTCGATTCGAGATGCGGGAGCACCAGCGTCTTTAAGAGCTCGTCGGGGCGTCGGCCCTGGGCCACAGCGTAGAGTTCGGCACCGCGCGCCACCACCTGCGCCTGAAGCGCGTCCTGCGGGATGATGAATTTGAGCGCAAGCGCCTTCTGAGCCATGCCGCGCCGGATGGCGAGCCAGCGATGCGAGGAGATCTCGGGCAATGTGGAGACGCAGGTGTAATCGGCGTAGAGCTCGCGGAGCTCGGTCTTCCGGCCCACGAGGGTGACCTTGGCCAAAGCGTCGCGGCGCACGATGGCGAGGCAGGCATTCCAGAGCACCAGCGCTTCTTTGACGGCGTCTCTTCTGCGATGCTCCGCCGCCTGCCCGTGTGGAGCGAGGCTGTCGGCGGTCTCCACGATCGGCATCTCGTGAGCGGCCACGGTCTGGCGCAGAAGCGTCATCGGAATCGCAGCGAGGCCTTCCCTGACGCGGCGTTCGTTCACTTCAGCCAAAAAGGCTTCGTGCTTTTGCTGTTTTTGAGCGGCCCGCCAGATACCGAGCAATGCGCGCGGGGTCAGGAGCGTCGATTTTTGCTTTAAAAGCCCTGCCAGATCGCAGCCCTGCTTGATTTGATCGCCTAAAGCATCGATTTGGGCATCGGGTATTTTGATCTCGCCTAACGCGCGCGTGCGCTGGATATACGCTGACAGCTTCATTTTGAACTCGCTAAAAAGGGATTTTAAAAAGGCACTCAAGGTAGAGGCAGGCCGTGAAGAACTCTCGCCTCAATGCGGAGTAAAAGTCAATCCTTTTCGAACGATAGCGGGCTTGCGGAATGAAAAATGACGTGAGGACCGGGGGATCATCCCAAAGGGAAGTTTAAATGCGGTAGAAGGCGGCCAAAGCGTCGACCACCTCTGCCTGCTGCGCCTCTGTGAGCTCGGGGTAGACCGGGAGCGCCAGCACTTCGCGCGAGGCGGCTTCGGCCAAGGGAAAATCTCCCGGCCCATAGCCCAGATGCGCAAAGCAGGGCTGCAGATGGAGGCAGAGCGGGTAATAGACGGCGGTCCCGATGCCCTGAGCGTCGAGGGCAGCCTTTAAGGCGTCGCGATCCTGAGCCCGAATCACATATTGGTTGAAGACGGCGCCGGGGTCGTAAGGCGGAGCGGCGATCAATCCGCGCGAGAGGAGGCCCTTTTCTTCAAGGAGTCCGTTGTAAAGCTGCGCGTGCCTGCGCCTCACCTGAGACCAGCGATCCAGATGCTTTAACTTGACCGCCAGGACCGCCGCCTGAAGGGCATCGAGCCTGAAGTTGCCGCCGAGTTCCTGATGGAGGTAGCGCTTTTCGGCCCCGTGGACGCGCAGTCGCCGCAGGCGCTGTTCCAAAGCTTCATCGCTGCAGAGGATCGCACCGCCATCGCCCATGCCGCCCAGATTTTTGGAGGGGAAGAAGCTCAAAGCGGTGAGATCGCCGAATTGTCCGGCCTGCTTTTGCCCGAGACTTGCGCCGATGGCCTGCGCGGCGTCTTCGATCACCCGGGGACGCGAGGGCGCAGCGTAAAAATCGCCGAGATCGCAGATGCGACCGAAGAGATGGACGGGGATCACCGCCTCGGTTTTGTGCGAGATCGCCGCCAAAAGCGCCTTGGGATCGAGGTTGAGCGTCTGGGGATCGATGTCGGCGAAGACCGGCCGCAGGCCCATGCGCGCGATCGCACCCGCCGTTGCAAAGAACGTGAAGGGCGTGGTCACCACCTCGGCGCCGGGATGCAAACCGAGGGCCCAAAGCGCCAGAAGCAGCGCATCGGTGCCCGAAGAGACGCCCACCGCCCGGGAGCCCGTGTAATCCGAGAGCGCGCGCTCGAAGGCTTTGACCTCATCCCCCAGAATAAAGGCCTGGGATTCGAGGACGCGGTCGATGGCCGCCTTCGCTTCTTCTTTATAGGTGAGCCATTGCGCTTTTAAGTCCAGAAGAGGAACCCCCATAAGCGATCCTTTCTTAAAAACCACCGGAACTTTTGCCTGCGGGCCTGAGCCTGAGCCTTTCACCACAGCCCGCAAGCCTTGTTTTATCACGCTTTGCCCATTAAAACGGCGCGTTTTCAAGGCGTTTCAACATGCAGCTTCAATTGACCGTCAAAGGATCGGCGAATCGCGGGGTGCAGATCTCGCCCGCCATCCTCTTTGCGCCCATGAAGGGCTTAACGGATCGGCAACTCCGCGCGCAAATCAGAAAGCTCGGCGGCGTGGGGCTGACGATCACCGAATTCGTCTCCTCCACCTCGATGGAGCGGCTCGACAGGCACGCCCTCAAATGCTGCGATCTCGACCCCTGCGAAAAACCCGCGGCGATCCAAATCTACGGGCGCGATCCCCGGGCGCTCGCCGAATCCACCCGGAACGCCTGCGAGCTGGGGGCCGACATCGTCGATTTCAACTGCGGATGTCCCGCAAGGCAGGTGGCTTCGGGCAGCCGCTGCGGCTCGGCTTTGATGAAGGAGCCGGAGCTTTGCACGCAAATCTTTGAAGCGATGGCCGGGGTTTCGCAGATCCCCTGGAGCGTCAAGATGCGCCTCGGCTGGGATGAGGCTCACATCAACGCCGCAGAGATCGCGAAGCGGGCGCAGGATGCGGGAGCCGCCTTCGTCACCGTGCACGGGCGGACGCGGGCGCAGATGTACAAGGGGCAGGCCGACTGGGCGGCGGTGGCTCAGGTCAAAAGCGCGGTTCAAATCCCGGTGGTGGTCAACGGCGACATCTGCAGCGTGGAGGATGCCGTAAAGGCGCTCGAGCTTTCGCATGCAGACGGGATCATGATCGGGCGGGGCTTTCTGCGGAATCCCTGGCTCGGGCTTCAAATCGAGGCGCATTTTAAGGGGCAGCCCTATACCCCGCCCTCACTGCAGCAGCGCCTGCAGTTTTTGCTCGATCTCTTCGCCTATTACCGGGCTACGGTGCCGAAAGAGATCCACGCTTTGGGCTGCATCAAGCAGTTTACGGGCTTTTTTGCGAGGGGCCTTCCGAACAGCGGCGCGCTCTTAAAGGGGGCCCTCCACGCCACGAATTTTAACGCCCTCGAAGATGCGGTCTGCGCCTGGTTTGAGGCCTGCAATCCGGGGGACTTCGACGTATTCGATAAAAACGAAGGGCGCGAGAGCTTTCACGACGGCGATCCGCGAAAACTGATGTGATGAAAAAACTTTTACGCCTCATTCGGGCAGCGGACGAGCGGTTTAAGCTCTTTGAGCCGGGGGATCGCGTGGCGGTCGGGCTCTCGGGCGGCAAGGATTCCTGGGCTTTGCTCCATTTGTTGCAGGCCTACAGCCTGTCGAGCCGGAAGGCGTTCGAACTCTGCCCCATCACCTTCCATCAGGGGCTCCCCGGGTTTCCCGTCCGCGAGATCAGCGCCTTTGTGGAGGGCATGGGGCTTCACCTCACCCTCGCCGAGCAGGATTTGACGGCGTGGCTCCAAAAAGAGGCCAAAACCCACAGCCCCTGCTCGCTCTGCGCGCGCATCCGGCGGGCCGCATTGCACAAAGAAGCGCGGCGTCTGAACTGCAACAGCCTCGCATTGGGGCATCACCGCGAGGATCTGATCGAGACCCTGCTCTTAAACCTGTTTTACGCGGGGCGCATCGCGGGGATGCCGGCCCGAATGCCGCCTGAGATCGGGGGCGTCGCTCTGATCCGCCCGCTCTGCCTCTGTCCCGAAGAAAAACTTGCGGCCTTCACCGCATCGATTGGGGCGCCCGTCGCCCATTGCGCCTGCAACTACCGATCCGGCGCCGATGAGATCCCGCCCGATCGCTACCGCCAGTCCGTGCGCCGGGTTTTAAACGAACTTCAGGCCCAGAACCCCAACGTCAAAGGGAACCTGCTGGCCGCCCTGCAAAACCTTTACCCCCAGACCCTGCTACAGGAAGCAACCGATGAGCCGATACAAGAACTTTGATTTAAACGAAGACCAGACCCAAATCATTTGCGACGGCGCCTGCTGGAAGGTGGAGGACGTGATCGCGGGCCTCGAACCCTACATGCTCGAATCGCGCGTGCAGCGGATGAAGAGCATCCTCGATCAGCGCCTGGGCTCGGTGGTGCTCGGCCTCGAGGATCTCCATCTGGAGCATAACGGCGCGGCCTGCCTGCGAACCGCCGAGGGACTGGGGATTCAGCATATCGCAGCCGCCGAGATCACGGGCGCATTTCCTTTAGGCGAGGAGCCAGAAAACGTTTTGGGCGTCCCCCGCAAGGTGACGATGGCGGCCCATTGCTGGCTCTCGCTCCACAAATGGCCGAACACCGACGGCATTTTCGATTTCGCCAAAGAACAGGGCCTTGCGGTTTACGGTGCGGGCCCGCGCTCCGACTTCATGCTCGACGAGATTCCCCTCGACAAGCCGGTGATGCTGCTCTTCGGAAACGAGAAGAAGGGGCTTCGCGAAAACACGATGAAGCGCTGCGACGGCGTCTTCCGGATCCCCATGTACGGGTTCACCGAGAGCTATAACGTCTCGGTCTCGGTGGGGATGGCGATGCATGTGGTCTGTGAGCGGCGGCGGGCGCAGCTGCGCGAGGCGGGATTGACGGGGGATTTGCCGGAGTCACAGAAAGCGGCGCTCATGGCGCAATGGATGCTGAAGGATCAGGAGAAACCGGCGGCGATGCTCCGAAGGCTGCTTCAGCCCGTGGGCAAAGCGCATTAAAAGGTGGAGATTACGCCTCGCCTCCGTCTGTGATCTCCAGATCCCCCTCCAAAGGCGCCTCGGTCGAACCCGAATCCGCGCTCCCCTTCCCGCCTTCGCCTTCACCCCAATCTTCGAGCTCGTCCAGTTTGCCCGATTCCTCCTCGCCCTTGTTCAGACGGTGCTGGCGCATCGAGTTCTTGGCGCGCTGAATGCGGGAATTCATCTGGTTGATGAGCCGCTCCACGTCGGGGTTCGGCAGGATGATGTAGTAACTGTTGATGAACTCGACCATATCGCGCCAGGCCTCGATCAGCGCCTGGCGTGCGGCCTTGATGCGGCCCATGGGCATCTCAGCTTTGGCGTTGTCGTAATCGCTCTGCTTCTGCATGAACTGATCGACGGCCTTGCGGATTTCGGGCACCCAGAGGGCCACCTGCGCCTTCTGCATGCGCTCCGCGGGCTGCGCTTCGAGCTGATCCAACATGCGCTCGATGACCGCATATTGGTCGGTAAAGGATTTCTTCGGCAGTTGATCGTACTGATCGATCGCCTTCCACACCTGCTTTGCCGCATCCGATGCCTCAGCGTCGGGATAGATCATCATGATTTGCACGTGATCCTTAAAATGGCGGATCAGCGAGCAGACCACGGCATCTGCGGCGGTTAAATCCTTATATTGGAGCTCATTCTCGGCATCGAGCTCGTTGCGGTACGCCTTCAGCTTCTGCTCAAAGACGACCGCCTTCTCACCCGTCCGAATCGGCTCCAGCTTTTCGATCTTCGCCCATTGCTCGCGAGAGAACCCCAGGAGCTCCTCGTTCCGCAGCTGCGTGATCGAAAATTCGAGGATCTTCGACATCGTCAAGCCTCCCAAAAAAGCCGCTAAAAGCGGCTGGTCACAGGAATCGTGAGGTGAATTTGTACAACATTTTGTCGCTTTGTAAAGCCTGTGGGCGGTGAGGAGTGAAAAAAAACGAAATCCAAGAGAAATCCGGGCTTCGACAGCCCTGCACCAACGCAGCGCTGTTTTGCTTTGTCGAGTAACTTTTGAGAGAAAGTTCGATGACAAACGCGTTGGACGCGGAGGTTTTCTCGCAAAGCTCCACGACAAACGCGTTTTGCGTGGAGCTTTTAGACTTTACCAGCGCAGCAAACGCGTTTTACGTGGAGCTTTTAGATTTCACCGGCATAGCAAACGGCTTTTGCGTGGAGCTTTTAGAGGATTGCTTGAGATCAGACGGCCAGAGGAAGGCGTTTAGAAAGAAAATCCTGAAATTTCGGCGGGTTGCGATGGGGGCTTTTTAAAAAAGCCCCGCCTATTCGTCGCAGAATCTGGGGGTCTCGGTGATGCGCCTGGCTTTGAAGCTGGCGGTCATGCAGATGCCTTTTTCACCGTTTTCGGCATCGCAGTCGATGGCCAGGTCGCTGGCGCTGGCCATCGACATCATCCAGCGCATACGGTAGTACTTGGGGCCGCAGCCGTCGCAGAATTGATCTTTGGTGGCGATATAGGTCGGATCGATGCCGCCACATTGGGTCGCGACGCTGCTGATGGCGGTGCAGACGCAGACCTCGTCCAATGCGCGCTCGGGGATCGTGGCCGACAGCACCTTTCCTTCGATTAAGGCCGAGCAGTCTTCGGTCATCGCGAGATCAAACTGGGCGTTTTCGATGGGGATCGCGTGTTTCGGCGTCGAATTCGGGGCGCAGTTCTGCATCACGTCGACTGTCCCCGTAAACACGTTGAATCGCGTGGGGCTTTCCATCTTCAGGTGGCAGCCCTCGCGCAAAAGATGGACCGGTAGCTGACTCTCCCGCATCAGGCAATAGCCGCCTTTGCCGTCGCTTACGCCGTTGTACCCCTCAAAATAGAGATGGGTCTCGTCGCTTTGGGTCACCTTGTAGAGCACATTGAGCTCTTTGCTCGCAAATGCGTTGGCCCACATCGTATTCAGGACGTTGATGGCGATGTGACGCTCGTTGCCCGCCAGGGAACTGAGCTTTAACTCCTCGTATGCGTACCACTGCCCCACCTCAGGGCAGCTTTGGCAGGAGGTTCCGGCGACCGCTGCATCCTCCTGTTCCTGTGGGGCGGCGTCGAAGCGGTTCGGCTCCTCTTTCTCATCATCGGAGCAGGCGATCGCACAAAAAGCGCCGGCCATCGCAAACAGGATCCCTTCTTTGATGCAAAAGGACCGTAAATTTCGTAAAATCGGGTTTGCTTTCAAAACCATGGACTTTCCCTTGTCCCTTTCTCGATTTGCTCTCTTCTTCGGCCTTTTCAGCCATCCGTTTTTTGCCCTCGCAGGCGGCCTCGAGGTTCCCGATTTGGGTACCCGCGCCATCGCCCGGGGCGGCGCCTTTGTAGCCAAAGCCGACGATGCGACCGCTGTATACCACAACCCCGGCGCCGTTGCCCGCCTCCGCGGACTCCATCTCGCCTACAATCACAACCTCATCTGGTCGCACAGCGCTTTCACGCGGAGCCCCACGAGCCTGCCCGTCACCGATATGCCTTCGGAGGATCCCTTAAAAAAGAGCGAGAACCTGGACGAACTCTTTGCGCTCGGGGCCTTTGTCGCGGCCACTTACGATTTTGGTCTGGAAAACTGGGGCTTTGGTCTTTCGGTCTTCGGTCCCCCCGGCACCGGTCACGAGCGGTTCTCGCGCCTGGGCGGACAGCGTTACATGCTCACCGAATTCGACGCCGCCCTCGTCTATTACAATGCGACCGTCTCCTATGCCTCCAGGGCGTTTGGCGTGGGGGTCACCTTTCAATACGCCGATCTCTGGTACCTGAAGGACTCGCTGGCCACCGATGGCACGCCGGGCGGCCCCTTAAACCCCTACGCGAGCGCCCTCGACGTCGAAGGCACCATATCGCTCGAGGATCGTTTCGCCTTCAGCGCGATCTTAGGCCTCTGGTGGCGTCCCTGTGAGCGCCTCGAACTCGCCCTCTCCGGCCGTGCAATCCCGGTCTTCCTGCATCCCGAAGGTTCCTTCTCGTTAAAAAATCTCCCCGACGGCACACCCTTTACGGCCGAGCAGCTCGAGGTGAAGGATGCCCGCGTCCGCATGGATCTCACGCTGCCGCCCACCGCGCATCTGGGCGCGCGCTTCGAATTTGGCGACTCTGCCGATCTGGAACTCGATCTCACCTACGAAGCCTGGTCGATCGTCGACAGCTTCGATCTCGATGTGGACGGCCAAATCGTGCTCCTCGCCAACGAACCCACCCAGGACATGCGCATCGACAAGCATTGGAAGGACGTCTTCTCGGCGAGGCTCGGCGGCAGCGTGCAACTGAACGACGCCTTTGAGCTCTCCGCAGGCGGATTCCTCGAATCGGGCGCCGTTCCCAACGCCTACAGCCATCTCGATCTGCCCTCTTTCGGCCGTCTGGGCCTCAACCTCGGCTTCCGATGGCGATTCTTGTCGCGTTTCGACCTCAACCTGGCGTACAGTCACATCTTTCAGGAAGATCGCGAGGTCAGCGAATCCGAAGGCAAGGTGTTTCAGCAACGCCCCATCGGGCAATGCCCCGGAGAATGCGGCGGACTGAGCGGTGTTCCCGTCAACGCCGGCAAATTTGAAACGAGCTACGACCTCCTCTCGTTCGGCCTCGAATGGCATCCGTAAGATCATCAGGTTTAAGGAGTTTTTTATGGCCCTTCGCTATCTCTCAGGCGTTCAACCCTCAGGACAACTGCATCTCGGCAACTATTTTGGCGCGATCAGAAGCCATATCGAGAACCAGGACGGCGCTTTTTACTTCATCGCCAACTACCACGCCCTGACCACCATCCAGAACGCGGAGGTTTTGCGCAAAAACATCCTCGATGCGGCCTGCACCTACCTCGCTCTGGGCCTCGATCCCGAGCGGGCGACCTTCTACAGGCAGTCCGACATCCCCGAAGTGACCGAGCTTTCCTGGCTGCTCTCGACTGTGACGGGCATGGGCCTCCTCGAACGCGCGCATTCCTTTAAAGAGAAGAAGGCCCGGGGCCTCCCCGCCACGATGGGCCTCTTCACCTACCCGATCCTGATGGCCGCAGATATTTTGCTCTTCGATGCCGACGTCGTGCCCGTCGGTCCCGACCAGGTGCAGCATGTTGAGATGACCCGCGACATGGCCACCTACTTCAACACCACGTACGGCGAGACCTTCAAACTCCCCAAGTTCGAACTCGGCACGCCCGTCCCCGTCCCCGGCCTGGACGGCGAAAAAATGTCGAAGAGCTACGGCAACTTCATCCCCATCTTCGAACGCGGCAAGGCGCTCAAGAAGCTCGTCATGTCGATCAAGACCGATGCGACCCCGCTCGAGGATCCCAAGGATCCCGAAAAATGCTCGGTCTTCGCGCTCTACCGCCTTTTCGCCAGTCCCGAACAAATCGAACAGATGCGCCAGAACTACGCCGGCGGCAATTACGGTTACGGCCACGCCAAGCTCGCATTGCTCGACGTCATTCAGGAAAGATTCGCCGACGCCTACGCAAAGTACGATCACTTCCAGAGCCACCCCGATGAAGTGGAAGACATCCTCCGCGCCGGAGCGAAAAAAGCCCGCGCTGTAGCGAGAAACCGGCTCGACGCCGCCCGAAAGGCCTGCGGTCTCGATTAACCCCCGGGGATCTTTGAGGCAGGGAACGCGCTCTTTGGCCTGAAGCGCGGGCTGACGGGCCCAGGAGATGCTGCTTTTTCCGATCCGCCCGCAAAAAACGGGGACAGAACACCCCATCGGCGGATCGGGCCCACCGGGAGACCGCTCTTGCTTCGCGCTTTGGGGGATCACCTGAAAACAAAGGCGCTCTGTGAACCGGGGGCTCCGCCGGGGCTCACTTCGCTTGCGAAATTTTGCGGGGAATTAACGGGCGCGGTAGGTGATGCGGCCGCGGTTTAAGTCGTAAGGTGAGAGTTCGACGGTAACTTTGTCGCCGGGAAGGATGCGGATGAAGTTTTTGCGCATCTTGCCTGAAACGTGAGCGAGCACCTTGTGCCCATTGTCGAGCTCAACCGTAAACATCGCGTTGGGAAGTGGTTCGAGCACCGTCCCCTCTACTACGATTCCTTCTTCCTTGTTGGCCACAGGTCCTCCAAGTCTGCCCGGTCGCGCGCTCCTTGCTGCGAGCGCTCCCCAAAAATCCCGGCTTTAAAACATTTTGCGTTGGGGCGTTGAAAGAGGCGGACTATATCACTGCGTTCGACAAAAAACAAACCCCTAAGGCGGCCTGCCCTGAGCGCTCTTGCATCGCAACTGCAAACATTGAAGACTTGAGGCCCGGCTTTGAGGCTCGACCATGCAAGATTTCGCCCAACTGATGAACCAAATGCAGCGCACCGCGCAAACCCTCACGCCTGAAACCCTGAGCGGGCTCGACAGCAGCGAAGAAATGCTCGGGGATCTGCATCTGCAAAGCGACCGCTTTTTGGGCTTCTACACGATGGATGGGCTCAGGGCCGCCCTCTCCGCCTACAAGATCGATTCGCTGCTGCGGGTGCTGGGCTACGCCTCGTGGGATCTGCAATGGAGCCTNNCCAGCACCGCCTGCAACTCCGGGCCGACGGGCAGGTCTTTGCGGAATTGCGCGCGCGACTCGTGGACGGCATCGAGGATGAAAACGCCCGCAGCTTTCAACGCAACTTTATGCCGAAGCTTCTGCATATCGACTATTTTTCACTCAACCACTGGCGACACCCGCTCGACAAAAGCCGCCTGCTCCCGGGACAAATTTCGGCGCCCACCGGCCAGAGCCGCGTATTTTTGGTGCTCACCTGGCTGATGGCCCGGCGACTCAGGCTGCACGGGCTGGAACAAACGCCGCTCTACTTTCATAATGCGGTCATCTATCGCGAAAAAAACCGATTCGTGGATCCCTTGTTCGAAGGCCAGTTTGAAGCCTGCCTCGATCTGCTGCCGGAGCTGGGTCTCCACCGGCTCTCCTGGGCCATCGAACGCGGGCAGCTCATCGACGCGCAGACGGGGCATTTTCTCAAATGGACGCCCCACAGCCAGCTTTACGCCCTGTCGCAGGAACTGAAAGCCTATTTTTTGACCCCTCACTGGCGGAACGCGCGCCAAAAAGCCAAAAGCCGCTGCCATCCGCAACTGGCCAACAGCCCAAGCCACGATTGGAGCGCCCGATGACTCAAAATCTCCTCGATCCCCAAATCAAAGACGTGCTGGAGCAACTGTTTGAGGGCCGCTTTCCCTCGCGCAACCGCAATTTTTACGCGCATGAAGCGCCACATGTGCGCCAGGCAGTGAAGATTTATCGCTTTTTGCAATCGGTGCTCCGGGACTTCAGGGCAGAACCTCAGGATGTGACGGTCACGCCCGTCGACCATTCTTTTGCCGGCAACTACGGCGTGCGCATCGAATTCCCCGCGCTTCACGGCAACCGCACCGCCTACCTCGCAGACTACGAACTCGAACTTTGCACCCGCTATTGCCCCGAACTGGCCTCCCTCATCGAGGGCAAACTCCCCGGCGCCTTCAGCCGCAACGCTTAAAAAACGCGCACCGTTTTTGGTTTTTCCTCAAAATCTTGCAGCACATCACCAGGATGTGCAATATGTCGGGTTTCTTTGCAATTAAGGAGCCTCCGATGCTTTATCGATCTTTGCTTCCTCTCGGTATCTTAAGCCTTTTTTGCTGGGCGTGCGACGATGATGACGATGACGAACCCGACGCCGCACTCATCGATGCAAACGTCGATGCCGCCGAGTCTGACAGCGCATCCGAAAGCGACGCAGAGAGCGACGCTGAAAACGACGCAGACACCGCTTTATGCGATTCGCAGGAGGTCTTTAGCCTGGCCGGGCAGCCTCAATCGCTGATTCAAAACGCTCCGGACAACACAAAGACTTTTAACCCCAAGACTTATTGGAACAACCGCGATCTGGCTGTGCAATGGGTGCAACCCGAAGACAACAAAATGGCCGTTTGGTTCGGCCTCTTCGACCGCGACGGCAACCCCAGGCAGGAGCCCGTTCGCCTGGGCTCCGCCCATTCGCCCATGCACGAAATCCTTTACAACGGCAGCGAATATATTTCTGTCTGGTTTTCGACCGCTTCCGCAAGCGACGGCTATAACGGCCTTCAATTGCGAAGGATCGCCGCTGACGGCACCCCTGCAGAGTCCACGCTTAACATCGGGCAAACCTCTGATATTATTGCATTTTCTGCCGCTCAAGCCACTTTCGGCGACAGCATGCTGCTCTACTCGAGGGGCGTCAACGGTATCGGTGGCCTCTACTCGCGCGCCATCGATCCTCAAAACAAGATCGCCAACCCCGTCCTGATCTCTGAGGAAGCCTCTCGCACCCCCGCCATCGTTTACGGCGGCGAAAAATGGGGCGCCACATGGCTCAAACCCACCACCGATTCTGCAGAGGTCGAATTCCAGCAGCTCAACGCTTCCGGACAACCCATCGACTCGCCCACAACCCTTTACTCCGATGCTTCCGGCAACCTGCGCATCGCTTACAGCGGCGATTCCAACGGCGTCTACGGCATCAGCGGCTCGCGCGTTCCACAAACCAACCCCAACCTGCTGCTCCCCTACCTCACCATCGTCAACGGCTCCGGCGAAATGCAGGCCATGAACGCCCTCACCAACAGCCACCCCATGCCCGGTCACATGCTCGTCACCGACATCACCTGGCTCAGCACAAAAGGCTTCGGCATCGCCTGGGAAGAGCATGACGAATCCCTCAATAAGGTCACGGTCGGATTCTCGCGCGTCTCCACCAGCGGAAACATCGACGGCAGCTACAAATTTGCAGCCGAACAACCCACTTTGAGCGCCCTCGATATCGCCGGCAGCGCTTCCCATATTTTCGGCGTATACAACGCCGATCCCAACTACAGCCCCTCTAACCCTTCCGACGACAACCGCGTCCACATCGCGATTCTCAACGAAAACACGCCGTAATCGACGCATCTGAGCCCCAACAGCAGGCTCAGAATTCCCTCTTTTCTATCCTTTCGTAAAAATCACCGTCATTCCTCGGCTGCTTGTTTGCGAAGCGATTGCACCTGCCGCCTTCTCTTTTTATGCTGCGCGCTTCTGTTTCAGGGAACGTTTCATGTCCAAGCTGCTTCATTGCGTCTTATTGCCCAGTCTCTTTACGATCGCCTGCTCCGCCTGCGGTGAGCTGCCCTCTTTTTTTTCAAACAACGATGAAAACCCCAAGCCTCAGTCTTCCGCAGGCTTAACCGCAGATCCCGAGTTGATTTCGGGCATCGCCCCCACAAATTACGCCGTTCAGCTGCATATCGATCCACAAAGCGACCATTATCGCGGGCGCATCGAAATCGGACTCCAGATCGAGCTGGCCAGTTCCAGGCTCGTATTGCACGCCGAAGATATCGATTTGACCGCCGTCACCGTGGAATGCGCCAACGGCGAATTCATGCCCCAGATCGAACGCCATCAAAGCAGCGTCACCTTAAAGTTTTCGCGCAGTTTACCGGCCGGAAGCGCCACATTGCGCGCCAGTTTTGAAGGGCGCCTCAGAGATGACCCCAAAGGGATTTATCACCAGAAAATTGACGGCGAAAATTACGTCTTTACGGCGTTGCAGCAGGATCAGGCCCGGCGCGCGTTTCCTTGTTTCGACGATCCGCAGTTTCGCGTGCCTTTTCAGCTGACGCTGCAGCTGCCTCAGGATTTACCCGCCCTGCACAATGCGCCCGAGAAAAAACGGACCTCGGGCAAAGAGAGCGATACCGTCACCTACGAGGCGATCACGCTGCCGATTTCACAGGTGGCCTTTGCCGTGGGGCCGCTCGATTTGCGCAGCGAAGAAGGCATCCGCATCGCAACGGTCTGGGGCAAAGGCGCTTTAAGCCGATATGCCCTCAAAGCCGCATCCGCTTTAAACCAGCAATATCGCACCCTGTTTCAAAACGCGGACTCCAAAACCAGGTTCAACTGGCTCGCGTTGCCCTCTGGCCGGCAAAAAAGCGGCGGATTGGGACTCAAAGCGCTGCCCGAAGCCGAATTGCTCTGCGACGCCGACCGCGCATCGTTCAAGAGGCTCCGCTGGATCTGGCAATCGCTCAGCCGGGATCTCGCATCGCTCTGGATTCAGGGGCAAATCTACATGAAGGATCCGCAGGAAAGCTGGTTGCTCGAGGGATGGAGCCTGAAGCTTGCACAACAGGCGCTTTCGCAGGCGGAGACGAGCTTCGAGATCGAACGGCACGCCGCAGCTTCGCGTCCCAACCGGGACAGCCTCGACATCAAGACCGCCGCAACCCTGGCATCCATCGATCTCATGGCCCAAACGCAGGGCAATCCCAACGCAACGCTGCAGGCGCTCCGCGAACTGATGCAAAATCCGGGAGCAAAAACCGCAAAGGATCTCTACGCAGCCCTGGATCGCGCGGCAGGATTTCAAACCGAAGCCTTCTTTGCCGAATTGCCGCAGTCCAGCCGCCCGGTGGTCGCGTTCAGCTGCCAGAATCACAGCGTCACCGCGACGCGTCACAACGACTCCCACGTTTTTATTCCCGTTTGTTTGCGCGATCTTGAAGCCGACAAGGTGTATTGCGACAGTTTAGGCAGCCAGCCCATCACCTTTTCAATTGAAAGCTGCCAGTATTTCCCCAACGCATACGCCACGGGCGATTACAACTGGACGCTGCCGGCCGCAGAATTCCACGCGCGCTTAAAAGACGATCGTCTGACCGCAACCGAGCGCGCCTCGATGACCGCGCGCCTCGATGAAATGCTGTTTTCGCAGGCTTTGAATGCCGAAGCCTATTTCAAAACCCTCGATCTGATGGCACAGAGCGGCGATTTGGTGATGATCGAAACGCTGCTCAGAGCGCTCAATACGCTTTATCCCATTGCAGTGGCCGAGCATCTCGAAGATGAATTTGCAAATCGCGTGCAAAACCTGCTTCTGCCCGAGCTCAGGCGCCTGGAGGAGAGCGACGAACCCGACATCGATGCCCTGGCGGACCGGTTGCACGCAGCTCTGGCGCATATGGCCCATCGCGAGGAAAGCCTGGACGAAGCGCAAATGCTGCGGGAACGCTTTTTACAAAATCCGCTGTCTGCAGAGCTCGATCGGGCGGCCATGCTTTTGCCCGAAAGCGCGCAGCGCGAAACCGACGACAGCCATAACGAGCTCATCCGCCATTTAAGCCAAACCCAAAACCCCGTAGAACGCGTAGGCCTCATCGCGATGCTCGGCGGCGATCGCAACGAAAAGCATCTGTTCGACACCCTCGATTTTGTCCTCGACGGGCATATTGCACCGCAAGAAATCCCCACGCTGCTTGCCGCAGCCTCTTCTCCCCAAAGTCGCGCGCTCCTTTGGCGTTACCTTAATGACCATCGCATCAAGCTCAACGACGCGCTGGGCGCGCAGGCTTCGCAATTACCCTGGTGGGGTGCAGGACTCTGTTCGAAAAAGGGCGCAGACGAGTTGCAGGAGATGTTTCCGGACAACAGCGCCACCCAGGCGCAGATTCAAAATCGAGAGCGCGTTCAGGCACGCATCCTGCAATGCGCAGAGCGCTCCGGGCGACTCTCGGAAGCATTCAAAGCCTGGCTCCGGTTCTAACTGCAAAATCAGCATCCCGTTCACCGCCTTCCGTTTGCAATCCGTCAACGCTTGCGCCTAACATCGCCCCATAAAGACCCATTCTGCCCAAGGCAGCTTTTGTTTGCGCGCATCGCAAAGCTTCGCCGCGTTTCCGGCGCGCCGGTTGAAACGCCGTTTTCAATGCGGCTGCCCCTTTTTTAAAAGGAGACCGTCCGATGGCCCATCTGCAGTCCACACGCTTTACATTCACGACGCTTTTGCTCTTTTGGCTGGCCTGTTGCCTGTGCGCCTGCGACGACAGTCTGCAAAGTCTGAAAGATCCCATCGTCAAGGTGACGCCTGCGCAATTTTTGTTCCCCTCAGACCAGCTCACCAAGCCGATCACGAGCACGGTCACCATCGAGAACATCAGCAATCAGGGATTGCTCAAGCTGGCTTATTTTAACGTTGAATTCGACACGGAATCGGCCGGCAACCTGGAGCTTTACTGGTATCGCCAGGGCGATGAGGCCCATCAGTTTGAAGGATTCGTGGGGGGCCAGAGCAAATTCCCCAATGTGATCGAGATCGACCCCTCCGAAGAAGGCGCTTCGGATGCAGAGCCCGCCGCATCCGAAAAAGGCGCCGTCGTTTTGGCGCTGACCTACACCCCGCGCACAAAAGCGTTGCCGAAAGGCCAAATCACCTTCCAGACCAACGATCCCGACCAGCTCAAAATCGAATTGCCGATTCGCTCCGAAGGTTTTGGGCCCGAAATCTACGTGACGCCGCAAAAGATCAATTTTGAAGATGTGACGGCCAACAACGAGTTCACCCAGACGCTCACCATCCAAAATCTGGGACATTCCCCACTGGTCATCAGCGACATCGAGCTTTATGGATCGGAGCATTTTAAACTCCGCAACGGATCTTCCCCCATCAGCGGCGAATTCCTGAGCGATCCCGATCGGGACGGCGAACCCGGTCTGGCATCGCTCAATCGCTTTGAGCTCACGGTCGTCTACAAAACCGATGTGGTGGGATTCGAAGCCGCAGAATTCCGCTTCCTTTCAAACGACAGCCGCAAGCCTTCCGTCTCGGTCGAGCTCACCGCCAACGGCTCCATCCCCTGCATCAAAGTTCCAAACGAATTTCGCTTCAGCGCCACGCGCCTTGGCCAAAAAACCGAGAACGCCATCGAGATCGAGAACTGCGGCGGCCATAAACTCAACATCAAAAGCATCGCCTTCTCTGAACAGAGCGATCCCGTCTTTAACGTAGACGCTGAGACTCTGGGCAAGCTCCCTCACGAACTCGGCGCCTCCGCTTTGGATGCGGACGGCGGCCTGATCGAAGGGGGCAAATTCAACGCGACGATCCGCTTCATCCCCACCGAAGACCGCGAATTCGAGGGAGAACTCTTCATCGACTACACAGAAATCAGCAATCTGGGCACAGAGAGCAACCTCTTCCGCATCAGCGTCCCCGTTTCGGGCAAAGGGCGCCTCAACCAATGTCCCGTCGCCCGCGTTTTAAACAAAGAGCTCGAAGTAAAGCCCCTGGACATCATCACTTTAAATGCGAGCGCCTCCACAGATCCCGATGGACCGGGTCAAAAGCCCATCCGCTACCACTGGACGGTCATCGAACGCCCGCAGGGCTCCACTTCGCAGCCCCTTGAATCCTTTGCATCGACCGTATATCCCGCAAATGGCGGCCTCACCGACGATTCCACGACGCCGGAAGCCCTTTTCTTTGTGGATTTGGCCGGGGAATACACGATAGAGCTCGTGGTGGAAGATGTAGATCAGCAGGCGCCTTCGGAAGAATGCCCCCAGGAAGCCGCAACCATCCATCTGACCGCAATTCCCGACAAGCTGCTTCACGTACAGCTCGTCTGGCACACGCCGGCGGACGAAAATGAGCGCGACGACGACGGTGCGGATCTCGATTTGCATATGCGGCACCCCAGGGGCTCCACATGGGGCAATAAATCGGACTGCAACTACCAGAATCCCAATCCCGACTGGGGCGAACAGGGCTCTGCAAACGATCCGAGCCTCGACATCGACGATCAAAACGGCGCAGGCCCGGAGAACATCAATCTCGACGACCCCCAAAACACCGATGAGCTCAGGGCGCCCTATCTGGTCGGCGTACATTACTACCGGGCCGAATATTTCGACATCACTCACCCCGGAACCTGGGGACCGAGCATCGCCACCGTGCGCATTTACATCGACGGCGTACAAAAATACGAAGCCTCCCGCCAGCTGGACGAGACCGATAACTTCTGGCTGGCCGCCGAAATCCATACGACGCCCTCAGAACAGACGGTCACAAACCGCGACGAGTTTTACCAAAAGATCCCCATCGACTGAGCCTCAGCGCGCGCGATTCGAACCCTCCATTCAAACCTTTTGTCCGCCCGCAGCCCATTGGCCCATTTGATTGCTGCTTCATCCAAAACCCGTTCCCCAATTGACGCCGCCAGCCGATTTTTGAGCGCCCCCTTTTGCGTTTTTCCCGAAGCCAGGCGCAAAGCATAAAGCCTTGACCGCAGGTTCAGTCCTTCAGACCATATGCGGCCCTTTGGCCTTTCCAGACTGCAAGCAGGAACCCCGCCATGCGACAACTCGATCTCTTTTCGGCCGCAGAAAAACCGCAGACGCCCAAGGCAGAGCCCTCAAAAACGGAGCCCGAAGCCCCAAAAGCGATCCCGAAGCCCAAAGGCGCGCCGCAACCGCAGCCTGCAGGCCCGCAGACACCAAACGCCGAAAACAAAGCACAGCCTGCAAGCCCGCAGTCTCAAAACGCCGAAAGCAAAGCCCCAGGGCCCCGCTCCGCTCCGCCCTCTTCCCCTAAAAAAGCGACCCCTGCACCGCAAACGCCCTCCGATGCCGGGCGCCTGCCCCCATCGGATGCCCTCAAAACCGCGGATCTCATCGCGGATCCCGTCTGGTCGCTGTTCGATCCCCTGATCGCGCGGTGGTTTACAACGCAGGTGGGCCCGATGACCCAGGTGCAGGCGCAGGCCTGGCCCGTGATCGCCGGAGGACAGAATGCGCTCATCACGGCGCCTACGGGATCGGGCAAAACCCTTTCGGCCTTCCTCTTTGCGCTCAATCAGCTGCTCACAGGCGTCTGGGAAGGCGGAAAAACGCGCGTGCTCTACATCTCGCCCCTCAAAGCCTTAAACCAGGACATCGCGCGAAACCTCGAAACGCCGCTGGCTCAAATCGAAGCGCTGGCGGAGCGGGAACAGCGCGCATTTTCGCCCGTCCATATCGCCGTGCGCAGCGGGGACAGCACCGAAGAAGAGCGCAGACGCATGGCGCGCAATCCGCCCGAGATTCTGGTGACGACGCCGGAGAGCCTGAACCTGATGCTCTCCTCAAAGCGGGGGCTGGAAGGGCTTCGGAATTTAAAGACCGTCATTTTGGATGAGATTCACGACGTTGCGGGCAACAAGCGGGGCGCTTTCCTGATGCTCGGCGTCGAACGGCTCACGCGGCTTTCGGGTGAATTTCAGCGGATCGCCCTCTCGGCCACGGTGCAGCCCTTAAATCAGATGGCCAGGTTTGTGGGGGGCGCCCTCTTTGAAGGGGAGCAACGGGTACCGAGGCCGGTGACGCTGGTCAGGGCCCAGATGCCGAAGCAATTTACGCTCACGGTGCAGGGCGTGCCCGAGGAGCCCGATCCAAACGGCGTCTCGCGGGAGGAAGCGCATTTAAAGCGGCTCGCCAAACAGATCCTGGCCATCATCTTAAAGCATCGCTCGACGCTGATCTTTGCCAACAGCCGCCGCAGGGCCGAAAAGATCGCGCGCTTTTGCAACGAAGCCTACGCCGAAAAGCAAAAGGACGAGTCCGCAGCCCCCATCGCCTTTGCGCATCACGGATCGCTCTCGAAAGAACTCCGCCGGGCCCTGGAGGATCGCTTAAAGCGGGGCGAAATCCGCGCGATCGTCGCCACAAAATCCCTTGAACTCGGAATCGACATCGGGGCGCTCGATCAGGTGGTACTTTTGGACGCGCCGCCGGACGTCGCCTCGGGTGTACAGCGCATGGGGCGCGCGGGACATCAGGTGGGTGAGCAGAGCAGAGCCGTTTTGTTCGCCAGTTATCCCCACGCGCTGGTCGATGCGGCCATTTTGGGGCCGATGATCGAGCAGCAGCAGATCGAACCGCTCCAGATTCCCCGGAGTCCCCTCGATGTGCTCGCCCAGGCGCTCTGTTCCCTTTGTCTTTACGAGATCTGGCAGGCCGACAAGCTGTTTTCTTTTTTGCGTCAATGTGAGAGCTACGCCGATCTCTCAAGGGATCGCTTCGACGGGCTCCTCGATATGCTCTCGGGGCGATATGCGCAGACGAGAATCCGCGAGCTGGAGCCCCGATTGCGTTTTGACCGCCTGACCGGGCTTCTGCAAACCCGCGAAAGCGTGCGGATGCTGCTCTACAGCTCCGGCGGAGTGATCGCCGACCGGGGTTACTACAGACTTCGGCTCTCGGGGAGCCAGAGCATCCTTGGGGAACTCGACGAAGAGTTCGTGTGGGAGCGCAAACCCGGAGAAATCTTTTCATTTGGCACCCGGAGCTGGTGCATCGAGGAGATTACCCAGAGCGAAGTGGTGGTGACGCCGGCACAGGGCCGGGGCATCGTCGTCTTTTTTAAGGGCGACATGCTCGATCGCAGTTTTGCCCTGATGGAACGCTATGCCTGCACCCTGGAGCAATGGGAAATCCAGCTGAAACAGAAGCGACCCCTCGATCTCCCGGGCCTCGATGCGGAGTCAAAACGGCAGCTCTGCGATCACCTGAAGGCTCAGCGCGATGCCACAGGCCAGCTGCCCCACAGGCATTGCGTGATCGTCGAGCGCTTTGAGGATCCCGACGCCCGCGACGACCAGCAGCGCATCGCGATCCACGCCCCGTTTGGAGGACAGGTCCTGCGGCCGCTGTCGATCGCCCTCTGTGCGGTCTTCCAGGCCCAATATTCGATGTCATTGGACGTGACCTGCAGCAACGAGGCGATCGGGCTGACGTTACCGCCCGAGATCGATCTGAAGGCGCTCTTTTCGCTGTTGATGTCGCGCCGCATCGAAGACTGGTTGCGCCTTTCGCTCGAATCGACGGGCTATTTTGGGGCCCGGTTCCGCGAATGCGCGCAGTCAGCGCTCCTCCTGCCCCGCCCCCAGATGAAAAAGCGCATGCCGTTATGGTTAAACCGCCTGCGCAGTCAAAAGCTGAAAGCCGCAATCTCGCAGCTGACCGACTTTCCCATCCTGATCGAGGCGTGGAGGAGCTGCCTGGAAGACAGCTTCGACCTTTCGCATCTGAAATCGCTCCTCTGTGAGGTGGAGGATGGCGAGATCGCGGTGGTCGAAGCGCGTACCGCAGGCCCCTCGCCCTTTATCGCCGATCTCATCTGGCAGAGCACCAACGACTACATGTACCGCGACGACAGCGCGCGGAATCCGGTCCCCTCAAGGCTCGATCAGACGTTGATTTTCAGGCCCGAGGATCGCCCGCGCATCCCGCAGACGCTGTCGAAAGACCTTGAGGATCGCCTGCAGCGCAAATGGCCGGCGTTTTTGCCCGAGGATCTCGACGACCTGCGCGATCTGCTCGCGGAAAGGCTGGTGATGCCCGCAGACGAATGGGCTTTGGCCTGTCAGACCGTGGGCGGATCCGTGGATGCGGTCCAGATTCAGGATCTGATCGCGATGCCGGATTTGCGGTCGCAGGTTGAAGCGGCGCTCAGAGGCGTGGAGCCCGACTGGTTGCTCGGTGAACTGCTCCGCAGTTACGCGGTGATCACCGAAGAGACCCTTTTGCAAAAGTCAGGCCTCAAACCTGAAGACTTCAGCGAGGCTTTGGAGACGCTGTTTGAGCAGGGTCGCATCGTGCGCGGCCATTTGAGCGAGGATTCTGAGGCACCAGAAGTCTGCGATGCCGAAAACTACGATCGATTGCTCCGCATGCTCCGCAGGGCGCGCAAACCGCAGATCGAAACGCTCCCCCTCGAAGCCCTGCCCCTCTTTACGGCGGAGATCAACGGCCTCACGCATCCGCAGGCCTCGAGTCCGGAGGCGGTACAGGACTGCCTGCAACGCCTCCTGGGCATTCCGGCGCAGGCCGCCCTCTGGGAATCCGAGATTCTGCCCGCCCGCATCGAGAAATACGACTGCGCGCATCTGGATCGCCTGCAAAACGAGACGGCCCTCTGCTGGTACGGCACGAGCGAGGGCAAAATCGCTTTCGGATTGGAGGATGCTCTCGACCTGCTGCGATTTTCGGCCGTCAGCGAGGAGGATGCTGAAGACGCCCTGCCGATGGCGCCGCAAATGCTGCTCCCGAGCTTTACCGAAAGCCAGACGGCATCCGAAATGAGCGAAAAGCTGGGCCTCAAACCCGAAGAGACGCACCGCAGAATCTGGCAGGCGGTCTGGCAGGGCCGATTGACGAGCGATTGTGCGACCCTGCGCCAGGCCATCAAGTATAAGTTCGCGTATGTTCGCCGCCCCGCCGCCCCGAGGGCTTCCAAATCGAGTCTCAGCAGCTGGAAGAAGCGCACCCAGGCCGAAAGCCGCTGGGAAACGCTGCCGAATCCTCTGCCGCCCTGCGATCTGGTCGAGGAAGAACTGCAAAATAAAGAGCGCCTGCGCCTTTTGTTCTCGCGATACGGCCTGCTCTTTCGGGAACGCCTTCAAAACGAGCTGCCCAACCTGCGCTGGCGTCCCCTGATCCGCGCTTTGCGTTCGATGGAACTCGCGGGTGAAATCTACTGCGGCGTCTTTTTTGAAGGGATCTCGGGCCTGCAGTTCGTGGATGCCCATGGGCTCGAGCTTTTAAAGCAGGGCCTCAAACTCATGCCCGAACCGAACCTGCAAAAAGACCTCCGCGATCACCGCCCGCCCTGCTGGTGGATTTCAGCGGCCGATCCGATCTCCCCCTGCGGCCTTTCGGGCTTTAAAAACCTGCTCCCGAGCCGCCTGCCGCAGAATCATCTGTTTTACGCCGGCCAAAAGCTCGCCCTGGTGGGCCATCGGAACGGATCGGTTCTGGAATTGCGCGGCACCGAAGAAGAAATCCGGACCGCATTGCCCGCCTTCAAACGCTTCGCGATGCAACATCGAAACCTCGCCGGCGAATTCGAGATCCACACCATCCAGGAAGAAGACGCCGCCTACGTTCCGGCCGCCCAGCTCTTCTGCCAAATCGGTTTTGTGCGCCGCTACCGCATGCTGGTGCTCAGAACCTGATCGAAAATGCGCCCCGGGGGGAGACGGCGGCCTGTTGCAGGATGAAACCGCTGGCTGGGGGGATGCGGCTGCCTGTTGTGGGATGAAAATGCTGGCTGGGGGGATGCGGCTGCCTGTTGTGCGATGAAAATGCTGGCTGGGGAGATGCGGCTGCCTGTTGCAGGATGAAAACGCTGGCCGTGGAGATGCGGCCTCCTGTTGCAGGATGAAAACGCGCTCCGGTGAGCCCAGATCCTCAGCAGCTCCGCGAAATCGCACGCTTGCATCCAGCTGCCTCCCATTTGCGCCCCGAAATCACCCTCCACAGCGATGCGGCTTCCTGTCGCAAAATGAAATTATGCTCCGGGATAAAGCAGCTGCCATTTGCGCCACGACTTTGCCCTCCGTGATGCTGCTGGGCATCCAATTGCGACTCTAAAACGCCCTCCGGTAAATCGTGCTCCCTGTTCGCGCCTCAAATACGCCCTCCGGTGAGCCGCATCCCCTGTTTGCGACTCTAAAACGCCTTCCGGTAAATCGCGCTCCCTGTTCGCGCCTTGATTTTGTCTTGCGGGTGGTTCCCCAAAAAACAAACTGATTTGTTCGCGATTCACGTCGCTCACTGGAGCTGCAAAGTCCGTTGAAGCAGCTCGCCGTTTGGATGGGATTCCGGTTTTCCTGCGGCGTTCTTGTATCATTCACCCTCCGGATCCCCAGGCGTACAGGCTCTCCCGTCAGGCGGGCTAACCCCATATTTTTGAGCACTCCGAAATCCAAATGATGCAGCGAGGAAGCCAAAATTCCATTTGAAGATGCTTCAGGGGTGGTGCAGCTTCCTGTTGCACGATGAAATTGCCCCCTGGGGCGATACGGCATCCAGTTGCACGATAAAATTGCGCTCCGGGATAGAGCAGCTGCCCATTACGTCACGAAAACGCCCTCTGTGATGCTGCGGAACATCCAATGACGCCTCAAAAAACGACCTCTAGTAAATCGCGCTCCCTGTTCGCGCCTTGAATACGCCCTCCGGTGAGCCGCATCCCCTGCTTGCGCCACGAAAACGCCCTCTGTGACGCTGCGTCCCCTCCATGTGCTCCTCAAAATCGCCCTCCGTGATGCCGCATCTCCCATTTGCGCCCCGACTTCGCCCTCCGGCGCTCTGCCTCCCCCATTTTCACCCCGCTTTTGCCTTCTGCCCCATATCCCCTCCCGGATGCCATCAAGCAACCCTCCCCCATAAAAAAAGGACGCTTCAGCAGCCCTCCGATGTTGGCTTCTGAGCGCCCTTTTGGGGCAATCGATGCTGTATTTTGAGCGATCGCTTACGCCCCGCCTTCTTCATCGGCTGAAGATGCGTCGCCGGCGTTGCCCGCGATGACGGCGGCCCGCGCTTTGATTGCGGTGTCTACGGCATTTTTGAGTTCGGCCTGGGCTTTTGCGGAGGCTTCCTGAGCCGCCTTGCGATCGACCCTGGTCGATTTGGCTTCGGATTTGGCCGAAGAGGCTTCGTCCTTGTCATCATCGCCCTTGCCCTTCTTCTTCCGCGCTTCGATGTCGGATTTGATTTGGGCGATCACGATGTTGATTTGATGGATGGCGTCCTCAACGCCCGGGAGCTGTTCGGCCAGCGCCATGCTCTCGAGATAGCTGGCAAAGTTGCTCCACGCCTTGCGGCAGGCATCGGCGTTTTCCTGAACGATGCCCGTCTTTAACGTGGAGCGCGTCGCATTTGCGGTATGCTCGGCGGCCAAAAACGCCTGGACGTTGCGATCGAGGGCCTCGAAGAAATCGTTGACCCTGCAGATGACGAGCGTTTCGCGGGGGAGCGATTCGAGCTGCGAAATGAGCGTGAGCAAAGCACCGTATGACTTTGCGTACTTCATTTTGAGCGGGTTTTTGGTCTTTCGGAACACCTCAAAGACGGTCTGCGCCGCTTCACGGATTTGCGGATCCGGATGCAGGAGGCTCGCCTTGATTTGGTAGTTCATCCCGCTCCAGGAATCGCCCACCGCCTTGTCGCAGCCCGTCAGGCTGATCGACTCGCGCACGCCTTTGGCGGCTAAAGTCGAATCGTACTCTGAGGCAGCCTGCATGTACTGCTTAAAAGGGATGCATTCGGGATCACAGATAGGTGTCACGATATCGCTCATATGCTCGTTAAAATAACGGAGCTCTTCGCGGTGCATCCTCGAGATATCGAGCTTGTCGATCTTTAAATCCATCACCAGATCTCCAGAAGATGAGGCCGCCCGCCCATCGGAAAGCGCGCGGACGCTTAAAGATGCGCCTGCAGCATATCAAACCTTGTCGTCTTGACCATCAAAAAAAGATCATACGATCAAAATTTTTAAAATCGCCTCCGCATGGCCCCGCAGATCGTCAGAATTTGGAAACTTGACGATCCCCATTGCAAAAGGCGATCTTTTCCTGGAAAACAGCCTCCGCGTTCCCCATCATGCTCCTCGCCCAGAAAAATGAGGCACTGCAGCTCTCCGAAAGCGATTTTCTACTGGGGAATGCCTTTGTATTTCTCCGAAAGCGGTTTTCTTTCGGGGAATACCTTTGTATTTTTCCGAAAGCGGTTTCCTATTGGGGAACGCCTTTTGTGTTCAAACGAAGGTTAAAATCCAAGGTCGATTGCAGATTGAGTCTCATCGACAGTAAAGATCTTTTAAAAATTTAGGCCAATCGGAACAACATCGGTCAAATTCTGTTCAAAAACGAGTCCTGCAGGCGCAGCTCGCCACAGAAACTGAACTCCTTTTATAAAAAGGAATTCCCCAATGGCGATTTCCATCGGTCCAACGCTTTCGGAAATGCACCCTGCCCCATTTTCTGCAGGATTTTTGGCATCGGGCTGCCCCAAAAGCGCATTTCTGTCTGAAAAGAAGTCTTCGGAAACTGCGCCGGCATCAAAAGCTGCGTCTTTCAGCTCACGGTCGAAATACTGCGATGAAAACCGCAGGTGAGATCGATTTTGGAGATGGATGCTGATGTAAAGATGGCGTCAGTCGGATGGGATCGATTTTGCGGTAAAGGTTTTGGGTTATCCAGATCGCTTCCGGAGCCTGCGCTATCGCGATCAGTGACAACGGATGGGAATATGGCAAGTCTTCTGGATGAATGCGGGGAACTTGGTGGTTTTTGGAAGATGTTGACCCACAAGGGCGGTGTTTTTAATGGGTGGTATCGATTACAGGGATGAACTTCTGTAGGAAAATGCGCTCAGTGAAACATCTCCATGTATAAAACAGCGTCTTTAAAGGCCTCTGTCTTCTCCAGTGAAGGAATGCTGTTGTCAGAATCGATGGATCAGGCTTCATCCACACAACCGACGGCGATTTGATGGGATTTTGCATATACGGATACAGATTTCCCTCTGTGGCTCTCTTCTGCAGGAATCCACCCCACAAATGACGGCGTTTTGATTGGGTATCCCACAACCGGAGGCGGATTTCTCCCGATAGATCTCTTCATTCATCACCCACCACGCAAATGACGGCGTTTTTACAGGGTATCCCACAACCGGAGGCTGATTTCTCCCGATGGATCTCTTCCTTCATCACCCATCACGCAAATGATGGCGTTTTTACAGGGCATCCCACAACCTGAGGCGAATTTCTCCCGATAGATCTCTTCCTTCATCACCCATCACGCAAATGACGGCGTTTTTACAGGGTATCCCACAACCGGAGGCGAATTTCTCTCGATAGATCTCTTCTGCAGGCAGCTACATTGAAAACGACTGCGTTTTTACATGGTATCAAATACGCGGAGATGGATTTTGATCGATTTATCTCTTCTGTTGTCAGTTTATCTGTAAACAACAGCATTTTTACAGGTTATCTCACAACCTGATGTGAATTTCTTCAGGTCTATCTCTTCTGCAAATAGCACCCCCGCAAACGACAACGTTTTGATGTGGCTTCCCACACATGGATGCTGATTTCTTCAGGCTCAGCTCTTCTGCAAATGATCCATCTGTAAATGACGGCGTTTTGATGTGGCTTCGTACACCCTAAGGTGTTTTTCTCACGGTCTTTCTATTCCAGAAATAACCCCTACTGTAAAACGACGGCGTTTTTACTGGTCGTCGCATACATAGATGCGTTTTTCTCACGATAGTTCTCTTCTGCAAACAGCTACCCAGCAAATAATGGTATTATTTACGAGGCTTCCCACACCCAGAGCCAGATCTCTCCTGTGAGCTCTCTTCCAGCAGACAGTCACACCGTCATCAACGGCGCTTTGATGGAGCATCGCGCATACAGAATCTGTTTTCTCTCGTCAGATCTCTTCCCACAGGAATCCACTCCGCAAACGACGGCATTTTTCAGGCGTCTCCTACCCCCGAATCCTGATTTCTTACAGCAGATCTCTCCAGGCATCCCCCACCACCGCAAACGACGGCAGATTACGGGGATCCGTCGATGCCGGGAGCAAACAGATGTCATCAGATGGGATTTGGGAAAGGAGGGCTTTGAACAGATGTGAGCGGAAAAGCGGCGGATGGGGGGATGGGGCTTAACGACCGGCCTGAAGGATGATCTTCCATTGACGGCCGCGCCTGTCGTAGAGATCATCGCCCGACAGGCGGTAATCGCGGTGACCTGGCGCCTGCACCAGGACGTCTACGTTGATGGGCACGAAGCATTCCTTCTTCTCGGTGCAGATCTCTTCGGGCGGATCGCTCTGTACCGTAAACGTTGCGGTCACGTTGGTCTGCACCAGCACCGATTCATGTCGCTTATAGCGTGCGGGCGGCGGCGGCGGCTCATTCGACGGCGCAACCGGGCGCAGAGATTCCACCTTCTTGGGCTTTGGCGGCGGCGGTGGCGGCTCGGGTTCAGGCTCCTCCACTTTTGCGGGATCCGATTCCTGCACCTGCTTCACCATCTCCTCAACGGCCGCCTTCTCATCGTTGACCCCAAAGACCGAGGCCAGCTTTTCGCGCATCACCCAGCCCGATCCGATCGCCAGCACCACCAATGCGCCCGCCAAAACCGATCCGAGACGCATCCGCAGCCAGGGGGAACGCATCTCAACCTGCTTCTGAGCCTCGCGGTGCGCTTCTGCCGCCTCCTCCATGCGCTGCTGGGCGAGCGACTGCATCGCTGCCTTCGCTTCCTTCGACATCGTCTCGCGCGTCACGGGCTTCATCGCCACCAAATCGAGCTCGAGGGGCGCATCCTCCGCTCCCGCCGAAAGCCCCTGGGCTCCTGCGCGCTGCGGGCCGTCTTCTTCCAGCTCCAAATCGCCCCCGTTGCCCCCAAAGCCCCCATCCGCACCCGTCTGAAGGCTCGTGTGGGAATGCGGCGTCATGACCGGCGACAACGGAGCCGGCGGCACCAGTCCCAGAGGTCCCCGATTCGCGGGCGAGGGCGCGGAGGGCGGCACCGCATCCAGATCATCCATCGAAATCAGCGCAGAATCGTCGTTCGAAGACGCCCAGTCCCCGTTGGCAAAGTCAAAGGCCTCGAGGTTGACGTTTTCCTGACCCGCAGCCTGGCGCAGATAGTCCGAGGGCGCATCAAAACCGCGATTCCGCATCGAAGCGTCGATCCCCCCGCGCGATCCCTCAAGCCCTTCGGCATCGGGCGCAGGCAGGGGCGTAAATTCCATCGACATCGAGACATCGGGCATCGAGACCATCGAAAGCTGCGACGCTCTCGGCCGTTCGGACCTCGGATCGTTGGGAAACACCAGCGGTTCGGACTCGGGCTCGTCCCGTTTGAATTCCATCACCCGCGGCTGGCGCTGCGGCTGCCCAAACTCCTCATCCATCCCGGACACATGGCCCGCCCGGTAAGACTGCCGCTCATCCTGCGGGATTTGCATCCCTGCGGGTGACGCCGGTTGCGAAAAGGCGGGTTGATTCTGGGCTGCAAACGAAGGGAGGGCCGTCGGCTTCGAGAAAGAGAACGCAGATTGCGGCGGCCTCGAAAGATTCTGCGACGAAACGCCTGCGGGCGGCTGCGGCTGCAAAAATCCCTGGGCAGAAGGCGCGGGCGGCTGTGCCATCTCGTCTTTGAAGATCGGTTCCTGCTGCGGCGGCAACCCGTAGGGATCCTGCGGACGTCTCATCGCCTGCTGGCGCATCGGATCGCCGTTTGACTGCGGCGGATAAGGCGCGCCCTGACCCATGCGGGATCCGGACTGCGGCCAGCCCTGCGCCTCCATCGCCCCCTGCCCCATCGACGGCATCATCAGGGGATCCATCGATTGCGGCGCCCTCGATCCCACCTGATAACGGGCCTCCTCGCGGGCCATCTTGGCCGATAACTGCTGCAAAGCGTTCGCGACCGCCAGCGCCCGGGGCCTCTTCTGCACCTCTTTGGCCATGCAATGCTGCGCCAGCAAATCGAGCTCGGGCGGAACCGACGCCATGGGGGCCACATCGCTCAAACGCGGCGCCGGAGACTGCAAATGCTGACGCGCCACCGATTCCGCATTGCCCCGGAACGGCAGCTCGCCGCCCACAAGCAAATACATCAGGCAGCCGATCGCGTAGATGTCGCCCCCGCCGCCCAACGACTTTTGCGACAAATATTCCGGAGCGTACGCCGAGAAGCTGAGCGCCCGCATATCGCGACTCGAAAACAGCCGCAGCAGGATCGACGCGAACGGCAGGAGCGCCGTCTGACGCGAAGCGCCATCCCAAAACACCGAACTGCCCCCGAGCCCGCCATAAGGCCGCCTCGACGCATGAAAATCGGCGATGACCTGCGCCAGCTGGCTCAAAATCAGCATCGATTCGCTGCAGGTGGGCAACGCATCCTGCGCCAGCAAATCGTCGATGCTTTCGCCCGATATATCGGGGTAAACGACGAACGCCTCACCGCTCTGTAAAAACCCCGCATTCAAAAGCGGCAAAAGAGCCCCCTTCTGGGGCTGCCCGATACAGGAAAACTCGCGCTCAAAGATCGGCCGCTGCGATTGTTCCAATCCCGACGCAATCTCGATGCGCACCGCACCGCCCGAAGCCTGATTCTGGGCAGAAATGGGCAAAGCGCGCCACCATTCGACCCCCTGAGGCCGTCCGAGCGGCTGGTCTAACCGATACCCCGCAAAAATCTGACCGATCTGCATGGACGAGAGACTCACCCCGAGCCGTTTCGTTCTGCAATTGCCCTGCGCGACTCATCGCAAGGCGATCGCCTTCGCGCAAAAAAAAAGGCTCAAGCCGTTTACCAGCCTGAGCCTTTCGCGCCTCCAGCAGGACTCGAACCTGCGACACCAGGTTTAGGAAACCTGTGCTCTATCCACCTGAGCTATGAAGGCCCACCGGCCAACACGCCACCGATCACTCCCGAATCAGCACATGCACCGGATAACTTGCAAGGCGTTTTACTCCCTGTAGCTCCGTCAACTCAATCAAAAACAGCAGGCCCGACAATTCTGCCCCCAAACTTTCGACCAAATGGCAGACGGCTTCTGCAGTTCCGCCCGTCGCCAGCAAATCGTCGATCACCACCACACGGTCGCCCGGGACCAGCGCATCCTTGTGCATCTCGAGCACATCCTCGCCATATTCCAGCGCATAACGCGCCTGGACCGTCTCGGCCGGGAGTTTTCCTTTCTTCCGGGCGGGCACGAAAGGCAGATGCATCGCATATGCGACCGCCGATCCCAAAATGAAGCCGCGCGATTCGATGCCGACGATCTTGGTGGGGCTGTGTAACGCCGCCAGACCGCAAAGCGCGTCGATGACCGAGGTAAAGGCCTCGCCGTTGTTCAAAATGGGGGTGATGTCTTTAAACGAGATGCCCGGCTTGGGGAAGTTGGGCACCCTGCGCAGCATTTGGCGCAACTCTTGCATAGATTCTCCTAACGCGCCGGCAGGTAATTCATGGGATCGACCGCTTTTCCATCGATGCGAAGCTCAAAATGGAGGTGGGGTCCCGTCGATCGCCCTGTGTTGCCGACCTCAGCGATCGGCGCACCTTGCCGAACGACATCGCCTTCGTCAACCAGATTGCGCTTGTTGTGCGCATAAACCGTGACCCAACCGTTATCGTGCCGCAAGATCACCAGATTTCCGTAACCGCTTTGCTTGTTGTCGCTGTAGATCACCGTTCCGCCGGCGGCCGCCTGGATTTGGGTGCCCGGCTTGACCGCGATGTCGATGCCTTTGTGCAACCGGCCCGAACGCTTGCCGAATCCGCTCGAGAGGACGCCCTTTCCGAGCGGCCATGCGAGCGAAACCTTCTTGTTTTTGTCGATCTTCTGTTTGACGGGTTTCTTTGCCCGCTGCGGTTTGGCCACGTGATCGGCACTGCTCGCGATCGCCTTCTCGCTTGCGCCGTATAAGAAGAGCTGCTGCCCGACTTCCAGCTTCTCAGGATGCTTCAGGCGGTTGAGCTCGATGACGTCCTCCGTCAAAAAGCCGTAGCGCTCCGACAAGGCCGCAAGGGAATCGCCCTTTTGCACCGTGTAAAAGTGACCCGGCAATGCCGGCGCCGGTGAATGGGAGATCAGGGTGGCCGTAGAAACCGAAGGCCCCCCGCAACCGGGCATCAGCGCAAACACAAATGCAAAAAGCGCAAGCGCCCCTGACCGCGCGACGCGCAGCCCGCCCCGAAGACGCAGGAAAACCGGCAACCTACCCTCGATCGCGCCCCAAACGCGCCACCAAAACCGTGATCCCAAAGCCCACCGCAATCAATCCCAGCGCCAAAAGCACGTCGACCGCACCTGGGGTATAAAATTCCGTGGGATATTTGTCGGGCGTCAGCTTCGAAAGCAGCTCTGCTGTCACCGTCTGGCCCTTGAACAGACTCCCCACCTCAGGCGCCACGCCTTTTTGGAAGGGATAAAGCCCGAGCACAGCGCCCACCAGGAGCCCCAAAAGCACGCCCAGCGTCGGCCGCTCAAAACGCCGCAGCAAAAAGCGCAACAGGTTGGCCACCACGACCACGCCCAAAAGCACACCGAGCCCCACGGGCAGAATGATGTGCAATCCAGGATCCCAAATCGCCTGCAGATCGCGCGCCTTGAGCGCAACCTTCACCTGATCGATGGCGCCGAGCACCGGCACGTAAGCGCCGAGCACCAAAAGCAGATAGCCACCGCTGATCCCCGGAAGAATCATCGCGCTTGCGCCCAGCACGCCCGCCAGAAGGAACATGCCAAAGCTCTCTGCGGCTGCGGAATCCGGCTGATGCATCTGCATCCACGCCACGAGCGCCATGCCCACAAACCCGCAGGCTGCGCCCACCCACGCATCGCGCGACATCTGACCCAGCATGCGATAAATCACCGGCAAACCGCCGAGGGTGAGCCCGATGAAGAGGCTGTACATGACAAACCGGTGATCGACCACCAGTCCCTTGACCGGACCAGCGAAACAAAGGATCGCGCAGCCCGCAGCCGCCACCACACAGCAAAGCAACAGGATCGAGCGCTTCCGAAACGTCAGCCGCGTCAGCTCCGCAATCGCCTCGATGAACCGCTGGTAAACCCCCGCCGCCACAAGCATCGTGCCACCGCTGATCCCAGGGACCAGATTCGCCAGACCCATCAGCAGGCCACCAAACAGCCCCCGCGTCACGAGCGATCGATTGCTGGGCTCCGACGCCGCTTCGACCGACGCCGCTTCCGTCTGCGTTTCTTCTGTCATCACAATGTTCCTTTTTGGCGATAAAGCGCCAGACAATCCCGCGCCGTCCAATCCAGGGTGATCGGCGTAATGCTCACTTCACCTGCGGCGATCGCATCGCAATCGCTGCCCGGCAAGGATTCATGCTTCAAATGTCCACCAATCCAATAATACGGCTTTTCTCGCGGATCCTGCTTGGACTCGATGGATCGGCCATATTCGCGAATCCCCAGCTGCGTCCAGCGGTAACTTTGCGAAACTTCAGGCAGATTGGGCACATTTACGTTTAGAAATACGCGGGGAGGCAAACCTTTTTGCAGGATTTCCTGCGCCAGACCAGCTGCAACCTTCGCCGCCTCGCTGTAATCCTCAGGTCCCGAAAGCCAGGCCAGGCTCACCGCCATCGACGGAATGCCGTGACTTGCCCCTTCCATGGCCCCCGCAACCGTTCCCGAATAATGTACGTCGTCCGCCAGGTTGGGTCCGCGATTGATCCCGCTCACCAAGAGATCGGGCAAACGCGGCAGCAACCCGTTCACCGCCAGATAGACGCAATCCACCGGCTGCCCACTGACCGCCCACGCCAACTCGCCTCTCGGCTTTGCGCGCAAAGGCGATCCCAGCGTCAGCCCCGCCCCGCTTGCAGAGCGCTCACCATCCGGCGCCGAAATGGCCACATCGCCCAAAGGCCGCAACGCGCTGGCCAGCGCAGAAAGGCCCTTCGCATCAAACCCGTCGTCGTTGGTGAGCAAAATGAGAGGCATGTGAAATCCTTGTTTGAGGCAAAAAAAAGGCCGCAGAGCAAAAACCCTGCGGCCTTCAGTCGGGGCGAGAAGATTTGAACTTCCGACCNNTGCACCCCATGCAAGTGCGCTACCAGACTGCGCTACGCCCCGTCGGTGGCCCGGAGTATACGCTCTCTTTTTTTGGGCGTCAACCTTTTTCTGAAAAGCCCTTCATTTTTTCAATCGCATGGCGGACCGCGCGCTCCAAAACCTCAAGCTGCGCTTCAGCCTTGCGCGCCGAATGCTTCCAGAATTCAAGATCTTCCAACGCTTTGGCTGCTCGCCTTTCGGCCTCCTGGCGCGCTCGCTGCTCCGCTTCAAAGGCCGCCTGCAGCCATTGCACCGACTCCCCCTGAGCCGCATCTTTGGGCTCCGACGGTACCGGTATCGGCTTACCTGTAATGACCGCCTCCATCGCCTCCGTCCCCTGCTCCAGCAATGCGCGCGCACCTTCCAGCGAGAATTGCTTTTCGTACAGCAAGCAGCGCAGCTGAAACAACAGCTCCACATCCTTGCGCGTATACACGCGATGTCCGCTCTTGTTTTTTTGCGGCGCCAGGTGGGGAAGCGCTTGTTCCCAATTGCGCAGTTCGCTGGCTTTTACACCCAGCATCGCGCTCACTTCGCCGATTCGAAAAACATCTTTATGGGGGAGAACAGGGAAAGAGGGTAAGGGAGGCAACGCAAGACCTTTCAGCCTTCGCTGTTGATCGCGTTCTTTAAAACCTGGCTCGGCTTAAAGGTCAACACGCGACGTGCGGCAATCTGGATTTCTGCCGAAGTCTGGGGATTGCGGCCGGTGCGCTCTTTCTTTTCGCGCACAACAAAGTTGCCGAAGCCGCTGATCTTGATCTTCTCGCCCTTTTCAAGGGTGGTCTTCATGGTCTCGAAGATCGTCTCTACAATGCTGGCCGACTCCTTTTTGGAGATGCCGCCCAGCTTTTCATAAACCTGCTCGATGATATCCGCCTTTGTCATCTTAAAATCCTTCCTCATGACTTCCAGTTCATCGTTGCTTTGCATCGAATTGAGCCTCCAAATGCTGAACGAGACGCCCGTGAGCTTGCCCAACCTCATTGTCGGTCAAAGTTCGATCCGAAGCGCGATACGTCACGCTTAAACCCAAGCTGCGTTCATCTGGCGCGAGCGAACATCCGCAATATTCATCGAATATCTCGCAGTTGTCAATGATATCGAGACCTAAATCTTGTACAGCTGCAAGCACTTGAGCTGCAGAAATCGATTTCTTCAATCTCAATGCCAGATCGCGCGTCACTGAAGGGAAGCGTCCAAATTCTTCAAAACGAATCGAAGACGTCGATTCCCCTGTTAAAACATCGAGTTCCAGCTCTGCAACCAACACTGGACCGCTCATTTCGAGCGCATTCAGCAGCTGCGGGTGAAGCTCGCCTACCACACCCAAAACGCGATCGCCCACAAAAAGCTGAGCCGCCGCTCCCGGATGCAACCAACTGCGCTCCACCGCCTCCACGCGCGTCACCGGACAACGCATGACAGCCGCTAAATCCTCGATAAGTCCCTTGATGTCAAAGAAATCGAGCTCGCGTTCCTTGGCCGACCAGTGGTGCGGCGCAAAGGCCGTCCAAATCAGGCCCAAATGCTCACGCTCCTCGGGCTGCTCACCGGGCTGACGCGGGAAAAAGACGCGACCGATCTCAAACAGGCAGAGATCGCGAATGCCGTGGCGCTGGTTGTGAGCCACATTTAAACAGAGTCGCGGCAACAGCATCTGACGCAGGACGCGCTGCTCTTCACCCAGAGGATTGACCACCTGCAATCCGGGCTCAGCCACAAAGTGATGCTGCAGCTCTTCGCTCAGGAAGCTGTAATTCAGCGCCTGATGCACGCCGCGATGCGACAAAAAGCTGCGTAAATTCCGCAACTTCTGAGCGCGAAGTTCCTCATCGGTCTTCGCGTGGGTGGTCACGCGCGGCACCGCCGTCGGAATGCGGTCGTAGCCCACAAAGCGCGCGATCTCTTCGATCAGATCGGCGCCTTCATGCACATCGCCCCGCCATCCGGGAACAGCCACACGCCATCCGCCGCCCTCGTCTGAGACCTTAAATCCCAATGAATTCAACGCATTGCGCTGTTCTTCTTCGGGAATTTCAACGCCCAGGCGACGCGTCGTCTCGCAGGGCTTAAACAAAATCGAGGGGCGTTCCACTTTGCGCGGATGGGCATCGGTCAGCAGAGCCGAAACCCAGGGCTTCGATCCCGGCGCGCTCAGTTCGCAGAAGAGATGCATCGCGCGGGCCGAAGCGTCCAGCGTCATGTCCACATCGATGTCGCGCTCAAATCGATGGCTCGACTCGCTGTGAAGCCCCAGACGGCGCGCGGTCAAACGCACCGAACTCGGCTGAAACCAGGCGGATTCCAGCAAGATGTCGGTCGTATCAGCCTTCACTTCGCTGTCTAGACCGCCCATCACACCGGCCACTGCAACCGGCCCCACGCCATCACAAATCAACAAATCCGAAGCGCAAAAAGAGCGCTCAACCCCGTCCAGGGTCGCCATCTTTTCGCCTTCGTGAGCCGTGCGCACCTGAATCCGTCCGCCGCGCACATGCCGCAAATCGAACGCGTGCAGCGGCTGCCCGTACTCAAACAACACAAAGTTGGTCACATCCACCAGATTGTTGATCGAGCGCACCCCCACGGCTTCGAGCAGGCGTCGCATCCAGAACGGAGACGGTCCCACCTTCACGTCGTGAATGGTTCGGCCCACATAGCGCGCACAGCGATCGGGCGCATCGATCTGCACCGAAATCGCCTCGCCTTCGTGGCTCAAATCGAGCGATAACTCTGGATATTTTAAGGTTTTTCCAGAAAGCGCTGCGATCTCCCGGGCAACCCCTAAATGGCTCAGGCAATCGCCCCGGTTCGCCGTCAGCGAAAGCTCCAGCACCGTATCTTCGATGGGCAAAACTTCGGTCAGCGGGCGACCCAGCGGCAACCCCGGTTCGAGCTCCAGAATGCCGTCGTGACTCGACGAAAGCCCCAGCTCGAACTCGCTGCACAGCATGCCAAAACTCGGCTCACCGCGCAGCTTTGCCTTCTTGATCTTCATCTCGCCAACGGTGGCTCCGATCGGCGCCAGAGCGACCGTCAGGCCTTCGCGGCAATTGGGTGCCCCGCAAACGATATCGAGGATTTCGCTGCCCGTATCGACCTTGGCCAGATGGAGTTTATCTGCGCCCGGATGCTGCTTGACTTCCCGAACGTAAGCCGTGATCACGCCATTGAATTGCGCGCGGATTTCTTCCACGCCTTCCACTTCGATCCCGGCCATCGTCAGGCGACGGGTCAGCTCCTCAACGTCCCAATCCAAATCGATATAGCGACGCAGCCAATTTAAGCTGATCTTCATCAAAGCACCTCAGAACTGCCGCAAGAAGCGCTGATCGTTTTCGAACAGAGCGCGAATATCGGTGATGCGATAGCGCACCATCGCCAGGCGATCGATGCCCATACCGAACGCAAACCCTTGAACTTGCTCAGGATCGTAGCCCACGTTGCGCAGGACCTGAGGGTGCACCATGCCGGCGCCCAAAACCTCCATCCAGTTGCCCGCATCGTTGCGCACATCGACTTCAACGCTGGGCTCGGTGAACGGGAAAAAGCTTGGACGGAAGCGCACTTCGCGATCCTCGCCGAACAGACGGCGCAGGAAGTAAGTCAGAATCCCCTTCAAATCGGCCATCGTCACATCGCGGTCGATCCAAAGGCCTTCGAGCTGATGGAACGTGGGGCTGTGCGTCGCATCAAAATCGCAGCGGAACACCTTGCCCGGCGCCATCACGCGCACCGGAGGCTGACGCTTTTCCATCGTGCGCACCTGCATGGGACTCGTCTGCGTCCGCAAAACCAGGCCACCCTCAACAAAAAAGGTGTCCTGCATATCGCGCGCAGGGTGATCCGCAGGCATGTTGAGCAAATCAAAGTTGTAATGCTCGGTCTCAACCTCGGGACCGGACACCAACTCAAATCCGAGTTCGCCCAAGAGATCGGTCACTTCGTCGAGCACGCGCTGAACCGGATGCATGCCACCAGGCAACAAACGGCGCCCGGGCATCGTCACATCGACGCGCCCCTCCTGAAGTTTGGCTTCCAGCGCCGCCTGCTCAAGGCGCATCTTGGCTTCGCAAAAACAGCCATCCACCTTGGACTTAGCGGAGTTGATCAGCTCACCTGCAGCGGGACGTTCCTCGGGCGAAAGCTGACCGAGCAACCGCATCACGGGCCCAAAAGCGCCTTTGCGGCCCAAAAAACGAGCCTTCGCTTCCGGCAAATCGGCTACACGTTTGAGTTGTTGTGAAGATTCTTGTGCGTCGCAGCACAATTTTTGAAGCTCTCTTTTCAGAGAGTCGAGATCGCAAGGCATGATTCATCCCGCAATCGGCAGCTGCCAAAAAGAATTGATAGCTTAAGAGTTTCCCCGGATTGAATGCACCGGAGGATCCCGATCTGGGGTGGATCGCGGCGTCCAACCGGCGCAGACCAAAACTGCACTACCGGTCAGCCCGCAGCCCTCATGCGAGAGCGGCGCGAGCAGCCTGGACGACGCTGTTAAAAGCGGCAGGATCGTGAATGGCGAGATCGGCCAAAACGCGTCGATCGAGTTCGATTTGAGCAGCCTTCAAGCCGCAAACCAGGCGGCTGTAGTTGAAGCCCACCATACGGGTTGCAGCGTTGATGCGCTGAATCCAAAGGCGACGGAAGGCGCGCTTGCGTTGCTTGCGATCGCGGTAAGCATAAACCAGGGCACGGTCAACAGCTTCGACCGCGCTGCGGAACAACCGACTATGACCGCCGCGATAACCGCTCGCAAGTTCCAGAATGCGATTGTGACGGCGACGGGCCTTAAAACCTCTTTTTACGCGAGGCATAAAAACTCCTTTAACCGGATGTCACGTCCCCAATGTTTGGGCGTTCAACGCACATCCTGCCTAGGGTTAAATTTGAAAAGCCGAATCAGCAGTAAGGAAGCTGCATTTTCACGAGCTTGACGTCGCAAGCATCGAGGTAATCGGCTCCACGCAAGTGGCGCTTACGCTTGGTCGACATCTTGGTCAAGATGTGACGCTTATTGGCGCGGTTGCACTTAATCTTGCCGCTCTTGGTGACAGTAAAGCGCTTGGCTGCCGCGCGGTTCGTCTTCATTTTGGGCATGTTGCCACGCTTCCCGGCGCAGGACGCCTGAATGAGAAAAAGTGAGCTGAAACTAAAACGCCCGCCGACCATTCAGCCAGCGGGCGTTTTCTGTAGGCACGGGCGGGATTGAACCGCCGACCCCTTCCACGTCAAGGAAGTGCTCTCCCCCTGAGCTACGCGCCTTTAAAGCACTCAAGGTAAATCAAGTAGCCGTAAAGGTTTTCTTGATTGGTTCCTTAAAATCGAACGAGGCGTTTATAATCGAGATCGTTTTCAGCGTCAAGAAAAAAGTGAACGCCACTCCATTTTTTTAAGCCGTCCCGATAGCGAAGTCCTCCTTAACGGTCTTCAGAGATCGTTTCTT
The DNA here is from genome assembly GCA_002309015.1 of Myxococcales bacterium UBA1238. GTDB lineage: Bacteria > Myxococcota_A > Bradymonadia > UBA7976 > UBA1532 > UBA1238. The sequence continues at coordinate 50,113 of DBWM01000057.1, read as the reverse complement.
GTTTAATTTCAAAGAGTTACAGATTTATCCTTTACCCTGTCTAAGCGATCGCTTTTCATCGCGCTCATGACTGCCCATCCTGTTTTTACCCGCCAGTTGCAGCCGCTCTCGGTGGATGACGCTGCGCGATCCATTTTAAACGGCCTGGCCAGGAACCAAAAACAGCCCCTCGAAAAGCTGCGCCTGGCCCTCTTTCAAATCTGCGGTCCTGCCCTCGCAAGAAACGCCCAATTTACCGAAATTAAAGATCATTTTGCCGTTTTGGCCGTCCGGGAGGATTGGCGCGATGCCGTCTTTAAAGAGCGCATCGCCCTTTCGCAGCGCGTGCGCGCCCTCTGTCCCTTTTTGCGCGGTGTCCGCATCGTCGATTTGCCCGCTCGCCCAGCGCCCATAGAACCACCCGTCGTCAAACCCGAACCCAGCGACCATGCCGAAACCGAAGGCATCGCTCACGAAGGGCTCCGAAAATCGCTCAACGCCCTGCTCGACCTGCGCGATCGCCGCAACGCACCCCAAGCTTGACAGTCCAGCCTGCAACGCAGAAGATGTCCGCTTTACTCACCGGTTTTAACATGCCCCTAAAAGCCAGACCTTTGGCGAGATTTTTCAAATGACCGATCTTCAGTTTATTGATCTCAACCTGTCCGACAGCATGCTCGCGACCCTGAGAGACATGGGTTACCAACATCCCACTCTGGTTCAGCAAAGCGCGATCCCCATGGCCCGCACCGGGCGCGATCTCATGGTTCAATCGCAGACCGGCACAGGCAAAACCGCCGCTTTCGGCATCCCCATCATCGAAAACATCGATCCCGACGCCAAATTTGTGCGCGCCTTAATCCTTTCACCCACCCGCGAGCTGGCCAAGCAGGTGGCCGACGAACTGACCGCCCTCGGACGCCGGAAGCGCATTCAGACCGTAGCCGTTTACGGTGGCGCCTCGATGGACAAGCAGATCGCCGAAATGCGGTTCGCGCAAATCGTGGTGGGCACGCCCGGACGCATCGTCGATC
>DBWM01000057.1:3645-49070 GCA_002309015.1 Myxococcales bacterium UBA1238 | reverse complement strand
CCGACGAAATGCTCTCGATGGGTTTCGCGCACGAACTCTCGCAAATCATGGAGCATTTGCCCGAAAAGCGGCAGACCATGCTCTTTTCGGCCACCATGCCCGAAGACATCAGGCGGCTGGCCAAGCGATCGATGAAGGAGCCCGAATTCATCTCTCTGGTCGAAGAAAACGTCGCTGCCGACGGCGTGGAACACCATTATTATATGGTCAGCGGCGTCTCCCGCCCGCGCGATCTGATTCAGGTGCTCGAATATGAGGAACCGGAAAGCGCCATCATCTTTACAAATACCCGAAAAGATTCAGAAATTGTTTGCAAGCAGCTCAAACGTCTGGGCTATGACGCCGAATATTTAAACAGCGATTTACCCCAGCGCGAGCGCGAAGAGATCATGGCGCGCGTCAAGCAAAAGAACCTGCGCTTTTTGGTCGCCACCGACATCGCCGCCCGCGGCATCGACATCAGCGAGCTGAGCCACGTGGTCAACTACGTGCTGCCCGAATCCCCCGAAGTTTACATCCATCGCACAGGGCGCACCGGCCGGGCGGGTCACAAGGGCATCGCGATCAGCTTAATCGGCCCTCGCGAAATCGGCGTTTACTATTATCTGAAGCGGATTTATAACGTGGCCCTCCAGGAACGGACGGTCCCTACTCAGGCTGAAATTGAATTGAGACGCGACGAGCGAAAAACGGAAGCATTGGTCAACGCCATCTTTGCAGCCACCGATCCCATCCAGCAAGATCCCGAGTTGCGCGCCCAGAGCATGCGCCTTTTGGAGCGCGAAGACGCACCCGAAATCGTGATGGCGCTTTTGAAAATCTTTAAGCAGCCCAGAGCCCGAAGCCTGGGAGGCATGCTCGAAGAGGTGCCCAAGCCCGATCACCTGGAGCCGGGCTCTCTGCCTCAGACCCTTGCAGGGGTAGCCGAGCGGGTCGCGATCGTTCAAAGCGAGTTCAGAGGAATTCCGGTTGAAAAACGTAAGGTTACGCCGCAGCCTCAGATGGTTTATCCCAAGCTCGCCCAGCCTCTTTTGAAATCCGATCCCGAACTGAAAGCCGCCGAAAAGCCCGCCCCCAAACCCCAGTCCAGCGAGACGCGCCTGTTTTGCAATCTGGGCAAAGCCGATCACTTTACCGATCAGACGTTATCTGAAAAGCTCTGCGAAATCGCGGGATTAATGCCTGAAGACATCGAATCCGTTGAGATTCACAACCATCATTGTTACGTCAATGTGCAGCCGGAATGCGCCGAGGACTTGCTGGCCATCGACGGCGAATGGGTGGGCTCGCGCTCGATTCACTTGGAGATTGCACAAGATGAAGCTTAATGGATTGATTGCTCTCGCTCTGCTCTGTGCGTCCTGTAACCTGTTGGATTCAAAAGAAAAACCAGCTCCCAAGGCACCAGCAGTAACGGTCGATTTGCCACCTCTGATCAAACTCGAAGGCAGCATTCCCCCCGCCACTTATCCCGATAAGGTCATGCGCGTAGACGGCTTGCTCGCTCGCAAGGATCAATATCTGGACCACAAAATCAAAGTGCGCGGCTATCTGGTCGAAAAATACCAGCGCAAGGAAGGCGAAAAGCGCTTTGAGCGGCCTCACGTCTGGATCGCCGAAAAGCCCGACAGCGACAAGCGCCTCATGATCACTCAAATGCCCGAAGAGATCGAAAAGCAGATGGAAGTGGGCAGCGTCTACGATCTCACCGGCGACTTCAAAACCCAATCCGCCGACGGCTTTGTGCAATCCACCGGCCTCCTCGTCTTCGAAGGCATCGAAGGCCTGGAAACCGAGGCCAAAAAACGCTAATTCAGCGTAACTCTTAAGAAATTTTCTCGGCCAGGATCAGCAGACGTTCGCTCTGACTGCCAAAATAAGCGTTGGGCGTATGGATCGAGCCCGAAACGTTGACCAGCTTAAAGCCCACAATCTCGAGTAAAGCCCGAATTTCATTCAAAGAATAGAGTCGCAGCGAGATGTCGTAAATGCGATCGCGGCCGTCTGCAAAAACAACAAATCTGCGAATTTCCAATCGGCTTTGCAGCGCATCGAACGACACATCTTCCTGAATCAGACAGCGATTGCCCTCAAACCAAGTGCGCATCGGCAGGCGCGAAACCCAGGCATCGCGATTGACCAAGTCGAGCAAAAGGCGGGCCCCCGGGCAAAGCGATCGATATATCCCCCGCAATACCAACAGATTTTCGGCTTCAGAAAAATACCCGAACGTCTGCCCCATACAAAAGGCACCGTTAAAGACCTCATCAAAATTTAAATCGCGCATGTCGCCATGCACAAACTGAACCGCCAGCGATTCCGCCTGCGCCAGCGCCAAACCATGCTTGAGCATCGACAAGCTCAAATCGAGACCCACCACCTCAAAACCCGCCCGCACCAAAGGCAAAGCGTGCCGACCGTAACCGCAGCCCAAATCGAGCAGCCGCGCTCCGGCATTCATCGCCAGCGCTTCCTGTATAAAGGCCGCTTCCCGAGAGCCATCTTCGTCAAAATAAGCTTCCAGATATTCGTCCGAAAAAACCTTGGTATACCAGGCATCTTCCGACGGACTTCTGGGGATCTTGCCGTGCTCAACCGCCCAGCTCAACACCAGGCGCGAAGCCCAAACGGGATCCGCATCTTCAGGAATCAATTCAGCCAAAGAAGCCTGCGCCGATCGTCTAGAAGAAGCGTAACTCTCTGAATTTTCAGCAGAATTGATGTTATCTTCGGATGGGAGCGGTGCTGTTTTATGGTTTGAAGCCAAAAAGTCTGCTTCAGATGGATCCGAATCGGGCAGCGCATCCTGAAGCTCATTGGAACGCCTGCGCTCGCCATCCGCACGGGATGACGATGAACGACGCCTGGGACGCCCGGGTTTGATGATCGCGGCGAGCGGTACCGATGCATGAGTTGCAGCCTCCACTTCGGCCTCTCGCTCTTGATGTTGCATCAAGTCCTTTTCAGACATCTCTCCATCCGCTCATCAAACTGAAGTCAAATCAACCCGTTAGGCACAAAACGCTATCCGTTGACCCATGCGCACCGCTTGCCCTTCTTCCAGGGCTTCGAGCTTCATTTGAGGATTGGCAAACAAGAGGATCACCGTCGATCCCAAATGAAACACGCCGAGCTCATCGCCGCGCGCCACGGGAATCCCTTCGTAAACCCGATCGCCAGGTTCCGAAGAGCGATTGCTCTCCAGCTCGCTGTCGTAGGCCATGGTGATATGCCCCACCGAAGTGGCCCCCACCATCACGATGGCCAGCTCGCCCAAAGGCGAATCCACGTAGGTGACCACGCGCTCGTTGACGCAAAACAGCCCGTCCACATGCTGCACGCCCGCACGGTTGACCGGCCAGAGCTGCCCTGGAATATAGCGCGCCGCCTTGATTTGCCCCTCAACGGGGTGATGCACCCGGTGATAATCCTGAGGGCTCAGGTAAATGGTCAGCCAGGAACCTTCCGCAAAGCGCTCCGCCGCCGCCTCATCCTGAAGCAGCGAAGAAATCGTGTAATTCCGGCCCTTTGCCTGCAAAAAGCAGCCATCCTCAAAGCGGCCAAAATTCAGCACGTGACCGTCGGAAGGGCTCACCACGCTTTCGGGGCGATCGTCGATGGGACGGGCTTCGGGCTTGAGCCTGCGAACGAAGAAATCGCCCAAATTCTTATAGTTTTCGAGAGGTTCCGCTATTTCGTCGAACGAGATTTTGTACATCCTGGCGAAAGCGCGAATGGAAAGCTGCCCCAGCGATGAGGGCAGAGGCGCGTGAGCCAAAGCCCCCACCATGCGCGACAACGCGTTTTTAGGCAGCAACCCCAGAGTCCCAATCAGCAATGAATCTTTCATCGATGCGTACCTTTTGCGCAGCTCACTTCAACTCTTCGCGCGCTTTCAACGTGGGCTCGTGATCCGGCTTCAACCGCAATGCGCGATCGAACATATCCTTAGCGCGCCGCTGATCACCCGTCGCCATGCGCGCGCGACCCAGGTGGTAAAACAGCTCCACCCGGCTTTCGGGATCGAGCTTCATTTGATGCAAAAGTGCAGTCTGCAACACTTTGAGCGCATCTGCCCAATTTTCTGCTCTGCAATGCAGCTTTCCCAAGCGCAGCAAGAGCTTAACGTCGGTCGCATCGGACTCAAAACAAGCCATGAAGAGCTTCAATGCGCCCGCATCATCCCCTCGCTTTTCGCGCAGACAACCCAAACGGAACTGGTAGGCGTTCAGCTCCTTCACGCGACGGCTCCCCTTCAGCGACTCGATCGTGCGCTCGAGCAAAGGCTCCGCCTCTTCCAGACGGCCCGCAGCGATCCAGGCATCCAGGAGGGCATCCGAAATCTTGGTGTCTTTGGGCGACAGCTTTGAAGCCTCTTCGAGCAGGCGGACGCGCTCTTCCTCGTTGCCCTGTTTGGCGTTTAACTCCGCCAGTTCCAACAACATAGGGACGCGCGCAGCTCCCTCAAGCGCCTTCAGCCGCAACCCGATCAGGCGCGTCATTTCAGGCCAGTCCGACTTCTTCTTCGCCTCAGAAAGCAGCGCTTCCAAAGCCTCCGCATCGCCCGTAGCGGCCACCGCCGAACGCAACGCCTCCAGGCCTTCCTCTGGGCGATCGAGCTGACGCAGATAGAGCAGCCCCAGGCGACGCTCCGTAGCCGCGCGATCTTCCTTGGTTGAGGCCCCCGCGAGCGCCTTTTGCAGCACGTCGACCGCCTTGTCCCATTCGCAGTTGCGCTCGTAGAGCTTTGAAAGCACCGCCAGGGCTTCCGGATGCTGAGGGGAGGTTTCGAGGACCTGATTCAACGTCTGGATCGCCAGATCCGCATCGCCCAGCTCGCGCTCCGCAACGGTCGCAATCTGCACGCGCAGTTTGGTCAGCTGCACCACATCCGTCACTTTCTCCGCATGCTCGCGCAGCAAAGCCACCAGCTCATCCCAGCGGAAGCCCTTCTCCAGCAAGGATTCCAGTCGCTCCATCACCTCCAGGTTCTGAGGATCGAGGGTGCGATACTGGGTCAGATGCTCCACCGCTTCATCGATCAGGCTGAGCTTCGTTTCGACCAAATCGCCCATCTTGATCAACAGGCGCTTGCGCTCCTCGTCGTTCTCTGCGCGCTTCAGCTTTTGCTGCAGGATCTCGTACAACCGGTTGAAATCATTGGTTTCTTCGAGCAGAGACTCCAGGGCATCGAGTGCTTCCGCATCTTCGGGTGACTGCTCAAGCACATGCTCCCAGGCTTCCACGGCCGACTGAGGCTGCTGCAGGCGCTCGCGATAAAGCTTTGCCAAACGCCTGTAAATGGCCGCCTGCTCGGCTTCATCCGAAATCGCATCGCAGCGGCGCTCCAGCACGCGCGCCAAATCCGCCCAATGCTCGTTCTGCTCGTGGAGCTTCTCGAGCTGCGCCATCGCCTTCGCGTCGCGATCGTCGATCGACAGGATTTCTTCGTAAATGTTGATGGCAGCGTCGGAATCGTTCAGCTTTTCAACATAAAGCTCGCCCAGCTGATGCAGCCGCACCTGCTTTTCGGTCATATCGAACAGCGCGTCGATCTTCCGACGATAAATATCAGCCAGCTCAGTCCAGGAACCCGCCGATTCATAAAGCTTTTCGAGCGCATCGAGGGCCACGGCGGACGCAGGATCGATCTCCAGTGCCGCCTTGAACTCGTCCTTTGCGCGCTCCGGATCCGACAAATCCAGGCTCCACTGCCCCATCGCCAGACGATCGCTCAGACGCAAATCCGCTGATTCCACGCGATCCTGCACCGATGCGATCACGTCCCGAAGCCTGCGCCATTGATTGAGTTCCTGAGCCAGTCTCCAGACCGACTTGCGGATTTCCTCGTCGTTTGGCTGCTCCGAAAGCGCCAGCAACCAGCTGCGCAGCGCCGAATAGGGATCCTTCAGATGCTCTTCGCGGATAGCGGCCGATTCACCCCAAAGCCGCGCTTTTTCAGCGGGATCGTCGCTCAGCTCGATGCGCATTTCGGTCAGGATGCAGAGCTTGTCGTACGCGCCCTGATCGCGATAGATCGGCTCCAAAATCTCAGCAATTTCGCGACGATGGTCCATATTGACCGCGAGCCGCTCCATCGCCTCAAGGGCATAGCGGTGATTGGGATTCTCCCAAAGCACCGCGCGGTAAAGCTCGATGGCCTCGCTCAGCTTGTCTTCGACCACTTCGAGCAGATAGCCCAGCCTGAAGCGCAAATCCTGCTCATTCTTTTGCTCGCCCGCCTGCAGACGGCGCTGCAGAATATCGATGAGCGCAGGCCAGTTTTGCTCAGCCTGATAGAGGCGATCGAGGGTCTCCAGCGCATCTTTATCGAAGGGATCGGCTTCGAGCACGCGCTTCCAGGAGGCGATCGCGTTGTCGCTCATCTGCAGCTTTTGCTCTTCGATCCTCGCCATGCGGCGAGCCAGCTCGCGACTCAGATCCACATCGTGAATCTGATCGATCTGATCCGACCAAACTTTGCATAACTCATCGTAATTGCAAAGCTTTTCTGAAAGCTGTTCCAGGGCATCGATGGTTTGCAGGCGAGAAGGATCTTCTGCAAAAGCGCGCCCGTAAGTGGCAAAGGCGTCGTGCAGATGGTTCAGCTTTTCCTGCTGCAGCTCCGCGATGCGATCGAAGTTGGCCTGACGCTCAGAAGGATCGGACAGCTCGTCGAGCTCCATCTCCAAAATGCGCGCCCAGTCGGCCGGCTGATCGTTCTTCTCGTAATGGATCGCAAGCGAGCGACAGGCCGCAAGGCGGGAATCCCCTTCTGCTGCAAGATGTTCCAGCGACTGAACAGCGGGCTCAAACCTGGGGTTGCGCTCCAGAACCGAGCTGTAAATCTCGATGGCATGCAGCACATCGCCCATCTTTTGTTCATAGATTTCGCCCATCTTCTGATCGATCGCGTCGACCCTGGCTGCATCCTCGGGGAATTCCTTACGTTCGGATTCCAGCAAATCGATCCAGTCGTTAAACCGATCGTTCGCCTCAAAGAGCCGCTTTAATTCGCTCAGCGCCTTCTCGTCGCGGCTGTCCCATTCGAGCACCGTGCGATAAGTCTGAATCGCTTCGTCGATTTCGCCCTGTTTGTTTTCCCAGACCTCCGCCATATCGAAGGCGATCGCCTTCTTTTCGGGCAGCGCCTCGAGAATCTCGAGTTTGGCCTGCAGCGTCTCGATCAGCGGCATCCATTGCTCGGTTTGCCTGTAAAGCCTGGCCAGCGAATCGAGCGCCTCCAAATCCTCGGGCGACTCGTCCACAATGCGCCTCCAGCTCGAAATCGCCTCTTCCTCGTTGAAGAGCACGTTCTCCCAGAGCTTGCAAACCCTTGAAATCAAAGAACGTTTTTCTTTCCACTCGGAGGATTGCTCGGCCTTGATGTCGAGGATTTCGATCAACTCCTGATGGCGGCCTTCACCATCGAACAGCTCCTCAAGGGCGTCCAAAGCCTGCTGGTTGGCCGAATCGGATTGCAGCACGCGGCGATAGAACTCGATCGCGCGATCCACATCGTTTAAATGCTCGTGATAGAGCTTTGCGATCTTAAGCGAGATTGCAACCACCACAGCGTCATCTGAGCAATCATCAAGTCCCGCCTCATAGGTCTCCACCAATTCCTGCCAGGCGCCCAAATCCACCACCAGGCGATCGAGCTCCACCTGCAGATCCGCATTCCCGTAATCCTCTGCAAATGCGCGGGCATACGCGTGAAATGCGGCTTGCTTGTCACCGAGTTCCTGCTCCCAGACTTTGGCGATGCGCAGCAGCAACTCCAGGCGCTGCCAGCGATCGCTCTGATGCAACAGGATGATCTCGCTCACCTTCACCCAGGGAGCCCAGGCCGCATGCTCCGCATAAATCGGCTCCAGAACCTCGGACGCCTGCAGACAGCAGGGATGCTCCGCGTCGAGCTCCTCCACCCAATGCTCCAGCGCCTGCAGCGCGCGATCCGACTGAGGATCGTCCTCCTGCAACACCAGGCGCCATTGATCGATGGCCATTTCGAGCTGATCGAGCTTGCCCGCCAAAGTCTCAGCCAGGAGGCAACGCAATGCCGCTCGTTCTCCGCAGTCCTGCTGCTCTTCGATTTCGGTGCGCAGCAAGTCCGCCAGCTCTTCGTAACGCTCAGATTCGCTGAAGAAGCGCTCCAGGGTCTTAAAAGCGCGCGCATTGGAGGGGTCATGCTCGAGGATCTTGCGGTAAATCTCGATGGCGCGATCGCGATCGCCCACCACATCATCCAGCAATTCCGCGACCTTAAAGAGGCTCTCGACCTGCTTCTCGGGCTCTTCGTACGAGTCGGACAAATCGAGATAGAGGCTGACCAAATCCTCCCAGGCCGCCAGCCGGCTGAAGAGCGCCACCAGCGCCTGAATGGCCTCCGCATTTTGCGAATCGATGGAGAGCACCTCCCTGAACACATCGCGCGCGCGATCGTCGTGGCCGCAGCGACTCTCCTCAATCTGCCCCAGCTCGAGCAAAACCGAAATCTGCGTCTGCTCGTCAGAGGCGTTGGCCGCAACATCGGTAAAGAGCGCTGTCAGCCGTTCAAAGGCGTTCAGCCGTTCCGCTAACCTCACGAAATGGCTACGGTTTTCTTTATCAAGGGGGTTCAGTTCAAAGATCTGGGCGCGCTTTTCAAAGGCCTCCTGGAGCTCATCCAGGGATTCCAGTTTTTGCGCCGTCTCAGCGAGCAACTTCAGACGATCATCCGGCTCGTCTTCCATGGTTTGCTGAATAAAATCGAGCACCTGAACCAAATGAGCGTCGTCTTCCGAAGCCCGGTAAATCGGCTCCAGCAAATGCGCCAGCGTCAGTCGCTCGATGCCCGCAGTCTCCGCTGCCACCTCATCTTCAAACAAGGCCGCCAGCGCCTTGCAGGTGGGCTCATGCGCGGGAGATTGCTCGAGAATATGCTTGTAAATCTCGATGGCCCGCGCGCCGTCGTGCAGCTTGGTCTCGCAGATGCGCGCCAGACAAAACTCCACGCCCAATCTGGCCGCATCGTCCGTCTCCACCGACATGCGATGCTCGCAGAGAGCCGCCAAATCCGACCATTGCTCCTGGCTTTCCAGCAGGCGTTCCAGATGATCGAGGGCCGCCAAATCCGCTTCATCTTCGGCCAGCAGTCGGCGCCAGACTTCGATCGCCGACTCGGGATCGTTCAAAAAGTCTTCGTGAAGGCTTGCGATGCGCTCATAAAGCGGCTTTCGGTATTCAATCCCCTCGCCGAGCTCCAGCTTGCGCTCCAAAACTTCAATTAATTCGCGATATTCGCTCGTTTTCTCGTACAAGCGAACCAACGCATCGAGGGCGGGCACGGATTCGGGTTCCTGAGCCAGAACTTCGCGCAGATGCTCGATGGCGCGCTCGGGTTCATCGAGCTGATGCTCCGCCAGATCCGCGATTTTCATATGCATTTGCACGGAACGCCCGGCGTTTTCACCGACCATGTCCGACATCAGATCGGCCAGCTCCGCATGCGTCCCAAGCTCTGCGGTCAGGCGCTCCAGCTCGCGCTCCAACTCCAAATCGGCTCCGCTGATGCGATACGCCTGCGACAACGACTGGAACGCCGCGCTCAAATCCGAAAGGCGGTTTTCTTCGATGCCCGCCACGCGCTTTAAAACCGCAACCTGTTGATCTGCCTCAGAAATCTCGTCGACTGTGCTGTGCAGCAGATCGCGCAGCAGACCCCACTCCTCCTGCATCTCGTAAACGGGATCGAGCAGATGGGCCGCATCCAGATGCACCTCGGGCGATTCGAGCAGAGATTCGAGCAACCGGCGCGCTTCGGCATTGAGGGGATCGCGGTTGAGCACAGCCTCGCAACAGCGCACCGCACGAGACAAATCCCCTTCTGCAATCAGGAGTTCCGCCATGCGAGACTCAAAGCGATTGCGCGCTTCATCGTCCTCAGCCAGCTCCAGCTCGCGCTCCAGCACGTCGAGCAAATCCGAGGACTGCTCCAGCTGCACGAGCAGCTGATCCAGGCGACCCAGAGCGTCGGTATTCTCAGGCCAAATCTCTAATATTTCCCGATAGATACGAACCGCTTCCTCGGGATTGGCCAGCGGGCCTTCTTCGGCCTCGGCAGCCTGGAACAGCAGTCGCTTCTTCTCGTCCAAATCTTCCACCTGCGCGGCGTGATCCAACAGGACTGCAACCAGCGATTCCTCTTCTCCCATGGCCGCATACAAGCGTTCCAGCGCGCTGTGCGCTTCCAGGCGATCGGGCGCAATTTCGCTGCGGATCTTTGCGTAAGCTGCGATGGCGTGAGGCAAATCGCCCAGGCGGTTTTCATACAGATCGCCCAGCCTGAAATACAAAGCCGCCTGCTCATCGGACTCAGACATCAGCACGCCGCGGCGTTCCAGAATGGCCGCCAGATTCGCCGCATCGTCGGTCGCCGTATAGAGCCGATCGAGGGTTTCGAGCGCCGCCTGATCTTCCGGATTCTCGTCTAAAATCCGGCAGTTAAACGCGATCGCCTCTTCATTGTTCTGCAGCTGATGCTCGTAAAGCTCCGCCACGCGACCGAGCAGCGAACGCCGCATTTCGGGATCGGCTTCCGCAAAGATCGCTTCGTCATCGAGGCCCTGACGCAGAATTTGAACCAAGCGCCCATAGGCATTATTCTTCGCTGCGACGCGTTCTAACTCCGCTAAAACATTCGCGTTTCCAAAATCTTCATTCCAGGCATCACCGTAGCAGATGAGCGGCATATCGCTGTCGCCCGAGTTCTGCTCGTAGAGAGCGGCGATGCGCATGCGATAGGTCACCCGTTCGGCTTTCTCGGATTCGTCGCCCAAACGCACCTGCAACAGGCGAATCACGCCCTTCCAGTCGTTGCGCTCCGTATAGAGGGGCTCCAGAATGTCGCAGATGCCCGCGCGCAGATGGCAGGATTCCAAATCCTCGCCGGAATGGGTCGAAAGCAGCTGTTCGAGCGCGTTTTCGGCCTCCGCATGCCCGTGGGTACGCTCCAGAACCGCCGCATAACGCTCGAGCGCCATCGCGGGCTGATCCAGCTGGTTTGCCAAAAGCTCCGCAAGCTGGAACGAGAGATCCACGTAAAGCGATCCTTCGGCGTTGGCCAGGCGCATTTCGAGCAAGGCGGCCAGATCGTCAAATCGGCCTTCGCTCGTGTAAATCCGCTCAAGAGAAGCGATCGCGCGATCGTTTTCGGGGAACTCGCGGAGCAGGCGCAGATAGGTTTCAACCGCCATCGAGGGCTGAGAAAGCTCCTCTTCCCAAAGCCTGGCGATGCGGAACAGCATTTCGCGGCGATCGTCGCTCGCCTCAAGCAGCGCCAGCTTGCGTTCGCAAACCTCAACCACACCCTGCGCATCCGAAAGGCGCGTCTTCAAGCGATCGAGGTGATCCAGATAAGCCATCTGATCGCCCGACTCGACGCAAATGCGCTGCCAGGTCTCGCATGCGCTCTCGGCATCGTTGAGCTGATTTTCTTGTATTTTTGCAAGGTTACGAGCGTAGAACGCGCAGAGTTCAGGATCCTGAGGCGCATATTCACCGTCAAAGCTGAGCTCGGCATAAAAATCGGCCAGCTCCTGATAGGCCTGCCCGGATTCCGCCAGGCGCTCCAGCTCGCCGCGCGCCTCTTCATCGGTGGGCATCAGCCGCAGCAAGCGCTCGTAAGACTCAAAAGCGCCCGCAGCATCGTTCAGTCGCGTTTCTTGTAACTGCGCGATTTCATTAATGATCCCGCATTTTTGCGTGACATCTTCGGTCTCGTCTGCGCGGATTTCGAGGCAGCGCAAAAGCCTCTCGTCATCGCCCAATGCCCGCATGAACGGCTCAAAGGTCACCGCAGCAGCGTTGCGGAATTCGCCCTCAAGATAGCCTTCCAAAGCCGCCTGGGCGCCCGCATGGTGAACATCTTTTTCGAGCGTCTCGCCAAAGCGCTTGATCGCCGTTTCAGACTGCCCCTGCTTTTGAGCCAACTGCCCTAAACTAAACAGCAAATTCGCCTGCTTCGCGGGATCCTCGGTCCAGGAAAGCTCGAGCTCGATTTCATCGCAAAGGGTCGACCAGTCCTCCGCAAGCTCCGCCAGACGCTGCAAACCGTGCGCCGCATCCAGATTTCGCTCGTCGATGGCGCGGAGCGACAGATAGGTTTGCCGGGCCGCCTCCTCATCGCATTTGGCCGTCTCGTAAAGCTCCGCAATCGAAAGCAAAAGCTCGATTTTTTCGGGCTCCGACTCTGCATGCTGAAGCTGGCACCGGCGCACGTCGAGCAGCGCATCGTAGTTGGCCAGACGGCTGTAAAGGCGATCGAGGGCCGCCAGATTCTCGGGCGTTTCACCCTCAACTGCGCGCAATCGTTCATAAAACGTCAACGCATCGCTGGGCTGCGAAAGGGTCTCCTCGCAGGTTTCGGCCAGCGCGTGCAGCATCGCCACCTGCGTCTTCTGGGAGCGGTTGTCTGAAAGGCGCGTCACCAGATCCACAAACGCCTCGCTCGTATGCGCTTCCAGCGCGCGCTTTCGCGTCTGCGCGAGCAGATTCAAATCCTCGGGCTCCATCTCCAAAGCCCGCGCCGACCAGCGATAGGAAGCCGCCCAATCCTTCAGCCCGGTCTCTTGAACCTGAGCCAATTCACAAATGATTTCAAAGCGTTTCGCGCTTTCAGTATCGAGCAGGATCTCGAGCACATGCACCAGTTCGGCATATGCGCCCGTCTCGCGGTAAATCGGAGCCAGCTGCGCCGCCGCATCGCGATCGTTGGGCAAAAGCGACAGGATCGATTCCCAGCATTCGACCGCCCCCGCGCGCACGTTGAGCGTATCGGAAAGCAGGCTGGCCATGCGGCGATAGAGATCCACCTTCAAATCGTCGGTATCCGCTTCAGCCACCAGGCCCGCAAGCAGGCGCACCAGGCCTTCGTAATCCTTGCGGCGCTCGTAAAGCTCTGTGACCGCATCGTAGTCACCGCGGCGTAAGTACAGATCCCGCAAGTAGTTTTCGGCATGGAGATCGCCGGGGCGCAGCGTCAGAATCTTGCGCCAGACATCGGCTGCCCGATCTTCGTCCTTGAGCCGCTCGCTGTAGACCGCCGCCAGTTTTTTGAGCCACATGAGGCGCGCATCGTCCTGGGTGGCCTGCCCTTCGCGGCATTCATACAAAACCGCCAAATCCTCGTAACGTTCGGCCTTGGCATAGAGCGATTCCAGCGCCAGCCAGGCCGCTTCGTCGGTCGGATCCTCGTCCAGAATGCGCTGCCAGAGCCCCAAAGCTTCGTTGGGCATATCGAGGCGCTGGGTGGCCATCTGCGCCATTTCGCGCAGGTGACTGACCAGTTCCGGACCGCTCAGCGAGGGCAGCTCGCGTTCGTAAATCTTATAAAGCGCACGCCAGTCCTTAAAATGGCGATAGAGCACGGTCAGCTTTTTGATCGCATCCGGGTCGTTGGGCAAATGCTCCAAAATGATTTCGAAGCAGGAGATCGCCGCATTGGGGTTATTGAGTTTTTGTTGATAAAGATCAGCAATTTTGCGCTGATAGAGCACATATTGCTCTTCATTCCCCGCGTTGGCGGCCAGTTCCGAGCGGCGCTGCAAAATCCCGATCAAATCCGTCCAGCGCGAACTTTCCTCATATTTTTGCTGCAACGCTTCGAGCGCTTTTTCGTTCGACGGATCGATCGCCAGGATCTGGTTGTAGGTGTTGATCACCATCTTGGGGAGCCCGAACTGCTCCTGATAGATCGAGATCGTGCGCTCCAAAATCCTCACTTTTTCTTCAACCGCATCGTCCGGAACGAGCGTCAGATCTTCCTTTAAAAACTCTAATAATGCGTTCCATTTTCCGGTGTCGTAGAGCAGCCTTCGCAGCGCATCGCGGGCTTCGGCATGAGTGGGCTCCAGCTTTAAAATCGACTTCCAGATTTCGGTTGCACGGGCGGGCTTTTGCAGCTTTTCCTCGGCCACGCGCGCCATCTGCACGCCGATTTCGATCTGCTCCTCGACCGATTCCGAATCCGCCTGAATCGAGCTCAAAACCGTGAGCAAATGCTGCCAATCCTCTTTTTGTGTATCGTAATCCACATAGAATTGGAGCATGGTCGGGTGATGCGGATTGTTCAGCTTGATCCGCTTAAAATACCCGTCAGCAGCTTTTAAGTCCCCGATTTTCTTCCATAAAATCGTTGCGATCTGCAGAAGCATCTCGCCTTCGTCTTCGACGCGATTGCGCGCTTTGAGCGCATTTTCATAAACCGCCACCAAATCGCGCCATTGTTCCGCGTTCTTATAAAAATCGATGCAATAATTCAGAGAAAGCTGATCGCCGGGATCGATTTCGAGCACCTTTCGATGCCATTGAGCCGCCTGCACCGGCTGCCCCATCTGGAGATCGGCTACGTCCGCCAGGCGGTGATAAATCTCGAGCCTGTCGGATTTTCGCGCCGCTTTTTCGGCCTGAGCCACCAGAAGCTCGGTCAGCTCTTCGAAGGCCCCGTTGTCGCTCAGGTAGCTTACGAGCAACGCCCGCGCCGACTCATTGCGCGCATCCAGAGCGAGAACCTGCTCGCAAAGCTCGCGAATCCGCACATCCTGCGGCGCATGCGCCTGACAAAACACCGCAGCATCGAGCAACAGCGAAGCTTTTTGACGCGGATCATGCGCCTTTTCAGCCTCCTCACAAATCTCCACAAAATGCAATTCATCGGCTTCATTCAGGGTGGCCATCGGCTTAAACTCCGCTGCTAATGGGTGATTTGGACAAAGTTTCAACGCTTCCTGTACCGCTTGTGCGGCCTCGCTCTCGCGGCCTCGCTCCTGGTCGCTCTTTGCACGCTCAAACCACAATGAGGCCCGCGCTTCGGGATCCTCCGTATGCTCGATTTGAAGCCCGATGAGGCGACCGAGACTCTCCCAATTCCTGCGCCGCTCCTCCAGCGCACGCGCCGCCAGAATCGCATCTTCGCAATCCGAATCCCGTTCATACGCCTTGAGATAGAGCGCCAGCGCATCGTCATCCAGACCGAGCTCCGACTCGTGCAGCTGCCCCGAAAGCAAGAGCGCCCGCGCCGAGCGCTCCGGATTTGACTCCGCAAAAGACTCTAAACGCTCACAGAGCGCCTTCCAAAACGGCTGCCGCTCCTCCAAAGGCAAAGCCTCACAGCATTGAGCCGTCAGTTGACGAACCGCCTCAAAATCCCCTTTGGGCAGCAAGTGAGATTCAAGTGCCAGCAGGGCTTCGGTATCGTGTGGATCTTGGGCAAGGCGAGCGCGGAATTTGTCGAGTTTTTTAGCCATGGGAGCATCCTCAGCACAGGTTGAAGCGTACAAAAAACACCCGAGCGGCCACAGACTAACGCTTGTTTCGTTCTGCGTCCGCTCAAATCGCCCATTCCGCGATCATAAAATGAACGCAACCGCTCCGGTTCAGCTCCCCCAAAGCGCATTTAACCCATTGATTACATTATCGATTTTCGTTCAGAAAATATTCTCATTTTGGCTGTGTAAAATGTTTTTTGAGGCGAAGATTTGACCCCTCCATTTTTCCCAAAACACCAACGCTCTTTCACATTGCTTACGGGTCAGCTATTGAACGCTCACCCATTCATTGCGAGGCGATCATTTTGGCACGTAAAACTTCTAAATCCGCACAAAAACTCTCAGCCGATGAACTCCGCTGGACCTGCGATCCCCAACTCTTTGCGCGCATCCGCGAACAAAACGCCGATCACGCATCCTCCATCGGGCAGTCGCGCGCTTTAACCGCGCTGCGACTGGGCCTGGACATCGACGCTCCCGGCTACAACGTCTTTGTTTGCGGCCCCTCGGGCACCGGTAAAATGTCGAGCGTCCGCAGCATGATCAGCGAAGGCGTGAAGCTTCGGCGCCCGCTCATCGACTGCCTTTACGTTCAAAACACCACCGATCCCGACCGCCCTGTACTGCTCACCATGCCCGCAGGCCAGGGCCGCAAATTTAAAAAGGAAATCGAGCTTTTTGCCCAAAAGGCGACCGAACTCGTCCGCTCGACCCTCGAATCCACAACCGTCGACAACAAGCGCAACGAATTCATCAGCGGCGCCGATGTGCTCGAAAAGGATCTCCTGAAAGAGCTCGCGGAAGAATGCGATCGCAAGCATTTTTCGCTCACTCAGGTGCAGGTCGAGGAGATGTCCCACCTCGATATCTTACCGATGTTCCGCCGCAAACCTGTTGAAATGGAAGAGTTTTGCGAGCGCATCGAAAACGGTCAGATTCGCAATCGCTCGATCAAAGATGTGCGCGAGACCCACGCCCAGCTCAAAGAGCGGCTCCATCAGGTGCTGGTCAAGCTGCGCGCTGAATCGCGATCGGTGCAGGACAACGTCCATGAGCTCGAAAGCAACGCCGTCCAGGAAGCGCTGAAAGATCCAATCGCCGCGTTAAATGCGCAATTCCCTCACGAAGGCGTCTCGGAATGGCTGGAGCAGATTTCAGGCTGGATTTCTGAACATCTCGATCTGATCGACGACGAGGACGCCCAGCAGGGCGAAGAAGCCCAGCGCTCGACGCTCAAAACCCTGCTTCGCGTCAACGTTTTGCTCGACAACAGCCGCAGCAGTTCCGCCCCCGTCATTTTTGAAAACTCGCCTACTTTCACCAACTTATTCGGCACCGTCGAGCGTCCGAGCGACGAGATGAGGCCTACCGTCGACTTCGCCGACATCAAAGCCGGAAGCCTTTTGCGCGCCCACGGCGGCTACCTGATCATCAACGCCAACGACGCCGCAGCCGAAAGCGGAGTCTGGCGCACACTCACCCGGGTCCTCAAAGCCCGCGAGCTCGAAATCCAGTCACCAGAACAGTTTTTCAACCCCGGAAGCGGTTCCGCATTAAAGCCTCGCCCCATCAAGGTCGACGTCAAGGTCATCGCGGTGGGCGACGACGAGCTCTATCGCGCCCTGTATAACGGAAGTGATGATTTTCACAGGGTTTTTAAGGTCAAAGTCGATTTTGACGACGTGATGCCCCTCGACGACGACAACGTCGCCATTTACGCGCGCCACGCCTGGCATGTGCAAAAGGAAGAAGACCTGCTGCCCATCACCGATCAGGCCCTCGCATCGCTCTGCGAATACGGCGTCCGCCTGGCCCAGCGTCAGGACTGGCTTTCCACGCGATTCAGCGAACTGACGGATGTTTTGCGCGAAGCCAACCATTACGCCAAGACCGAAAACAGCCCGCAGACAGACCGCAAGCATGTCGAAAAGGCGCTTACCGAAAAGCGCAGCCGGCATTCGCTCACCGAAGAGCGCCTGCGGCATCTCATCAACGCGGGACTCGTCACCCTCAAGACCGAGGGCAGCGACATCGGTACCGCAAATGGCCTCACCGTGGTGGATTTAGGCGATCACGCCTTTGGTCAGCCCTGCCGCATCAGCGCCACCACCGCGCCCGGCCACGACGGCGTCCTCTCGGTGGAGCGCGAAGTCAGCCTCTCTGGCCGCATCCACGACAAGGGCACCATGCTTCTGACCGCTTACCTGCGCGCCCATTACCTGCCCAAAGAGCCCCTCGCGCTCTCGGCCACCATCGCCTTCGAGCAGCTGCACGACGAGGTTGACGGCGACAGCGCCTCCCTGGCCCAGGCGATCGCGCTGCTGTCAAATCTCGCGCAAATCCCCATCTCACAATCGATCGCGATGACGGGTGCCCTGGATCAGCACGGTCATGTGCAGGCGGTGGGCGGCCTCAACGAAAAGATCGAAGGCTTCTTCTACATTTGCCAGGCGCGGGAACTGACGGGCAAGCAGGGCATCATCCTGCCCGACGACAACCGGCTCGATCTGGTCCTCGACGAGGCGGTGATCGAAGCGGTCCGCAAAGGCCAATTCCACCTTTGGACCGTCCGCCATATCGACGAAGCGATCGAGATCCTCACGGGCGAAACCGCCGGTCAGCGACAGAAGGACGGCAACTTCCCCAAAGGCACCTTCAACGCTGCAGTCGAAGCGCGCCTGCGCGAACTCTCCCAGATTTCAGGTCCCCATCCAGCCCGCTAACTCCGCCTGCCTCAATAAGAAATTCCCCTTCCATTCAACTTTCCTTAAAAATTTTCGTACTAACCCCTTGACATTCAAAAACAGATCGTCTTAACTGTGCAGATTGAGTTTTTTTGAACCATACATCACTTAACGATTTTTAGGAGAATAAAGCAGTGAAGCAGTCTGTCGCCTTCTTGGCCGCTCTCCTCATGGCCTCCTCATCCTGGGCCGATGAACAAGAAACTTCAACCGTCAACACTGTCAGTGAGACTGCCGAAGCTGCTCAAGCCGAAACTTCGACTTATCCCATTTCTGCTTCTGTCAGCTTAGGTTATCGCTTCAATCACGCCAATTTTGCAGACACCGAAGACGATGATCTCCAATATGGATGGCAGCTGCTCACGCTCAAAGGTCTGGTAGGTTATAACTTTACCAAAGAAATTTCAGCCTATGCAGCATTTGCTGTCGATAAAGCGCTCAGCGAAGGCTATTACCGCGCTCCCGTTGCAGGTGGTGCCTCCAGCCGAACCTTGCGTCAGACCGAATTACACGACATCAACTTAGGCGCTGCGTGGAATTTTCTCAACATCGACGCCGCTCACCTGTCATTTGCGGGTGTACTCGACATCGCCATCCCCACCAGCAAGGCCAGCCAGGCTGCAGGATTGATCCTGAGCGTAAGCCCTTCGGTCTCTATGGCCTGGAATTTTAAGGGCTTTTCGGCCGCTGCTGGTTTTGCGTACAACTATAACGTCAACCAGGATCCCACGCAGCAAATCGATTGCGAGCGCTTCCCTGACCTCTGCCGCATTCATGGCGAAGATGCTGGCCAACCCAACGCCCTGCAATCCATCGCAGGCAACTTTGGGATCGCCTATACCTTCCTCGATCAGTTGACGCCGTCTTTCTCTTACAGCTTGTCGAACGGCTATCAGGCGGTCAAATTCCCGCACGACGAATATTCAAGCCCCTACGCCCAAAACGACTCGCAAAAGGGCCTGGGGATGCACAGCACCAGCTTTGCGCTCTCCTGGAAATTCTTAAAGAACTCCTCCGCCTCGATTTATATGACCACCGTTCGCTCGCTTTACACCGAAGACGGTAAAAATGTAACACAGCCCTTCTTTGACACCGATTCTAACATCAATCACCGCACTTCTTACGGCGTCACTTTAACGCAAAGCTTCTAATCCCCCGCGCTCGCCTGCCCATCCTCAACAGTTCACTCCCCCAAAACGCTATAAAAAAAGCGCTCTTTCAAGCGCTTTCTTCAACCTGATGAATCAGCGTGGGCTGCGCTGCATGCTGCACCACATCTTCCGTAATCACCACCTTCGTCACATCTTCCATGTCGGGCAGCTCGTACATGATGTCGAGCATGATCTCTTCCAGGATCGCCCTCAGACCGCGCGCGCCGCATTTGCGCTTGATCGCCTCTCGCACGATCGCCCTGAGCGCCTCTGGGGCAAACTCCAGCTCCACATGCTCCATCTCGAACAGATGCTTATACTGCGCGATCAATGCGTTCTTGGGCTTCCACAAGATCTCGCAAAGATCATCTTCGTTTAATTGCTGGAACGGCACCACCACCGGCAGACGTCCCACAAATTCGGGAATCAGTCCAAACTTGATCAGATCTTCGGCGGTCACATCGACGATCAGATCGTTGTATTCCACCATGGCATCCTTCACCCGGGGCTTGGTGCCAAAACCGATGGAATTCGGGGCCTTACGGTGCTGTACAAGCTTCTCGATGCCCACAAACGCGCCGCATAAGATAAACAGCACGTTGCGCGTATCGACCTGAATCAGCTCCTTTTGGGGGCGCGTGCGCGAACCGTCGGGGTAGATGGAAACCCGATCGCCTTCGATCATTTTGAGCAAAGCCTGCTGAACCCCTTCACCGCCCACGTCGCGCGTCGAAGTCGTGCTGCGCTTGGCCAATTTGTCGATCTCGTCGATGACCACGATGCCGCGCGCTGCCCGATCGATGTCGTGATCCGCTGCGATCCAAAGGGATTTGATAATACTTTCAACATCTTCGCCCACATAACCCGCTTCGGTCAGGCAGGTGGCATCGGCTACAACGAAGGGCACATCCAGCAATTTGGCCAAAGCCGATGCGATGGCGGTCTTTCCACAGCCCGTGGGGCCCACCATCAAAATATTGCCTTTTGAGAGCTGAACATCGCTGCCGGGCGCCGCATTGATGCGCTTGTAATGGTTGTAGACAGCGACGGAAACCACCTTTTTGGCCAGAGGCTGCCCGATGATATGCTCGCTCAGATAATCGAAAATATCCTTTGGTTTTAACTCTTTACGCGCATTTTTCTTTGAGGAGGGTTCCTTGTCTTCATGCGCGAGAATCTCGTTGCAAAGCGCGACGCACTCATCACAAATCTGAACCTGAGGTCCTGTAATCAGCTTTAAGACCTCATTTCCGCCTTTGCCGCAAAAAGAGCAATGCATATGCTGAGTTCGAATCACGCCCTCACCTCACTGCATAAAAAGTTGAACGAGCAGTTTAAACTCATTCAACAAATTTGTCAATCTTTGCAAAGAATTACCAATAGTTACACGACAAAGCCCAGGCAGCTCCATCCGCCCTTTAACCAGCAGCTGCCTTCAAAAATTTCTAAAAACGGGAAATTCCGTCAACGTTGGGTTCAATCGCCTAACTCTTTAAAATACGGCAACAAATTCGACCAGGTTTCGTGCAGATACTGAGGCATCACGCGCACATCGGCGATCACAGGCATAAAATTCGTATCGCCTTGCCAACGCGGTAACACGTGAAAATGCATGTGATCCGTAATGCCTGCACCAGCGACAGCTCCCAGATTCATCCCAATATTGAGACCGGGACAGCGATAAGCTTTTTGCAAGATGGCAGCCGTCTGCTGGACACGCTTCATCAATTGCGTCGCCGTCTCTGCATCGAGCGCTGCAAAATCAGCACCGTGAGCCGCAGGCATTACCAAAAGATGCCCGTTATTATAGGGATAACGATTCAGAGCAATCAGAACAAAGCGATCCCGAAAAAGCACCAATCCCTCTTCGGCATCCGTCTCAGGGTTCGCTAAGTGGCAGAAAACACAACCAGATTCAGCTTTTTGACTCGCTTGAATGTAAGGCATGCGCCAAGGCGCCTGAAGGCTCTTCATCATTTCAAACGCTCAAACCTCAGGGTTCAAACGGTCAACACGCGCCTTCAATTCTTTGCCCACCGTAAACACGGGCACGCGGCGCTCGGGAATCTTCACTTCGTCGCCCGTCTTGGGATTACGACCCACGCGAGCTTTGCGATCTTTAACTCTAAAGCTGCCCAAACCGCGAATTTCGATGCGCTCATTGTTCTTCAGAGCCAGCGAGAGAGAATCAAAAATTGAATTCACCGCATGCTCAACGTTTTTTTTGGTCCAGGCCGGCGCCTTCAAAGCCACGGCTTCCACGAGATCATTCTTAGTCATCGGTCGCTCTCTCAAAATAAAAAGCGGAGCTGACAACGATCCTGCCAGCTCCGCTTTATGACCCAAAAGGCTTACTCGTCGCGGAGTTTGCCCAACTGATCGCCGAACATGTCGCCCAGGGAAGCGGTGCTCTTGCCCTGCTTTTCGATGTAGGAGCGGGAGTCAAAATCGCCGCCGTCGGTGCTGTCCACGGACTTCAGCGACAAGCCGATCTTGCGCTCTTCGCGGTCCACCGAAATGATCTCGGCGAGCACTTCCTGACCTTCGGTCACCACGTCGGCCGGGTTGTTGACGCGGTCAGCAGACATTTCGCTGACGTGAATCAAACCTTCGACGCCGGGCTCGAGTTCCATAAAAGCACCAAAATCGTGGATCTTGGTGATCTTGCCCTTGACCAGACGGCCGATGGTGTAGCGGTTGGGGATCTCGGCTTCCCATGCATCGGGACGCAACTGCTTGATACCCAGGCTGAAACGCTCGTTTTCAACATCGATGTTGAGCACGACGGCCTCGACCTCGTCACCCTTCTTGTAGATTTCGGAGGGGTGCTTGATCTTCTGAGTCCAGCTCAGGTCGCTGATATGGACCAGACCATCGATGCCCTCTTCGATACCGATGAAGATACCGAAGTCGGTGATGTTGCGGATCTTACCCAAGATGCGGGTGCCGACCGGATAACGCTCGTGAAGCAGGGTCCAGGGGTTGGGCTCGATCTGCTTCATGCCGAGGCTGATGCGCTTGTTCTTGGAGTCGATGTCGAGGACGATCGTTTCGACGGTATCGCCGATGGCGACCATGCGGGAAGGATGCTTGACGCGACGGGTCCAGCTCATCTCGCTGATGTGGATCAGGCCCTCGATGCCCTCTTCGAGTTCGACGAATGCGCCGTAATCGGTGAGGCTGACCACGCGGCCCGCAACGCGATCGCCGACGTGATACTTGTCTTCGGCATGGATCCAGGGATCCTCGGAAATCTGCTTCAGACCGAGGGAAACGCGCTCGGTATCCGAGTTGAACTTGAGGACCTTGACCTCGATCTCGTCGCCCACCTGAACCATTTCGGAGGGATGGTTGACGCGGCCCCAGCTCATGTCGGTGATGTGGAGCAAGCCATCGATGCCGCCCAAATCGACGAATGCGCCGTATTCGGTGATGTTCTTGACGGTGCCCTTGAGGACGCGGCCTTCTTCGAGCTGCTGCAGGGTGCGGGCCTTCAAGGAAGCGCGCTCACGCTCAAGCAAGACGCGGCGGGACAAAACGATGTTGCCACGGCGCTTGTTGAACTTGATGACCTTGAACTCGTACTCCTGGCCGATGAACTTCTCGAGGTTGCGGATCGGACGAATGTCGACCTGGCTGCCAGGCAGGAAGGCCTTGACACCGATATCGACCGAAAGACCGCCCTTGACGCGCGCGGTGATCTTGCCTTTGACCAGTTCGTCGCGCTCGCAAGCTTCGCTGATCTTCTCCCAAATGCGGAGGCGAACAGCCTTTTCCTTCGACAGTTCAATGAGAGCGTCGTCATCTTCCGCCTGATCCGCGTAGACTTCGACCTCATCGCCAGCCTTGACTTCCACATTCCCATCGGCATCTTTGAATTCGCTGACAGGAATTTGACCTTCAGACTTGTAACCGATATCGACGACGACAAAGTCCTTGGTCACCGTAATAACCCGACCCTTGACGATCTCGCCAACGTGGAATCCTTGGTTGGCTTCAAATTGCTCAAAAAGGGTCTCGAAGGAATTGTCGCCGCTTTGCGGAGCCTTGGCGCGAGGCAAATCCTCGTCGACCGAAGTCCGGTTGCGGAGTTCCTGGACGCTAACGCTACGGTACTCCATGGTTGTGGTTTCTCCCTAACTGATTGAAAAAACTCCCGATTTGGGAGCCGCAGACAGGGTGGTCTGCGAAAAATGGAAGCGTACAATACGCCAAGATCTGAAATCTGTAAAGCCTTTTTTTACAAAGGTTTTAAGCGCTTCAGAATGCAGCCCGATTTCGGTTACGCGCGCTCAAAAGGCTGAATCTCGGCCAGCAATTCGTCCAGCCGCGCCTGCATCACATCCCGATCTCCGCGCGATTCCACATTGAGTCGCAAAAGAGGTTCGGTATTAGAGCTGCGCAAATTGAACCGCCAGTCTCCAAACTCGCCCGAAATGCCATCGAGCTCATCCCATTTTGTAGCCAATGGCTGATATTTTTCGCGTACATGCGCGATCACTTCGCTGGTATTGGCCACCTGACGGTTGATCTCGCCGCTGCAAGGATAAGCGCTCATTCTCGCAGCCAGTTTTTCAGACAGCGAACTCTTCGAGTGAGACAGTTTCGATGCCATTAAAACCCACGGAATCATTCCGGAATCGCAATATGCGAAGTCTTTAAAGTAATGGTGCGCGCTCATTTCGCCACCATAGATCGCATCGACTTCGCGCATGCGGGCTTTCATAAAAGCATGCCCGGTCTTCGACATCACCGGCACACCGGAGGCCGCTTCGACCAACTCCACGGTATTCCAATACAATCGCGGATCGTGCACGATCTTGGAGCGCGGATGAGAGGCCAGCATGGCTTCCGCCAACAGACCCACGATGTAATAACCTTCTATAAACTGCCCCTGATCGTCAAAGAAGAAGCAGCGGTCGCCATCGCCATCCCAGGCGATCCCCAAATCAGCCCCTGCATCGATCACTGCCTTCGACGTAACCGCCCGATTTTCTTGTAAAAGTGGGTTCGGAACACCGGTCGGGAACGTGCCATCGGGATCGCAGCGCACGGGCACCACATCGAGGGGCAGGCTCTCCGCAAACGCGCGCACCAGAGGCCCCGCACAACCGTTGCCCGCATCCATCACCACTTTGAGCCTGCGTCCCGCGTGGAGTCCCCACCATTCAACGATATTTTTTACAAAATCCTCTTTGGATTCCTGGCGATAGACTCTTCCCGAAGCCGCCCTGGGCGTATATCCGGCCGAAGCGCGCTCCCCGATGGCTTTAAAATCTTCCTCTTTCAAGGGGCGAGCCGATCGGCCTACAAATTTAATCCCATTATATTCCGCGGGGTTATGGCTCGCCGTAACCATAATGCCACCATCGAGCCATTGAGATGACGTGGCAAAATAAATCTCTTCCGTCCCGCAAAGCCCCAAGTCCACCACATCGGCTCCACCTTCGATCACACCGCGCACCACCGCCGCATGCAAGGCATCGCTCGACAAGCGCACATCTTTTCCAACAGCCACAGTGCGAGGATGCATCACATCACAATAAGCGCGCGCGATAGACCATGCCAAATCGGGATTGAGCTCAGAGGGCGTTTTCCCTCGAACATCGTAAGCTTTAAAACAAGGCAACAGCGTCATTTTTTATCTTTCAACAGCGTTCCAGGTCGTCTTTAAAAGCAACGCAGGCATCGCAGTCGCATTACTTATAACGAATGGATTTTGAACAGAAATTTCTTTGCTTTCACCCTTTTTCAGCAGTTGTTTTTCCTGTTCTGATTTGAGTTCTATCTCACCTTCCACCACACAAATCGAGGCCCATTCTTCATTGAGCTCTATGGTTTGACCGGAAGCCAGGCGGCATTCTGCAATGCAATACGTTTCCTGTGAAGCGATCGGCCGCCAGCTCCCCTGGTTGGGCATCAGATTCTGCGATTCCAAAGCCTCTACAAGATCCTTCACGCGCTGACTTTCACCGCGCTTCATCACACAAACGGCGCGATCGGTCGCAATGACCATTAAGTCATTCACATGCTCCAAAGCCACCAGCCGATGAGAGCTATGCACATAATTGCCCTCCCCGCAATGCACAAATCCTTGCCCCACAATCACATTTTTGCATGCATCCTCTTCGTGCAAAGCATAGACCGCATCCCAGGATCCCACATCAGACCAGCCCGCATCCAATGGCACCACGACTGCGCGATCGGTCTTCTCCATCACCGCGTAATCGATTGAAATGGAAGGACATTTTTCGAAATCGTCTTTGGGGATCTGAAGGAATGCGCCCTCATATGAAATGGAGTGATAAGCCTTCTGGCAAGCCTGCAACACATCGGGCGCCCATCGCTCCATTTCCCGAAGCAAACTCGACGCCCGAAACAAAAACATGCCGCTGTTCCAGTTATAGCGGCCGTCCGCCAGATAGGCTTTTGCCCGATCCAAACTGGGCTTTTCAACGAAGCGTTCCACCTTAAAACCATTGAGAATTCGCTGACTTCGAAGAATATAGCCATAGCCCGTTTCGGGATGATCGGGCACAATCCCAAACGTACAGAGCCACCCTTCCATCGCGAGCTCAGCCGCATCCTCAACCGCCCGTTCAAATCGCTTCAAATCGCTCAAACGATGATCCGACGGCAGCACCAGCAGCAGCGGATCCCCGTTCTGAACCGCTCTCAACGCCGCCATCGCGATGGCCGGTGCCGTATTTCGCCCTACAGGCTCCAAAAAGATTTCTTCCTTAAGCGCCCAATCACTCAGTTCGCTTTGAACCAGCGCACCGTGCCGGGCTGAGCAAATCACATAGGGCGGATTCAACGGCTCAAAAGGCAATACGCGCTCAATGGTTTGACGCAAAAGTGATTGATTTCCAACAAGTTTCAAGAATTGTTTGGGACAATCAGCAACAGATAACGGCCAAAGCCGCTTGCCTGCCCCACCGGATAAGATCACCGGTTGAATGGCAACTCGAAAAGGCATGATGTCACAAAGAGGAGGGTATCATCAGAAATGGAGGCCAAGCGTAAACATCACGTTCCGCTTATTCATGGGGTAGTCTTCGTCGGTCTTGGTCTTTGTGTGATCTTCGCGATCCGCCAAACCAAAAACGAACCTCATTTCGGCCGATGCCAGCAGGGATTTGGTGATAGGAATAAAGGCGCCAAAACCAAAATTGATGCCATAATCGAACCATTTCCAGGCATCATTGAAATCTCGATCTTCATCGACGGAATTGTGGTATCGCTTCTTGAGCTTCGTTTTGCCGTCTTCGCGCAGCTCATTTGAAATATTGTAGGCTAAATATCCGCCAAAAGTACCGTAAGCGGTCACTCTGGGAACGATCTGGTAGCGCAGAGTGAGCATCAATGGCACTTCAAAATAGGACGATAAGATGTCATAGTCTGTGTTACCGAAAGGACCTTTTTCATGGCCTTGGTAGTTCATAGCATCGCGAACATAAAGGCCTTCAATGCGATAGCCCAAAGGTCCAAACAGAGATGAATCGTATGCCAAACCAACCTTGAGACTAAAGCCTGTATTCAACTCTGTGTAGTCATAATCGCTCGACATCCATGCCCAGTTCATGCTGAATTTGACGCCCAGAGTACCCGCGTCCAGCTTGTCATTGACCACTTGCGAATATTTATTTTTCGCTTTAGAAGCGCCTTTCTTTGCTGCGCTGGAAGCTTTCGATGTACCCGAACCCGATTTTTTGCTCCCCGAGGAGGCATTTTTGCTCGAAGTCCATTCCGAAACGCCGTCCTCATAAGCCCATGCGGTCGAACTGAGCGCCAAAAGGCCCGCTAATAAACAGATTTTTTGCCTCATGTTTTTCATCTCCCAATCGATGCTGCGTACTATCGTCTTAAGAGCGCATTCAACGCAATGCCATTCAACATCGAACGACGCCTTGCGCAAATTTGACGCGCCTAAACCGCACATCATTCAGGCTCAGCGCCATGAAAGGTTTGCATGAAAAAATTTATTTTCTTGAGAATGATGGGCTTTTTCACATTCATCATCCTTGCAGGTTTAACGCTTTACGCAGTTCTACCCAGTTTTTGCAAGACTGTCGTTTATCGATCAACAATCAAAAGTCAAACATTTTTTCAAAAAGAGGATGGAACAGCTACAAAGCTATTTAAAAGCGCTCATTTATATCTATCCCACATAGAATCCGCAGAAGAACACGCCCTCGATTCCAGCGCCCAGCCCGGCTGGTTTTTGTCGCTCATCCCACAAGCTCCGGGCGGATACGAACCGAACAGCCAGGATCTCTCGCAAGGCGTCCGGCAAGCCTGCCAAAAAATCTGGAATGGACTCACCGAAAGCCAAAAGCAAGCCGTTAGGCAAAACCGCTTTCGTTTCAAACTCGATCACATGATTTCAGAAGAGCAGGCTGCATATCCCGGCTGGAAAGGGTTCGGTTTCGACAAAGGGCTCAATGGATTCACTTTAAAAATCGACGAGTTACCTCCATTCAGGCTCATGCCTTCCTGGAGCATCGAAGCTCAGGTTCCACTCAAAAAAATAGAGACAACCATCCGCGAACTGGCACAAAAAAAGGCCGGATTTACAGCCGAACAAGCCGCCAAAGCCCAACTGCTCACATTCCGTACAGAGAGTTTTATAGAGGTCGGTGAACAAGCCCAACCGATCATGCGCGTCAATACAGATGCTCCGCCCATCACGGCAGCGCTGCTCAAAGAAAGAATTGCATGGGCAAGTCTGTACTTAGCGCGCGAAACCGATGCCGAAGGCCGTATTACATATGAGTATTTTCCTCACACCGATCAGGTCACAGATGGGTTTAACCTGCTGCGCCATGCGGGCACGATCCACGCCATGATCCAAGCCTGGAGGCTCAGCCACGATGCGTTTCTGCTCGATGCGATCCAAAAGGCCAAGCAGTTTTTTCTTCAACATTTACAAGAAGATGCGTTTCACGACGGCGAATATTTTGCGAGAGAAGGCAGCAAGGCCAAACTCGGCGGCGCAGGTCTTGGACTCTATTTTTTGTCGGAACTTGAGGAGATTCAGCCCAACAGCACCGACGCACATCTCCTGGATGGCTTAGCAAAACATCTCATCCGCATGCAGCAGCCGTCCGGTGAGTTTTTGTCTTATTATGACTGGAATCGCAAAGGCATTCCCAAAGAAAAGAGTCATTTCTACCCCGGCGAAGCGATCCTGGGACTCCTTCAATATCACATCCTTACAGGCCAAAAAGAAGCCTTGGACGCAGCCACACGCGGCATGCATTATTTGATCAAACAGAGATGGCAAGGCTACGGCATCAGACTCATGGTGTCTCCGGATGCCTGGCTTGCGCAAGCCATCGAACTGCTCAACCGCATCGGAATCGCCAGCGAGTTTGAAGAATATCTCTTTGAAATCGCTGACTTAATGATACGTCAACGCCTTCATGCACCAAGCGCTCCCCCCGATTTGGCGGGCGGTGGACTCGAAACACTGGAATTGCCCAATGTCTCATCTGCAGGTTCCAAATTGGAAGCGATCGCAGCGGCAGCATGGCTCGAACAGAGACAGCATCGCGGTCAACGCTGCCTAGAAGCCGCCAAAGAACTGGCTCAGTTTGTGTTAAGAAGCCAGTTTACAAAGGAAAACAGCTGGTGGATCGTCAACCCTGAGCGCGCTCTCGGTGCGTTCCGCCAGGGACCAGATGTAGCGCTCATCCGCAATGACTTTGTGCAGCATAATCTCTCTGGCCTTTATCTCTTACTCAAAGCCATGGAACAGAGCGAAAAATGAAGACTTTTTTGAAATCAAACGCATTCTTCTGGACCGTATTCAGCCTCACAGTTTTGTTATGGACGCATCTCTTGTGGGCCATCCTGATGAGGCTCGCTCCCGCTCAGGACCAGGGCTATCGCGCAGGCTATTTTGAAACGATGCTGTGGATCCTCGTGGCGCTCCTGTTACCTCTCACACTGCTGGGGCGCAGTTCCGTAAAAAAGGCTTTAATTACGGCAGGTTTTGCTTATCTCCTCCAAATCACAGCGTTCGCAATCGCCACCAAAGCGCTGATTTTAGGCGGAGACAGCTATTGGAATGCCGATGTCTTTGGCGCATGTATCTGGTGTTTTACCCTTGCACCCTGTATCGGGTTCTATCACTTACATGGCTGTGCAAAGAAACAATCTGCGGTCGCAGCTTATCTGGAAGGACTGGCGTTTGTGCCAACGGTGACAGGGCTGTTACCCATCATCTGGTCGATGAGTTCGACGGTTCAGCAAATAGATGGCGCGCTGGTTACTCGGGCTTATCTTCTGCTTCACGGCATGTAGGCGCGTTCCAGTCGAGAATCACCTTGCCCGAAAGCCCCGAGCGCATCACATCAAATCCCTTCTGGAACTCATCAATGGGAAAATGATGTGTAATGATGTGATCGAGGCTTAAACCACTCTGAAGCATGGCCACCATTTTATACCAGGTTTCAAACATTTCCCGGCCATAAACCCCCTTAATCACAAGGCCTTTAAAGATCACGTAATCCCAGTTGATCACTGTATTTTCGGGCGGAATCCCCAATAAGCCCACGCGACCACCGTTATTCATGACCGATAACATTTGATTGAAAGCCGACTGGCTGCCCGACATTTCGAGCCCCACATCAAAACCTTCAGTCATTCCGAGCTGTTCCATCACATCAGACAGCTTTTCATGCCGCACATCTACAGCATAGGTCGCCCCCATTTGACGCGCATATTCGAGCCTCGCCGGATTCACATCAGTGATCACCACGAATCTGGCACCAACATGCTTTGCAACGGCCGCAGCCATACATCCAATGGGACCAGCCCCTGTAATCAATACATCTTCACCCACCAGATCAAACGACAAAGCGGTATGAACAGCATTCCCCAGCGGATCCAGGACCGATGCATAATCATCAGAAATGTTGTCGGGGATGTGAAATGCGTTAAATGCCGGAATTGAAAGGTATTCTGCGAAAGCGCCCGCTCGGTTGACGCCCACTCCGTAGGTGTTTCGACAGAGATGGCGCCGCCCTCCACGGCAATTTCTGCAGTGACCGCAAGTGACGTGCCCCTCGCCGGAAACGCGATCTCCCAGCGAAAAACCGCGCACTTCGCGCCCCATATCGACGATTTCGCCTGCAAATTCATGGCCGATCACCAGAGGCACGCGAATCGTCCTTTGAGACCAGGCATCCCAGTTATAAATATGGACGTCGGTGCCACAAATCGCGGTCTTATTGATCTTAATCAATACATCGTTGGGCCCCATGTCAGGCATGGGCACATCCTGCATCCAAATGCCTTCGGAGGCTTCCAATTTAACCAATGCTTTCATGCCTGAATCACCCCCAATGCGCGACCCACCTTCACAAACGCGGCGATGGCCCGATCGATTTGCTCCGTCGTATGCGCCGCCGACAGCTGAACGCGAATTCTCGCCTGACCTTTGGGCACCACGGGATACGAGAAACCGATGACATAAATCCCTTCTTTCAAAAGGAGATCGGCCATTTCAGCTGCCAGTCGGCCTTCGCCCAGCATGACAGGCACAATAGGATGCGTACCTTCAGGCACATTAAACCCAGCCGCTCTCATTGCAGAGCGGAAATGAGCCGCATTAGCCATCACCCGATTTCGCAAATCCGCTTGAGATTCAATCAGTTCCAGCACTTTTAATGAAGCTGCAGTAATCACAGGCGCAAGTGTATTTGAAAACAGATAGGGCCGGGATCTTTGACGCAGCAAATCGACGATCGGTTTTCGGGCCGCGACGTAACCGCCCGACGCGCCGCCCAGGGCCTTGCCGAGTGTTCCTGTGATGATGTCTACGCGCCCTTCACAACCGCAAAGCTCGACCGTTCCACGCCCATTTGCGCCCACGAAGCCCACAGCATGCGAATCATCCACCATCACGAGCGCTGAGAACTCATCTGCCAAATCACAGATTTCCTGCAACCTGGCATAGTCCCCATCCATTGAGAACACACCATCTGTCGCGATCACTTTAAAGCGGCAGTCTTTTGCGGCCTCAAGCTGCGCTCTCAAATCCTGCATATTGCTGTGCAAGTACCTGAATCGCCTGGCTTTTGACAAGCGCACGCCATCGATAATGGAGGCATGGTTTAAGGCATCCGAAATGATGGCATCCTCTGGCCCCATCAGCGTTTCAAACAGACCGCCATTGGCATCAAAGCAGGAAGAATAGAGGATCACATCCTCCATCCGTAAGAAATGCGCCAAAGAAGCTTCCAGTTTTTTATGAATCTCTTGAGTACCGCAGATGAAACGCACCGAAGACAGGCCAAATCCGTAGCGTTCCAGGGCTTTTTGAGCGGCTTCCTTTACAGCCGGATGATCGCATAACCCCAGGTAATTATTAGCACAAAAATTGATCACTTCACCTGAGGCGACCTGCAGTTCGGGCTTTTGCGCCGAGAGAATGATGCGTTCTGACTTGGTCAGCCCCGCATCTTCAATGCCATCGAGTTCACTGCGTAAAAAGGAATCGAAAGACTGGGCAAACATCGCTCTACTCCATGTGGGTTGCGCGATGATATTGCCCCTCTTTTAAGCGATTTGCACAGGATTTTTAACGAATGCGAAAGAAAGAGAAAAGAATTGAAAATCAAGAGGTTGCACGGCAGAGATGCAACTTAGGGCTGATCGGCGACTTCTTCGCAGAACGACCGCAGAACCCCGGCATTGCGCGCCTGACGGAGCTTGCGCAGCGCGAGCGACTCAATCTGGCGGATGCGTTCCCGGGTCAGGCCAAACATCTGACTCACCTCTTCGAGGGTGCGCTCCACGCCGTCACCGATGCCAAAGCGCAGGCGTAAAACCATGGATTCCCGGGATGTTAAGCCATTTAAAGCCCTCAATGTAGCCTCAGACATCAGCGAGCGAATCGTGCAGTCAACGGGTGAAGATTCTGTAGAATCTTCAATGAAATCGCCAAGTTGACTATCATCATCGCCGAGAGGCGCTTCGAGCGAGACGGGCATCGTGTTGGCATTTAAAGCCTGGCGCACCTTGTCGGGCGCGAGGTCCAGCTGAGCCGCGATCTCTTCAGGCAGCGCATCTCTGGCCAGAGTCTGGTTCATTTGGCGCGAAACCTTCGTGATTTTATTGATCATTTCGGTCAAATGAACGGGCAGGCGGATCGTGCGCGCCTGATCCGCGATCGCCCGGGAAATCGCTTGTCTAATCCACCAGGTGGCATAGGTGCTGAATTTATGGCCGCGCTGATACTCAAATTTTTCGACCGCCCGCATCAGCCCGATGTTGCCTTCCTGAATTAAATCAAGCAGATGCAAGCCGCGATTCAGATAGCGCTTGGCCATGCAGACGACCAGACGCAAATTCGCCAGAACCATCTCGCTCTTGGCCGCCCGCAACAATCGGTGGCTTCGCTTTAAGCGCGCGATGATTTGGCCATATTGTTCCTGAGAACAGCCCGTCTTATGCTCCAAATCGAGCACGCGCTGATGAGCCTTAAGAGCCGTGCGCGTCAATTCCGCCCAGGCCTTCTCGCCCAAACCACTTTCAGCCGTAGGTCCGCAACCTTTTTCCAACTGCTCAACAGACACACCGGCGAGCGTTTCACATTGCGCAACACATTCGCTCTGATCGCACAACTCATCGTTCAGCTTCACCAAATGCCCGACGATGCGATCGACCGTCGTCCAGGAAATGCCCATTTTTGCGACGATCTCGAGCAGTTCTCCGTCGTAATCGCGATTTTTCCTTCGAGCCGTCTTGCTGACACGCAGCTGAGAACGCAAGCGCGAACGCGCCACCGCCCTGAGCTCTAAAACCTGTTGTTCCAGGCGTTCCAAGGCCGAGAGACTGTCACCGGAATCCGCTTCCTCACCCGAATCCTGACCTAACGCCCCATCCAAAATCTCGCGCAAACTGAAACGATTCCGACGAACCAGACGAGGCAGCTCCGCAAACGCGTTGACGCCCACGACGGTCGACAAAATCGCACTCATCACATCATGGCGATAAAACTCAATCCGCTTGGCTATCGCCACTTCTTCTTCTTGTTTCAGGAGTCGAGCTTGACCAATGTTCGACAGATACATGCGCGCGTTGTCGAATTCTGCCGAATGATGATCTTTGTCAGCATTGTGATGAGGCCGCTCCTGAATCCCTTCAAACAGCATAGATGTTTGTGAGCTATCGTCATCTGGAACACCCTGCACGGACATGTTTATCATTTTTTACCTCCACAATGCGGCTCAGGCCTTTGGCCTTTTTGATTTTCATTTTAATTCTGCGTCTTTACGCAAAGGTGCGACATTTTCGCGCACCATGATTTTTTAGGCTCGACGCGATTCATTCCGATTTTCGAGCCGTTACCCAGGTGGAATTTTTTTTGGCAACCGTGTTTTGAGATGCATCTCCACCTATTAGCGCTTCACGCTACCTGATTTGCCGCCCAAACGCCATAAAAAAGGGGTACGATCTGAAAGAAAAATTCACGTCAATGCAGAAGTTAGCGTTGATGCGCCTCCAGCCACGATTCGCAGTCCAAAGTGAGCTGATTTAAGGTCAAATCCAGTCGCGAGCAGGCTTCATCCAGCGGGCAATCGGGCTCCACGCAAAACGGCGTCCCGATTTTGACCGCACAACGGCAAAACGGCCGGGGCAGCAAGTAACCATCCCACGCATGTTTCAGCCTAAAACCTCTCGAAACCGCCATTGCGACTGGCCAAATGGGCATATTTAATTTTTGCGACAAATAAGCAATGCCGGATTTTGAACGATGCCGGGGCCCTCTTGGACCATCCACCGCAAGCAGCGCCAACTTTCCGTTTTTTAAGGCTTTTTTAAGATTCAAAATAGCCTGAACTCCGCCTTTGCTGCTCGAGCCCGAAATGGAATCCACCCCAAAATGACTCAAAATCTGCGACTGCAGCTGCCCGTCTTTGCTGAGGCTCACCAGCGCGACGGCCTGAGGCGGCAAGAGATAAAACAGCGGCAACTGATCGCCATGCCAAAAGGCGATCAATCCAGGCGCCTGAAAGGCAGGTCCTTCAATGCGATAACGGATCGTCTTAATCCAAAGTCGGATCACGTAATACAGCAGAATTGCACGTATTTTTCTAAGCCAGCAAAACAATTTCAGCCCAGATTGATCTCCGCATCGGCTAAATCAGACCAACGCTCATCATGTGTAATCAAAAGGATCGTCACCTTCCGCTGAAGCGATTTGATCACCGCTTTCAAATGCTCGATGCCCTGCGCATCGAGATGGTTTTCAGGCTCATCAAAGATCATCAGCTTGGGATGCCGTAAAAGCGCTCGTGCCAATGATAATTTCTGTTTTTCACCACCCGAAAGCCCCGCACCGCCATCACCCAGAGGGGTCTCCAGGCCTTCGGGTAACCGCTCAAAAACCGGCCAGAGCTGCAGCTTGTTGAAGACCTGATCGAGTTCAGAAAACCCGACTGCACCATGCGACAGGTTTTCTCTCACCGTCCCCCGCTCTAATAAGCAGTTCTGATCGACCCAGCTGATTTGTTTTCTAAACTCAGACAACTTGATGGAATCAAAAGGATTTTCATCAAATTTAATCACACCTTCCGTGGGCTTTAACAGACCGCCCAAAGCCCAGGCAAAGCTGGTTTTTCCCGAGCCGTTTTTGCCTTTGAGGATGGTGATGGAACCGGGTTCGAGCGTCGCATCCAGATGCTCAAAAAGGCATCTATCCCCGCGAAATAACGTCAGATTTTGAACTTTAATCCTGGGGACACCGTATCCCGGTTCGATCGTTCCGCCCTGCGGCAGATCGCACGGCATCTTTAAAATTTCGAAAACTCTCTCCCAGGCAGCCTCTCCCGGAGCCCTGACCGCCTGCGCCTGCACCAGCCCCTTCACCGGCCGATAGAGCATCATCAAAGAGACCAAAAAACTTAAAACTGATTCCGCAGTCCGCTCGCTTCCAGAGAGGTTCTGAGACAAAAAGATCAGTAAAATCGCCAGAGTACAAGCACCCAAAAGTTCCATCAGCACCGATGCAGATGAAGTTAATTTCGAAGCGCGCACAGCATCATTTTCGATGCGTTCCGAATCGCGATGGCATTGCCCCTGCGCGATCTCTTCTTCGCCGCACATCTGTAAAAACGGGAGTCGCCTCAAGTCTGATTGGATAACAGAAAACAAGCTCCCTTTCTGTTGCTGAATTTGCTTTGCAACCCCGCGTAATCGTTTAGAAAACTTAATAATCGGCAGAACAACCAATGGATACACACCGAACGCGATCACAGATAACGTCACATCGAGCGAAAAGCAAACGAGGATCAAGGCGATCACCTGCAATGTATCCCGCACATAAGCGCTCAATCCTTTTGTGATCCATTGCTCGCATCGCTCCACATCCTCCATCATCCGACTCGATAACTCCCCGATTCCCAGGCGATCGATGGTATCGGGCGACAGTTTTAATACATGCGCAAAGAAGCTTTCCCGAAGCTCTCTTGTGATCAACTGACCCAGTCTGGTTGTTAAAACAGACTGCTGGTAAGCCGCCAGTCCCTTTAAAAGAGCGACCGCAATCAGGCCATAAGGCAGCCATCGACGTAAAGTTTCCAGCGAAGGCAAGGGTAAAGCCGAGGGCCAGCTGACAGAGTCTCCACCAAACAGGATGCGCAGCGCAGGCCCCACCAAAAGACCGTAACAGGCCGTGGTGAGCGCCAATAAAACGCTCCAGAGCACCAGCGCCACGCACCGGCCTTTTCTGTTTTTAAATAATAAATTCAGCATATTATCCTTCTAGAACCGTTCTTTTCGCTCGCAATCCAGACAACCGGGCCGACCTCTGTTTGCCATACTTCATTTTACATCAAAAAGAACATCCTCCCGTTTACAGAAAGAACGAGCGAGGTTTATAAAGCAGCCTCTTGTGGCCCATAAGGAGCTCTCGTGAAATCTGCCGAAACCGTTCTTTGCGCGCTCGCTGAAGCGATGTCTGCCGATCAACGCATCCTGTTGGTGGGCAATTCTTTTGATCTGCTTCTCGCCCTCGCGGCTCAGCCTGTAAAAGAGCTCACCCTCATCAGCGACGACGCAGATCCCGATGCGCCTGCAGGTCTCACCGATCAAGGTGCGCCGCTTCGTATGAAGAGAGAATGGAAAGAACGCTTAAATTCCAAGGACTTAATCATCGATCCTGCGGGAGTGGCTCCCCCGGATGAAGTCTTGCGCATCCTGAAAAAGCAAGGGATTTACATCACAGTCTCCGAAAATGATGTCATCGACAGTCTGCCTTACAAGCGAGCGTTTCAAACCTTTGCGGGGCTCGCCTGTGCAAGCGTCCCTGATGCCGAAAACTTTAAGCATTTTGGTGCGTTAGAAGGCAAAGGGCCCATCATCCAGATGGCTTCAAAGAGCCCGATTCCGGAATGGCCAGCCTTCGGGTGCATCACACCGGACTGCGATTCGATCGCGGTCTCTTTGGATGAGATCGAAGCGAAGCTGGCGGATCAAAAGGCGCAATACAGCGCATTAAAAGACGAACGGGACGCGCTCCGGACGGCCTATGAAAGCGAGCAAAAACGGGCCCAGGAGCTTCAGAAAGCGCTCGAAGCGGAACGTACCGAAATCGCCGAATCCCGCAAAAAAGTTGAAGAATCCCGCGAGCAAATGGCGGATTACGACGCGATTCGGCAGGAACTCGCCGAGCGCCGGGTAGACGACAAGCGCTACGAACGCCTGGCCGAGCGGAGCGAGCAAATCAAGCAATCCCTCACAAAAGAGCTCGAAACCCTGCGCGCCGAATGGCAACAGACCGCAGCGCCGGGCGAAGAGATCCACCAATTGGAGCGCGACCGGCAAGCGCTGCTCGAAGCAGGCAACCATGTGTTGGATGAGTATTATCATGTGATGACTCTGTTTACCGCATGGCCCAAGACATCGATCCCGCCCACATTAAACGAACCTGCAGCCTTAAAACCCTGGCTTGAAAACGCAAAAGCGACCTGCATCCAGGCCAAGGCTGAATTCGACAAAAACCTTTTAAATCATCAGGTTACAGTTCAAAAGCTGGCGCAGTCCGAGCAACAGCTGAGAGAGATGAAAGCCGCGCTTCACGTTTTAAGCCTTGAGCAAAAGGAGCGCGAGGAGCCGAAGCTGGTGATCGCGCCGCTGCCCGAAGAAACGGAAGCCCGCATTCGCGCACTGCAAACGGCGCTCGAGAGCGAACGCCAGCTGCGACAACAGGAAACGGAGCGTTTTGAACGTTTTGAAGCGGAAGCGAAGGCGGCCCTTTTAGAAAGGGATGAGCGAAACGCAAAGCTTCATGAAGCCCGCAGGGATGCCGCCCGAGCCTCACTGGAAAAAGCGGCTTTGGAAGACGAAATCCGCAGGCTGCGTCTGGAGTTGGAAAGCAGAGATCGACATATTGGCGATCTCAACGAGATGCTCGAAGGTCACGCGCGCATGCTCGCATTGATGACAGAAACGCTTCAGGAAGCA
The DNA here is from genome assembly GCA_002309015.1 of Myxococcales bacterium UBA1238. GTDB lineage: Bacteria > Myxococcota_A > Bradymonadia > UBA7976 > UBA1532 > UBA1238. The sequence continues at coordinate 11,390 of DBWM01000057.1, read as the reverse complement.
TCGGATGCGCGGGAAGATGCCGAAACCGGTCGCCGCCTGGCGGACGAGAATCTGCGCATTTTAGGGCAGGAAATCGAGCGGTTAAAGAGCAGCAACTCTTGAATTTTATTCAAGAAACACGCCACTCAGCGCAGGAATCCCAACCTTCACCGAACCGCCCTGCTCAGGCCAAACCTTGCCCGTCATCAGATCTTTTAAAGCCGCTTTGCAGGTGATCTGATAGGATCGTTCTGTCAAACCTGTGTTTAACAAGTAATAAATACGCTCGCTGCCTTCGTTTTTTTCTTCAACCAGCAGACTGTCATCCGCAAACAGCGTCTTTCGGCTGCCCGACCAAAGCGCAGGCTTTTGCGATCTGAGCTTCATCAAATCCGCCAGATATTTTCTTAAAGCCTCTGATTTTGCAGTCTTTTTTCGTTCCCCTGAATCGCGGGAGACGTGATCGTCCATCCATCCTTTATCGCCTTCGTTAATAAAATCGGGGACTTGCGCTCCATATTCATCGCCGTAATAGATCGAGATGGGGCCGGTGTAGGCGGCCAGAAACGAAAACGCAGCCCGATGACGCGCCCAATAGGTCTCATCCTCGGGGCCCAGATAGCCCGCGCGCTCGATCAAATCTCCAAAACGCACCAGATCGTGATTGTCGAGCATCAGCGCGGGGTGAGCGTGGGGCGGGTAAACGCGGTGCGCATCCAAAGCCTCGGCCAAAAGGGACGCGGGCTGTCCCTTCGCTCCAGGCGCCTCGGCATGCTCCTGAACCGCCAGCGTCTGCACCAGCCGATAGCGCACGGGAAAATCGAAACAACCCGGCAACGCCCTGGGCAACTCGAATCCGCCAAAGCAATCCCTTCGGATTTCATCGGCCCCCTTCCAGACCTCGCCCACCATAAATCCAAGCGTACCAAAGGATTCTCCGCGTTTTTGGCGCGCAGCCGAAGCCTGCTCCACCGCCTCGCGAATATGCGCCCAGGCTTCGACCGGCACCTGATACGCCTGATCGACCCTCCAGCCGTCGATGCCCAGCACATCGATCCAATATGCGGCCACTTCCTTATAAAATTCGAGGGTTTCGGGGTCAGTATAATCGACCAGTTCCCGCCCCTTGGGTCGCCTGCCTTTGGGAGAAGGCTTCACATTGCCGCCGTTATGGCCAAAGACGCCGTCAAAAAAGACGTAAAGGCCTCGCGCGTGGGCTCCGTCGACCACCGCTTTTAAATCCTCAAAGCTTCCGAAATGGGGATCGACCGCAAAATAATCGGTGGGAAAATAACCGGTCGCCGCCAGAGGTGTCTCAGAACCGCTTTCAAACACGGGCGTCAGCCAGATCGCGTTCACATTGAGGGCCGCAATTTCATCTAAAGCCTGCAAAACCCCTTTTAAATCGCCCAGATGCGGGCTCGGTCCATAGCCTGTCCCAAAGCCTCGCCCGGGATCGCCGTCGCGAAACGCTTCGACCATCACCTGATAAATGCGCAGCTGATCGAAGGGATGGCGATGCCTCTCTGAAACCGCTTTCTCGAATAAAAACGATGCGTTAAAAGATTCCTTGTGATCATTCTCGGCCTTTAAATCGAGGCGGATCTTTTGACCGGGCAAAAGCTTTTCGCCCAGCGTAAGCGGCTGACCCTCCCATTGTTTCCAGGGCCCCTGATCGAGGCGGTAGCTCACCTGCTTTGCGGAACGCGCGGCCTGAATCTGGATTTTGATTGAAGTTTCAAAGGGATACGCGTTTGGCCAAGCGATGGAGGGAGATGCGTCCACAAAGAGTTCATCTCGCGCAGGACGAGTTGTAAACCAGTGATTTTCCTGAAAAAATCCCGTTTGATTGCGGAACAGATTGGCGGTTTGATGTCCCTTTCCATCGTTAAAAATGACGTTGGCGCGCTCCACCGGTAACTCAAAAACATACCAACCGTCTTCTTCCCTGCGCATCGGCTCACCGGGCCATGAAGTTGAAGGGCCTTCGGGCCAGACTTCCCAAAAATAAATATTAGGCGGCGAATCCGGCTGCGTTTCGGGGCGGTAATACAAACGCAGCTTTTGAGCCGACTCCGTTTGCGGAGCGGGTTTTTGGTCGAACCATTGCCCCAGGCGGTACCAGCCTTCGCGATCGCGCTCCAAATCCGCAGTCTGCTGGCGACCGTCGTTGTTGAAAATGAGGTGAGATGCGCTGACGCCTTTGACAGGCAGACTCCACCAGCCGTCGCTTCCGCGCTCCATCGCCATGCCCGGCCATTCGGTTTGAATCGCCCCACCCCACAAATGCACGCGCACGGGACCTTCCCAGGAATCGGGAGGATAAAAATGTAGCCTCAACTCTTTTTCCTGGGCAAAGCAGCACGCTGTAAGAACAAAAAGTACAAATAAAATCAGCAGATTGCGCATTTACCATTCCTCGTTTAAGGCTTGCAGTTTAACGGGCTTTGCGCACTTGAAAACCAAAAATCTTCGTCGCAATTGACAGAAGGAACGTCATTGATACATATGGCGCATTTTGAATCTCTTGCCGCAGGCGACAGTTCGGACTAAAGCTGTCCTGTTTAAACGAGGCTGATATGAAACAACTTTTTGCCGCTGTCCTCGCCCTCGCCTTATCGGCTTGTGGCCCCACTTATGTCACCAATACGCGCATACCCTACACCGCCGAAAAGCAAGCGCTGGCCGACGTGGTCGAAAGCTACCGCGTAGCGCTCGAACAACGCGATATTGATAAATTAAAGAGCCTGGTCAGCGAAGATTATTATGAAAACGCATCGACCACCGACGATCCCACCGACGATTACGGCTACGAAGGATTCCTTAAAATTTGCGAGGACTTACGTGATCACGTCTCGGCCGTTCGCGTCGAATTCGACATCACCTCCATCGATGTGGTGAGCGAAGACATCGCCCTGGTGGATCTTTCGTATAAAAGCCATTACTTGTTTGATGGCGCGGGCGAAGAAAAAGTCTGGCAGACCGCCAACGACAAAAACCGCATCACTTTTAAGCGCGAAAAAGACAAATGGCGCATTTTGAGCGGCCTCTGATCCTGCCCGACGGCGCCCGTCCGTTTTATGAGCTCCTTTTCCAAAGCCTGTCTTTCTCTCGTTTTGCCTTGTGCGCTCTGGAGTTGCGCTTCGTCTACAAGCGTTGTGCCGGAGCCTTCGCAAGCGCAATCCCTCTTGCCCAATCAGCTGACTTTTTTAGCCCGGCCCTCTGAAGGCGAGACGATCGCCCTGCAGCTTTGGATGCCTTTTGGATCCAAAGATGAGCCTGAAGGATTGGAGGGCGCGGCGCTGGCTTCGCTCAGGCGTTTTTTGGGCCAGGCGCAAAACAGTCTGGCCGCCCAATGGGATGCGCTCGGCGTCGCGGTCAACGCTTACGTTACCTTTGATGCGACCGTGCTCGAACTGGAGCTTTTACCTGCGGAACTCGAAGAGACGCTGCAACTGCTTTCGGACGCATTAAGTCAACAAAATTGGGATGTTACAGGTTGGACGCCCATTCTGGATGCGATGCGCCAGGAGACCGCCCATCTGTTGCCTCAGCGCAGCGGCCTTGAATGCCTGCTTTCACAGGTTTTTCCGGGAGATGCGATGGCCCACACGCCCCTGCCCTCTGCGGAAGCGATCGATCGTCTGGATCCCGAAAAGCTGACGCAGTTTGCAAAGGCGAACTGGGTTTCGGAAGGCGCCGCAGTCATCGCAACAGGGCCATTTAAGTCGCTGTATTTTAAAGATTTTCTTTCTCATTGGAGCGGATCTCGCCCCGCTGTTCACAGCAAAGTTTCGCAAGGCTTCAGGCTCAAGGGCGCCACTGCAGGCCCTTACGTAGCCCTCGATCGTACGCCCATCGAATGGGCCAGCCTGCGCTGGGGTTTTGCTTTTGGAGAGCTTTCCCCCGAGCAGGCCGCTCAGCTCGACCTGCTGGCTCTGGTTTTAAGCGGCGATCCACAGGCGCGCATTTCCCGCATGGCTGCCTTAAACAGCTTAAAAATTCAAAACTTACGAAGCTTTGCCACCGCCCCTAAAGGCAAGGGCCTTTTTGTGATCGAGCTCGACTGCGCCCCAGAAGATGTGGACGCGGTTTTTGCTGCGGTGACCCATACGCTCTACAGCTTTGCCGAAAAACCGGTCAGCAACCAGGAACTCGACCGGGCGCGCCAGATCCTGAGCGAAAACAAGCTTCATGCGCTTTCAACTCCAAGCGGACAGGCTCGCCGGATGGGCAGTTTCGAACTCCGGTGGCCGCATTTAAATGCTGAAGATCATTACGAAAGCGCGATCATCACTGCGAACAGTCAAACCTTAAACGAAGCGGCGCGCCATCTGTTCGATTTGCACCAAACCATCGCCCATCTTCAGATTCCAAACAACAAGACCGACGTCGATTTGGAAACTTGGGCGGAATCGCTGACCGAAAAGCTGCGCGATTTGAATCAGAGTCAGACCGCTCACGAAGGCGCGCAGGAACTGAACCTGGCACCGGGCGTGACCGCGCAGATTTATCCTCAGCCCATTGGCGACATTGTTGGAATTACTGCCTGGATTCCGACAGGTTACAGTTCTGAGCCGCTGGAGGACGGAGGGATTTCTGAATTAATCGCAGAGCGCCTGGCCTCAGACGGCATGACCGCAGAATTGGGTCGCGATCACATCGCGCTGCACGCGCTCACCACGCAATCTCAGGCGGATGAAACCCTCGCCTTGCTGGCACATCGCCTGACGGAAGCCAGCTGGACGCCCCAGGCCCTGGAGACCGCGCGGTTTAAAATCGCGCAACGCCGCGAACGAAAAGGGATTTTGGAAGATGGCCGGAGGGCATTGGAGCGCCAGATTTATCGCCTGCCGCGCCGAAACGATCGCCTCGATGAATTTACGCCGGCGGAAGCGCGCGCCTGGTATGACGCCCATATTGCGCATGCCCCGATCGCCCTGACCATCGTGGGGCAACTGAGCGCTCAGCGCGTGACCCTGGCCCTTCAGAGTTTGTCGCAGACGCAGCATCAAAAAACCGCATCGCCAGAGACCGTACGCCCGGAAATCGAACCCCAGCCGCATCTGCGCGCCATCGATGGTCAGACGTCTCACCTTTTTTGGGGCTATCCCGTCGATTTAAAAACGGAAGACGACATCGCGTCGCTCGAGGTGCTCGCCTGGCTGATCGCGCATAATCCAGAAACGCTTCAGGCGCTCCAGACCGCTGCACAGGGGCAACCCTTTAAAATTGAACCATTTTTTGATTTTAGCCCTCACGGATATCTGGCCCTTCATCTGGAAGGTCCCGCCGATCACATGGATGAGATGCGGCGCACGCTCGAGATTTGGATCAGCAAACTGCGCAGCCTGCCCACCAGCAACGCCGACTTAAAAACCGCTCGACGCCAGGTAGCCAGTCAGCGCATCATCTCCTGGAACGATCCCTCAAAGCGCGCTCAGTTTTACGCCGAGCACCGCAGTCATCACCGCAGCTTTGGCCGAAAAGACGGCGTAGAACTCTGGCACAACGCCATCAAACGCGTGATGCCCCGGGAACTGAATCAATTTGCAGAAGAAGTCTGCCGCAGCTCAAACCGCGTGGAAATCTGGATCGCCCCATCGAGCGAACCACGCGCAACGAGCGAGCCGGCGCTCATCTCATCGATATGGAAACAGGAGCGACCATGAGTTGGTGGCAAGCGAGCATTGAATTGAACGCGGCGTTTGCAGAAACGCTCGCCTGGATTCTGGCGGACGAGCTGGATGTGGTGGCCGAGGTGCAGGATACCACGACGCTGATAAAGGCCTCCCGCCCGGGTCAGGCGCGCGTGGTACTCGCCTTTTCGGAACCGCCTCCGGAAAACCTGCAGTCGAAAGTCAGCGAAATTCTTGCAAGAATTGGCCAGGAAGACGCCATCGTTCAAACCCGACACAGCGAGGACGACAGCTGGAAAGACGGCTGGCGCGCATTCTTTAAAGGCGGTCAGGTCTCGAAGCGGATCTTCGTGCAACCCGTTGATTTAGAAGCACAATCTCACGAAGGCGTTACGCTCTTGATCGAGCCTGGCATGGCATTTGGCACCGGCGAACATGTGACCACGCGACTTGCGCTGAACGCCCTCGACGATCTCCTTTCTCAAATGGACAAACCGCAGGAAATCCTCGATGTGGGCAGCGGTTCCGCGATCCTTTGCATCGCTGCGGCCTTGCTCGGACATCGCGCGGTGGGCGTAGAAATCGATCACGACGCGCAGGCTAACGCGCATCACAACGTGGAACTGAATGGCGTTGCCGACAAAGTGGAGCTCATCGAGGGTTCGGTGGAATGCGTGCAGCGTTCCTTCCCGATCGTCGTGGCCAACATGCTCGCGCGGGAACTCATCGATCACTCAGAAGACATCGCCCTAAACGCCGCCGATCACCTTTTGCTCTCGGGCCTTCTCGCCGCCCAGCGCGACGCGGTACTCGCTAATTATCCCCGGTTTGAGCTGATCGACGAGCGCTCAGAAGGCGATTGGCAGGCACTCCATCTCCGCAAAAAATAAGCATTTTTTAATCCTCTACCCTTCACTGCCCCCATTTCTTTCCATCCCCCAAAAATTTTTTGAAACCCGCGCAACAACTCCGCAGAGCCGCCGATAGATCGGGTGAACATGGCCCCAAGAGGTGAATGATGAGCCCGAACAGCAAATACGAATTGATCGGTCAAAGTCCTGCAATGCTCAACTTAAAGAGCACGTTAAAGCGATTTGCCAAAAGCGATGCGGCGGTCCTGCTGCTTGGAGAATCGGGATCGGGCAAGGAACTCTGTGCGCGCACCCTCCACCGCGAATCCCTCGTATCGAAGGGCCCCTTTGTAGCCGTCAACTGCGCAGCCATCGCCCCTGAACTCATTGAAGCGGAGCTCTTTGGCACCCGAAGCGGAGCTTTCACCGGCGCACGCACGCGAAACGGCTTTTTGGCCCAGGCCGAAGGCGGCACCCTCTTTCTGGACGAAATCGGCGATCTGCCGGGCAGCACCCAGGCGGTCCTTTTGCGCGTCCTCGAAACCCGCGAATATTACCCCGTAGGCAGCTGCCAAAGCGTCTCCATGAACGTACGCATCGTCAGCGCCACCCATAAACCGCTGCAACAGCTCGTTTCTCAAGGCAAATTCCGCATCGATCTCTACCACAGGCTCGCGACCGTCGTGGTCCGGATTCCCCCGTTGCGACAGCATTTAGAAGATCTGCCCCTGCTTGCGGAATCGCTGATCGGAGATGCCGCCCGAAAGATCACCGCGCCCGCCTGGAAAAAACTGCAGCAGCATCAATGGCCCGGAAACGTGCGCGAACTGCGCAATACCTTAAACCGCGCCCTCTTTGAAGCCGACGGCGGCCCCATCACCTCGCAGCATCTGTTTTTGCAGGAGATCTATGTGGAGGGGGTTGAAGAGAAAAAAAGCCAGTCGTTACAGGAACATATCATTCGCTTCATCATCGATTCCGTGAAATCCCACGGCGGTAACGTGCGCGCCGCAGCCCGCGCCATCGAGACCAGTCCCACCACCATTTACCGCTATTTGGCCTTAAGCGAGCAGATGCCCTCCTTTGCAGCCCTGGCGCAATGAAAGTGATTGAGAATCGGGCAGTTACAAGGCATTTGTTTGCGGTATCAAAGGCTTTTTCTGAAATAAAAATGACCCGCGAGCGATGCCCTGCGATTTTCTTCTTGCAATCCAAAAAGACTGCGCGTATAAGCGTCTCGCTTCCGCTGTCATGCGGGAATAACTCAGTGGTAGAG
>DBWM01000057.1:0-3556 GCA_002309015.1 Myxococcales bacterium UBA1238 | reverse complement strand
GCGGGTTCAAATCCCGTTTCCCGCTCCAGGCCTTCAGTCAAAAGCTGAAGGCTTTTTTTGTATCTGCGCTTCGCGAAGCCCGCCGAACAACGCTCACGCCCCCCAGAAATTCACCCTCTCGGATGAAATTCCTTCACCATCTTCAACAAGCGCGCTCGCGATAAATGCGTGTAAATCTCGGTCGTTGCAATGTTTGAATGGCCGAGCATCATCTGAAGGCTGCGCAGATCGACGCCGCGTTCGAGCAGATGGGTTGCAAAAGCGTGACGCAGCTTATGCGGGCTCACAGGCTTGGTAATGCCCGCTTGTCTGGCGTACTGAACGATTTGCTGAAAAAAATGTTGACGCGTCATCGCGCCGCCCAGACGGGTGATAAAGACCGGTTCATCCGCACGCCTGCCGCGATCGCCTTCGGTTAAAATGCCCCGTCCTTCAAGGAGATACCGTTCCACATAATCGCGCGCGTAGTCGCCCATGGGCACCAGACGCTCCTTGCTCCCCTTCCCCATCACGCGCAAGAAACCGGCTTCCAGATGGAGCTCACCCAAAGTGAGATGCACCAGCTCGCTCACGCGCAGGCCCGTGGCATAAAGCAGCTCCAGCATGGCCCGATCGCGAAGGCCGCGCAAAGTGGATTCATCGGGCGCCGCAAGCAAGCGCTCCACCTCGTCGAGGGTCAGGGATTCAGGCAGAGGGCGTCCCAGCTTAGGCAATTCGATGCGCCGGCAGGGATCGTTTTTGAGCTCGCCCTCCGCAACCAGAAAGCTGAAGAATCCGCGCAATGCGATCAGACCGCGCGACTGAGAGCGAGGCGACAACCCCGCTTCAGAACGCGCCGCAAGCCAATCCAGAATGACCCCTTCATCGATGTCTTCGGGGGCCTGAGCGGTCCCTTTTTCTTCGTCCACAAACTGACGAAACATCGCAATATCGGATAGATAGGCTTTTACGGTGTTGTTGGAGAGGCCGCGCTCCACTCGAAGCCAGGTGGCGTAGAGATCGACGGCCGCATCAAATACGGCGGATGCATCGCTCATAGGCGCGCCTTTAACGCATGCAAAAAGTTGAGCGCCTGGATGGGCGTCAGCTGATCCACATCGAGGCTTCGGAGTTCGCGCTCCACCGCACTCGGCGCGGCCGGCAAAGGCGGAGGCGAAAACAGGCTCAGCTGCCAGTTACCGTGCTCGGGCAAAGATTCGGGCTGAGCCAGGCGCGAGCGGCCATTTTCATCATGCTCCGCCCCCTGAAGGCTCATCAGAACCTCGCCCGCACGCCGGGTCACCTGAGGCGGCAATCCCGCCAGCTTGGCCACCTGGATCCCGTAGGATCGGTTGGCAATGCCCGGCACCAGCTGGCGCAAAAACACCACGTCCTCACCGTTTTCGCGCACGGCGATCGTGAAGTTCCGCACGCGCGGCTTCACTTCGGCCAAATCCGTAAGTTCGTGATAATGCGTCGCAAACAGCGTGCGCGACTTCAAAACATCGTGCACATATTCGGCCACAGCCCAGGCGATGCTCACCCCGTCAAAGGTGCTCGTCCCGCGCCCGATCTCGTCTAAAATCAACAGGCTGCGCGCGGTCGCCTCCTTTAAAATCACCGAGGTTTCGTACATCTCGACCATAAAGGTGGAGCGCCCGGCTGCCAGATCATCGGCAGCGCCCACGCGCGTAAAGATGCGATCGACCACACCGATATGCGCGCTTTTGGCCGGCACGAAGCTGCCCATCTGCGCCAGGAGCGTGATCAGCGCCACCTGCCGCATCACCGTCGATTTGCCCGCCATGTTGGGCCCCGTCAGCACGATCAGAGACTGAGACTCGCGGTCGAGATGCACGGAATTCGGCACAAAGCCTTCCTGCCCAACGGATTCCTCGACCACTGGATGCCGGCCTTCCTCGATATCGATCGCGTCGCCGTCGTCGACCACCGGGCGACAATAGTGATTGCGATGCGCCAGCTCCGCCAGTGCCGAGAGGGCATCCAATTCCGCAAGTCCGGACGCCGTCGACTCAATTCGCCCCGAAGAGGCTGCAACCTCTGACCGCAGCTGCGTAAAGAGCTCCGCTTCGAGCGCCGTCTGATTGGCCTCGGCGTTGAGCACCTTGTCTTCAAAATCCTTGAGCTCTTCGGTGTAGAAGCGCTCCGCATTGGCCAGGGTCTGCCTGCGGATATAGCGGCTCGGTGCGCGGTCGAGGTTGGCTTTGGAGATCTCGATGTAATACCCAAAAACCTTGTTGTACCTGATCTTCAGCGATGCAATGCCGGTTGCCTCGCGCTCCTTGGCTTCGAGTTTTGCAAGGTAATCGTGACCCGATGTCGTCAGCATCACATATTCGTCGAGCTGCGCGTTAAATCCGGGCCGGATCACCCCTCCGTCGCGCAGGTTGTTCGGCGGCTCATCCACCAGGGTCTGAGCGATGCGCTGAGCGATGTCTTCGAGGGCCTCCATGCGGCCGAGCAAGGGCGAAAGCGCTTTAACTTCTTGTAATAACTGGATAATTTTTGGCAGCGATTCTAGTGAACAGCGAAGCTGCACCAAATCCCTGGGCGAGGCCGTACCTGCTGCAATGCGACCGTTTAAGCGCTCGATATCGTAGATTTTTTGCAGAGACTGGCGCAGCGATTCGCGCAGCAGGCTGTCCTGAACCAGGCATTCGACCGCATCCAGGCGCTGTCCGATCACCACGGGATCGATCAGCGGATAAGCGAGCCAGGAGCGAATCTTGCGCCCCCCCATCGCCGTGCAGGCGCGATCGAGTGTGCCGAGCAGCGAACCGCGCTTTCGACCCTCCATCAGGGTTTTAAAAAGCTCCAGGTTGGCCTGGGCTGTCTCGTCCAGAATCAACGTATCGTGCAGGCGATAACTGCTTAAAATACGGGCATTTTCAGGAAACTGCTGCTGGGTGTCGATGACATAGGCCGCAATCGCCGCCGCCGCTTTGAGCATCAGCGCAGGCATCCCAAACCCAAACGCCTCAACGGAATCCGGCGCAGGCTTGCCATCATCGCCCAAAAGTCCGCCCAGCAGCGCCACACAACGCTCCGGCGTCACCGCAGACTCCGCCACCCGACTGACCGCCACATGCTGAAGCCGAATCGCAATTTCGTGAGGTAAATCAACGCCTTCGAGCAGCAAAATCTCGCGCGGCTGCAAACGCCCCAACTCACAGCGGAGCGCCGCAAGCCCCACGGCTTCAGTCACCCGAAACACGCCCGTAGAAACGTCAAAGCAAGCCACACCGTAACGCGCATCCTCGGCATCGAGCGCCCCCATCACGCTGACCAAAAAGTTGGGTGCGCGCGCCTCGAGACTCTGATCGTCGAGCACCACCCCGGGCGTCACAACACGCGTAATGCCGCGTTTCACAATGCCTTTTGCAAGGCTCGGATCCTCGAGTTGATCGCAGACGGCAATCTTATATCCCGCAGCCAGCGCCTTTGAGAGGTAAGCGGGCAGCTGATGATGCGGAAACCCCGACATGGGCGCAGGAGAAGGCGAATCCTTATCGCGGCTCGTGATCGTCAAATCGAGGCAGCGACCGCCGATCTCCCC
>DBWM01000072.1 GCA_002309015.1 Myxococcales bacterium UBA1238 | reverse complement strand
AGCGGGTTTCCCTTATCTCCCTGCATACAAGATCGAGGAAATCAAAATTGAGCCGCGAAAAGAAAAAGCTGCCCGCCCAAACACAACCATCACTCACCCGCTAAAACCAAAAGATCCCCCAACCACAACAGTCCCCCACCCTTCGCACAAAGAAAAAGCCCGGTCCCCTACCCATCCCGAGGGAACCGGGCCTTCAAAAACCCCTTACCTCACTCCCCGCTACTCCGCAGGAGTCCCACTATAAATTCGATCCACGCTTTCCACGCGACCGCCTTCGCCCTCCCAATAGAGATTTCCGGCGACCCACCAGCTGTGGTTGCTCTCCAGCGTGTTCTGCCATTCGGTGTTGAGTTCGCCGCCCAGGAAGACGCGGATCGTGACATTGGAAGCGCCATAGGGCTCCCTGCAATCGAAATCCGCGCAGGCTCTGTAGTAGTAGGCGGCCACCTGGTAAGGACCGCCCATATCGGAAGCGCGTTCGGGCGAGATGATGTAGATCGACTCGGGACCGGCGCCGTTGGTGTCGTCCAAATCGAGCACGGGATCGTTGGCAGAGCCCTCTTCGCCCCAGTCTGGCCGCCTGTTCTGAGCGCTGCAGCTGTATTTGGCGGGATCGTCGGTGACCGAGAGCGAGTCGCCCTTCCAGGCGGTGCCGGGCTTCTTCAAATGCAAATCGATGTCGGTACCGTAGGCGTCGGTCTCATCGCTGTCCCCGGGCGTGCTCCACAGCATCTGAACCCAAATCTCGGTGTTCGGTTTGACTTCGACGTTTAAGCGGGCGGTGGAAGAAGCGCAGGCTCCGGATTCGGCGCCGCTGCCCAAATCGTCGGAAACGCGCAATTCAAAGACGTAGGTTCCGGGGGCATCGACGAAGAACTTGGCTTTGGGTGTGGAAGGATCGTCGGCCACCGCGCTGTCGTTGGGCTGATTGATATTTTGATAGCGCTCTGCAATTTGCGCGCGGGATTCCTCGGGATGAGAGACGAGCGACCATTCCCAGCGGACGATATGGCCGTCCTCATCGAACGATCGGGATCCGTCGAGCTCGACAAAATCACCCGGAGCGAGCTGAAGGTTGTTGCTCGAAATGCGCGCCGTCGGGCAATCGTTGATCAGGCCTTCGCCCGAAAGGGGCAGCTCAAAACGCGGCTGCAGTTTGGCGTCGCTCTCGATGACCAGCTTGCCCGCATAGGCCTGAGCGCGATTGGGCACAAAGTTGACGAACAGGGATTCGGAAGGCGCCGCTTCGCCCACCGTGCGACCGGGCAAACGGAGGGGCGCCTGCGGTGAATCGATGTCGATCCAGAAGGTCTGATCGCCCGCCTGCTCGATGTAAAACCTGGAGATTGTCAGCGGCTGCAGTCCGCAGCTCTCGATGGAAACCGGCTTTGTGACCGTGCTGTAAAGCGCTGCACCCGTAAAATCGAGGGGATTCGGCCGAACCGAAATGCAGGACTCCACGCTGTTGCCTACGATGGAAACCTTGATCTCGCGCTGCACCGCATCCGAAGAGCGAATGGAAAGCTCCGCTTCGTCTGGCCCGATCACCTCGGGATGATAGATCACCTCCAGTTCCACGGAGCTGTTCGCCGCAAGCCCTGGCTCACCGTCGCCGTCGGGATCCTTCCAGAGCTGCTCGTTTCCAAGAAACTCCTGTCCGTTTAAGGTGAGCGAAAAATCCTGCGAGCCGTTTAAATGGACGCTCTCAATCTGCAGCGCATCCTGACCCAGGTTCGACAAGGTGAGCTTTTCCTGCGCCTGCTCCCCGCCTTCCACCTGACCGAAGGTGATCACATGGGGCTCCAGCGCGATCTCGGCGCCCTGCCTGTGCGAGGAGACCGTGAGCTTCACATTGCGCGCCTTGGAATCGTTGGTCTCAAATTCGATCTGACCCGTTTGTGCGGACTGCGCCTGCGCCTTGTAGCTCAAAAGCAGCACCAGCGTCCCACCGGGCTCCAGTTCCAGCAGCTGCGGAAAATGCTCGCCCGACTCGTCGTAATAGACGTTCCATTTTGAGCTTTCGGGCCCATCCGCAGCCATCAGCGTGTGGCCTGCCGAAAACTCCGCTTTAAAGTAAGCCAGCTTCAGCGGACCGTTGCCTTCATTGTAAATCTCCACGCGCCGCTCCGCTGATTCGCCTATGCGCAGCGCCGGAAACGAAAACGTTTCTGAAGAACAATAGAATTGACCTTGCTCCGTAGAGCGCACGCCCCCATCGCAACCCAGGAGAGCGGTCAGCAGAAATGCGAATGCGATTTGGCTCTTCATCGGTCTCCCTCGCTAATGCGGCCCAAAGTCTAGATCGCAGCGACGCAGTCATCATAGCCCAATGTGGGTCTAAAGGGCTGATCTATCTTTCAAAAGTGAAAAGTTTTTTTGCGCACGCCCCTATCGCGCAACATGGCTGGATTTAAGGCGTTTACACATAACCTGAAAAAAATGAACCCCAATGTATGAAAGGCGCTTGCTTTCTTTGGGGTGCCCTTTATACTGCGCAGCGTTGTTGATTTTCTGTTCGTTCACCGCCTTTGAAGAGCCTTCTCGTCAAGCATCTGGATCTCGGTGCCCATCCCACCTCATTCAACTTGTACTGAGTCGCGTTCGCGATGTTGCGCGTGATTGTTTTTTAGAGTTGTGCGACTGAGTCGCCAAGGGCGCGGGAAAGCGCCAGATACGGGATCCGCAGAGTCGGATACGCACGGAGAAGAGAAGAAGATGCCCAAGAAGCTTTTTGTCGGAAGCCTCAGCTGGAACACCACCGATGACGGTCTGCGCGACGCTTTTGCGCAGTTCGGCGAAGTCACCGATGCCAAGGTCGTGGTTGACCGCGAAACCGGCCGTTCACGCGGCTTCGGTTTTGTCACCTTTAACGAGGCAGCCGACGCCGATCGCGCCATCGAAGAGATGAACGGCCAGATGCTCGACGGCCGCACCATCAACGTGAACGAAGCGCGCGATCGCGAGCGCGATGGTGGAGCCCCTCGTGGTCCTCGCGGCGGGTTCGGCGGTGGTCGCGGCGGTTATGCCGGTGGCGATCGCGGTGGCAACGGTGGATATCGCGGTGGTCGTGGCGGTGGTCGCGGTGGCGATCGCGGCGGTGATCGCGGTGGTGATCGCGGTGGTGATCGCGGCGGCAACGGTAACGGTGGCTGGGGCGGCGGCTGGTAATCGCATTCCCCTTTCGCACATTCCGCATTTTGAAAGCCTCTCACCCTGGGTGAGGGGCTTTTTTTATGGAACGGACCGTCTGATGAAACGGCCCGCGCCCAAACATCGCGCCCAAAAACTTTTGCCTTCCAGCGGTTTTCTCCATGGTCGATCAAGCTCACCGCGCCTCGATTGAAAGCCTCGCCGATCTGCTCCAAACCATGGGCGGCCTCCTTTTAAAATACGGCTCGCCGACCNNACGCCTCGAAGCCTGCCTGCGCCGCACCGCCCGCGAACATCACTACCGCGCTCAGGTCTTCGCCGTGCCTACGGGGCTTTGGATGAGCGTCACCCCCATGGAAGGCGGCCAGAACATCACCCGCGTCATCCGCGTCCACGACCGCGTCATCGATCTCGAACGCCTTGCGGGCCTCGATCGCATCTTCAATCAGGTGGCCGAGGGGCAGATCACCTGCAGGCAGGCGATCCTTCAGCTCGTGGCCCTCGATCGCGCGCCTTCCCGCTATCCGCCCTGGATGGTTTCGGTCTCAGGCGGCATCGCTTCGGGCGCAACGGCGCTGTTTTTTGGCGGACGCGAAACCGAAATCCTGCTCGGCACCATCGCAGGCGCCATCGTGATGCTTTGCGGCATGACCGTCGGCATTCACCGCCGCACGCGGCTGCTCGTCGATTTCGTGACCGGATTGCTTGCGGGCGCGATCACCTGGCTCGGCGCCTACATCGATCCCAACATTTCGCGACGCGCGCTCACCATCGCAACGCTGATCATCGCCGTTCCCGGACTGACGCTGACCGCAGCGCTTGAAGAGGTGGCCGAACGCAGTTTTGTGAGCGGCGCCGCGCGCATGTTAAACGCCGGCATGGTTTTGGTCTCGCTCATCGCGGGCGTGGCCGTCATGTCGAGCCTCGAAACCTTCATTTTGGGCGCACCGCTCCCCGGAGGCCCCGTCAACCCCACATCCTGGACGCTGCTCGCCATCGCAACCCTCGTAACCGGTCTCGGATTTGTGGCCTGCTTTGCGATCCCCCTGCGCGACGTCCCCTACACCCTCGTTTCGGGCATCATCGCATGGTCTGTGGCCTATATCGCCGAGCGTTTCTTTCAGGGCGGCACCCTTTCGGCGGGCATCGGCGCCTTTGCGGTGGGCCTCTACGCCAACCTGATGGCGCGCATCTTCAACCGGCCCGCCCAGGTTTACCTCGTGCCCGGCATCGTGATGCTCGTCCCCGGCGTCTTCGGGTTCACCAGCAGCGCCAAACTTTTGAGCGGCGACGTCACCGGCGGCACCGAAGGCCTGTTTGGCACCTTAATGATCGCCGGCGCCCTCACCATCGGCACCCTTTTGGCCAACGCCGCGCTTCCACCTCACAAAGCCCTTTAAAACACATGAAACTCGAAATCGCCTTTACCAACGATTTTGCCCAGGCCTGCGCTTACCGCGATCAAGGCTACGAACCCATCGAATGCGCCTTTGGACAAAACCAATCGGTGCTCGGGCGCTTCAACCTCGACCATCACGGCAAAGAGAGCTTTCGCGAAGGCGTCGCCATCCGCGCCTGCCGCGATCTCCACGGCGCCTTAAAAGACGACCCGCGCTTTGTGGTCACCGGGACCCCCGACGCGGACGCGGTGCTCGCCATCATCGCCCTGGCCGATCTCGTCCCCAAAGACTGCATCTCCCCCGAGTTCTACCGCCTGGTCGAATTGAACGACGTCGATCCCATCGGCACCGATCTCCTGGAATCCCGCGAAGGCGTCGAGCTCGCCTGGTTCAACCAGCGCGAAGGTTTGTATCAGAACGAAGCCGGCTTCCGGGAAGCGATCGCCCTGATGACGCAGCTTTTGACCGAAGGCCTCACCAGCGAAGAGCGCGATCACGTGTGCAAAGCCGACGCCGCCCGCCGAAGGAACGCCCTCGAAGGGATGCTCTCGCTCCGCGGCAAAGACGGCGCCGAACTCCCGCTCCCCAAAACCCTCGACGCCCCGCTCTACCGCGGCCCCGATTTCTTAAAGCGCGACGGCCGCATTCTGGTGGTCAAGAGCGCCGTCTGGGGATTCGACGTCTGGTACCGCGCCGCCCCCTGCGTGGTCAGCTACGCCTCGCGCATGGCCAAAATCACCGTAGGCTGCTGCAACGAAGAAGTCGCCCGCGCGCTCTTTGGAGAAGGCGGCCTCGGAAATGTGTGGTCCCATTTTGAAGGCGCCTGGGGCGGAAGGGAGACGATCGGTGGCAGCCCGCGCGGCGTGCGAATGAAGTTGAATGACGCCTATCGGACGGCGGCGATATTGGGGGAATGTTTGGTGGGGTGAAGGGTTTTGGGGGGATTTTTTGGAGGTGGTGGAGGCTGGTTTTCGTTTCGCGGGCGATTGGGTGGAGATGATGGAGGCTGGTTTTCGTTTCGCAGGCGATTGGGTGGAGATGATGGAGGCTGGTTTTCGTTTCGCGGCTTTTTAATCATTTCCTCGATCTCGGTTCGCAGGGAGATAA
>DBWM01000018.1:61673-85937 GCA_002309015.1 Myxococcales bacterium UBA1238 | reverse complement strand
TCCCTGCGTACCGAGATCGAGTAAATGATTAAAAAGCCACGAAACGAAAACCAACCCCCATCACCTCCGCCCAATCTCTCCCAAAAATAAACCCAGCCCACCAACTCCAGAAATTTACGCCCACCCAACCTAAAGGAATCCCCACCTCCAATACCCTTCACCTCGACGCGACCTTCATCCTTCGATAAATCGCATGCGCCGCAAATGCGACGAGCACGATCACCAACCCCAGCAGCGGGGCGTCATCCCGCCCAAAATTAACGAATGCTTCGTACAGCTTGACGGTGAGCACGAGGGCCGACGAGATCAGATAGAGGGCGGGCAGCCAGGGATACCCGAACGCGCGCCAGCGCTCCTTCGATGCGGGTTGTTTGAGGCGGAGCGCGAAGAACGAGAGGACCGTGAGGGATCCGGTGCAGAGCATGGTGAGGCTGACCGCGGCGAGGAGCTGATCGAAGCTGTTGGAGAGGATGAGGATCGAGGACCAGGCCGCCTGTAGCCAGAGGGCGAAGCTCGGTGTGCCGGTTTTGGGGTTGAGGGTGGCCGCGCGTTTGAGGAATGCGCCGTCTTTGGCCATCGCGTAGGCGATGCGACCGCCGCCCAGAATGCTCGCGTTCAATGTGGCCGCAAGGCAGATCAAAATGAGGCCGTTCATGGCGAGTTCGGCGCCGCGTCCAAAGAGGTTCCGCGCGAGGGCCGATCCCGCTTCGTTCGATTCCGCGAGTCCCTGAGGCCCGAGCAGCAAAAAGAAGATGATGTTCAGCAGCAAATAGAGGCCTGCCACGATGCCGGCGCCACCGCAAAGCGCCCGGGGAATGTTGCGCGTGGGATCTTTGACTTCGCCCGCCACGTAAGTCACCGCATTCCAGCCCGAGTAAGCGAAGTAAGCGAGCAAATATCCGCCCACGAGCGCGCTCAGGGTGACGGGAACGGGGGCTTCCGCCGGTTTGGGATTTGTGCTGCCGCTGAAGAAGAAGCCGAGAGCGACCAGCGCCAAAAGGGTCAGAATCCCCAGAGGCACCAGCGTGCAGAGTTTTTGAACGCCTTCCGAGAGCGAGATGCCCCGCACGTTCAGCAGGGTAAAGAGGAGCACGATCCCTACGCCCAAAAGCGCCGATCGCCGGAGGGTGAATCCGAAGAGCTCAAAAACGGGCGCATTAAAATCGATGCCCGTCAGGGTATGCAGCTGAAACTGGCACATCGCCACAGCGACCGCCGCGATCGAGCCCGAAAAAATGCCCGCAAACAGCGCCCAGCCGCTCGCAAAGGCCACCGAAGGCCCAAAAATCTGACGGTGATAGACGTAATCGCCGCCCGCATGGGGAAACGCCGTCGCGAGCTCCGCGTAAGCGACCGAACCCCCGAGCACGATCACTGCAGCAAAAATCCAAACCCCAAAATACGCCAGCGGCGATTGAATGAGGGCGGCCATCTGGACCGGCGAAAGAAAAATGCCCACACCGAGCATCGAGCCTGCGACGATACAAAGCGCGCCTCTTGCGCTGATGGAGCGCTGATGGGTTTCGGACATAGCGGCAGCCTTTCAAAAAGTGGGGCCTTATAACCAAAAACGCAAAGATTGGCCAGTGGCAGGGAGGGGAACCCGGCGAGAGCGCGCGGTTTCTTTAACGTGGGTTGGGCGCTGGCGCTTAAAAGCGGCCCTGAAGGAGGGGGGCGTAAAACCAGAGATCGCCGGAGGCGATTTCGTGGTGAATCTCGTAAGGCAAAGGTTCGCGGCTCGCGCGCTTGATGGACGGCGGTTCGCAGAGATCGCTCAGGAGCAGGGCGCCGCCGGTTTCAAACAAAAGCAGGCTCGCGATCGAGAGGGCGATGGTGCGATCGCCTTTGCCCAGGCCGTAAGCGAGGGCGACGGAGGTGCCGGTTCCAAAAAGCAAGCCAGCGCCGGTGCCTAAGGCGACCCATTCGAGGCCCACCTGTTTGTCGAACAACAATCCGCCCGCCCAGACGCCGGCCATCATGCCCCCCGCGGATCCCAGAGCGGCGCCGATGGCGGGTCCGTGAAAGCCGCCGAGCGCTTTTTGTCCATCGCCCGGATCGATCTTATCGCCCAGAATCCCGAGCAGAATGCCCAGCGTGCTCGCCGCAAACAGGCCGCCGCCGACTTCGGTCACATGCGTCAGGATCGGATATTTGCGAAAGCGTGGGGGATGATCGCTCGCCAGGTGATCTTCAGCCGCCATGCGATCTTTGTTTGCCTGCTCGTTCGCAGTCACCACTTCGCCAAAATGGCCGCGATCGAGCTCGAGATCTTCGGGAATGTCGTCGGCTGCGCTTTGAGCCCAACAGGGCTGCGCCAAAAGAAATGCTGCAAGGAGAGAGAGTCGTTTCATGGGCGCGCCTTTTGCCAAAGGGTTTTTTTGAAGTCAAAGGTTTTGATGTAACCGTAAAGCACGATGTGACGGTTGTTTGATAATACCCAAAATCGCTTTCGGAGGCTTGAGAAAAGCGTGCCATTTTGAGAGAAAGCTTGCCAGACGCGAGGGGGCGGCTGTGCGCTCCCAAAAGAAGGGAATCCCCATGGAGCTTGAATTTCCTACGCAAAAGAAGCTGCATCTTGTTGTGGGCGACATCACGTCTCTGGCTGTAGACGCCATTGTGAACGCAGCAAACGAGACGTTACTGGGTGGAGGCGGCGTGGATGGCGCGATTCACAGGGCGGCCGGACCCGAACTCCTGGCGGAATGCAGGCTTTTGGGTGGGTGTGAGACGGGAGAAGCGAAGTCGACGCGGGGATATAAGCTGCCTGCGCGCTATGTCATCCATACCGTCGGGCCCATTTGGTGTGGAGGTAGTTGGGGAGAAGCCGATCGTTTGCGGAGTTGTTACGAAAGCTGCTTTAAAGAAGCCCTCCGTTTGCAGTGCGATTCGATCGCGTTCCCCGCAATCAGCACCGGCGCCTATGGGTATCCGTTAAAGGAAGCCTGCAAGATTGCCCTGACCGCAGCGTTTCAGATCTGCTGCCAGAAAGAGTTGCTTTATCCCAAAGAGATCTATCTCGTCTGCTTCAACAGCCAGGCGCTCGATGCGTACAATGAGGTATTGGATGAGGGACTCGAGGTGCCATTGGCGTGAAGGCGCAGTCTGAACGAGGGAGAGCTTTGAAAATGGCCGAAAAAGAAGAAGAGGGGAGCCGGGCTTACCATCTGGTCTTCGAGCTGATGCCGCGTCAGGCGCCCGTGAGCCGGGTTTCCGTCAAGAAGGCGCTGGGTTTCTGTCAGGATCTGCCCCAAAACACCAACGTGCTGGAGCTCGGCTGCGGATCGGGCGCTCAGACGATGGTGCTGGCCGAGAAGTTACCGCAGGGATTCCATTTAACCGCCATCGATCCCAGGCAGGCTTTGATCGATAGACTGAAGCTCGAGGTCAAAGACTACGAGTTCGAGCATTCGATATTGCCCCTTTGCGCGAGAATCGACGCTTTCCCTTATCTTCCGGGCAGCTGCGATTTGCTCTGGTGCGCAGGTTCGATGCCGAAGATCCCGCTTTCGCGCGCGCTTCCGCAATGGAAGAGCTATTTGAAGCCCACAGGCTGCATGGTGTTTTTGCAGTGGCTCTGGAATGAACCGAAAGAGACGCAGGATGAGGCGCTGACTTCGCTCATGGATCGCGTTAATCCCCGGATGACGACGCAGGATGAAGTCTTAAAACAGCTCCGCGATGCGGAACTCGATCTGGTGGGCGCTTTCATGATCCCCCGGGAAGACTGGTGGGATGGCTATTACCACCCTATGAAGCGCATCGTGACCCTCCTAAAGACGGGGATCTATCTCCATCACCCGGTCGCCCGCGCGGTGATGGAGCAGTTCGATCAGGAGATCCTTGCCCGAAAGACCTGTGAGCAAAGCTACGACGCCGCCATCTTCATCGCCCGCCCAAAGAAAATTGAAGATTAAAGTTTAAAAACCGTTCATCCATTGGCAGAGAGAACAGGTTTAAGACTGCAGGAGCTCCATCTTTACTCAAAAAATGGACGAAATCGGTTGATTAACCTGAGCGCTGCTGGAATGAGAGTGAAGTCTGTAATTTTAAACTTCACCTTTACGCGCGTAAACTTGCAGTCCGAAGTTAAAGAAGCAGCCTTCTACGCCAGCAGATTGCAGGATCGATGATCGATCACTTGATCGCCATCAGCATTTTATGGCGATCCGGAGTCAAGAGAGCGGGCTTTGTGGGGCGTTTGGGGCAGGATCCCAAATGGGAGAGCAGCAGGGAATTCCCAGTTACGGGATGTTGAGCGGTTTGACTTCGTTCGGTTCGATCCAGGCGTCGGAGCCGTCGGGGAGGGTAATTTGCATCCAGCCTTCGTATTGGCCGCGGAGATGGACGCGAACGCCGCCCATGGCCTGAGCGTGGACAGGATAGCGCTTGCCGGGGCCGGTGCGGGCTTCCACGCGGTCGGGGATCAGGACGCCGATGCGGTTCTGACCCGAATGGGTGATGCGTCCCGCAAGGAGGGATCCGCTGCCGAGGGCGCTTAAGGCGGCCAATACGGCAAAGACTGCCGCCGATGTGCGGATGCCCGAGAGGATCTTCTTAAAGCGCATCACGCAGAGGCAAAGAAAGAAGAGGCCCCAGCTTGCAGAAAAGAGGATCGCCAGGGTTTTGGGGGGGATGTCGGTCAGGAGACTCGTGCCCGTGTCGTCGTCTCCCGGGAGGATCACGCGATCGCTCACATTTTGTTGCAATGCGCGGTCGATCACCGCCTGCCGGACCTTTGCGGCATTCTCAGCGGCGTCCGTATCCTGGGGCGAGAGCAGCAGAGCCTGCTCAAAAGCGTGAATGCCCTGACCGTAATGCCCCGCCTGCGAGGCAGCGACGCCGTAGTTGTACCAGGCATCTGCGGAGTTTGGCGTAGCGATGGTGAGCTTTTCAAAAGCCTGAGCCGCTTCCTCGTGGCGTCCCGCAAAGCTGAGCTCGGTGCCATCCCGCAAATCTTCCGAAGGGGAGGCGGATGCCGGGCGGGCGATCCCTAAAAATGCGCAGCAGAGGGCCAGATTTAAGGTGAAGCACCCAAAGAAAGTTTTCATCGCGCTTCCTCCTCGATTTGAGCGATCAGGCGATCGGCGCGATCGCGGGCTTCATCGGCGGCACTGGAGCCTGCAGACTGGGGCGCAAAGCGGGCAAAATCGCAGTGATCGAGCTCGTTTTGCAGCGCATCGATGGTCTTTGGGGCAATGCGATGAGCTTCCAGCGCGAGCCGAAGCTTCTGATGGGTTAAGCCATTAAAGCTCTGCTCGAACCGCTTCTCGAGATAATCGTTGATGATCCGGGCGATCTGGCTGTGGGCGTCGGGATCGGAGCAGTTGAGCTTTTGCAATGCGCGATGGGCGTAAGCTGCAGCACCCTTGGCCTGCCTGGAACTTTGGGTTGCGGTCCGTTTGGCGTGCCATTTTTGTCCTGCGATCACAAACAGGAGCAGCATCGGCGCTCCGAGAAGGGTCGCCAGGAACAGCGGCGATCGGTAAGCGCGGGGATCATTCTGCGAAAGATCGGCGTTGACGCGGACTCCGTGGAGCGACAACTGCGCGGCATCTGCGACCGTGGGCTTTTCCTGGGGATCGGGAGCTGCATCTTTGGCCTCGCCCGTCACCTCGATCTGGAACTTTTGGGTTTTGGCCACCGCGTAGGCGCCGGTCAGGGGATTGAAGTAAGGCAGCGTGAGCTCGGGGATGGTGAGCTTTCCGGGCTTCTGAGCCTTCAGTAACCAGGTCTGACGGCGCTTCCCTCTGACGGATTGCCCTTCAACGCCGCTCTTGACGTCGCTTGAAGGCGGAAAAACCCTGAACCCGGGGATGTCGGGCAGGGTCAGTTCGGGGACGTTGTTGATGAGACCGTCGATTTGGGTGGTCACCGTGAGCTGGATCCCGTCCTCGATGCTCGTTTTCCTGCGATCGATGCCCGCTTCAAGCTTCAGTCTGCCGACGGCGGGACCTGCAAAGTTTGAGGGACGCCCGTTTGTAGGCAAGGGTTTGACGTCGATCGCGACGGGGGCTGCGGTGCGATCGATCTTGATCGGCCTTCCGCGGCTGAAGAAAGAGGCCTCGCGCAGCTGAAGGGCAGCCGGGAGCGCCGGGAGAGCCACTTCTTTTTCGGGGGTCGAGGCTCTGATGGGGAAGAGATGGTAGGCCGCAAGCTCTGTTCGCGTGTAGAGGCCCTGGCCGCGCTGTACGGTCGACGAACGGTTTCGGCCTCTGTTGATCGCATCGACCGTCCAGAAGCCGCTGAAATCGAAGCTTCCGGGCTCGATCTGCTCGAGCATGAGGCGCGTGGTCACGTAGGCGTAGAGTTTAACCTTTAACTCCTGGCCAATATAGGCTTCCCGGGGCGTCACTTCCCATTCCAGGAAGGCGATCGGATCTTCCCCCTCCGAAGGTTCCCCGGCGCTGTCGCCCTGATCGGGGTTTCCGGGCGCAGACGACCCCTGACCGGTGACCGTTACGGTGATCGGATCGCTCTTTAACTCCTGACCATCGAGTTTTAAGACGAAGCTGCCCACCTGAAGCTGGCCCACGCGCACGGGTTGCAGCTGCAACTGAAACTGAGTCCGGTTTTCACGGTTGCGGGAGTCGTAGCTCGTGCTCTCGAACTTGCCCACCACCTGCCAGTCGTCGAGTTTGGGACCGTTGATCTGCGGTCTTCCCGGCTGATCGGCCGATGTCGAGACTTCGACCTGCACGGTCAGGCGCTCTTCGAGGGTGATCTGTTGCCGATCGACCGTCACTTCGAGCAATGGTTCGGCTAACGCGAGGCCGGAAAGCAGCGTAAACGCAAAAAAGAACAGCAGTTCCAGGCAAGTGATCCTGTGATTTTGAAGTTTCACGGCCTTGTTCCTTTGCGATCAATAGTCTTCCATCTGCGGGATCGCGATCTGTTGCTGCAGCGCCTTCTGAAGTTGCGGATTGCCTTGCTGTTCATCCATCGCCTTCATCAGTTCTTTGAGGTTAACTTCATCCTGCTTCTGCTCTTCAGGCTGCGGCTGCTGCTGTTGATCCTGTTGATCCTGCTGTTGATCCTGATTCTGGTCCTGATTTTGGTCCTGGTTTTGATCCTGATCCTGGTCTTTATCCTGATTTTGATCCTCGTTGTCGCCGTCGCCCTTGTCCAAAGAGATGCGATAGATGTTTTCCTGGGACTCAGCGACGATGCGCAAGAGGAAGTTCTGGGCTGTATCGGCCGCAGGAATCGAAACTCCGCCGCCGTTTTCGGAGCTCTTGAGCAGACTCAACGGGGCCTGAGTCTCTGGATCGACGAGGATCATCGAGAGGTTACCCCAGTTTGCATCAAAGCTGACCGTCAGGTTGCGGCTTTCTTTCTCGGGCACCGTAAAACTGTACCAATCCTCGTCGTCGGGACAGGCTTTCAAGACCTGCTGCTTCAGTTCCTGCTCGTTTAAAACCCTTGCCGATTCGGGTGTATCGTTTTCCTCCAGGGCATCATCCTGGGGGCAGGGGGGTACCACGAGGGTTTGCAGGCTGTACTGAACCTCGGCGCGGCCCGGACCTGCGATTTGAAGCGTCCAGGTACCCCCTGGATTTGCGCCGTAGACGCCCAGGTTCGCTTTCCCATCGATGAGTTCGGCGGAGGATGTGGGTTTCCCGGGCAGATCATCCGGGCTGTAGAGGCGAACAAAGACTTGCCGCGTCTCATCTTCCTCCTGAGGTTTCAGTTTTCCTTCCACCGCGACGGTGACCAGGGCGCCTTCAGGCAATTCGAGCTGGTACCAGTCTTCGTCCTGAGGGCAGAGCAGGCGGTTTTGGGCCTTTTCGGGATCGTAGGGACCGGCATCCTTTTGGGTGTTGTCGGGTTCGTGATCGTCGTCCCGCAGCTTACAGATGGGGTTTTGACGATGCCACGCGAGCTCCATGTTGTAGCGGGCGTCTTCATCGGTGGGATCGATGCGGAGGACCTGCCCAAAATGGGTTTGCGCCCCCGTCCAGTCCTCGTTCTGAACCGCGACGAGCCCCTGAACGAAGGCTATCCGCTTCTTCAGTTCCAGATCATTGTCGCGATCCTGATGTTGCGCCTTTCGGCCCGCCAGCACGCGAACCGCCTGATCGAGGCTTTGCTCCGCTTCCTTAGGCTCTTTCAGATCCAGATGTGCGATGGCCCGCGCCAGGTGAACCTCGCTCTCGTCGACGTCGTGGGTTTCCAGATGTTCGAGGGCATCTTTTGCGGCGTTCTGCCGGAGTTCCTGGCGGGCTTCTTCAAGGGTTTGATCCTGACATTTGGGGGGACCGAAGCCCATGAGGGCCAAAGAGAGCAGTAAAAGACGTTTCTGGCTCATTGGGCACCTCCTTCCTTTGCCTCATCGGATGTTTCGTTTTCGCTTTCGAGGGCTTGCTTTTGCTTCTTTCGGCGTCGGCGGTCCGAAAGCGGCCATTCCAAAGCCAGTAAAGCGATGGCGGGCAGCAGGAAGAACTGGAATTTTTCGCCGTGGCGGTGGTGCAGGCTCTGCTCCAGGGTGTTCTTTTGCAGATGTTCAAAGGCTGCTACGAGCTCGCCGGCCACGCTGTGATCTGCGGTGAGCTCAAACACGTGATCGGAAGCGCTGATCCCCGGCGTGGCGAGGCTTACGAGCTCTTCCAAAAGGGGGCGGTTCAGCTTGCTGTAGATCGGCTTGTCTTCGCTGTCCACCTGATAGCCGGCGTGCGAACCATCTTTGTTGAGCAGAGGGATCGGTTCGCCGAGTCTCGTGCCTACGGCGATGGCGTAAATCTGAATTCCGGCCTCGCCCGCAGCTTTGGCGGCTTCACGGGCGGCGGCACCAGCGTCTTTCGAGACGTCTTCGCCGTCGGTCATCAGCAGGATCACCTGACTTCGGCTCTTGCGATCGCCCTTGTCACCCTTGCCCGTCAGCAGTTTGGTGCCTTCGCGGATAGCGGCAGCCAGATTCGTACCCCCGACAGGCATCTGCTTGGGATCCAGACTGTTTAAATAGAGGCGGATCGCACTTTTATCGGCGGTCAGAGGGCTCTGGGGAAACGCGATACCGGCGAAGGGGCAGAGCGCGATGCGGTGACCATGCAGTGAATCGATCAACACCGAGAGCTCGTGACGGGCGGCCTGCAGACGGGAAGGCAATACGTCGCGCGCATTCATCGATTTACTGATGTCGAAAGCGATTGCAATGTCGATGCCACTCTGCCGCAAGGGGGCGGGCGAACGTCCATATTGCGGACGCAACGCTGCAAGCACCGCTAAAACGAGGGCGAAGAAGAAGAGCAACTGCTTAAACAGCCTGCGTTCGAGCGAAAACGACAGCAGTAAACCCGTCAGACGGCTCGATCCAGCCTTTTTGAGCGTCCGCCGACGCAGCGCATGCCCGATGGCGAACAGGAACAAGGCAAAAATGCAGGCGCCAAAAGCGATCCATTTAAAGGTTTCATATTCCCAACGCATCAGGGGAATCTCCTTAACACCACTTGGCTCAGCAGCAGTTCAAGCAGCAGGAGGGCCAGCGCAGGTAGCAGAAAATAGGGATAGAGCTCCGTGCGGTCGGCTGAGGCATAGTCGACCAGACGCGACTTTTCGTA
This sequence comes from Myxococcales bacterium UBA1238, assembly GCA_002309015.1. Classification (GTDB taxonomy): domain Bacteria; phylum Myxococcota_A; class Bradymonadia; order UBA7976; family UBA1532; genus UBA1238. The sequence goes on along the minus strand of DBWM01000018.1, from coordinate 76,383 downwards.
TTGGTCTAAAATATCGTGGAAGTCCTTCTGAAGGCTCTGTTCATCGCTTGCCCGATAGAACTTCCCGTTGGTGATCTCGGCAATCTGCTCTAACAAGGCTGGGTTCACGGGGTTGATCACCTTCTGATAGATGGGTTGACCCGTGAAGGCGTCCTTCATCCCTGTAGGTTCGCGTGATTGATCCTCGCTGCCCACCAGAATGGGGAAGATAGGGATATTTTCCTTGGCGGAATATTGCGCGACCTCTACGGGAGAGACGTTTGAGCCGTTGTCTTCGCCGTCGGTGACCAGGATGATCAATTTCGTCTTGGCGTCGCTCTCAGCCAACCGGTTTTCAGCCATTGTTAAGGCGTTTCCGATGGCGGTGGCCGACCCGTCAATGTCTCCAAGCTCCATCTGGTCCAGGATGCGGAGCATTACGCCGTAATCCAGGGTTAGGGGGAACTGAAGAAAGGCGTTTTTACCGAAGACCACCAACCCTACACGGTCGTAGCGACGGCTTTGAATGAACGTTCTTAAGGTATCGATTGCGCTTTCAAACCGGCTCTTGGGGCTCTCGCCACGATTGAGCAGGGCGACAAGGTCTTCATCGCTGATGTCTGTGGCTCTCATCGAACCCGAAAGGTCCAGCGCGACCACGATATCGATACCCTCAACCTCAGCGGTCTCCTCCTGAGCCCATTGAGGACGGGTTGCCGCAAAAAGCATCAGCAAAAGAGCCAGTCCCCGAACGATCAGAGGCAGATGCAAAAGCTTTGCACGCCACCCTTTGGGCAGATCCTTCAGCCGCTGTTCCGCAGGAAACCGGTAGCCCGCGCATCGGTTCCGGCGCTTAAAGGCCAAAACACCGAATATGAGAACCATTAGGGCGACCGCAAAAAAGGCCGCTTTGAGCCAGACAGACCCTTCAAGCCAAATCACGGCTTCACCTCATCGTCTGTTGGATGCTCGATCGGCGCAGTCAATACCGGTTTGAGCGGTCGATTGAGCGATTTTCCCCCTGTGGGAACCCTGGGCAATGGGGTAGGCAATGGGGTACGGCCCAGATTAAGCTTCAGCGGTGAGCCCTGCACCGGTGTCTGATTGCGATCCGCCGGGAGTAAAGACGACATCAGGTTGGCGATCGGCGTGGCCATACGACCCATCTTCGCGTCTTCTGCGGTTCTCTGCTGCAAAGATTTCGGCTCCTCTGAACGGATCTCGCGCAATGCCTGTGTGGAACGTTCGATCGAGCCGTAAAGCCCGGGTTCAGGCTCCGCCTCTGGTGGATTGAAGGAGTCCGTATGCGCGATCCTGGCATCTTCAGACCCCTGATCGCCCTCTGGCTGACTCTTCTCGATGGGGTAAGAGCCCGTCACATTCTCTGAAATCTTCTTTATCGCTTCAGGAGATGTGAATTCATCGGTGGAATGCCCGATCGGATCCTCTACTGCGGCGTATTCATCCGTCAAATGAGGCCCACCGAGAGCTTCTTGTCCAAATTCATCGGTTGAATGCGGGTTAAACTCTCCGTTAGCGCCCTGATCATCGGCTGAATTTTGAACTTCTGCTTCGATCTCAGCCTGGAAATCGGATGAATGCACGTTGATCTCGTCGTCTGGATTCTGATCATCGGCTGGATCGGGATCAGACTGAAGTTTGACCTCGGATCCATCCGATGAATTTTCCGGTTCACGATCGTTTTCAAAAAATTCAGCGGATGGTTTTACGGGTTCAGACTCGGGAGCTTTTGAAACTTCGGGTTTCTCACTCTGCTCAGGCGCGCTCGTCCTGATGTAAACCATCGGTGCCGGCTTCGACTTCTCGGCATTCGGCGCTTCACCCGATGGCTGACCGTCGGCATTTTCCGGAACGGCGGATTCTTCGGCTTCCTTCAGCTTCGTGAGCTCAACCAACCCGCGCGCAAGGCGCATGATCGTGTCGATGGCCGAAGTGGTGGGCGCAAAATCCGCAAACTTGACGAGCTCCGCCTCGTTTAAGAAGTCATCGAGCCCTAAACGGGCCTCGGCGCTCTGCAGCAACGACCGAACAGAATGCCGAATCTCCTCCGACGTCATCTCCATGGCCGAAACCTTGAATCGACGCTGCAAATAATCGCGGATGATCTCGGAAAGCTGCGAATAATACTCCTTAACCTTGCCATCCCCAGGCAGATCCTTGGCTGCAAGCCGCTCTAAGCGTTCAAAAGCGATCACATGTGCAGGGCGTGGATCGACGTAAGGCGCTTCGGGCTTTCGGTGCGCCGCCACATAACGCCAGATGAGGAACCCGATCCCAGCCCCCAGCGCGAGCCCAAACAGCACGAACAGCGCGATGATCAACGTCCAGTTGGTCAATTGCAGCGACAAGGGTCCATGCCGATCGAAGAATTCATCCGCTGATTTCGCCTTTTCTTCGGCATCGGAACCCCCTTTGGACTGATGCCCCAGGGGATTCTCAAAGCTCTTGACCTCGGGATTTTCGATGCCTTCCAGGATCGAGAGGACAGGAATCCGCTTTTCAGGGAGATCGATCTGCCCCGTCTGGCCGTCCGTCCTCTGCCAGCTCACGCTTACGCCCTTCAGCCTCAGATCGCGCATCGAGGGATTGAAGACCGTAAAGCTTCGCGTGGTGAGCAACCGGTTTCCAGGCAATGGCTGCGGCTTTAACTCGCCCGCAATCTCGAGTTCAGCGTTCGAAGGCAGGTTGACCGAGACCGAGGTATCGTCCTGATGCTCGATTTTGAGCTCGCAGCGCAACCGATCACCCATCTTCAGCTGCTGAGGCAGGCATTCAAAGGTGACCTGAGGCCCATTTTGTTCGCCCGACTGCGCTTTTTCAGGCACCGTCAACGGCGGCAGCTCGGGCAGTTCAGGCGTTGTTTCTGCAGCACAAAGATGAGGACAGAGCGTCAAAAGGGGCCAGGCCCAGCGTGCAATGTTCATGAACGCCTCGCGCGAATCCTGAAGTAGTTGACCAAAGGTGCGGCGTAATCCTCGGCATCGGTGGAGACGGTGATGGGACTCACACCCAGGCGCTTTAAGTCGGCATCCCGCTTCCGGGCACGCTCCATTTGCGCCTGCTGATAGCGGTTCCTGATGCGGGAGGAAGCGCTGTCGATGGCACAGATCCGCCCTGTCTCGGCGTCTTCTGTCATGCAAAGACCCATGTTCGGGAGTTCCTCTTCGGCGGGATCCACGATCCGCATGGGCACCAGATCATGCCTCTGGGCCGTAACGTGCAATGCGCGCTCATATCCCTCGTCCAGAAAGTCCGAGATCATGAAAACGATCGCTTTGCGGCGGGCGACCCGGCCGATGAACTCCAATGCACCCTTTAAATTCGTGCCCTGTCCCACGGGATCGAAGCGCAAGATCTCGTCGATGATGCGCAACACGTGCTTGCGCCCCTTTTTAGGCGGTACATAGCACTCCACCTGGTTCGTAAAGGCGATTAAACCGATGCGATCGCCGTTCTTGATGGCCGAAAAGGCGATCATTGCGGCTAACCGCGCCGCGAGCACGCGTTTTTCGTCATGTGCGGTGCCAAACGCCATGGATCCCGACATATCGACCGCGATCAAGACCGTTAATTCGCGTTCCTCGGTGAAGGTTTTCACGTGCGGTTCGCCGGTTCGGGCTGTCACGTTCCAGTCGATCGTCCTCGGGTCGTCACCCGGACTATAGGGCCGCACTTCATCGAACGACATGCCCTGTCCTTTAAAGACCGAGTGGTACTGACCCGCCATCTGCTGGTTGACCAGACGTCGCGTCACGATCTCGATGCGCCGAATCTCGGCGAGCAGATCTTTCGAGAGCGGGACGACCTGATCCGTTCGGGTTTCCGGACGTCGGATGACCAGCAAAAGGGCAGAAAGGATGAGAGCCGCCGCTACCGCAGCGCCCATAAGCAAGAATACACCCATAAGATCACGGCACTTCTACAACTTCGAGGATGCGGGCGACGATTTTGTCGCTCGAGATTTCTTCGGCCTCGGCCTCATATGTGGTGATCACGCGATGGCGCAGAATATCGGGGGCCAATGCTTTGATGTCTTCGGGAATCACGTAGCCGCGACGGCGCATAAAGGCGTGTGCCCGGGCTGCCTTGGCGAGCCAGATGCTCGCACGGGGGCTTGCACCGTATTGAATGAAGCGATCATAGCCTTCCAAGCCCTTGACCTGCCCTGGGTTGCGCGTCGCTTCGATGATATCGAGGATGTATTCCTTGACCTTGTCGTCGATGTAGATCTCGTTGATGGTTGAACGCGCCTGTGCGATGCGCTCGGGAGTGATGACCGGCCTGATCTGAGGGGTTACCGGATTGAGCTGACGCGCCATGATCTCGCGTTCTTCGTCTCGCGACGGATACGAAACCTTCGCCAGCAGCATGAAACGGTCTACCTGCGCCTCGGGAAGGGGATAAGTACCCTCCTGATCGATGGGGTTCTGGGTGGCCATCACGATAAAAGGCTCTTCCAGACGGTGTGTCGTCTCGCCGATGGTCACCTGCTTCTCCTGCATCGCCTCCAGCAGCGCGCTCTGAACCTTCGCCGGGGCACGGTTGATCTCATCTGCGAGCACGATATTGGCAAAAATAGGGCCTTTACGGGGGGTGAACGTGCCGTCGTGCTGGTTATAAATGAGCGTACCGATGAGATCCGAAGGCAGGAGATCGGGTGTAAACTGGATGCGTTTAAAGGTCGCACTCATGGTCGAGGCCAGAGCATTGACTGTTAACGTCTTTGCCAGCCCCGGCACACCTTCGAGCAGCACATGTCCGCCCGATAACAGCCCGAGCAAAACCCTTTCCACCATCTGTCTCTGGCCTACGATCACCTTGTCCATCTCGCCAAAGATATCGTCTACGAAGCTGCTCTCGCTGCGAACGAGGTCATTGATCACTCGAACATCGTTTTCCATCTGGGTTCTCCCTGATTCATCCGGATATGAACGGTGCAATCTGTGCACGCATCGCCCGCTGTCAACGTTTCCCGGGGGTGACTTATTCCAACAAAAGTTTGTGAATCGACGCTCTACCGTTTCAACACGAAGCGTGATAAATCAAACGCGAAGTTTTGACCCCTCAGCGGAGTGTTTCAACATGCGGCTTTACTCTAACAAGATCTCATCCATCACCGAGGATGCCCTCGATGCCCTTCAAAAGGCGGAACTGATCGAGATCGATCCCGAAGATTTACCCGAAGTGGTGCTCGACTTTGAGTCGGTCATGAAAGAATACCTGCGGGTCGACAAAGCCCTGACCGATGAAGCCAAAGACGAGGCGACCAAACGCGGTCTGGAATACGGCGCCTACCAGAAGATCAAGCGTGATCTGGCCGAAAAGCGCCATTTTGGCCTCTATGAAGACGCTGTAGGCTACCTCTGCACGCAGTTGATCGAGACTTTGCTGCATACCCAGCATGTGGAAGAGGTCTACGGCGAGGATCACGAGCTTCGCGCGGTGCTGGCGCCCATCTTAAAACACCATATGTCTTCGGGTGACGGCCTCGATCAGGAAGTGCGAAAGCGCATCAAGAACCTGCAGGAAGGGACCCAGGACTGGGAAATCCGCTATCAGCAGGAACTCGCCCGCGTCCGCAGCGCAAGGCAACTCGACAACTGAGCCTCACCGGGCCTGACCTGCGATCTCAAAGGCGCGGGGCTTCGATGGTGAGGCTTCGCGCTTTTTTTTGTACCCTCAATCCTTCGGATGATCCGGGGTCTGATGCGCTTCTTCAGGGTGCAAACGCCGGGTTTTATGGGCTTTCCTGGGCTCCGGATGCTCCGGATTGCGCCTCGCTTCGAGTTTTTGAAGGGCGATTTGGGCCGCCTGCAGGCTCGCGGATTTTTTACAGTCGCCGTGACCCACCGCCAGCACTTCATCTCCCAGTTTCACCTCCACCGTAAACCGCTGCGCGTGCTCAGGTCCCTCGCATTCCACGATCGCATAGCTCGGTGTGCCTAACCTGCAACCTTGCGTGAGCTCCTGAAGCGCCGTCTTGGGGTCGCGCTTCTCTTCGTCGTTCTGCACCGCCCGCAACGCTTCGCGAAACAGCGATAACACCGTCTTTTGAGCCACATGAAAGCCGCAATCCAAAAAGAGCGCGCCGATCACAGCCTCAAATGCGTCGGCGAGCAGCGTATCCTTCCCGCGGCCACCCGTCTGAATCTCGCCATGCCCCATCAGCAACAGCGCGCCGAGATGCAGCTTTCGGGCCAGCGCCGCTAAGCTCGCTTCTTTTACCAGCGTCGAGCGCAATCGGCTCAGGCTCCCTTCGTTTGCATGGGGATGCGCTTTCATCAACGCGTCTGCGATCACCAGATCGAGCACCGCATCGCCCAAAAACTCCAGTCGCTCGTTGTATTCGAGGCCTTGCTGCTCGCTTTTGGGCTGCTCGTTGTAAAAGGTACGGTGCGTCAGGGCGTGATCCAGCTGTCCGCTCTGCCCGCGAGGGTATCCAAGCTTGCCTGCGAGCGCTTCGATCGCCGACTGAAACTCCGGCGGTTCCATGTTTGGGGCATATATCGCGTTCAAAACGATTCTCTTTTGGACAGATAGGGGTCTTCAGGCCTCAAAGTCGTACGCTTCGATGATTCCGCCGCCGATCACGCGGTGACCGATGTAAAAAACGGCGGCTTGCCCGGGGGCTACGGCGTGCGCGGGGGCTTCAAATGCGACTTCTGCAGCGTCTCCGGGGCCTGGGGTAACGGTGGCCATCGTGCCGCGATCGGTCGAACGGATGCGGACCCTCGCTCTGAAGGGCTCACTTTGGGGTAACTGCCACACGCAACGCGTCGCCCGCAGATGACTCCGGTATACGGCGGACTCCGGACCCAAAATGACGCGATTCCCTTGCTTTCCCACCACATACAAGCGCTCGGACGAGGCGATGCCCAGGCCTTTGCGCTGTCCGATGGTGTACCGATGCTGTCCCCGATGCTGCCCGAGCAGGCGTCCCGAAAGATCGCAGACCGGCCCGCTTACGGATGGCTGCCCCGAAATCTGCTCCACCAATGCGACGTAATCGCCGTCCGGCACAAAGCAGATGTCTTCACTGTCGGGGGTATGGGCTACAGGCAGCGCGCGATCCTCTGCATAGACGCGCACCTCGGGTTTCGTCATGCCGCCCAAGGGGAATTCCACCGCTGAAAGCGTCTCCGGCGGCACCGCAAACAAAAAGTAAGACTGATCCTTCCTGAGATCGGCCCCTTCATAAAGCCCGCGATGCCCCTCTGCGTCGGTCAGCTGCGCGTAATGACCCGTAGCCAGCGTCTCTGCCCCCAATCGCCGCGCGGCCTGAAGCAGAAGTCCGAACTTGATTTGGGGATTGCAATGCACGCAGGGCGATGGCGTCAGGCCTGCCAGGTAATCTGCGGCAAAAGGCTGGATCACCTGCTCGAAGAACTCCGCTTTCAAATCGACCACGACGTGCAAAATCCCGAGATCCCTGCAAACTTCGGCTGCGGCTTCTGCGGCGGGCAGATGGGCATCGCACGCCACCATCGTGAGACCAAAGATCTCCCGGCGATCCGACATTAAAAGGGCAGCTGCAGCTGAAGAATCGACCCCTCCGCTCATGGCCACGGCGGTGAGATGTGAATGCGTCTGTGGGATGGGGGAAAGCTGCGCGAGGGGAGTGGGGGTGATCACGGGTTCGAGAGATTTTGCAAATCGAGTTGGGCGCGCCAGAGGCCTTGCTCAGTGGTAAACAGCAGGACGCCCTCGTCGTTCAGATTGGGAAAGCGGGGGTTTAACCCTTCCTTTGAAAATTGCAATGCAAAAATGGCGGGCTGCGCGCCTTTGGAGTCGAGTTTCACCAGGAAAATCTGGCTGTCGGTGATCTGCTCGCCGTCATCTTCGGTGCGCTCGTACATCATCCAGCGGCCCGAGGGCGAGAAACTGGGTGAGCTGCCCTTGCCCACGATTTGGCGTTCGCCGGTGGCGTTGTCTACGAGGGTGAGCGTGCCGTCGAGGGCCCAAAGCACGGTCTTTTGCCCGCAGGGTGAGGGGATAGCGGTGATCAGACGCTCGTCTTTTTGATGCAGCGCGCGCTTCTGGCCCTGCTGCTTGATGAAAAACTGTTCGTCTTTCACAAAAACCTTTGCCTGGCTCTTCGCCTTGGGGACTTGCTCTAACCCCTCTAAATTCTTGGCAAAATAGGGAACTGCCCATGCGCTTTGATGGGGGGCTCTGTAGGCGACCGCTTTGCTGTCGGCCTGCCATTCGGGGTGAAGTCCGCTGTTTTCACCCTGGGCGAGCACGAACGCCTTTTTGCTGGCGTCCAGAATGGGGATCACCCAGAGCTGGTGATCGAGATCGCCGATCGCAGCGTAGGCTCCGTCGGGCGAGAGGACGGGAGCGAGCCAGTGACCGGTCTTGACCAGCTGCGCATCCAGTTTCAGCTGACCCTCCACCGGGCGTTCGACGCATTCCGCGCGCGCCCATTGGGGCAAAAGGACAAGGGCCAGTGCTGCGACAAAGGCCTTTTTACGGAAGAGCGCGAGCATCAATAACGAGAGCAATGAGAGAACGCCCCATGGATTGGCTTTGGAGGCGGGCGTTGAACTGCAGCTGAGGCCGCTGCTCGAGGAGTGGGTCGTGGTGCCGGTATTTGTTGTGGTGCCGGTGTGCGTTGTGGTGGTGCCCGGGTTTGTGGTGGTGCCGCCCTGGTTGGCGACGGCCTTCATCCCGATGCTGCACCAGGTGGTCTGGTTGGATTGCACCTCGCATCTGCGGCTTGTGGTCACATAGCCCGACTTCGTCGCCGTGACTGTGTAACTACCTGGATCCAAAGAGAAATTCCAGGATGCAGTAGAGCCCGAAGCGGTCTGCGCATCGCCCGAATTTAACTGCACCACAGCCCCCGGCAACCGCACCGACATATCGTCTTCGCCTTCCCCTAAATCTTCGTAAACCGAGCCCTTGAGCTGTCCGGGCTGAATTTGTGCCGCAGGAGTCAGACCCAAATGGATTGTGGCAGCGTCCGCCAACGCCAGCGCCAGCTCGTATCGCGCATCGGGATCGCTGTGCATCGCGTAATCGTCGCCGCAATTGTTGATGAACGAGGTTTCGACGAGGGTTGCGGGCATGTTGGTGTTTTTGAGGACGTAATAGGCTGCGGTCTTGACGCCCCGGTTTCTTAAGCCCCAGGTGTCGATCATCGCATTCTGGAGCGCATTGGCCAATAAAGTCGAGTTGTTGGACGCTGATGGGGCGGTGTAGGTTTCGGTGCCCGTGCCCGCTGTGCCCGAGTTGGAGTTTAAATGCACCGAAATGTAACGGGACGCGCCCCGTTCGTTGGCAAAAGCGGTGCGATCCGCGAGGGCGATGAATTGATCGTCCGAGCGGGTCATCGCCACCTGGAGCCCGTTTTCCTGCAGTCGATCGGCCATATGGAGCGCGATGTCGAGGGCAAGATCTTTTTCATATAATCCGCAGCCTACGGCGCCTGCATCTGAACCTCCATGCCCTGGATCGACGACGACCAATTGAGCGAATGCCGCGCTGCTGCAGCAGAGCGATGCGACGAATGGAAGGAAGCGAATCATAAAAATCCTTTTAGAGCGAATGAGTTAAGTTTTAATGGCGAGCGGAGGAGGCTTCGATCGCCGAAAGCAACGCTGCCGGAGTCATTAATGGACCCGTTAAATGCGTGCTTTCAATGATTTTTTCATTGTCACCTGTAATCAGAATAGCGCCCTGGCGCTTGGATGAAAGTGTAAATTGCGCGTTCGGCGTGTGAATGACCAGTTGGCCCTTGCGCTCCTGGTTGACCACGATATTGGCGACCGCGGAGTTGGCGGATTCGAGCAGCTGATTGCGGCGCTTGACCAGCTGGGCGCGTTCATGGGTGAGCTGCAAAAAATGGCTGCCCCTGTTGCGGAGCGCTTCGCGGCTGTGCTGCGTGAGGTTATTGAGCGAGGAAGGCGCTTCCAAAAAAGGCTCAATGGGGTGCAATGCCGTCCCAATGCGTTCCGTAACATCCTGAATTTGCGTGATTAAATCGCGCAGTTCGTAATGAATGCCGGGCTCCAGAATGGTCTTGGACTGCTCGCTCCCCAGTTCGCTGACTACGATGCCCAGCAATGCGGAGCAGCGGCCTCCGGCAATGGCTCGCGCCGTCACGCGGCCTAAACAGTTGAATTCACAATTGTTTAAGTTGCCCGCTTCAACATTGCCGTGAACGGTCACGATGGCGTCGTTGACATCCTGGAACAGAGCGTCGCCGTTAATAAAAATATCGCCTTCGCCGTGAGCGTTGATCTCCCGCCGGGCAAAAAAAGCGCCCTCACATTGGATTTCGGCGGATTCGATGGGGCCGCGGACGTCGAGAGAGAGCGCTGAAATGCGCGCGCCGTCGTGGATGGCGCCTAAAACCACCACATGGCCATCAAAATTGATGGGCGGCGAATGGGCGTCGAGATCCTGTTGCACGACCAGCAGAGGTTCGATCGAGAGTTGGCGACCGTTATAGAGTGGGCGCCCTTCGTAAGTTGAAACCAATTCCCCGGTTTCGCCTTTTTCAATGCCGGGTCCGATTTGAACGGGTTTGTCGTTACCCCAGATGCCGGGGATTTCTTCGCCGGAAAGGGTATGTCCCGCTTTGCCCTGGGTGGGGGGTAAGATTTGAGCGATAACGCAACCCGCTCTGCAAATCTCAAAATGAGCAGCTTTTTCGGGATATTCGTCGCAGCTGATGGGAATATTAAATCGAATTCGGGCGGGTTCGCCTTTGCTGGGCGGTTCTGCGGAGGCGATCAATACGGAATGGTGCTCGTTTGATTCCGGATCAAAGGCGGCTTGAATGGCAGCGTCGTCAATCCCAAAGGTGATGCCGGCCGCTTGCAGGGCGTCTTCAACCTGCGATTTTTGCGTTAAAATCTGACCTGAATCAGCAGGCTCTAAAAAGACCCTCTGTTTTTGGAGATCAATCGAAACGCTGTAACCAAACTTTTGGGGATTCATGTTCGATGTAAAACCCTAAAAACCGTTCAATTCATCGGCATTTTATGCAGAAAACTCAAGGGGTATATGTAAAAAAAACAGGCGCGCTTTATTTCCATAAAATTTGTCTGAAGAGCCATAAAACTCCCAGTAAAAACGTGATGAGCAGCAGCAAAAAGGAAACCGTGAGCCAAACATTGTGGCGGCGGGAGCCCTGTTCGCCTTCTTCTCCGAATTCACTCCATTGCTGTTCCGTTTTCCTTTTGTTTTTACGGAGTTGAATGAGAATGACTGCAATGAGAATCAGGCTGCTCACCACATAAACTGCGGTCAGGCGATTCTGCCATCGGGTCTTGACGGTGAGCAATTCCTGGCGCGCTTGCTGACTGCTGTCGCAAAGGAGCGGCGGTTCATCCGTGGGGGGAGCGAGTTCTGAAAGCAGCAATGCAGCCTGACGGTCGATGGGCGATTCCCCTTGTGGCAGGCCGAGATCCAGGCCATTGAGCAGAGATCGGTGGTTCAGCAAAAACGCGTTCAGCGCATCCTGTGGAGTTTGCTGCGTTGCGAGCAGATGGCGACTGGCGCGGGCTTCTCCCGGCAAATAGGGCGAGCGATAGGCCTGGACCCAAAGGATTGCGGGATCTTCAGGCAGCCTGGGCAGGGAAAGCGAGAGCTGCGCACGGTTATCCGTAAGCTCTGCGGAATGGGTGTAAAGCCAGCGATCTTGATAAAAAAGATCAATAAAAACAACACCTTGACGATACAAGGATTGAATGTCGAGCCTGAGCTCTGTGTCGGTCTGAACGGCGGCCAGATCGCGGAACACAAATTGTGTGGGCTTGGGGATCCAGTGAGGCCGGGCTTCGCTGGGCGCTTCGCCTTCTTCCGGCAAGGTTTGCATCTGGATTTTGAGGGTGGGCGTGAGCGCTGTCACGTTCAGCTCGGCCAATCCGTCGGGACCCGTTTCGATGACCCCGGGCAGGGCGCCAGAGCTTCGGCCTTCTTCGATCTGAAGCGCGATTTTTTGTGAAACGGGCAGGCCCTCCCGGCTGCTTCGCAAGGTCAGGCGACTCGGCAGTCCCGATGAGACCGCGCCGTCTGTTGCATATAACTCCAATAAAATCGGGCCATTACGTTCAATATAACCCGCCTGCCGGTTGGCGGCTTTGAGGGGATGGGGCCGCTCATCGATCGCGATGGGCGCTTCAGCGTGGAGCTCGATTTGATTCTCGAGCAGCGCATCCACATGCAGCACAAACTCGCCCGTCCGATCGGGAGCCTGGAGGTTTCCCTGCAAAAATTCGCCCGCCCGCTCTTCTAACGCCTGCTCCGATAACGCTTTTTCGCCATCTGAAAGGCGCGCTTTGGCCGAGAGGATTCTGACGTTTTGCTGATATTTGAGATCGCGCGCGGTTAAGCGCAGGGCCAGAGATTGATGAGCAATCGCGCGGGAGGAGGCAAAGAGCTGAAGGGCGTAGGGGTGATCGAGCTGACTTAAAAAGAGTCCAAAGGAGAGGAGCGCAAAGAACCAAAGAAATGCGAATAAAATGGCTAACTTATGCTGAAACTTCATCACATCGCTTCGGCTTCATTCTCGCTGTTGTTGTGCTCTTCGAGAGGGGGGAATGAGGCTTCCTCGTCGCTTTCCTTTTCGAAACCGCTCTCTTCGGGGTCACCTTTGCTGGGTGGTGCCTGAAGATGCGTGTTTTCGGGAATGCTGTCGAGTCGTTTTCGCATTTCGGCTACATAAGTTTTAAAGGCGGGCAGATGCGCTTTAGACAGGCTGTGACTGCGGATCACCTTGATTTGTAAGGGATCTACGTAAGCGCCGTTATGCTTGAGACCCAGATGGAGATGGGGTCCGGTGCTGCGCCCGGTGCTGCCCACTTGTCCGATGAGCTGCTTTTGTTCCACTTTGACGCCCGCCTGGATGCCCTTTTGAATGCGGTGTAAGTGCGCGTAATAACTCACGTATCCGTTTTCGTGAGCGATCACCACAAGGTTGCCGTTGGCGCCTTTTTTGCCTGCAAACTGCACGACTCCAGCTCCCATGGCCCATACGGGCGTGCCGGTAGGCGCTGCAAAATCGACGCCGTTATGCTGCTTGTTAAAACCCAGGATAGGATGCTTTCTTTTGCCAAAAGCGCTTGAAATTCGCGTATATTTGAGCGGCGTGGCCAGGAAGTTCTTTTTGGCCGACTGCCCGTCTTCCAGGTAATAACCGCCTTCGCCACCGGGCGGGGTATACCAAAAACTCCTGAATTCTCCGGCCTTTCCAACATATTCAGCCGCCAGAACGCGCCCGTATTTTACAAATTGGCCTTCCTTCAGGGTCTTTTCGATGATCAGCTTAAAATGATCGCCAGAATATGAATTTTGCGAAAAATCGATGTCCCAGGCGAACACGTCGGCCAGCTTGGCGTAGAGGCCGGGGGATTCGCCCGTCGATTGGATGGCAGCCCAAAGAGAGGATTGTATTTCTGCAGCGATTTCTGCCTTTGTCTGCGTGGTTTCGACGGCGATCGCTTTCGCAATGTAACCGCCGGCGGCGTCGCGTGTGACCTCAAAGATTTCGAGGGGACCCGGCTCAAAGCGCAGATGAATCAGGGCGCCCGTGTTGGGATTGAGCTGATATGAAAACTTTGCGCCGGGGCGGGCGAGGCGAAAATCGTAGAGCTTGCTGATGGAACTGACCACGCCGTGAATCTGCAATCCGCTCAGTCCGCAGGCCTCTAAAGCAGAAGAAAAGGTTTGTCCTGGCTGGAGTTGGCCATCTCCTTCGGGGGAGGGTGGCTTGGGCAGCTCGATGGGCGCAGGCGCAGGCGCAGGATCCGCTTCTTCCTGCGAGGCGGTCGCGGTGGCTGGCGCGGATTCGGCCGCTTTTTCGGTGACGGGTGCTTTTGCGTTGGGGCCCCACAAGAACACGGCCGTTGCTGCTGCTGCAATGACCAATAAACCTAACACAATCTCGTAGGGTTTGAGGCGAGGGCTTTGATCGATCACTTTCATCCTCGGGGGTGAATTGCGAACTTTAAGGTTCGATGGCCCCGTTTGTCCAGAAAGCGATCAATAGCGGTAGAAGTCCGGCTTATACGGGCCGTCGACCGAGACGCCGATGTAGTCGGCTTGCTCCTGGGTGAGCCTGGTCAGGTGAACGCCGATCTTTGCGAGATGCAGGCGCGCCACCTTTTCGTCCAAATGCTTGGGCAGGGTGTAAACGCGCTTTTCGTAATGATCCAAATGGGTTGCAAGCTCAATTTGCGCCAGTGTCTGGTTGGCGAAGCTGTTCGACATCACGAAGCTGGGGTGACCCGTCGCGCAGCCCAGGTTGAGCAGGCGGCCTTCGGCGAGCACGAGCACGCTGTGACCATCCGTAAACGTCCATTTGTCGTACTGCGGCTTGATTTGCGTGTGCTTGATGCCGGGAATTTGCTTCAGGCCCGCCATGTCGATTTCGTTGTCAAAATGCCCGATGTTGCCGACGATCGCGCCGTCTTTCATATGCGCCATGTGCTCGGCGGTGATCACGTGGTAATTGCCGGTGGCCGTAACAAAAACGTCGGCGTAAGAGACCACGTCGTCGACGGTGAGGACCTGGTAGCCTTCCATCGCCGCCTGAAGCGCGCAGATGGGATCCACTTCGGTGACGATGACGCGGGCGCCCTGACCGCGAAGCGACTGCGCGCAGCCCTTGCCTACATCGCCGTAACCACAGACCACACATGTCTTTCCGGCGAGCATGACGTCGGAAGCGCGCATCAAACCGTCCACCAATGAGTGGCGG
>DBWM01000018.1:22946-61621 GCA_002309015.1 Myxococcales bacterium UBA1238 | reverse complement strand
AGGCGGTGGACGCCGGTGGTGGTCTCTTCGGTCACGCCGCGCACCTTGGCGGCCACGCGATGCCAGCGGGTGGGATCCTCGGCGTAGATTTTGGCTAAAAGCTTAAAGATTTCGGCCTCTTCTTCGCTCGATGCGGTCTCGGCAGCGGGGACTTTGCCCGCTTCCTCAAATTCGCGGCCCAAATGGATCAGCAGGGTTGCATCGCCGCCGTCGTCCACGATCTGATCGGGACCTTCGCCGTTGCCAAAGTTGAGCGCCTCGGCCGTGCAGCGCCAGTAATCGGCAAGCGATTCGCCCTTCCACGCAAATACTGGAATTCCTTGAGGATCTTCGGTCGTTCCCTTGCCCACAACGATCGCCGCTGCGGCGTGATCCTGCGTTGAAAAAATGTTGCAGGAGCACCAGCGCACATTTGCTCCAAGTGCGGCGAGCGTTTCGATCAAAACCGCCGTCTGGATGGTCATATGCAGCGAGCCCATGATTTTGAGGCCCTTGAGCGGCTGAGCGGCTGCATATTCGGCGCGGACCGCCATCAGGCCGGGCATTTCCTGCTCGGCAAGCTCAATTTCTTTGCGGCCCCAATCGGCAAGCTGAATATCCTTAATTTTAAAATCGAATTTCATGATTTCCTCAGAAATGGACGGGCAAAAAAGGCGCTTAAAATACAGAAGCGCATTCAACTGTCAAGCGATGTGGTGTGACTGGCGTTGGCGGAGTCTTTTGACGAGGCGCTTTGGGGCTGAGACGGGTTCTGATGGGCCAGGCGCTTTTGTTCGGCGTGCAGATCGCGAAGCTGCTTTGCGGTGAGATTCTGCCCGCGCTGAAACCAGATTTGCGCCGTTTTGCCCAATGCGAGCGTGCCTGCTGCGGCCACCCCCGAGCTGATGGCCCAGCCGGCTCCCGGGATCAATTTGATGGCCTGCCTCGCAATTTCGCGGAATCCGAATCCTGCGCCCACAGTGGCGATGAACTCTAAAGCGCGTTTGGGCGAGAGATCGAAGCCGTAATAGCTGCCGATTTCGGTGATCATCAGGATTTGAAGCGCCGTCAGAAGCGGCATATCGCCCAGCGGCAATGGTGCCAGGGCGATCGCTCCGGCCTCAAGAGATGCCTTATAAATCAATGGGTTGGCGTGCTTTTGCTTGAGGTTAAGGCTCACGCGCTGCTGGCGTGCAAAGGCATCCTGCGAAGAGGCTGGCAGCCTGTCATGTATCGCTTCGGCGAGTTCAGAAAGTCCCCATTTTTGGGTGGAAGAAACTTGCGGCACCTGCATCCTTGTGAGGCCTAAATTGCGATAACATTGCAGGATTAAAGCGTTTTTTTGGCTTTCTGAAACGGCGTCGATCTTGGTGAGCACGGTCAGCGGGCGAACGCCGCTTCGGATCAGCATTTCGTGCAGGCGCTGAACTTCGCTGGTGACGCCCGTTGTGGCATCGATCAAATGCAGCGTGAGATCCTGATGGGTGCAAATTTTGAGAGATTCGAGGCGCTCGAGCGAAAAATCTTCGGTGCAAAAAGAAGGCAGATTTAAGCCTTCGATGCCAAACAGATCGCTGCCTTTGATCGCCGTGATAGCGGCGCGATCGCCCAAAAGTTGTTGAATTAAAAGCGTTTTTCCAGGACGCCCAAACCCTGTGAATGCGAGCTTGAGCGGTTCCGCGGGCTTGGGGGCGAGGGCTGGAAGTTTGGAAATTAAAGTTGTGAAATAGGGGAGGTAGAGTGAGGGATCCACTGAGATCAGTACCAGGTGGCGGTGAAGGAGAGTCCGGGCAAAATGAAGTCGTTATTGGCAGAGACGACGTCGCAATCCAGCTTGATGCCCAGGGCTAAATCTGCGTTGACAAAGAATTCATAGCCCAGGCCGAGATTTGCAGCTAAGCCGAGTTGGTCTTCAAAGTTGAGATCGCCGAATCGGTGATTGGTGCCGCTGTAGGTTTCGCGGGCAGCGCCAAAGGCCAAATGAAGGTAGAAATCGGTCGCAACATAAAAACTGCCGCCAATCATGAGCGTGGTCAGATGTCGCGATTGCTCTCCCCAACTGTCGTAATTGTACCCGAGCTCGAGATCGAGCGTGATGGGTTTATCCGGGATGCCGCCGCCAAAACGAAGAGCGCCGTTGAAGCCGACGTTGCTGTCCATAAATTGGTTCTCGGTGTCGCCCTCGAAGCCTTTGCTGAGCGACACACCCAGTTCACCGCCGGCGAACAAACCGCCGCGATCATGCCGACCGTCGTAAGCATGTGTATTTGTTACAAAAAACAGTAAGGTTGCAGCCGTTAGAGCGGGAATGAATTTAAAAAACATGGTAAAAACTCCATTCACTTTGGATGGCTTGTGATCTTAAGAAGCGGCGTCGATGAAATCCAGCCTGATTTATGCGCAAATGCATGTGTAACGGGGAGCATTCCGCAGATCAGCGCAGCGCCGAGAAATTGACGACCGCAAAACCATTCGATTTGAGCGAGACGGTGACTTCCTCGTACCGGGAGCCGCGCTTTAATTGAATGAGATGTTCACCTTCGGGCAGGGAGATGCGCGCAAAACGCATGCGAGCGGGCAATGTGACCCAGCTGCGTGTATCGGGTGTATCGGCTGCAGACATGCCGCCTTCGACGATGAGACCCACCAAAAATCCAAGCGCCGATGCGGAATCACTTGTTTTTGAAGAGGATTTTGCGATCGCCTGGGTGGTGGCCTGAGCGGCCTGGGCTGCGATGGCGCGCGAGATCATGCGCGTGATGGCCGAGGTGACGACGGCGCCCTGCTGTTCATCGTTGTAAGCGATGACGCGCTCTTCGATCTCCAACGCCTTGCTGTGCGCGTATTTTTGGTTGTCGACGAAGAGATCGGCGGGTTTGGGCTGATAGGCAACGCGCGTGAGCTGCGGATAGTTGATCCATTTCATGGTGCTTTGTGCGGCCAGGGCGTTTGCGCGTTGCGCTTCGGCGGGGGTCAGGCGGGCACCGGGACCCGGCTTTGTGGCGATGGCGACTGCAGCACCGATCGCTTCGCGAACGGCGCGCTTGTAAGGCACAAGACCCTCTTGAATCACGACGAGTAACTCCCCGTTTTTAGAGGGATTTTTATCGACTGAGCCGTTTAAAAAAGATGCGATGCGCGCGTCTTTGGCCCTGGTTCTCGAATGCAGGCGCTGCACCGTTTGCTGCAGGCCCGAAATGCCGCCAGAGGCGTAAGCGTCCGCGTAATGGCGCATCGCCTCGTCGGCATCGCCCGCTTTTTCAAAGGTAAATCCCGCCAGATAGCTGCCAAAGGCGAGAAGGTGATCTTCAGATTCGCCGATAGATTTGTAGTAGTTTCGACTGATGGTAAAGCGCCGGGCCTCAACCTTGGCGTTTTGCAAATCGCCCAGCACCAGATAGTTGAGCATGTTGAGCGTTGAGAGCAGCAGCTTTTCGTAGGCGGGCGCTTTGTAGACCTTTGCATCATCCGAATAAAGATATTTTGCGATCGCTCCCGGTGTGTCGTGCGTGAGATCGAGGATTTCGAGCTGCTGATCGGCCACCTGAAAATCGCGCGCCGATAGTTCGTAATCGCCCTTCGCCTGCAGGATGGTGCCGCGTTCGAGCAACAAAAGAGGCGTGTTTTTGGAACTCTTTTTGGGCAGTTGCTGCGAGCTTCCGACACCGAGCGCTTCGTCTACATCTTTTTCGGCCTTTTGGATTTGCCCTTGCGTAAAAGACTGGCGAAAGCTGTCGCTGAGCGATGCATACCCTCCGCAGCCTGTAAACAAAAAGAGAAACAAAAACAGTAGGTTACAGCTCGGATGGTGCATGTAGAATCACGCTTAGTTCATCAGGCCCTTAGTGACTTGCGCTTCGTTCTGCCATTTGATGGCGCCGGTTTCGACTTCGATGCACTGCATGAACAAGAAATACTGTACGCGGCGCTCATCGTTGTTGCGCTCCGCGGCGTCGTAGATTTTGCCGGTAATGAAATACTGAGCGCCGAGCTGTCGGCCGAGCTGCGCAGAGCGCGCGGGATCGAAGGCGGCGGATTCCTGGATTTGCAGCTCTTCGATCAGTTGCATCTGGCGCTCGTGGCTGACCACCGTCGCGATGCCGGAGTTGATGAGATCGGTTTCAAACTTGGAGAGCAGGGTCGAAAGCTGGCCCGAAATATGCTCGCTCGTCTCATTTTGGATAGCAAAAATCGCCACGTTTTGGCTCTTGCCGGCGTTTTCCAGTTGCTGCCAGCGGATGGCGATGTTGCTGTTAAACAAGCTGTCGGCGTTGGCTTTAAAGAGCTTCTCCAAATCAACCTTATCGAGGCTGGTCGACATCGCGTATTTGTCGATGGAGGGATCGTCGCTGCCGCGCACGTAGGATGGTCCGCAGGCCTGGAGTGAAAATGCGGCAGACAAGGCGGCAAGGGTGAGCAGTTTTTTCATTTAAAATCCTCTGGTTACAATGATTAAAGCTGTTGCTCGGGGGGCTCAACTCCGAGTTTGTCAAAGATGAGATCCTCGATGGTTTTTTTACCTACGGCCCAAAGCGCGTCACGATCGCGGCAGCGGGCAAAGATGCCGAGCGGAATGCAGAATCCACCTTTGCTGCGGCGGCCTCCGCCGTAATGCCGGCCGGCCTGATCGGTGCCGAAGAGCGATTTGAGCCAGGTGTCGGGATCGACGGTGGCGGAATTGGTGCGCAGCGAGCCGTCGACCATCTCGTTGTTGACGATGCCAAAAACGACGACCGTCTCTACACCTTCGTGACGGAGCAGGAGATCGGCGGTCTGAGCGATGCCGTCGCGATCTTCCTCGCGCACAAAGCCCACACCGGAAACCAGAAAGTTCTGCCGTATCTCCTTGTTATTTAAAGCTTTTTGAATGATTTCCATCGTTCGCGCAGAGATCGGCTGATGGCTGATCTGGCGCAGCAGTTCGTGATCGATGAACGGCTGCAGATAAGCGCCTGCGCGGTAATCGATGGGGGTTGCGAGCATCAGGTTATCGGTATCGGTGCGGATCCCGTGCATCAAAGCCGTGGCCAGGCGCACATCGGCGGGATCCTCCGCATCGAGTGGAAACGCGTGCTCCAGATATTCTGAATAAATCGAACAGGTTGCGCCCGCAGATTCACGAATGTCACAAAACTGGGCAACCGCTCGGCCCGTGATCTTATGGTGATCCACAAAGGTTAAAACCGGCCGCTGCTCTTCTACGGGAACGGGCATATCGCTGGTTTGGGTATCCACAAAGCTCCAGTAGTCGTAGCGGCTGAGATCCCATCCCTTAAAATAATGGCGCACCGGTGCATCTAAAATCTTGACCAATGCGCGGTTTTCGGGGTGGCTGATTTCGTTGAAAAATACGATTTCGCTTTTAATATCATATAGTTGTGCAATATGCTGCTGCGCCAGGGCGCTCGCGATGCTGTCGGGATCCGGATAACCTTTGAGGACGATCAAAAGGGAGCTGCCGCGCGCGGATTCCAACGTCGCTTTAAACGCTTCTAACCGGTCAGGCGCTTCGCAAAAGCCCAAATGAGGCTGCTGAGGCTGTGCGAGCGAGGCGTCTGCGGATAAATGGCTTGCTGGCATAGAGGCCATAGCGCTCTCCTGTGAAAAAACCCGGAGCAACTTACTCGCCTTGAATGACGGCTTACAAGCTCTCTGAGCAGGGCTGAAATTGAATGTTCGAAAAAAGAGGAGTTGAAGCCGTTCGCTGAGCCAGGGTGCCGAGCGCCTTTTGTGTGATGACACGGCTTTCGATATTCTGATGGTTCTGCAAAATCATGCAAAAATGTTGGCCTTCGATTTGGCAAAATGCGCCCTGGGCTCCGAGATCCTCCATGAGCGACTGCGCGATCATCTGTGCAAGATCTTCTTGTAAAATCAGACGGTTGGAGCAGATCGAGACCAACTCCTGGAGATCGCCAAAACCGACAATCCAGTCTCCGGGATCGTAAGCGATATGGACGTAGCCGAAGGAAGGCGTCAGGTGATGCGGACAAATGCTGTGGTAGGGCAGGCGGGTGACGCAAATGAGGCCGCTTTGATTTGAAGGCATGCGGTTTTTGAACGCTTCTTTGGGATCGCGCCGATGTCCGCTGAGCAGGTTCTGCCAAAGAGCCGCGACGCGCATGGGGGTCTGAGCCGTCTGTTCATTTTGCGGCATGTCCAATCGCTGCATCAGCTCAAGTACGCATTTTTCAACGGGATTCAAGCCTTCACCTCCTTGCGGTTCCGGCGAGCCGTACAGCGCGCTTCGAGCGTTTGCAAGGCGGGCAGCAGGAGTCCGTAATCGCCCAGATGGCAGGGACGAAGCGGGGTATGAAAATCAGATCCACCGCTCTGAACCAGGCCTAAATGCGCTGCTGATCGACGTAAATGGCGATTGATGCGGGCGGTGTGCGCGGGATGGCAGGTTTCGAGGCCGTCCAACCCCTGAGCGACCAGCGTCGAGAGCTGAGCGTCCGCGTTGTCGATGCCTGGATGCGCCAGAATGGCCAGACCTCCCGCCTCGTGGATGAGATCGATCGCCTCCATGGAGCTCAGTTTGGATGCAGGCAGGTAGGCGGGCGCACCGATGGCGAGATAGCGCTGAAACGCTTCGTCAAAATGCTGCACGTAGCCGGCTTTTAAGAGAGCGCGGGCGATGTGAGGGCGTCCGATGTTGCCCTGGCTGCTCGATAAAATCGCGTCGATGTCGAGTTGAATCTCTAAATCTGCAAGTTTTTTGAGAATATTGTGCACCCGATCGATGCGCGCCTGTCGCAGATTCGCGGTCACGCGCTGAAGTCTGGGATTCTGAGGATCGATGAAGAGACCTAAAATATGCAGCTCCACCTGGTATTCTGCGGTGAGCTCGATTCCTGGAATTACGCGAATTCCCTTTTGATTTCCGGCTGTTATGGCTTCTTCTACGCCTGATACTGTGTCGTGATCGGTGAGCGCGATGGCTTGCAGCTTGCGGTTTGCGGCCTCTTCGAGCAAGGCGGTGGGGGTCAAATCGCCGTCCGAAAAGACGCTGTGGACATGCAAATCGACCGGATAAGCGCACATTGAAAACGCTCCTCAAAAAAGAAAGCACAGCAGATTGCTCGCTTTGCAAATGAAGGTCCAGCGAAATCGTGAAGTTTTGTGAGCGCGGCGTTGCGGATCGAAGCAGGTGGCGAATTGAACGCAACTCAGGTAAAAGGGGCGCGGAGGTTTTATGGAACTTTTAACATATCCCAATCCTTGCCTGAGCCATCCCGCCCGACCTGTGGAGCAGGTTGACGATCACGTGCGCGCGCTGGCGACCGAGATGGAAGAGATGATGGTGGCGCATGACGGCGTGGGGCTGGCTGCACCTCAGGTGGGCCTCGATATGCGCATGGTGGTGATCGATCGCTATGCGTTTGAGGGCGAAGAAGGGCAGTCCAAGCCGAAGGTGGTTTTGATCAATCCCGAAATCATCGAAGCCAGCGACGAAATGCAGGTGGGCGAGGAAGGCTGCCTCTCGTTTCCCGGGGTTTTTATCAAGATCAAGCGCCATAAGCGCGTGCGCGTGCGTGCTTTAAATAAAGACGGCGAAGTCTTTGAAATTGAAGGGGAAGATCTGGCCGCTCGCGCGCTTCAGCATGAGATCGATCACCTCGATGGCGTGGTGATGGTCGATCACGCGTCGCATTTGGTGCGCAGCCTGGCGTTAAAGCGACTCCAGCGCAATCTGGCGGCGCTGGCTGAAGAAAAGAAATCCAAAGAAAAAAGCAAAAAGTAGCGATCGAGGGCTTATGAGACCGATTGCAGAAATGCCGTCAGCTGTATGTGCGCGGATTTCAACGATTTTTACAGATATCGATGACACTTTGACGACCCGGGGCCGCATTCAGGCTTCGGCTTATCAGGCGATGTGGGATGCGCTCGATGCGGGGATCGAGGTGGTTCTGGTGACGGGGCGTCCGGCGGGCTGGTGCGATATGCTGGCCCGTCAGTTTCCCGCAACGGCGGTGGTGGGCGAAAATGGGGCGTTTACTTTTGCGATGAAAGAGGGCAGGATGTCGCGCTTGTTTGCGCCTCGCCCTGCAGAAGCCGCCTCGCTTTTAAAGCAGATTGAGGCCGAGGTCTTAGCGGAGGTGCCCGGTTGCAAGGTCGCCGCCGATCAGCATTATCGCGCCTACGATTTGGCCATCGATTTCTGCGAGGAAGTGCCCCCGCTCGATCGCGCTTCCGTCGATAAAATCGTCGAAATCTTTAAGAAATATGGCGCTACAGCCAAGATCAGCTCGATCCATGTCAACGGCTGGTTTGGCGATTTTGACAAGTTGAGCGCCTGCCGTCAGATGGCGCCCGTCATGCTGGGACATGAGCTCGATGTGGATTGCGCCACTTTTGTGGGCGATTCTCCGAACGATGTGCCGATGTTTACCGCATTCCCGCATGCCTGCGGTGTGGCGAACGTGTCTGCCATGGCGGATCGCATGTCGGTTTTGCCCGCCTACATCGCGCCTTCGCGCGGAAGCGACGGCTTTGCCGAAATCGTCGCGCATATTTTGTCTCATCGAGCGTAACGAGTTGATTTTTAAGCGAGAATGAAATGCCCCGCCCGAAAGCTTTAACCTTGCCCAACATGATCACGGCCATTCGCGTCGTGCTGTTGCCTTTTGTCGTATTCTTCTTAATGTGTGGTATGGAGGCTTGGGGGGCCGATTTTTGCCCGACCCTGGTGGGGGCTGTGGGCCTGGCCATCGCCTATATCGCTTGCGGTTTTGGCGAGCTGACCGATGTGACCGACGGCTTCATTGCGCGCTCGCGCGGTGAGACCAGCAATCTGGGCAAGCTGTTCGATCCCCTGGCCGACAGCCTGTCGCGATTTGTGGTGTTTTTAGCTTTGTATTCGCAGGGTTACGCGGCTTTCTGGATGGTGCTCGTATTCTATTTGCGCGACATCACGGTCTCTTACTACCGATCATTTGCCGCAGCTGAAGGCTGCGTGATTTCGGCGCGCAAAAGCGGAAAAATTAAGGCGATGTTCCAGAGCGCCGCGACGATGGGCTCGATCATGGTGATGATTTTTGGGCATTCCGCTCAGATTCAAAGCGACCCGTTTGCCAGGAACGTGATGATTGGCGCCTTTATTGCCGGTGCGCTCATCTTCATCGTGTATTGCGCCTGTTTTCGCGTGAGCGGCTGGCTGCTCAAACTCCTTTGCGTGCTCGCGGTGATCGCCGCATCGCCTTTATTGATTGTTGCATTTTTGCCAGTTGGTTCGTTTAATGCGAAATTTGTTGTTAATTGCTTAATCGGAATTGCAGCTTTATACACTTTGTGGTCGCTGATCGATTACACGATCGGATTTATGCAGGCGATGGGCTGGATGGGGACCGCAAAAGAAAAGAATTGAGCGGCGCCTGATGAGCGCGCGTTATTGGGCTGGCGATTGAATGGGGGCAAAATCGACGAAAATGTAGTTGCCTTCCTGATGGAGCTGGTAAGGCGTCGCCTGCCGCATTTTGATCGCGATTTGTACTGTATTTCGGCGCTTTACGGTGGTTTCAATGAAGTTGACGGCGGTTTCAAATGCGCGCGTGTCGATGGCGCGTCCGTCGTTGCGGTATTGCAGCTTGGCGTCCTCCACTTCGATGATGACGGTATCGGAATTGCCTGAAATCACGTGGTAAGTGAGCGGCTCATTGCCCTGAATGAAGACGCGTCCGCCGGGATGCGAGGCCTGAAAGCCGATCCATGTGATGTAAGCGAAGTTGCCGTTGCGCGAAACCTGCTCTTTGCCCGGCGCGACGTCGCGGCTGCCGGGTTGAATGCCCAGGTAAGGATGGCTGGGTTGTGTATCGTTTTTGAGTTCCGCGTTGGGATCGTTGGTCTGCGCCAGGGCCTGGGAGGCGAGGGCGACAAGGATAAAGGAATATAATAAATGATTCATCTTTAACTTTCTTGAAATCTGGTTTAACTGTTTATTTGGTAGCACAACAAGCATTTGTCGTCGAGGTTCGCCTTGATCCGGTTTGCGATATTTTTAGCCTGTTTACTGTTTTTTGCCTCTTGTTCGCAAAAATCCAAAGAACCCCAAATCCCGTTTGCAAGGCTTGAGTTCATCGATGCTACGCCCGCAAATCTGCATCCCATTGTTGTAGATCTTGAAAAAGCAAAGCAAAATTTTGAATCGATGCTCGCTCGGGCCGGTTATTTCAAGGTGTCGGAGACGCCCGATCATTCGCAATGGAGAGCGTCCATTCAAGCGCGCGTCGTGTATGGTTTCACAAAAGGTGATGGGTTAGAGGAGCAGGTTTCGAAGGATTGCGAAGCTCAGGCGATGTTGTCGGTTGCTTTGCGCCTTTTGCCTCCGCTTCAAAGCGAAGCTGTGTATCTTTTTGAGCAAACGCAATCGAAATGCCCGCTCAAAGAAGCGCCCAATTACGGGGTTGAAGCGCAAATAGACGAGGTTATCAAGGCGATGGAGCCGCTTCTGAAGACCAAACGTCAGCTTTTATATCGCGATCAGGCAGGGTTGATTGCGGCGTTGGACGATGAGCGGCCGACGATGCGGATCGGTGCAGCTGAACTCCTGGGGATGTCTCGCGCGCAGGGTGCGGTGCCTCAGATTTGCGATCGGCTGCAAAAGGAGCAGGATCGCGCGGTGCTTTTAAGGTTGATTGGCGCCCTGGCCGAAATTGGGGATGCGCGTGCGGTGACAGCACTCATCGCGGTCGCGGATTCCAAAGATCGCGAGCTTTTACGGGCAGTTATCGATGCGCTCTCTTCGATTGGCGGCGAGCAGACGAACGATTTTTTTGACTTGCTCGAAAATCACGACAGCCCTGAAGTGCGCTATATGCTTGAAGAAGCGAGAAAACATTTAAACAAAAGTGAACCATGAAGCCTGCTCAAAACTCAGAACAAAAAGCGCGCCGTGGAAGATTTGTGGTGCTTGAAGGCCTGGATGGCGCGGGGACGACGACGCAAGCGCGGCTTTTGCAGCGTTGGTGGAAGTCTCATTTGGGTCCGCTGTTTTCGACCGCAGAGCCGAGCAAAGGGCCGATAGGGACGTTTTTAAGGGCGGCGATGGGGCATCGCATTGTGCAGCCCGATGGAGCGCGTCTCGATCCAAAAGCGATTGCGGCGCTGTTTTCGGCGGATCGGGCGGATCATCTGGCGACCGAGATCGAGCCTGCGCTCGCATCGGGTGTGGATGTGCTTTGCGATCGCTATGTGGGTTCGAGTCTGGCTTATCAGGGACTGGAATGTGAGTTTGATTGGGTGAAGGCTTTGAATGCGCCTTATCCTGAGGCAGACATCACGCTCTATTTGCGCGTTTCTCCCGATGTTGCCGCCGAACGCCGCGCGGTCCGCAAAAACGCCGCTGAACTTTACGAGATCGATCAATTCCAACGTCGTGTGGCCGAAGCCTACGATCGCATCCTGCAGCCGGGTGAGCGCGTTTTTGTGATCGACGGTGAGCGCTCGGTGCGCGAGATTCAAAGGCGATGCCGCGAAATTCTTTTGGAAAGGTTACAGGGAAGATGAAACGTTTTTGCTTATTAAATGTATTTTTGTCGATGCTGATCACTTCTGTGGCTTACGGACAGCCCGCGAAAAGTGAGCCTTCCGTACAAGGTCAAATCGAACACAGCGTTTTTTATGAAGTTTTGGCGCAGGGGCCTCAGCGGTTCATTGCGGGTTTAGAGGTGGTAGGCGCCTTTGAGGGCAAGAAGTTCATCGGCTTTCGCATCGTGCAGATTCTTCCGGAATCTCCGCTGTATCAGAACCGCTTTATCAAGGCCGGAGACGTGATTTTAAAAATCAACGGGCAGTCGGTGGAGCGGCCGGATCAGTTTATGAAAATTTGGGAAAAACTCCAAAAGACGAATGAAATTGAAGTGTTATGGAAGCGAGGTGAAGAGAGGATGCGCGGTATCTGGCGGATTCTCTAAAGATAAGCGTCGCGTGGACAAAAAAGCGTTGAGTCTATCATAAAACGGTGTTAGAATAGACTCACAGTTTTTGTCTATTGCGAGGCATTTATGGCGACTGAGGGAAGTCCTGTTCTCACGAGGGCACTCGAAGATTATCTCGAAACGATTTACGAATTTGCGCGCGATCACGGTTATGCGCGCGTGAAAGACATCGCTTCCGCGCGAAAAGTGCAGCCAGGCTCCGTATCTCCCGCTCTCAAGCGATTGGCTGATCTCAATTTAATCAAATATGAACGCCGCGAATATGTGGAACTGACCGAGGCCGGCGCGATCGAAGCGCGTCGCGTCTTATCGCGGCATCAAATCTTAACGCGCTTTTTGCACGAATTTTTACGTATAGATGCAGAAGTCGCCGATCGGGATGCCTGTGCGCTCGAGCACCAGCTTTCGGACGAGGCGATGGACGGTATCACCAAACTCTTTGAATTCTTTACGGCTTGCCCGCAAAGCAAGTCCGGCTTCCTTGAACTCTTTCACAACTGTCATCTCATGAATGCAGCAAATCCAAGATGTAAAGCCTGCACGCTTCCCGCATCGGATCAGCCGAAGCTCTCGATTGCGAGCTTATCGCCTGGTCAGCGCGGAAAGGTGCGCAACGTTTCTGCCCGCCCCGGTATCCGTCAGCGCCTGCTCGACATGGGGCTTCTCCCTGATGTGGAATTCAGCGTTGAGAGGGTCGCTCCTGGTGGCGATCCGGTTTGGATCAAGTTGCTGGGATTTCAATTGGCGCTGCGCCGTGAAGAAGCGGTGGGCGTTCAGGTAGAGGAGTTGCCATGACGACCTTAAAACTGGCGCTCGTCGGCAATCCAAATAGCGGTAAATCTTCGTTATTTAATGCGCTGACGGGTGAGCATCAGCATGTGGGCAACTATCCGGGCGTAACTGTCGAAAAGCGTGTTGGCCGGGGCCATTTGGACAACACGCCTTTCGAAGTTACCGACTTGCCGGGGAATTACAGCTTGTCGTCTTTTTCACCTGAAGAGCGCATCGCGCGCGACGAGCTCTTGCACGGTGGATTCGATGTGGTCGTTTTTGTTGCAGATTCGACCAACTTAAAACGGAGTCTGGTCCTGCTGACCAACCTGATGCAACTCCATAAACGTCTCGTTTTGTGTCTCAACATGGCCGATGAAGCCAAACGCGCGGGGCAAAAGCTCGATGTGCCCCATATGTCGCGTTTGCTGGGCTTCCCGGTGGTTGAGACGGCGGCCAACCGCAATCAGGGGATCGACGAGCTGCGGCAGATGATTTTAAAGGCGGCGAGCGATCCCATTCCCCAAAATCGTTTGGTTTACGGCGAGCGGCTCGATCAGGCGCTCACCAAAGTACGCCAAGCGCTGGGCGATGGCGAAGTGGAGGGCTTTGATCCCGAAATTCGCGACTGGATTGCGACGCGATTGCTGCTGCAGGACGAAGGCCTCGTTTTTAAAGGACCCACCGTTGAGGCGGCCAAGGCTGAAGCTGCAAAGCAGCGCGAGTGGCTCGAATCCCAGACGGGCATGGACGCTTCGCTCTACATTACGCACAGCGAATTCGGCTTTATTGACGGCATGTTACGCGAAGTCACGCTTCACGAAACGATGCCGGATGCGCGCGCAACTTCGGATAAGATCGATCGCGTGATGGCGCACCGCGTGTGGGGTTTGCCGATCTTTGCCGTAGTCATGTATGTGCTGTTTTGGCTCACGTTCACCCTGGGCGAATACCCCATGGGCTGGATCGAGTCGGGCTTCGACTTTTTGGCTGAGAAAGTGGGTTCGCTCTGGTCGGATCCCAGCGAATCGGTGCTCGCTTCGCTGCTCATCGACGGCATCATCAAGGGCGTGGGCGGCGTGGTCGTCTTTTTGCCCAATATCGTGCTTTTGTTCTTAGGTTTAGCGATCTTAGAGGACACCGGTTACCTGGCTCGTGCGGCTTATCTGATGGACCGCATCATGCATCGCTTTGGCCTTCACGGAAAAAGCTTTGTGCCGATGCTGACCGGCTTTGGCTGCTCGGTGCCGGGCATCATGGCGACGCGTACGCTCGAAAATGAACGCGATCGTCTGACGACGATGCTCGTTTTGCCGCTCATGTCCTGCGGCGCGCGTCTGCCGATTTGGATGCTGCTCGTCCCCGCGTTTTTTGCGCCCAAATGGGGAGCGGCGGTTCTGTTCGGTATCTATGCTTTTGGCATTTTGGTCGCGCTGCTTCTGGCCGTGCTTTTGCGCCACACCCTGCTGAAGGGTGAAGAAGCGCCGTTCGTGATGGAATTGCCGCCTTACCGTTTGCCCACCTTGCGCGCGATTTGTCACAAGATGTGGGAGCGCGCCTGGATGTATCTGCGCAAGGCCGGTACGATCATTCTGGCCATTTCCGTTTTGCTCTGGGCTTTAAGCACCTGGCCCAAGACCGATCACTATCAGGTTGAAGATCAGCTGGCGAGCGGCGCGCTGCAAAAGGTGGAGTCGATCGATAAGGCCGCCGAGGCCAAAGAAGGCCAGCCTAAGCAAGTGACCGAGACGATGATCGAAAACATGAAGAAAAACGAGGAAGTACAGAATTCCGCGTTGGGTCACATCGGTCGTTGGATTGAGCCTTTGATCAAGCCCCTGGGCTTTGACTGGAGGATCGGAACCGCTCTGCTCGGCGCATTCGCTGCAAAAGAAGTGTTCGTCGCGCAAATGGGCATGGTCTATTCGCTCGGTGAAGTCGCGGAAGAGGAAGAAGAAGGTGGCGATGCCGATGAAAAGGCCGATGACAAGGGTGAAAAGAAAGATGAAGCCAAAGAAGAATCGACGAGCGGTGCCGCCACTTTGCGCGCTTACATCCGCCGCGATTATTCGCAGGCCACCGGTTTGGCGCTGATCATCTTTTTGCTGATTTCGGCACCTTGTATGGCCACCATCGCGGTTACAAGGCGCGAATCCGGCCGCTGGAAATGGGCATTGCTGCAGTTTGGTGGCCTGACTGTGATCGCCTACGTGCTCTCTTTTATGGCCTATCACATCGCAAGCCTCTTCGCGTAATCGATTGATTTTAAACATCAATCAGCCTCTCCCCATCTTCTCTTTCTTCTGGTCTCTTTCTCAAAAAATTTTTCCGTTCTGTGCGAAGCCCTCTTGCATATATACCCCATGGGGGTATATTGAGCGGGAGAGAGGTTTCCAGATGGATGACGAAGAACGCAAAAAACTGATCAATCGTCTGCGGAGAGCAGAGGGGCAAATTCACGGCATCATCGAAATGCTTGAATCCAAAGAGAGTTGCGTCCCGCTGCTGATGCAGATCGCCGCTGTGCGAGGTGGGCTCAATCAGGTCAGCCAACGCCTCATCAGCGATCACATCAAGCATTGCCTGGTCGAAGTTTTTAAGAACGGAGACGAGGAAGCGCAATCGCGTAAGATTGCGGATTTAATCCATATTTTCACTGTCTACTTGGGCTCAAAATCATAAGGAAATCACATGTTGCAAAGCATTTGGAACATCTTGCAGGGCCTTGCGCCCTGGCTCCTTTTGGGAACGGCCATTGCGGGCGCGTTGCATGTCTTTTTGGGGCCAGAATTCATTCACCGTCATCTGGGAGGCCGGCACGCTGTGCTCAAAGCGGTTGCGCTGGGGGTACCTTTGCCGCTCTGTTCCTGCGGGATCATCCCCACGGGGCTCGGTCTTAAAAAAGATGGCGCAAGCAACGGCGCTGTGGTCGGATTCTTCATTTCAACCCCTCAAACAGGCGTCGATTCGATGCTGGTCAGCGCAAGCTTTCTGGGCTGGCCGTTTGCGATCTTTAAGGTGATAACAGCTCTCATCACCGGGCTTTTGGGGGGATGGATCACCGATGCGGTCACGCCCCGGGAGGCCTCTGAAGGCGGGGCTGCGCACGAGAAAACGGCGCACGCGCACCGATGGAAAGAAGCGCTCAGTTTTTCGCTCGAAATCCTGCGCTCGATTTGGCCCTGGCTCTTGTTTGGCGTTCTGCTTTCGGCCGCAATTGAATGTTTTGTACCCCAGAGCTTTTTTGCAAAAGTGAATGAATTCGGTACGTTAGGTGCTGCGTTGGTGGCGCTCGTCATCTCACTGCCCATGTACGTCTGCGCGACCGCCTCCATTCCCATCGCCGCCGCATTGGTGGCTGCCGGCATGCCCACGGGCGCCGCGCTGGTCTTCTTAATGGCCGGTCCTGCAAGCAATCTGGCCACCATCGGTGCCGTTTATCGCGGACTGGGACTCAAGATTCTGCTCATCTACCTGGGGACCCTCGTCGTTGGAAGTCTCGGCGGCGCAATGCTTTTTGAGCAGATCTTCGGCGGCGTTCACTGCGGTCACGCGCATTTGCACGATCACAGCAATCCGATCGCGATGATCGCCACCTGCGCGTTTATCGCCCTGATGCTTTATTTTATGATCGATGCGATTCGCGCCAAAATCCAGCATTGGCAACAAGAAAAGCAGCAGGCGGCGGGCCCCTTGACCGAGATTCACCTTGAAGGCGTGCATTGCGAAAACTGCGTACGCAAGATCGAGCGGCGTTTGAGCCAGATGGAAGGCGTTCACCAGGTGAAGGCCAGCGTTTCGGGACTGGTGAAGGTTTACGGCGAGATCGAACGGGAACAGCTCGAGCAGGCGGCGATCGAGATCGGGTTTAAGCCTGCCGAAGATGC
The DNA here is from genome assembly GCA_002309015.1 of Myxococcales bacterium UBA1238. Taxonomy (GTDB): domain Bacteria; phylum Myxococcota_A; class Bradymonadia; order UBA7976; family UBA1532; genus UBA1238. The sequence continues at coordinate 45,048 of DBWM01000018.1, read as the reverse complement.
CTGAAATCCTGATCAGAATCAATAGGTTAGAGCGTTTTTAACCGATCGAGCAATGCCTGGCGATCGAGCGCATTCGGGCTTTGCCATGAGGCGTGCAGAAGCTTTTCGAGGATTTCTCCAATCTTTCGCGAAGGCGGCAAATGGAGCGCCTGCATCACCGCCTGCCCATCGATCGGCAACTCCTGAACCGTGAGGGGACCTTCAAGGATTTTTTCGTCCTCAACGCGTTTAACGACTTGTTTCCAAAGCGCTTTTTCTTCAGAGCAAAGTCTCCATTCCACAAAATCCGCCCAGGACTCGCGTCCCACCTTTGCAACAAATTTTCTCAATAAAAATGCATCGTTAAGAGCATCCGGATGGTCATCTCGCAAAGAAAGCAGGTGAACCGTCTGCCGGATCTCGCTGTTTGAAAAATGGAGTCGCTTTAAGATCGCCTCTCCGTTGGATTTTTGCCCGCTGAGCAGGATCGCGAGTCTGGGGCAGAGCCCTTTGGGGCAGGCGGAGAGTTCATCGAGGGTGCGCGCCCATTCGGATTCACTTAACTTTGCGATTTCATTCAGAAAAACGCTCAATAAACCGGTGGATTTGAGATCTGCGATGCCTTTTGCGGCGCGTTCGCACTGAAGGATTTTGACCAGCTCCACCCTGATGCGTTCGGATGCAATTTTTCGAAAGATTTCAAGCGTTTGTGGAATGGCATCCTGCGTTTCCTGCTCGATTTCAAACCCCAGGACGGCGGCAAATCGGACGGCGCGCATGGGGCGGAGGCCATCTTCTCCAAATCTGGCGTTGGCGTTGCCTACGGTTTTTACGATTTTGCGTTTGAGATCACCCTGGCCGTCGAAGGGATCGATGAGCTGGCCGTGGATGGGGTCGAAGGCCATGGCGTTGATGGTAAAATCGCGGCGCGCTAAATCTTCAACGATGTTCGGTGTAAAGCGGATCTGATCGGGGTGCCGTCCGTCGCTGTATCCTACGTCAATTCTGTAAGTTGTGATTTCTATTGGAATTTTTTCGATGACGCTGGTGACTGTGCCGTGCTTGATTCCGGTTGGGATGGTGTGTTCAAAGAGCGCGATCACCTGTTCCGGATGGGCATTGGTGGTCACATCAAAATCGTGAAAAGGCCGGCCAAGGATCTTGTCGCGCACGCATCCGCCCACTAAAAACGCTTCAAATCCGGCAAGTTGCAAGGTTTTAATGGCGGTCAGCACGGGGCTCGGCAAGGGGGCATCGAGGCCTGATTCAAAATGGGTGGGCATATGGACCTGAAAAGTTTTGTTTCATTGCGAGCATGCCTTTTATGCAAAAACTCGGTTATTTAAAAGAAGTGAGACTCCTGATCTGCTTATTGGCCCTTTTGGGCTTTGCCTGTTCGTCCCTCCAACCGGCGATTGAAACCGATGCGCCCCAGGTGCGCGTCGATTCTAAAGAGCCGCAACCTGCGAAAAAAATTAAGAAAACCCTTCGAGTCGCGCTCTATGCCGATGAGACTTATGCCCTGATCCCCAACGCTCAGACGCGCATTTCACGGCGGATGCAGGCGGTGTCTGAGCAGCTGGATGCGGCGTTTGGGCTCTCGCTTTCCTGGGGGCAGGTGGAGAATGCGTATTTGGATTGGGGGCGAAGAAAGAACGATCGCTCGGTTTTGGATGGTTCCCAGACTTTGGCGGGGCTTTGGTCTGAGTTGGAGCAGCGTGCCTGGTCGCCGGATGCGGATTTGGTGATCCTGTTTTCGGTGGCCCAGTTGCCGCAGCGGGCCACCACGAGCGATCTGGAAAACAGCCATTTCGCGTCGCCCTTTGTGGTGGTGCGCAGTCTGACGCCTTTGTACGAGGTGAACGACGACGAATCGCTGCATCGGGCGGAGTCGAGCATGCTGCTTTGGAGCATCGCGCGGGTGCTCGGGGTTCTGGATTGTTACGAACCTTTGCCTGCGCGAGCGGCCGATTCGCTGTGGCCACCCCAATGGACCAATTTCGAAAAAGCGTTGATTGAAGTTAACTTAAATATGTTTTATGCGGGGCGCCCATGGGTCATCCTGCCACAGCAGGCTCAAAAGATGCTGGAGGTGATGCAAAAGGAGGGGGCCAGCTGTTTGCCTCAGGCGCTGCGAAGTCGGCGCGCGCTGCTGAACCAAGTGCCGCAAAGCGGTTTGTCGAGATCGATGACCTGGGTGCAAATGGCGGTGGCCAACTGCTATTACAGCCATCAAAAAATGCGGAAAGCCTTTGAAAAATATGCAGATTTGGCTGAAGTGAATCCCATGCTGGCTGCGCGAAAAGCGGGGATTTCCGCGGTTCAGATGAAGGATTGGGATGATGCTGTTTTTTATTTTAGGGCCTATTTAAACTCGCATCCGGAAGACGATGAGGCGCAGCTGGAGCTGGCAAAAGCGCTGGGGCGTTCGGGGGATGACGGCGCTGCCCTGGCGGTGTTGAGCGCATTTTTGCAGCGAGAACCGCACCATGTGGGCGCTTTGCTGAATTTGGGGATTGCAGCGGCGAGGATGGGACAGATGGAGAAGGCGCGCAATGCCTGGACGGAATTGCTGCAGATTGATCCGCAGAATCAGGATGCGGCGTCGTTTTTAGAAGCGATTTCCGGGCGTTAGCAGGCGAGGTTTTCTTCGTAATCCTGACGAAGCTGAGAATCCTTTAAGCTGTAGCGCAGCTTGCGGAGGGCCTGGCCTTCGATTTGGCGAATGCGCTCGCGGGTGAGAGAGAAAATTTCGCCCACTTCTTCAAGGGTATGGTCGCGCGGAACACCGATGCCAAAGCGCAGGCGGATGACAGCGGCTTCGCGAGGCGTCAAATGCTGATCGAGGACGCGGTTTGTGGCCGAATCGGTCAGCGTCTGAATCGTCATCGAAGCGGGGTTCTCGGCGGCGGTATCTTCAATTAAATCATAGAGTTGGCTGTCATCATCGCCAACGGGCATTTCGAGCGACATGGGCGAGCGGTTGATGCGCATCGCGTGATTGATTTTTTCGACCGAGAGGCCCAGGCGCTCAGCAATTTCTTCGGGTTTGGCTTCGCGCTGCAGTTCCTGTTCCATGCTGTGCGCGGTGCGGGCGATGCGGCCCACCATATCGACCACATGGATGGGCATGCGGATAGTGCGGGATTGATCCGAGATGGCCCGGCTGATCGACTGGCGGATCCACCAGGTGGCGTAGGTGCTGAACTTGAAGCCGCGTTCGCAATCAAATTTTTCGACGGCGCGCATCAGGCCCACGCTGCCTTCCTGCACCAAATCCAAAAAATCGAGTCCACGGTTTAAATAATGGCGCGCGATGCTGGCCACCAAACGCAGGTTTGCCAGGATCATCTCGCTGCGGGCGCGCTTTAAGGCGCGTGAGCTCTGCTGAAGCATCCGGATGGTTTGATCCAGCTCGGCTGCGGAATGTCCGGCGGAGGTTTCGATCTCGACGATATGGCGCTTTGCGCGGTGAGCGGTCACTTTTAATTCGTGGAGCGCTTCAGCACTGCATTGCGCTGCAGGGTGATCGCTCAGGAGCTCTTCGGCCGAAATCCCCGCAATTAAAGCACATTCATCGATCAGCGATTGCCAGTCGTTCATGCTCTTGCGCGTTTGGTAAAGCATTTGGATGGCGTCTTCCACCACGCTCCATTGCAGGTTCATGTGCAGCACGATGTCGACGAACTCAAGGATGCTGGGTTCTTTGCGATCGTTCATGCGGGCCTGATGGCGCTTTTGGTTGAGGCGCTGAAGCTGTTTGGCCAGGCGCTCTAATCGGGGCAGTCCGGAGAGCGGGTTTTCTTCGTCCGCATCGGTGAGCGAGGTGTCGGCGACGACGTCGCGCAGGGTGCGATTGCCGCAACAGAGCTCGTGAGGGAGATCGATGAACGCCTGAACGCCGATATCGGTGCTCAGGAGGGCTGACAACACCTGGGAACGCGCGCTTAAGATTTTACGGAAGATGACGATTTCATCTTCGCGGTTCAGCAGTTGGACTCGGCCAATGCTGTTGAGGTAAATTTGGACCTCGCTGATGGAACCGCAGGAAGCAGAAGTATCGCGGGCAGAAGCGGAAGCGTTTGAGTTCAAAGTGGTGTTCAACATGGGATCCTCCAAAGCTGTTTGACGGCACGGTTAATATGCAAACATCGTGCCAAGTTTTATAACTTGTTGAAATTCAATACGTTTTTATACAGTCAAAATGGCGCTGCAGTTTGAGGCGGGATTGGGGGTCGAGGGTGAGCGCCGAATCGCGACAATGATGTCAGGGAGGATGCTGTAAAGGGCGCGGGTTTTTTTGTGGCGGGCTATCATTGAAGGAGCTTTTTGTGTAAAGTTGCCCGTCTATTTTTTTGGGGAATTGAGATGCGAAACGCGATTTTAGAATCTGGATTGATCGTTTTATTCTGCTCCGCTTGCGGATCGGATGGCTTTTCATCCAAAACATCGGCTGATATTGACGTTACGCCGTCTACAGCACTCCTGTTTAAGCGCGTGCCTCAAAATCAAAGCGATTACCAAACCGTGGAAGTGAGGCAAAGCGGCAGCGCCGATCTGATCGTTAAAAACATTTATATTGAAAGCAGTTACGACGCAGCTTCGGGCAAAGATGCCTGTTCCATGCCGATGCTGGGGCTTCAGGAAAGCGATCCGTTGCCCGATGGCTGCGAATTCATCATCACCAAGCATCCGCAGCTGCCTTATACCCTGGGTGAGGATGCGTTTTTTGATATTGACCTGCGGTATCGGCCGTTGAGTTCCACAGCGCCCGCGTCCACTTACCTGGTGATCGAAAGCAATGCCATCGACGATCCCGTGAAAAAGATTGAGCTTTCTGTGCAGGCGGCTGCAGCTCAGCTGAGCGTGAGTCAGACGGCGATTTCTTTTTACGACAAGTTTATTGCAGCTGAGCCCAATCGGACGGGGCGAAGCATGCTGGTGGTGAAAAATGCAGGCACGGCGCCGCTTACGGTTTCGGAACTGAAGACCAGATATCGCACACCGGTGGTGGGGGAAGGTGAGTTTACCATCCAAAAGGATCACGAATTGCCCTGGAACCTGAAAGAAGGCGAAACAGAATATGTGACGGTGATTTATGAGCCTCAGGATGATCTTCACGACGTGATGGAGCTGTCGTTTGTGAGCAACGGCGGGAGTGCGGGAAAGACGCTGGTGACCTCGGGACCGGCGTACCCCATGCTTTCTGTGCGCGCGGAGTCTGACATCAGTGACCGGGTGGTGGTTTTTAAGCCCAACGAAAACGGCGATCTGTTCCCCAAGGTGGTCACGTTCTTTAATCCCGGCGATTTGCCCGTGAACCTTTTGTCGATGAAGTTCGAGAAGGGCGTTTACAGCCTGGGCAGTCAGCAGACGAGTTTTTCGTTGCTGCCTAAGGCTACGCGCGAGGTCACGCTTACGCCGGCGCAGGGGAGCGCAAGCCAGGATGACGTTTTGATCATCACCTCCAATGCGAAGAATGCGGACGAGCAAAATGCGTCGTCTCCTGATCAAAATGTCAGCCACATCCATTTGACGCGGGATGCGACATCGCTGTCAGGGGTGTTGGTGGTCGATCAGGCTGTGCTCGATTTTGGGGAGGCGTTGCAGGGGCAGTCTAAGACATTGACGGTGAAGATTGCAAATGTGGGCGGCGAATCGGTCACCCTGGATGCGATCGCGCTCAGCGATGAGAGCAGCGATGCATTTTCGGTCGCATACGACGGCGCACTGGAGTTGCCTGCGAAGGGCGAGTTGCCGGTCGCGGTCACTTTGACCCGGGCAGCCGAAGACGGGAACGCGTATTTTGGCTCGCTGCAGATTCAGGCGGGCGAAACGAAGTTGACGGTGCCTTTGAGCGCGGTCCTGCCGTGAGCAGCCTGCCGGAATACGACGCGTTGGTCGCAAAGATCGACGCGTTTTTGCAAAAAGTGGAGCGCGGGCAGGGGCAGGGACTTTCATGTCGCAAGGGGTGCGACGCTTGTTGTTGCGCGGATCGCACGGCGTTTGCGGTGGAGGTGGCGGCGATTCGCGAATGGTTGCAGGCGCATCCCGACGTGTTGCAGGCGGTCAGGGATCGCGCTCCGAAGCCTTCGCGCTGCCTTTTTATCGATGCCGAAGGCGCTTGCAGCATTTATCCCGTGCGCCCGCTGATTTGCAGAACCCATGGGCCGGCGGTGCAGTCGTCCGAGGGGCTGGTTTGGTGTTCGCGCTGCTTTGCGGGGCTTTCAGAGGCGGAAGTGAAGGCGCAGGTGCCGCCCGAAAGCGTGATGAATCTGGATCTGGTCAATCAGCTTTTGGTGCTCGTGAATTTGCGTTATTTACAGACGCATTCGGAGCCGGAGCGAGCGGATTTAGCGCAGGCTTTGCAAGTCGAGTCATAAAAATGATGGGGCGCAAGTGAGTGGGCAGCGTGCAGGGTTTTCTTTGGAGCTGCAGGCGGGGCGTGGAGTTTTACGGCTGAGCCCTTGTCGCATCCAAAACAATTTTGAAGTTGAGGCTTTGCATCTGAGCCTGCCGTTGCCGGGGCGTCTCGATTTCAGCAGCGGGGTTTCGCAGTTTAAGCAGCACGCGACGAGTCTGGAGCGCTTGCGCATCGCGCTTTCGGAGGCTGATCTTTTCAAGGTGGCGCGCGAGGCGTTGCGGGGGACGCCGGTTTTTTTGAGTGCGCTGCAGCTGCGCGAGGGATCCGTCTCGATCTTTGCGGAATGGTGTGAGGCGGATGGGGATCGCATCCCGTTTTTCATGCGCGGGCTTTTTGCGCTGGAGGGCGAGCAGGATCTTTCAATCTCGATCTTTGAGATGCAGATGTGGGGTCAGGCGTCTCAGAGTCTGCCGCAGATTTGTGCGCGGATGCTTCAGGCTTTTGCAGAGGCGCTGCCGAGCTTTGCGGGGCGGACCGGAATTTTGGGGTGCTCCAAAATGCGGTTCTCGCCGCTCGAAGCGATTTTAAGCTGGACGCTGGTGCCGCTGGGATGGAAGTTGCCTTCCCGTGGGGATGCGCGCGCGGTTTTTTCGGAATGCAGTCAGGGCAAATGGACGCTCGAATGGGTGCGCGATGCGGCTTGCGATTCAAAGAGCGATGTTTTGGGGCCCTGCGGCGATCTTTATTTTGCGTGTGAGCGGGGGCGCGAGGCGTATTTGGAGTGGGAAACCCGGCTTTCGAAGGGCGAGGTTTCGGAGGTCTGCGAGGCGTATCGGGCGCTTTTGAGCGAGGCTCCGCGCGAGACTCAAAGGTTTTTGTGCGATCGCCTGCTGATGCTCGATGTGCCCGAGGTTGCGGATCGCGCATTTGAGGGCGAGGCGGCGCTGCAGGCGTTGCTTTCGAAGGCGCGGCGGCTTTGGGCGCAGGGTTTAAACGCAGAGGCGCAAAAAAAATACGTCGAGCTTGCGCGCGAATATCAAACCTTGGGGCAGAGCGAGTTTGCGGCGTTCTCGAATTTTGCGGCGGCGCGGGCGGTGCTTCAGAGCGATCCTCAAACCTGCAGGGCGCTGCTGGAGCAGCTGATTTCGTCGCATGAAAGTTGGATCAGCCTTTGGAGCGCGTATTTTGAGGTCTCGCTTTTGCTGGGCGATGTTGCGGAGGCTTCGCGGGCGTTCTCGAAAATGGCGGATCAGCTTTCGGAGCTGGGGGAGGCGTCTGGGATCCGTTTGGGGCAGGCGGCGCTGCAAAAGCGGGCGTTTGCGTTGGCGGAGCAGGTGTTTTCGGCGATCGCGGGGCAGTTTGAACATTCGGTGCCGGCTTTTTGCGGCTGGGCGGAGGCGGTGGAAGCGCAGGATGCGGTGCGGAATGCGGAGGCGGCTTCCCGGATTTTCGATCGCGGCATCGAGGCGTTTTCGGCTTTACCTCAGGCTTCTGGGGAGGTGGCGGAGCTCTGCTGCAGGCAGGGTGAACTTTTAAGAAGGGCGGGGCGCGATGCGGAGGCGATCTCGAAGTTTCAGGCGGCGGCGGGACGCGATCCGGGGCAGGTTCAGGCGTTCTGTGCCCTTGCGGAATGCGCATTTGCGCAGAATGAAAAGTCTTTGGGGCTGCAGTACGTCGAATCGGCGCTCCGGGCGATGCAGAGTGAGGCAAAAACGCAGTCGCGGGCGGACTTGAACCTTCAACTGGCGCGTTTGCTGCGCGGGGTGGACCCTCAGAAAGCCGTGAGGTTCTACCAGAAGGCGCTTTGTGGAACTGAAACGCAGGTGGACGAGGCGCTTTGCGCATTGAAGGATCTTCACGCAGCGAATGCGGGGGATTTTGCGCGGGATCTGGAACTTGCGATTCACGGGGCAAAGCCGGGGCCCAAAAAGGCGCAGTGGTTGTTTGCGTTGTCGCAGATTTTGTCGTCGACGCTGGGCGATGATGTTCGGGCGCGCTCGATTTTGCTGGAAGCGCGGGCTTTGGAACCCTTGCAGTTTGCAGAGGCGCTCCTGGCGCTCGATCGAAAGCTGGGGGAGGCAGAGGAGGCGGCGGATCTCTGTTTGCAGCTTGCGGATGCGTCGGTGGATGCGGATTGCACGGCTTCATTTTATTGTGAGCGCGGCGACTGGCTCCGGAAGCATCTCGATCGTTCAGACGAGGCGGCGGAGGCCTATACGCTGGCTTTGGGCGTTCAACCCAAATGTTTGGGGGCGCTTTCGGGGCTTGAAGAGATCTATCGCAGTCAGAATCGGCGCGCGGAGCTGCTGAACGTTTTAAAGAAGCATGCGGACTTGCTGGAGGAGGATGCGGCGGCGCTTTGTTTTGCGGAGGCGGCTCAAATCGAGGCTTTGCAGGGCGAGGAGGCTGCGGCGCGGCGCGATGTGGAGCTGGCGCTTGCGGCGGCGGGGATTTGGGGGCAGGCGGCGGACTCGGCGATGGAAGCTTCGCGTCTGAAGGATCTTTTTGAAGCTTCAAAGTTGCAGACGCCCGCGGAGTTTTTGCACGCGCTCTGTGAAGGTACGGGTTGGGAAGAGGCGCGGCTGGAGTCTTACGCGAACGTTCAGGAAGCGGCTTCGTCAGCTCCGACTGGGGATTCGGCGTTCTGGGATTTTGCGGATGCGCCGGACGACGATCTCGAAGGTTTAAGTGCGGGCGATGCGGGATCGTTGCGCGAAGCGGCGATTCAAGCAGGCGAGAGCGAGGATGCGGCGGATTTGTGGCTGATGGTGGCCGAAAACGAGCGCGACGAGAAGGGCGATATGGAAGCTGCGGAGGAGGCCTGGCGGCGCGCGCTCGATCTGGCAAGTCCTGGAAGCGATCCCTGGCAGGAGGCGCTCGAAAATCTGGAAGATGTTTGCGCCGTACGCGAAGATTTCGATGCTTTGCTTTTATTGTACGATCGCAGAAGGCAGGGCGGGCAGAGTGAAAGTTCTGTGGAGCTGTTGAAGGCTTCGATCTTAAAGGCGGCAGGTCGGATCGAAGAAGCGATCGTTTCAGCGAAAGCTGCGCTTCCCGAGGGCGATCGCGCGCTCGATTTGCTGGTGCAATTACTTTCTGAAGCGGGCCGGAACGGCGAAGCGGCCGACGTGATGCTTCAGGATCTGGATGATCTGAGCAAAAAGGAAGCTGCATATCGCAAGTGGAAGGTTGCAGGCTTTCTGGAGCAGTCCGATCCTTCAAGAGCCATGCAGTTTTACTTCCAGGCGAGTCAGGTTTTGTCTGAAAGCATGCTGATCGAGGATTGGGTCAACTTTGCCCGTCAGGAAGGCTCTGAGGCCGATCTTTGTCAGGCTTTAAAAGCCCAGGCCGCTCTGGACTTTGGAAACACGCCCACAGCAAAGGCCAAACAGTCGCGGATCGCTTTGGAGGCCGCCCGTCTCTGTTCCGATTTAACCGAGCGCCGATCGCTTTTGAACCTGAGCCTTCAGGCCTGGTCCGAAAACGTGGAAGCGATGGATTTGCAGGAGCAGACTCTCATCGCGCTGGGCGATAACGCCGGTTTATTGTCGTTGCTTCAGCTTCAGGCGCAGGCCGCCTTACCCGGAAAGTTCAGAGGCAAGATCTTCAAGCGCATCGCAAACTTGCAGTTACAGATGGGCCAGAGAGACGAGGCTTTAAAGAGCGCGAAAGCTGCGGCCGAAGACTGCAAGGGCACGAGCGAAGAAAAGAACGTTCAGGATCTGCTCGAATCGATTCTGCATGGAACTTGAAAGTTCAAGAATGGAATCGAACGGCCCGATGCAGGACTTGAAAGTTCAAGAATGGAACCGAACGGCTCTGTGCGATACTTGAAAGTTCAAGTACGACGCAGAACGGCTCGATGCGAAACTTGAAAGTTCAAGTAAGGCGTGGAACGGCCCGATGCAAAACTCGAAGTCTCTGGAACCAGGAAAAGCGGTCCACGAAGCCTTTCCCTTTGGGGAAGAAGGCTGCGAAGCGGTCGGAAGGGACGTCGGAACCTAAAGTCAGCTTGCGATCAGATCGAGCGAAAGGAAGGAAGTTTTGAGGGATCAGTTGCCGGATTTTTTGCGGCTGCGGCGGGGCTTGGGCGCGCTTGCGGGAACTTCTGCGCTGTTTGACTGTGCGGGATGTTCAAAGATGTCGTCGGCGTTCGACCGGGAAGTTGCAGCTTCGGTGGCAGCCGCTGCGGGCGCGCTTTGGAACGGGCTTTGCAGTTCGGACTTGATCGCGTCGAGTTTGGTTTGAAAATCCACCGCAAACTGCGACATTTCGACCGACTTTTTTTCTCCGTCTTCGCGATATTGCGCCTGGAACGCGGCAAAAGCGTCCTCAAGTCGCGTCAGGCGGCTCGAAAGATCCTTCAGATCCTGTCCGACGATTTGGTTGCGCAAATCCTGAATCTCATTTTTGATCGCTTCAAAAGATTCGCGGCTCACCAGATGCAATGTATCGACAAGAACGCTCATGCGGTTCTCGACGGTCTGCTTGAGCTCTGCAGATTTGGTAAACGCCTTGACGAACGCGTTCTGAAGATTCTCGCTCTGCAAAACCCGGGTGGCGACGTCGCTTTGCAACAGGGAACCAAAGAATTCCGCCAACTTGTCTTTCATGGAAATGCCTCGCAAAAAAATTTTACATGCTATGGCATGCCAAAAGTTCAAAGTCAACCGCAAAGGGTGATTTTTGAGCGTTGAGTTTTCAAGAGGCGCAGGGAAGGGCGCAGAGTCCGGCTTGAAAGTTCGGGCGGGGGCTTTTTGAGCCGTCGCTTCAAAAAGAAAGTTCAATCATGAAGCATTCCCGAAAATGGCTTTACGGCATCCTTTTGGTTTTGGGCGTGGCGTTTTTTTATGCGCTCGCGCAAAGTTTTTTGGAGGAGGGGCAGCTTTTTTTGCAGGTTGATGAGGCCTGTGAGGCGGGGACGGGCGAGAAGCCGGTGCAGGTGCTGGGGGTGGTGGCGCCTGGGAGTTTGAAGCGCGATCCGGAAGTTCCGGTGCGGTTTGAGCTTGCGGGCGAGCGCTGCAGGATTTTGGTGCAGTTTGCAGGGGCGCTGCCCGATGCCCTCGAAGAATCGAGGGAGGCGCTGGTGAGCGGCATTTTGAGCGCGAATGTTTTGAAGGCCGATGAGGTGGTGGCCAAATGTCCCTCGAAATATCGATGAGCGGGTTTTTGGGCCAGGCGCTGCTCTTTGCATCGCTTTTGGCTTCCATTTTTTGCGCGGTTTCAGGCTTTGCGGTCAGAGTTCAGCCTTTTTTTAAAAAAGCACGGCTCTGGCAGTTCATTTTGCTTCTTTTTTCGGCCGGATGGCTGTTTTTGCTCTTCAATCTTCGCGATTTTTCGATCCGCTACATCTTTAAAACTTCGAGCGCCAGCATGACGCCCTGGGAGCTGATCCCGTCTTTTTGGGCGGGGCAGCCGGGGTCGCTTTTGCTCTGGTTATGTTTTCAGAGCGCGCTGGGATTCGTTTTTTTAAAGCCCTGTCGGGCATCGGGCCTTTATTTTGCCTTTCAGTCTGCACTGTTGATCGTCGAAGCCTTTGTGGATTCGCCCTTTGCGCCGCTTCAGGCTTCAGAATTGCCGCAGGACGGTCTGGGGCTCGAGCCGCTGCTTCAGACCGCAGAAATGTGGCTTCATCCGCCCGCTTTGTTTTTAGGGTATGCGCTATTGGCGCTGCCGTTTTTTGCTTTGTTGGCCGAGGGCCTGTTTTTTGAGCGCGAGGGGTTGTTTGAACGTTTGAGGCCCGCTTTGTGGGGCGCTTTCTTTTGCTTCGCTTTTGGGAATTTTACGGGCGGCGTCTGGGCGCATGCTGAACTTGCCTGGGGCGGTTTCTGGGCGTGGGATCCCGTGGAGAACGCTTCGCTGATGCCGTTTTTGTCGCTTTTGGGCGCGCTTTTGGTTTCGGGTTCGGGGGCGCGGCGGTTTTGGGCGGGCCTGAGTTTTCTTTTGGCGATGCTGGGCGCGATGCTGACGCGATCAAAGCTCGTGACCTCGCTTCACAGCTTCGGCATGAGTCCCACAAGTTCGGCCTTTGCGGCGATCTTTTTGATCAGCTTCTCGCTGTTTCTTGGGGCGCAGATTGCGGCCAAAAGGCGGGGACGGACTATTCAGGCATCAGTCGGTGCGCCCGAATCGCTCACTTTGCTTTTCATGCAGCTCGTTTTGGGCGCGATGCTGCTGGTTTTGCTTTTGGGCACGCTCGCGCAGCCGCTGACGGCGCTCTTTGGAACACCGAAACGGTTTGGAGCGGGCTGGTACAACGTTTTTGAAGTCCCGCTCGGGCTTTTGCTGCTGACGCTCGGACTTTTGCGATCGATGGCGGATCAGAGCCGCTGGCGGAAGCGCATGATCGTTCTGCTCGCGTTCGCGATGCCGCTTTGTTTGATCTGGAGCAACCGATACGGGCTTCGAACCATTTTTTTAAAGCCTGAGCATGCCGTACCGCATGCGCTCTCTGTCTGGCAGGGGATTGAAGTTTTATGGGCGGCCGCTCTGGGCTTTGGGCTTTGCCTGAGCTTCAAATGGGAAGGATTGTTTGGGCTTTTTCGGCAAAAGAAACGGGATGGTGCCGCTTTTTTGATGCAGCTTTCAACTTTGGGTCTCGGGCTTTTTGTTTTTGGGCTCTGCGGGCTGTCGCTGCAGCTCAGGGGCGAGGAAGAACTCCAGGGCGTGGGGCAGGAAACTTCGATTCAAGGCACGCGTTCCACATTCAGGCTTTTGAAGGTTGAAGAGCGCGATCGGGCGCGTCTGGCGCAGGTTCAGCTTTTGAGGCGTCATCGCGCGCTCTGCTCGTTTGAGCTGGAACATCGTTTTTATGCAGGCAAAAAGAAAACGGCAGAGCGCGATTTTTGCAGGCTCGAGCTGGACGAGTTTTCGGTGATCCCCACAATTCTTGAAGCCTCGCCACCCAAAATCAGGCTCAAATGGTTTTTGACGCCGCTCTATTTTTTGATTTGGGCGGGGGGTTGCGCTTCACTCTTTGGCCTTTTGGGGCTTACGGCCTGCTTTGGAGTTCAGGCATTGAAAAGCATGCAAAAAGGGGAGTCCTGATGTTTGCGGAAGCCAAAAATCTGGGGCTTTGCTTTGGTGAACAATGGGCGCTCCTTCGGGTGGGGTTTGAGCTCGAACCTGGAAGTTTATGGGCACTCTGCGGGCAGAATGGGGCGGGCAAGAGCTGTCTTTGCCGCATTTTGGCGCTCCTGCAAAAGCCTGAAGAAGGCGAGTGGCAGATCGACGGGCAAAATGCGCATCAAAATCGTTCAGGCCTTTGCCGGCGCATCGGATATGTAGCCGAGAAACCTCTTTGCTACGCCGAGCTGACCGCAGAAGAAAATTTATTGTTCCTGGCCCATCTCTACGGCCTTAGGGATCCGCTCGAAAAGACGGGAGCGGCGCTGGAGCGCTTCGGGCTCAAAAAGGAATCTCAGGTTTTCTTGCGAACGATGAGCCGGGGGCAGTTGCAGCGCCTGTCTCTCGCGCGCGCCTTTTTGCACGATCCCGAACTTTTGATTCTGGACGAGCCTTTTACGGCCCTCGATTTTGAAGGTCAGGCCCTGCTTCAGGCGGCTCTGCTCGAACATCAGAAATCCGGGGGCATTGCGCTGGTGGTGAGCCACGATCTTCAAAGTTTGAGCGGCCTTGCAAACGGCGCGATCTTCCTCAGGAAGGGTCGGGTTTTATTCGCAGGCCCCATCGGGCAGGGATCGCTTTTGCAGCTTTATCGCGAGCATCTGGGCGTTCAGCATGAAGTTTAAAGATCAACTCCGATGCCTTTTCTGGCTCCTTCAAAAAGATGTGAAGCTCAAATGGCGCTCAAAACGGAACCTCTGCGGTCTCTTTTTATTTGCAGCCTCCGTGGCGCTTTTGTTTTCGGTTTCAACCCTGGCCAAGCCCGGACTGGGGCAAAGCTTTTACCCGCTGGCGCTCCAAATCTCGATGCTCTTTGCCTCTGTGCTTTCCACGGGCCGCGCATTTGAGGCCGAGACAGCGCTCGATGCGCAGACTGCGGTGCTGATGACCGCTTTGCCCTTCTGGACCGTTCTGCTTTCAAAAATCCTCGTTCAAACCCTGGAATGCAGCCTGGTGGCGCTGTTTTTGGCGTTCCTGCTCTCGCTTGGACTTCACGTGCCGCTCCATTGGGGCGCTATGGGGCTTCAGAGCGTTCAGATCCTGCTCTGCACGCTGGGACTCTCCGCTTTGGCGGTCCCGCTTCGCTTTTTGTCGATCCAGAGCAGGCTTGCAGAGTCTTTTTTGCCGGTGATCGTGTTTCCTTTGAGCGCGCCCCTTCTGATTGCGGGCAGCGCGGCTACATACGCGATCTTAAACTTCGAGTCTGCCGTATCGGCGTTCCTGTTCATGCTTTGCTTTGACCTGGTGATGATCGGCTTCAATTTGTTTTTTCTTGAAAGTCTGGGAGAGGAGTGATGAAGCGCTACGCCTTACTTTGCATTTCGGGCGCGGTTCTGACGGCCGCCGCGCTCTGCTTTGCTTTTCTGGTTGCGCCCAGAATCGATTCGATGGGCGATGTGCAACGTATTTTCTACTTCCACGTGCCTTCCGCATGGCTCTCGTACATCGGTTTTTTAATCGCATTCGTTTCGAGCCTCTGCTTTTTGTTCCAGGGTAAAGAAAAATTCGATCTCTTTGCCCGTGTGGGCGCTGAAGTGGGCCTTTTTTTTGGTTATATCGTCATCATCACGGGCCCGCTCTGGGCGAGAGTCTCCTGGGGCGTCTGGTGGAAATGGGAACCGCGTCTGACGAGCATGGCTTTTCTGGTGCTCATCTTCACGATTTATGTGGCGCTGCAAAATGTGAGCCACGAAAAAGCCACCCAAAAGCTTGCAGCGGTTTTGGCCCTGTTCGGAACGCCGAGCATCTATTTTGTGCATTCGGCGGTCAACCGGATGCAGGGACTTCACCCCAAAAACGTGGTGAGCCAGGGATTAAACTTCGAGATGCGCCTTGCACTCTACAGCTTCTTTTTTGCAGAGCTCTGCCTGTTTCTGGGGCTCTTCGCGCTCAGATGGAACGGTCTTAAAGCCGAGCGCGCGGTGATTCAGATGAAAAAAAGACTCTCGAAGATGGAGGAAGAACGATGATCCGATCTGGAAAACTCTTTTGCGCCCTCGCGCTGCTCTTTCCCGCCCTTTGCTTTGCAAGTTACGACGAGGCCATGGGCAAACGTCACCTGTTGATCGCATACGCCCTTTTTTGGGCGCTCTCCTTTGCGGCAATCTTCTATTTTGGCCTCAAGGGCAGGCAAATCAAAAACGAGCTTTCAAAGCTGAACGAGCGCCTGCAGGCGCTTGAACAGAAAGATCGAGCGGAAGAGGAAACGAAGGCGCAGGAGAGTCGATCGCCCGATGTGAAGGCCTGATCGGATAATCTGCATCCTGAGCCTTCAGGTTTCATTTGGATTCGCTCTGCGTGAAACTTGAAACTTTAAGACCGGCATGGAGTGGATTTTTGCAGGACTTGAAAATTCAAGAACGACGCAGAGCTGTTCTGTGCAAGACTTGAAACTTCAAGTACGGCATAGAACGATTCGACGAGAATCCTGAAAGTTCAAGTCTCGTCTGGAACGAAAATTTTTGAATCTTGAAGGTTTTGGAAAGGAATCGAGGCGGG
The DNA here is from genome assembly GCA_002309015.1 of Myxococcales bacterium UBA1238. Lineage (GTDB taxonomy): Bacteria > Myxococcota_A > Bradymonadia > UBA7976 > UBA1532 > UBA1238. The sequence goes on along the minus strand of DBWM01000018.1, from coordinate 29,081 downwards.
ATGGAGGGGAAGGGGACTTTCAGGCTTTAGAAGAGCTTCTTGATCTTGTCTTTTGCTTTGTCCTTGGCCTTCTTCTTGGCTTCATCGGCCTTCTTCTTGGCTTCAGCTTCCGCTTTCTTCTTTGCCTCATCGGCTTTGGCTTTCGCCTCGTCGATCTTGGCCTGCGCGGCGGCTTCAGCTTGTTTCTTTAACTTCGCGGCCTGCGCTTTGGCGTCCTCCAAATCGATACCCAAAGAAGATCCGATCAAACCTTTGGCGATGACTTCCGCGAGCTCCGTCACGTCGAGCGACTTGAATTTGGGATCGTCCACAGTGCCGCCGAGCGAGATGCCGACGTTCACGGGCTTGCTGGGCTTTACTTTCTTGAAGGTGATCGCGTGCACAACTTCCGGGGACATCTTCCAGTCGCCATCGAGAGACAATGAAGTGTCGAGACCGATGTAGCCGTCAAACGAGAGGGGACCTTCACCTGTCTTTAACTCCATGGGCTTCTTCAGCTGCGCCTTGCCGTCTTTGATCATGAATTCAGCGAGCAAATCCTTAAATGCGACGGCCTTGGTCTTGGGCAGATTGAGTTTGGCCATGGGCAGCTTGTTCGTGATCGATCCCAGCACCTGCTTTTGCAGATCCAGCTTTTCAAGCTGGCCGTCTTTCAGGTGAACGTTCAGCTTGCCGTTTAAATTCTGAGAAAGCACGGGCCAGTCGAAGCTCCGGCCTTTCAGATCGACATGCGCACCCATGCGACCTGAGATCACATCTTTCAGGTTCGCCTGTTCGGCGAGCAGCTTCTTCACGTTCACGTTCGAGACGTCAAAATCCGCGTCAAACGTGGGTTCAGCACCTGCAAGATTCGCTGTCGTCTTTGCGGCCGTAAACTTGCCTTCATAAGCATTAAAATCGAGGGCGCTGAAAGTCAGCACGCCATTCTGAAGTCCAATCCCCGCCTTAAAATTCTGGAACGGGAAACCTGCGACCTTACCCTGACCCACGCCGAGCTGACCATTGACGGTCATTTGCTTCACAATTTCGGGAATGATCACAGGTCCGCTCTCTCCAGACTCCTCTTTGGCCGCTCCCGTTGAAGGAAACATTTCATCGATGTCCAAAATGGGCGCGTTGAACGCAAATTGAATGTTCGGGACTTCAATATTCTTAACCGTCGCCTGACCCGTCACCGACGAGCGACCCAATCCAAAGAAAAAGTCGCGCAATGAAGCTTCAAGCTGTGTCATATCGGCCAGACTGCCTTTCACTGACATTCCCATCCCCAGGTTGGCCTTCGCCACGGGACTCTCTGCAAGGGCAGGCACCATCTTTGAAAGCTCCGCAAGGTTCATGCGGGCCAAAGTCGCGTCGAGCGCCACCGTTTGCGAAGCTGTATTCATCGAGCCCGACCCCGAAAGGTTCACGGGCCCCATCACGAATTTCAAGCCGCCCAAATTGATCTTGCTGCCCGCTACCTGAACGTTCGCGTCCAATGTTAAAGGCGTTCCCGTGGGCTTCTGAAAAGCCTCGGCGGCCAAAATTTCGAGCGGCGTCATGTTTGCATTCATCCGGACGCCGATGGCACCCTCCGGATTCCCCTTTGCAGTGACCGAGATGTTGCCGTTGCCCTTCAGCGTCGTTCCCGGAACTTCAAGATCGGCGCCGACCAGCCCCAGACGAACCCCGGCATCCAAATTCTTGAGATTACCCTTCGCTTTCACGTCCAGATTCATCGAGCCGCCCACCGTGACGTCCGCAGGGATACTGGAATGTACAGAAGGCAGCATGCGCACCAATTGCGTGATGTTGAACGTTCCGGTCCCGCCCTCGATGTTGAACTGCGGATCTTCAAAGTTCTGAACCGTGCCCTTAAGCGCCAGCTTCAAAGGTCCCACCGAAAGATCGAAGTCGCGCAAATCCGCATCGCTCTGGGTTAAATGCGCATCCAAAAGCAAATGCAGCGGCGTCTTCTGGGCTTTGTAGAACGTCTGCGGCAGCGCGATCAGGCAGTTGTCGAGATTCAGGTCGAGTTTAAAGTCCTGCGCGCTCGGATCCCCGCTTGCCAGCGCCTTCAAAACCAGCTCGCCCTTCAGGTTGGTCCCTTTGGGCAACAGGTTTTTCACGTCGGGCACGAGCCCCAAAAGTTTTTCGAGATCAAAATGCTCCGTATGGAGCTGCAGGTTGTCAAAGCTCGGCCGCTCGCTCGTCAGTTGATGCGCCTGACCTTCCGCAAGCAGCGCGATGTCGTTCAGCTTGATGACAAAACCCGTCAGATCGAGATCGCCGGACTCCGGGGCAAAGGTGAGATTGGGGTGAACGGAAACCGTGAACTCCGGACCGGGATTGGGCATCCCCACCGCTACATGGGCCAGATCCACGCCGCCCTTGACGATGATTTTACCCCGGGTCGCCAGCGGATCGTCGATCCGCAAATCCGCACCAAACTGCGCGGACGCAATTTTCACGGGCAGGTCGTTTCCGAGATAAGGCATCACCGCCGCGAGGTTCACTTCGTTTGCGTGGAGCTCCACAAAATCGACGGGGCAGGAAGCGGGATCGTCGAAGGGGATGGGGCCGAGCACCACCTTCAGGTCGAAGTTCTTCTGCTTCGAAAAAATCGCCGCCGAAAGATGCACGTTGAACGGATCCGAGAGCGCGACATCCTTGAGCTCAAACAAAAAGTCGTGAATCTGCAAATCCGCTTCGTCGCCGCCCGTGGCCTGATCGATCAGGTTAAACGTCGCATTCTGCAGCGCCACGCGCTTCAGCTTGATCGTTTTGATGAGCTCTACGACCTCGGGATCCAGCGGCTTCGGCGCTTCCTCCTCGCTCGGCGGCCCCTCCGTCAAACGCTTCACGATGTCTTCGTACGAGAGCGTCCCGTCCTTGCGGCGCACCACGTTCACCTTCATGCCGTCGATCACGAGCGCCTTTAACCGCAGATCCTTGCCGAACGACTTGATGGCGGCCCAAAGCTCCACCTGGAACGTGATGGCGGGGAGCTCGACGAGCGCCTTTTCACCCTCGCTGGCTGCGTGCACCCTGATGTTTTGCAACTCCGCGCCGAGCACGGGGAGGAAGGTGGTGGCGACTTTACCCACCTCCACTTTGCGACCGATCAGCTTCTCGATCTCTGGCAGGTACTTGTCTTTCTGCTCATTCAGCAGTTTGTCGAAGTCAAAGAAGGCGACGAACACGCCCGCTGCGATGGCCAGGAGCCCAAACGCTACGGCGCAAACAATCAGGAACTTTTTCATCTGCAACATCCCCAAAAGTGAAAGCCGCGCAAAGATAAGCTTTGCAACTCAAGAGAACAATGACAGAAAAACGCACCGGGCGGATGTTGTGGATGCGCAACTGCAAAAAGTGAGCAAACATGGTATGTATAGACATCGATTGACCTGTGCCATTGGGCTTTGAGGATTGAAGGATGGCGTTTGACGATGGGGCGAGCGGCAAACCGCGCTTGCTCGTGCGGAGTTCGGATGGAGACGAGAGCGTCTATTACTTGCGGGCCATCAACACCATAGGACGCCACAGCGACCAGAACGTGCAGCTTTTGGATCGCGTGGTTTCCAAGAATCACGCGCTGATCACGTATTCCGACGGACATTTTTACCTGCAGGACATGGGCAGCCGTAACGGCACTTACGTCAATCAAAGGCGTTTGCAAGGGCGCACGCGGCTTTACGACGGTGATCTCATCTCGATGGGCGGATCCCGCCTGCTTTTCGTAGACGATCAGGAATCTCCGAGATCGTCCCTGCCGCAGGTTTGTATCCAGGAGAATCTCGAAGGACAGGCCACCTCGATCTGTTCGCGCTGCAGTTTTCCTCCTCAGGATTCGCATTTCCTGCCGGAGAGCGAGATTACGGATGAGGAAGTTTTGCGCAGCGACTACGAAAAACTGCGCATTTCATTCCGACTGAATCAGGCCATAGGGGCGGAATGGGACTTCGATCGCATGACCGCGCGCATCCTGGAGACGGCTTTGGAGGTGACCAATGCGGAGCGCGGCGTCATCCTGCTTTTGGATGAATCGGGCAAACCTGAGCCCTGTGCAGTCCTGAGCCGTACTCCGGGCGAAAGCGTTGCGGTCTCGCAGACCATCCTCAACGAAGTCATCGCCACCAAACATGGTCTGCTTTCGCGCGATGCGACCATGGACAGCCGCTTTTCGGCCAGCCATTCGATCATCTGCCAGAATATCCGCAGCATCGCCTGCGTGCCGTTAATGTTCGGTGATTCTTTTCTGGGGGTGATCCATCTCGATTCCCGCATTGCGACCGGGATCTTTACCGAAAAAGATCTGCAGATGCTGACGGTGTTTGCTCAACAGGCGGCACTCAAACTGGCCAACGCCCGCCTGGTGCGCAAAGCGGAGCAGGAGACGCTCGCGCGCAACAACCTCTCGCGGCTGCTTTCGCCGAACCTGGTCGAGATGGTGGTAAGGGGCGATCTGGATCTGGAGGAACGCAGAGGGATCGCGCGCGACGCTACGGTGCTCTTTTGCGACATCCGGGGCTTTACGGCGATGTGCGAGTCGGTGGCGCCCGCCGAGATCGTCAGCATGCTGAACGAGTATTTCGAGATCCTGGTCGACATCGTGTTCCAGCACGACGGCACCCTCGACAAGTTCATCGGCGATGCATTGATGGCGGTCTGGGGCAGCCCGGTGCCTCAGGCCGATCACACCGAGCGCGCGATCAGGGCGGCCCTCGAAATGAGCAAGGCTCTGGTCGATCTAAACCGGTTCAGGGTGGTGAACGGCGAGCAACCCTTAAACGTGGGGATCGGCATCAACAGCGGCACGGTGATCGCCGGTTACATGGGATCCACGAAGGCCCTCTCGTATACGGTGGTGGGCGATACCGTCAATACAGCATCGCGCCTTTGTTCCTACGCGCAGGCGGGCGAGATTCTGGTGAGCGATCCGATCGTGCAGAAGCTCGGATCGCGGCTGATTTACGAGGAGCGGCCGAAAGCGCTGTTAAAGGGTAAGGCGCATCCCTGCGGTATCTTTGCGGTGCGGGGGTTAAAAGAGGGCGAGTGAACCGCAGGAGGGTGGTTTCAAGGGCGGCGATCTGCTCCAAGACCGTAAGCTGCCTTGGTTTTACGCTGGGGATCCGCTGCTGCGAGCAGGGGCTTCTGGTGGTTCAGCGGCTATCGACCCGGGAAGAGGCAGCGCAGTTTAAGGATCCCGAGCGCCTTCTGGTCGATATGGAAAACGCCGCATACGACCGGGCGCGGCTTTATTTGCGGCAGACGGAGCAGGCCCTGCTGGCGTACGAAGAGGGGAGTCGCTCGTTTGACGCAGGCTTTGAGGGTGCGCTCTGCATCGAGGGGACGCCGTTTCAAAAGGCGGTCTGGCGGGCTGCAAGGGAGATCCCCTACGGTGAGACCGTAAGCTACGGTGAGCTCGCAGATCGCATCGGCTATGCAGGCGCCTCCCGTGGCGTGGGCGGAGCGCTTCACCAAAACCGCATGCTGATCTTCATCCCCTGCCACAGGATCGTCGGTTCAGACGGCAGGATGGTAGGGTTTGGCGCAGGGCTGGATATGAAGAAAGCCCTCCTGATCCATGAACGCGCCCAGATGGAGTTGCTCTAAAGCCGCATCGGGTGGTGCTTTGAGGGCAGGTGAGTGATCGCCGGAGGACGATGGGGGGTGATCTGAGGCTGATGGATGGGGCAGAAATCACCAGGGGGTGGTGATTCCGTTCGGGGTATAGAGGGCAGATGCAGCCCGCAGCGGTGATGCGGCCGCTTTTGTGAGTGAAAAAAGCAGCATTGGACGGTGATCGTCTGGAGGTTGAGTGACCGCCGATCACCAGGTAGTGGTGATCGCTTTCGCATTGCAGTCAAGACGGGCAGCGCCGGGTGGTGCTTTCGTTTAGTTGCAATGTCAAAAAATGAGCGCGCGGTGGTTCTCTGTTGAGATGCATATCGTGCTGAATCGCCGATGAATGCTGGTCGTTTCCAGGTTCAGTTCACGTCGATCAGCGATCACTGGGGATGATGTTGCATCTCAATGCAAAGAAAACATCGCTGGGTGGTGAATCTTTACAACTTAAATTGAAAAAAGTGATCATATTGTGGTGATTGCGTTGCATTTGAATGCGAAAAGGTGAGCATATTGTGGTGATTGCGT
>DBWM01000018.1:0-22835 GCA_002309015.1 Myxococcales bacterium UBA1238 | reverse complement strand
TTGTGGTGATTGCGTTGCATTTGAATTCAAACTGGGGGGCATGATCGGCGGATTTTATTGAACACGAATATAGAGCTTTCACCCCACAATGCTGCGAGAGGAAAAAAGCCGTTCCCTCCGGGGAAGGTGGCACGCGTGCAGCGCGTGACGGAAGGGGAGCTGCTGTGCAAAGGAAGGCTACTCTGTGAGTGGGGTGGAGCTTGCGAGTTACAAGTGTCCGAACTTGGGATAAGGGCAAATCATGACGAATCGCGATTCTTTCGGTGTTCGCTGATCGTTATCTCGCATCGAGTGAGGGCTTGCTTCCACTTGTGAGCCCCTTTCGGTACCTTATTGCACCACCAATGGCTGGGGGGAAGGCGTTGGTGCTCGCTTTGATCGGGGATTATTGGGAAATCGAAGTCACTTCCAGTCGACTGAGGCACCATCAAGGATAGCGGGGATGGATTTAGATCTCGTTTCGAGCGAGGGCTTGCCTTGATCGATAAGTTCCCTTCCGGCCACTGCGCGGCCAACTTCATCGGAGGGGACGGCTTGGATCTCGCTTCGATCGGGGCCGATTGGGAAATCGGAGTCTCTTTCCGGCACCTGCTGCGCCATCAATAGGAGCGGGGAAGGCTTGGGAGCTCGATTTGAGCGGGGCTGGCTGGGAGAGCGGAGCCCAATTCAGCTCGCTATTGCATCACCAATGTCTGCGGGGAAGGTGTTGGAGCTCGATTTGATTACGGATCCGGAGAGATTTTTTGGGGGTGGTGAGGCTTGAAGGCTTGGGGCAGCTTTTACGGGAGGGGCGATCGAGGATCGGGGGTCACCAGAGCCGGCTGCATGGAGGGCGCTTACGCGGCGTGTTGTTCGCAGGCGCCGTCGAAGAGCTGGTTGATCGCGTAGGTGAGATCGTCGCTGAGGGTGACGTTGTATTGGGGGAGCTTTAAGGTGACCAGGGTGTTGTCTTCGGTGACGAGCTGCATCATCACCTGGCTTTTACCCTGGTGGGCTGCATCGCTTAAAATGCGCTTTAACTGTTGCACGCGATCGCCTGTAAAGTCGGCACATTTGATCTTGAGCGTTAACCCCCTGGTGCGGGCGGCGCGGATCTCCTGAAGCGACGAAACAAGGGGCAAGTCGGGATCGATCTCGTTCGACTTCTGCTCGCGCGCCCCGCCCTTCGGAAACCGTTGCTTTCCACGTCCGATGCGCAAACTGTACTTCTTGTTGCCGTCGTCATCCTCATCGATGCGCACCTGGCAGGTGATGAGGAGCGGCTCATCGGATCGCAAAAGTTCCTCGTATTGGTTTAAATCGTCGCCTAAGGTGGTCACCTCAACCTGCCCGGTGAGGTCCTCGAACAGCATCGAACAGAAACGCCCGCCGCCATTCTTCAGGGGAATGATGCGCAGCGCTGACTGGATTCCGGCGAGGGTGACGACATCGTAGTTCTGACGGCTCGGCAAATCCTCAACGGTGCATGTGGCGAAGCGATCGATCTGCTCGCGAAACCGATCGAGGGGGTGACCGGAGATGTAAAAACCGAGCGAAGCCTTCTCGCGCTCGAGCAGCGTGGGCTCCGGGAACTCTTTGACCTCCATGAGCTCTTGCGGAAAATCGTTCTGAACCGCGTTCGAGGAAGGCCCTGCGAGCAAATCGAAGAAGCTGCTCTGGCCCGAATCGCGATCGCGCTGTGCATTCTGGGCGCGCTCGATGGCCAGATCCAACGCAGCGCACAGCCTGGCCCGGGGTTGATTGCAGAAGTTGAACCCCCCTGAGTTGATCAGCGCCTCTATGGTCTTCTTGTTGACACGGCGCAGGTCTACCCGGCTGCAGAAGTCAAAGAAATCTTTGAAGGGACCGTCCGCCTCGCGCGCTTCCACGATCGCCTGCGCGGCGTTCGCCCCCACGCCTTTGAGCCCGCCCATGCCGAACAAAAGCTTGCCATCCACGACATCGAAGTCGAGGAAGGACTGGTTGACCGACGGGGGGAGCACCTCTACGCCACATTTGCGCGCCGTGCGGATGCCCTTGGCGATCTTTTCTGCGCAATCCTGATCGCAGGTTAAAGCCGCCGCCATGAATTCGGCCTTGTGGTACAGCTTCAAATACGCAGTCTGGTAGGTTAGGAGCGCATATGCAGCGGAGTGAGACTTGTTGAAGCCGTAAGCTGCGAACTTCTCCATCAGGTCGAAGACGTCCGTCGCGATCTTTGGGTCGATGCCGCGTTCCTCCGCACCCTTCTGGAACACGGCTCGCTGGGCCTGCATGACCTCCACTTTCTTCTTACCCATCGCACGCCGCAGCAGATCAGCGCCGCCCAGGGTATAGCCGGCCATGACCTGGGAGATCTGCATGACCTGCTCCTGATAGACGATGACGCCGTAGGTGTCTTTGAGGATCTTCTCGAGGCAGGGGTGGGGGTACTTGATCTCCTGCAGGCCCTGCTTGCGTTTGATGAAGTCGTCGAGCATGCCCGAGTCCAGAGGACCCGGCCGGTAAAGGGCCACCACGGCGATGATGTCTTCGAAGGTGTCGGGTTTCAGCTTCTTCAGCAGATCCTTGAAGCCGCTCGATTCGAGCTGGAAAACCCCATCGGTGTCTCCGCGGCTGATCAACTCGTAGACTTTCGGATCGTCGAGCGGAATCTCTGCGAGGTGAAGGTGATCTTTTTCGGGGCGATGGCGGTTGATGAGCTGTACAGCGTCGTCGATGACCGTAAGGGTCTTTAATCCGAGGAAGTCGAACTTGACGAGACCCGCCTCTTCCACTTCCTCCTTTGCGTATTGAGTCACCATTTCGTCGTTGTTGCCGACGAATACGGGGCAATATTCCCACAGCGGTTTTTGACCGATGACGACACCCGCCGCATGCATGCCCGTCGATTTCAGCAGACCCTCGAGGGTCTGGGAAACATCGAGCAGAAACTTGATCTTCTCGTCCTGATCGTAGAGCTCCTTCAGTCGCGGCTCCTGCTCGATGGCCTGTGCCAGCGTGATGTTCAACACCTCGGGCACCAGCTTGGCGAGCTTGTCGGTCTCCGCAAAGTTCATGCCGAGGACGCGCCCTACGTCCTTGATGACCCCCCTCGCTTTCAGGCTGCCAAAGGTGGCGATTTGTCCCACGTTGTCTTTGCCGTACTTGCTCGCCACATAGTCGATGACTTCGGTGCGCCGGTTCATGCAGAAATCGACGTCGAAATCGGGCATCGAGACACGTTCAGGGTTCAAAAACCGCTCGAACAGCAGATTGTAGGGGAGTGGATCGAGATCGGTGATGCGCAGCGAGTAGGCGACGAGGGATCCGGCACCCGAGCCACGACCAGGGCCCACGGGGATGTGCTGGGATTTGGCCCAGTTGATGAAGTCCTGAACGATCATGAAGTAACCGGGGAAGTCCATCCCGATGATCACGTTCAGTTCCTTCTCGAGTCGCTCCTTGTACATCTCGCGATCGACCACTTTGTTGATCGCTTCGAATTCCTTAAAACGCTCCTCGAGCCCCGTGCGCGCGCGGTACTGAAGGTAGGTGACGATGTCGTAGCCTTCGGGGACCTGATATTTGGGCAGGTAAAGCGTGCCGTGCGGGATTTCGACGTTGCATTCATTGGCGATTTTCACCGTGTTCTCGAGCGCGTCGGGGAATTCATCGCCTAAATCCGCCCACATCTCCTCGGGTGACTTCAGCCAGTAAGCGTCTACGTCGTGATGCAGCCTTGTGGGGTCGTCGAGTGTCTTGCCCGTCTGGATGCACATGAGGATGTCGTGCGCCTTCGCATCCTCGCGATTTAAATAGTGGCAGTCGTTTGTGGCCACCAGCGGAAGGTCGAGTTCCTGACCCAGCGTTCGGAGCGCGCGGTTCACCTGCTGCTGCTCGGGCAACCCGTTCGCCTGCACCTCGAGGTAAAAACAGCCGGGTTCAAAGCATTGGCGGTATCGCTCGATCACCTCTCGGGCCGCATCCATCCCCTCGTTTAAGATCGCTTTGGCCACCTGCCCGCCCAGACAGGCCGAGAGACCGATGAGCCCCTCGCTGTGCTGCTTCAGAGTCGCGAGATCGATGCGCGGGTGATAGTAGAACCCCTCGCGATACGCGATGGAGCAGAGCCTGCAGAGATTGCGGTAGCCCTCGAGGGTGCGCGCGAGGAGGACGAGATGGAATGCGCCCTTCTCCTTGACGTGCAGATCCCCTTTGGCGACGTAAGCTTCTACGCCGTAAATGGGCTTGAAGATCACCGGCTCGCGGCCTTCCTCTTTGGCGGCTTCCTTCTCGGCCTTGTTGATCTTCTCAACCTTTAAGCAAAAGGTCATTGCACCGAACATGTTGCCGTGATCGGTGATCGCGACCTGGTGACCGCCTTGCTTTTTGATGCGCTTGATCAGATCGGGCAAACGGATGGCGCCGTCGAGCAAGCTGTACTGCGTATGCAGATGGAGATGGACGAAGTCGTGCATGGTGGCGTTTCTTTGATGCTAAAAAACGCACCGCCCGCTGGAGAGCTGTAGGAAAGATGGCGATGCGAAAGGAGGGAATAGGGGTTTTTACTTGCTGGTGCGCGCGGATTTCTTGGCCTTGGGCGCAGGTGCGCTCTCTGCTTCTGCCTCAGGTTCGCTCACGTCGCCGGTATACTGACCGTTGACGCGCTCGCGAAGCTCCTTACCCGTCTTGAAGAAGGGCGCTTTCTTGGCTGCAACCTTCACTTCGGCGCCGGTTTTGGGATTCCGACCGGTGTAGGGTTCGTACTGGCGCACTTCAAAAGAACCAAAACCGCGGATTTCGACGCGATTGCCTTCGATCAGCGCTCGACTCATCGCATCGAAGATCGTGTTGACGACGGTTTCGGCCTTTTTCAAGTTAAAGCCATGGGTCTCTGCAATATGCTCGATCAGCTCGCCTTTGGTCATCGGAACCTCGTTGTTCTCTGCAATCGGCAGCCTCCAAAGTCCAGCGGAGGCTTTTGGCGCATGATGCAACTATTCAATTTAATTCGCAAGTTATCACTCTTGCAGCATCTCACGATTTTTTGACAGCTTGGGACAGAGCGCGTCTGCGGCGTTGGTGGCCTGCCATGCGGTGAGCGCTGCGCCCTCAAGTCCGAGCCCGGGAATGACGGGTTCGCCGATGCGAAATAAATTCTTGAGTCCGGGCACAGAGATCGGTCTCCAGTAAAAGCCACCGGGTTCCATCGGCTCGCCGCTCACAAAGGGGCAGGGCTCGATGCCTTCGTTTTGAAGGGCGGTCAATGGGCAGAGATCCGCCAGATCGGGCTTTTCCTGCTCTTGTCCGCGCCAGCAGAGGGTGATGCGCGAGTCGCTTGGGATGCGCACGCAGCCTGCAAAACCCGCAGAGTTGACGTAACCGCAGGGATCCTTCAGGTCGTAAGGGCGATCCGAGGGGTAAATGCGCACGGTTTCGCAATAGCCCCAGTCGAGGTTGATGGGGGCGTCGGGCCATAAGCTGCGCAGCGTGGCGTCGTCGGCTGAGGTGATGAAGGCTTTGGCGGTGACCGTTTTTCCGCTGATCAGGGGGATCGCGGCGATGGTTTTTCGTTTTAAAACGCAGGCCTGAGCGCGATCGGCGCCAAAATCCTTACCGCCGTAGGACGCGAAGCGCTCGGTTAAAAGCTGCATGAAACCGCTCATGCCGCTGATGACGGGGGCGATGCCGTGACAAAGATGCCAAAAACAGCGCGCGGCGCTCAGCGTCATGGGTTTTAAGGGATCGTCGTTGCGGCCGCCGATGGCGAGAATCGCGCGCACCAGATGCTGCAGCTGCGGGTGATCGGTCCAGATGGGCAGCTCGCCGGGCTGAAAAGGGAGCGCAGCGAGCAGTTTTTTCCAGGGACGACGCGAAAAAAAACCTTCGGGTGCGCGTTCCACCTTGAGCAGCGGATCGAGCAGGGTGCCACCGTAAAAATCGACGTGATGAAACAATTGCAGCAGCGGCTCTTCGCAATGCGGAAACACGCTCGCCAGCATGTGACCGCGCGCCTCGAGCTGGGCGGGAAACTCGAAGCGGCGATCGGGCAGCGCGAGATGGAGCGGCAGCGGATCGCCTGAAAGCCTCGAACGCAAACCGTGCAGCAGGCCGATCCGGTCGAGCACGCTGCGCAAAATGGGCGAAGTCTGAAGCCCAAAGAGGGGCGCCTGAGGGTTTACGAATTGTTGGTGGGGCGCTTGCAGAATACAGACGCGGCGCTTTCGCAAAGCGAGCAATGCGCCGCATAAATAGCTCGCAACATCGTTTCCGATGATCGCGACATCAAAATGTTCGTCGGTGGTCAAGGCGGTTCCTCACCTGAATACGGCGTGAAAAAGCGCTATAGGGATTCTCGGTTCCAGGTGCAAGGGGTGCGGTGGCGGTTGCACCCTGAGGGTTTGGCGGTTATAAATGCGCGATTCATTGGGAGGCGCTTGTGCTGATTCAAACTGAATTCGAGGGCTTCGGCGAAGAGGATTTCGCGATTTACCGGCAGGCTTGCTGGGCAAGTAACCTGCATAACCGCGCGCGCATGCAAACCAAAGACCGCTTAAACGCTTTGGCGCGCAGGCTACAGGGGTTTAATGGGCTCACTCTGGAGGCGTCGAGCGAGATTCCAAGCGTTTGGAACCAGCGGCAAGTCAAAGACCAGTGGGTCTACGCGCTGAGACAACCCGAGCTTCGGAAGCGCATGGCGCCGGCGTTCGCCAAACAAATGACGTTATCAACCCTTGTAGGCGATCCCGCCGAGCATCACCGCCACGCGGTCATCGCATTAAAGCTCGACGATAAAGGCTTTGAAATCGGGCTCCGTTTGCACAGTCACGCGGTGATCGATCTCGAGAATCTGATCGCAGCAAGGGCGACGAACGCGGCATCGGTGGCTGAACTCTGCAATGCGATGCCTTCGGAACTGCAGCTTAAAGGTCAGAAGGTGACGGCAGAAGCGCTTTATGCCGAGGCCGAATCCTGTTTGGCGCAGGGTACCGAATGGGTGAATGTGGTGGCGTCTTTGGATGCAGAGACGGTCATCAACATGGGGGTGGGGCTGGTCGATCATTTAAATGCGCTGATGCCTTCATTGCGGGCGCTGTACGATGCGGTTGCATGGAGCGAGGCCAACGATTTTATTGGGCTTTGCGATCGCTTAACGCAGTGGCAAAAAGAGCGTGCAGAGCGCGAGCAGATCGAGAAGGCCGAGGCTGAGAAAGCGGAAGCAGAGAAGGCGGAACGCGTTAAAGCCGCGCGCGAGCTGGCCGAAAGTCGTCAGGCCGATCAGCAGGCATGGCGGGCAAGAAGCTTAAAAGCGAAGGCGCTATCTGAGAAGCAGCGGGCAGAGAAGCAGGCGGCAAAGGCGGCAGAAGAGGCTGAAAAGGCCGAACCCACCGATCGCAATGCGCAGATTAAAGCCGAAGCCGAGGCGCAAAAAGAGGAAGCCGAGCGCCATATGATCGAGGAAGGCCTGATGCCTGAACCGGTGAAGAGCGCGGATGCAGAGTCTCATGCCGAGGTGAAATCCGAGTCCAAAGCCGCAACGGAAGCACCGAAAGCGGCGGATGAAGGCGGAGTTGCGGGCGATAAGAGATCGTTCCGTGGCGCAGGGGATCGCAGGAATCGCGGGCCGAAAGCGCGTGCAGAGGACGAATCCAACCGGAATCGCGGCGCAGGTGATCGCAGGAATCGCGCGGCACAAAGCGATGAAGACGCCGGCAAGAACCGCAATCGCGGGGCGAAGGATCGCAGGCAGAGCGAGGCATCTGAAGCTCATAGCGGGCGCAAGTCACCTTCAAACCGCAAGCCTTTCCATAAAGAGAGCGCGGCACAAAATGGTGCAGAGGCTCAGGAATCCGCATCCAATGCCGCAAATGAAAAGAAGCAGGCGGCACAGGAATCCAAAGCTGCGGTGTTACCGGTGATCGAAGCCGGGCGCAAATGCATCTTAAAGCGCGGTATCTTCCAGGGGAAGCAGGGCGAAATACAGGGATTCGAGAAGGGCTATTACAAGATTAAGATCGGTGCGGTCTCCTTTAATGTGGCCCAGGCTGATGTTGAAGCCCTTCCTTGAACCGGTTTATATGCGGCCATATAAATCCTTCAAGCGCGCGTAATGGAGCAGAGATGATCCGCTTAACACCCAAAGGATACCGCCGTGTATGTCAGGGGCATCCGTGGATATTCAGGACGGATTTACAGGGACAACCTGAAGCAGAGCCCGGTACTTTGCTCCCTTATGCGGCGCCTGATGGCAGGGTATTGGGCATTGGTGCATGGTCTGCCACTTCATCGATCGCATTAAGAGCGCTGCCATTAGATCCCAAGTTGAGCAGTCCGGCCGAAATAGATGCGGGCTATATGGATTTATTGCGCGCTGCAATCGATAGAAGAGCCGCTCGTCCAGAAACCTGCAGGCTCTGTAATGCAGATGCAGACGGGCTCCCCGGACTGATCATCGATCGATATGGATCAGGGATCAGCCTGCAAACGCTCACTTATGCCGCCGATATCCGCCTGAACAAGATCGTTCAATATCTGGAAGACAGGTTCCATCCAGAGATCATAGCGCTTCGCAACGATGTAAAGACCCGCGAGATGGAAGGGTTGCCGCAAGAGAAAAAACTGCTTAAAGGCGACCATTCCGAGCTGTTATCGCCCATTGGCGATCTGATGCTTTACTTCGATTTAATGGAAGGCCAGAAGACCGGCGGGTTTATTGATCAGACCGATAACCGGTTGGCAGCGGCGGCATTTGCACAAGGGGACTGCCTCGATTGTTTTTGCTATGACGGTGGGTTCTCGATGCAGATGGCGCATAAAGGCCTTAACGTGACGGCCGTCGATTCGAGTGCAAAGGCGATTGAACGGTTAAAGCGGAACGCAGAATACAATCATTTGACGGTCAACACCCTGGAAGCCAACGTATTTGATGCGTTAAGGCAGTTTGAATCTGAGGGACGCAAGTTCGATACGATCGTGTTGGATCCGCCGGCCTTTGTGAAGTCGAGGGCGGCAGTAGAGTCCGGCAGGCGCGCCTATAAGGAGATCAATCTGCGGGCTTTCAAGTTGTTGCGGGCGGGGGGAAGGCTCGTTACCTGCAGTTGCAGTGCCCATATGCGGCGACCCGATTTTGAATTGACGGTGGCAGAAGCCGCTGCAGACGCGCACCGTTTTGCAAGGGTCATCGATCGTAAAAGTGCGGCACCCGACCATCCAACCCTTTTAACCGCGCCCGAAACCGATTACTTAAAGGTTTTAATGATTGAAGTGTCGTAAGGCCTTGCAGGTTGTAAGGTAATCTGGCAAGCTTTGCGGCGTTTACATAACCGGGCGGTGCGAGCCGCTCAACCTTAAACTCACTTTGGAGAATACCCATGCCTAAGAACTTTATTACCGATGAGTGCATCAGCTGTGGTGCTTGTGCAGCCGAATGTCCCAACGAAGCCATCTCCGAAGGTGCCGATCATTACGAAGTCGACCCCGACAAGTGCACCGGTTGTGATGGCAATGAGCACGCCTGCGCAGCGGTTTGCCCCATGGGCGCCTGCACCGACGCCGAAGATTAATTCTGGTTTAAAAGCGTCAATCAAACGGTTGTTTAAAAAAGCGGTTCCTCTTCAGGAGCCGCTTTTTTTTACTTTCAATCCGCATGAAAAAAACGTTACAGTACGAATAGCGCTCAATGGTCGCGAGACGCATTCATCATCCCCGCAGCTGCAGAAGTTCGAACAGTGGACGGCAGGGAACTTTCAATACCCGATGAGTCTTCGTTCAAAGCGCATCTCAAACAGGAATCCTAAGATGATCATTGCCCTAGTGATCGATTCATATGACGATTTAAACAACGGTACGACCGCTTCGGCGAGGCGGTTTGTAGAGAATCTGCGGGCGTTGGGGCATACCGTAAGGGTGCTCACAACGGGGGAACCAGGGCCCGATAAATACTTGCTAAAGCGGGCATGGTTGCCATTGGTCACCTATTTTGCCGACAAACAATCGATCACTTTTTCCAAGGTAGAGGAGGATGTGATCCGTTCATGCTTTGAGGGTGTGGACGTGGTCCATTTCTATTTTCCGTTTCCTATGGCGCGGGCTGCAGAGAAGATTGCGCGGGAGATGGGGATTCCCTGCCTGGCTGCATTCCATATTCAGCCCGAGAACATCACTTACGCGATCGGTTTGGGGCGGCAGCAATGGGCGGCGAATTTCTTTTATTGGTTCCTTAAAAAATATTTTTATGGCCGCTTTGCCGATATCCATTGCCCCACAGAATTCATTGCAAACGAGCTCAAGACCCATAACTACCTCGGCAAGACACATGTGATCAGTAATGGTGTAGCCGATCTGTTCGTGCCGCCTGAGCATTTAAAGCCCGAACCCAAGGGAGATGAGCCGTTCCATATTCTGATGATCGGGCGGCTGGTTGCTGAGAAGCGGCAGGATGTGATCATCGATGCGGTGCGCTATTCCAAATATAAAGACCGCATTGCGCTGCATTTTGCGGGCAAGGGACCCAAATATGAGCGCTACGTCAAGCAGGGCAGCGACTTACCGATCAAGCCGGAGTTCGGCTTTTATAAGCCCGAAGAGCTTCGCGAATTGATCTATAACTGCGATCTTTACGTGCATGCGGCCGACGTAGAAATCGAAGCGATCGCCTGCATGGAGGCGTTCAGCTGTGGGCTTGTACCGGTTATAGCGAACTCCAAAAAGAGTGCTACCGTGCATTTCGCCCTGGATGATCGCTCATTATTCGAGGCGGGGAACCCGAAAGATCTGGCTCAAAAGATCGATTACTGGTTCGATCATTACGATGAGAAAGCCAAAATGTCTCAGGCTTATGCAGAACAAGGCCGCCATTATTCGGCTTTAAGTTCGGTGAAGCAAATGGTTGAAGTCTACAAGCAATTGAAACCAGGCCGCCTGGGCGACGTTTTGCAACTGGAACATCAACCCGAACAGCCGGCGGAATAAACATTTACAGTCGGTTCAAACGGCTGATTAAAACAGAATTATAAATCTTTAGAGCTTTTGAAATAAGCGGTTTATATGGTGATATATAAACCGCTTAAAACAGCGAACTCAACAGGAAAGAATGACGAAATGAAGCATTTGTACCTTGGAATGATGGCTGCGCTTTTGGTGACATCTGCGGCTTGTAACAAGCAGGAAACGCCTTCAAATGCGCCTGCTGAACAAAAAAAGGCAGAGACTGAAAAGGCTGAAAAGGCGGTTCAAAAGCCGGCTGATGACCAAAAGAAAGGTGATCAGGCAGCGGCTGAAAATCCTTTTGACGGCCTCTTTATTGAGGGACGCAAGCTGAATTACCGCCTTAAGGAGAAGCTGGAAAGGGCTCCTGATGACCGTATCGGTGAGGGCTGGACTTGTCCTGAAGCAGGCAATCCCGGGAATTGTGTTAAAAAGAGCGAGGTGACCGCGGCCTGCAGCATCGATCAGGTCACAAAGACGGGCGAGCCTGGATCCAAAGAATACGCCGTTCAGAACAAGATCACCTGCGAATCTCATAAAGAGTTAGCGACCGATTTAAGCAATGCATTGGCCGGCTGCTGGCGCAGAACGCAGGATGGACTCTTCTTTAGCCATGAATGCAAAGCGTTTACCGACAAGGATAAGGTCTTCTCGTTCCCTCTGAAGGAAGGCACCGCTCAGATCAATGTAACCGAAGAATGCAGCGACAGCGAGAAGATCACCCATACCCCCGATGGTCTTTGGTGCCGCACAGAAAAGAATGGCTGCGGCGATCCTTATGAATTGAAGATCTGCTTCTCAGACAAAGAGGGCATGAAAACGGTCGCTTTTGACATCGCCTTCGGTGCATCGAGCCACGTCGATATCGAGTTGTTATCGGCGGATGAACCGGCAAAGAACCCGTGATTTGACGGTTTTAAACGCGGGATAAAACGTTTTGAACAACGCGCTCTGATGGGAGAACATCAGAGCCTGAACTGAAAGGATACTCGAGATGAAGTTGTTTTTACTGGGACTTTTGATGACCCTGCCGATGGCAGAAACCGGTTTTGCCCGTGAATCCGAGGCGTTCGATGCGCAGTCTGAAGCGTCGGTGCGCCTGGATGAAAGCTTTTTTGAGAATGCAGCGACCAAATCAGGGGGCTGCACGGGTTCTCAAGGCTGCAAGCATAAGCTGGAGATGAAGCGCTTTTTTACGCAGGGTACCCGGCTGATTTACGAATTGCGCTGGTCGAAAAAGGTCAAGAATCCGGGCAAACCGACCAAAAATGTGACCTGCGAAAAACTCACTGATGATGATCCTACAAGCTGCTATTATGCAGAGAAGCATCAGGCAACCTGTACAGTCAATAAGGTCACCCGTTCGGGTACGCCCGGTAAAAGCGATGAGGTGCAGCGGGCATGGATCACCTGCGACGATGCCGGTATACATAAAGAGGATCAGCGCACCGCTGCATCCTACTGGTTAAAGGGTTGCTGGGAGCTGAGTACGAAGGGATTGATCCAGCATCGTGGCGGGAATTGCGACAACACCAAAGATGGCGTCAGGCGGGCTTTCAACCCTTATGTCGAAGGGCGTTACCAGGATGGAAAAAAGATGGATGGATGCCAAAATATGTACATTGAGCAAATTATCCAAACTGAGAAAGACTCCTGTATGATCACAACTCGGACTTGTAATGGCTCAAGCTATCCAAACTATTCTTGGACGTACTGCATGGATTTCCAGGAGAGGATGCAGGAAATCACTTATCAAGAGTTCGACAAATATGGTGATGACATGACATTTACTGTGGAGGTGACTTTCAAAAGATATGGTGCTTACAAGCCCGCAAATCAATAAAAATGAGACTTTAAAAGCTTTATGATGAGGACTAAACCATTTTATATGGCGGTATATAAAATGGTTTAGTCCTGAACCAAAGACGAAAGGATGCTCGAAATGAAGTCGTTTTTACTGGGACTTTTGATGACCCTGCCGATGGCAGAAACCGGTTTTGCCCGTGAATCCGAGGCGTTCGATGCGCAGTCTGAAGCGTCGGTGCGCCTGGATGAAAGCTTTTTTGAGAATGCAGCGACCAAATCAGGGGGCTGCAAGGGTTCTAAAGGCTGCAAGCATAAGCTGGAGATGAAGCGCTTTTTTACGCAGGGTACCCGGCTGATTTACGAATTGCAGTGGTCGAAAAAGGTCAAGAATCCGGGCAAACCGACCAAAGATGTGACCTGCGAAGATCCTTCAGCTGAAAGCTGCGATTATGAAGTGAAGCATCAGGCAACCTGTACAGTCGATAAGGTCACCCGTTCGGGTACGCCCGGTAAAAGCGATGAGGTGCAGCGGGCATGGATCAGCTGCGACGATGCCGGTATGCATAAAGAGGATAAGCGAGCCTCTGCATCCTACTGGATGACGGGTTGCTGGGAGCTGAGTACGAAGGGATTGTACCAGCATCGTGACGGGAATTGCGACAACACCAAAGATGGCGTCAGGCGGGCTTTAAACCCTTATACCGAAGGACATGTCCGGAAGAACAAGGTGGATGAATGCCAACTTGTCCACACTGAGGAAAACGCCTGTATGATCACAGATAAGACTTGTAAGGACGCAAGCTATCATTGGGAGTACTGCATGGATTTCCAGGAGAGGATGCAGGAAATCACTTATGACGAGTTCAACAAAGATGGATGGCTGAAATTTGAAACGCGGGTGACTTTCAAACAATATGGTGCTTACAAGCCCGCAAATCAATAAAAATGAGATTATGAAGGCTTTATGATGAGGACTAAACCATTTTATATGGCGGTATATAAAATGGCTTAGTCCTGAACCCAAAGACGAAAGGATGCTCAAATGAAACTGTTCTATGCCGGACTGATTGCAGGACTCTGCATGGCATTTCATGCTGAAGCCAAGCCTAAAAAGCCTTCAAACAAGCCACCCAAAACGGATGTTTCGGGCAAAAAAGCGCCTCATGACAAGGTGAAAACCCCAAAGAAACCGGATATTCAACCTCAGGTGAGCTCCGAACAACTCTCTTTGGACGGCTTTTTGATTCCGGGTCGAAAGCTGACTTATCAGTATCATAAGGTCACTGAAATGTATTATGGGGGCGAAAAGATCAAGGGATGGCAATGCCCTGCAAAAGGTTCGCCCGACATGTGTCGAAAAACAGAGGACCGCAAGGTCCATTGCAAGATCGATAAGGTTGAGGATATGACCCCGTCTTCAACCCTTCCTTACACCAAAAGGAGCGTGATCTCCTGCGATGATGCAGGGGTAGGGGACTCGCTTTTAAGCGGTATTGTGGGCGGATGCTGGATGATGGGCCAGGCGGGTGTATTCCTTCGCAATGAATGTGATGCCGAAGACAGCGGCGAAGAAATCTTCATTAATCCGGTGAAAGTGGGCGAGATAACGACCGATAAAGAGGAATCCTGCTCGTCCTCTGAAGGGATCATCCGCAATCAGGAAGGATTCATCTGCAAGGTATGGACCACAGATTGCGGCGATGGCAACCGGACAGAAATCTGTTATGAACCCATTGAAGGCCTGGTTTCATTCGAACAAGAATTTTCGGGTGGTACTTACGTCCATCAAAAGGTTCGGTTGTTAAACCCCATTTTACCCGAACATGCTGCGCCTAAGGGCAGCAAACCCTCTAAACCTGACCATAAGGAGAAGTGAACATGAAACTGTTCTTAGCCTGTCTGATGGGTGCCTTAACGCTCGGTTTAAACGCCGAAGCCAAGCCCAATCCCCAGAAAGAACCTCCGCGTAAAGCGGATCATCAGGTCAAGCATGAGCTGAAAAAGCCCGGCAAGACCGATATCAAAGAAAAGGTTCTGACTGAGCCTACAGAGCAAAAACTTGATCTGGACGGCTTTATGATGCCTGGACGCATGCTCAAATACAGGATCTCGGTCACCGAAGAAACCTCTCAGGACATGTCTGCCGATGCCAGCTGGAAGGCGATTCCCGGTGAAGAGTTCACGTTATATCAGCGTGTAACCGAGCAGGAGATCGCCTGCGGTGTGGAGAGTGCAAACGAGACGGGCAAGCCGAATACCAAAGACTACAAGCGCGTAGCCAAGATCACCTGCGATGAGCATACGAAGACTACGCCCGATATTGAGGATATGATCGCCGGCTGCTGGACTGAAACCCAGACTGCAATCCTCTACGATAAAGACTGCAAATCCGTTGAAGGCAAGGAATACAAGCATCCCATTCAATGGAAGCAGCACGATACCTGCCCCACTAAAAGCGATAAATGCGAATTCCATACCAAGGAATATCCGCAGGACAGAGGTCGCTGGTGCACGGAGTCTGAGTCTTTAATCGGCGATGGCTACAAGACCAAAGACTGTTTTTCTGATGTTGAGGGCGTGACAGAACGCTTTCAATGGACGGAAGGCCAGGTTTCGCGATCGGTGCTGATCAAGTTGTTAAACCCGATCAATCGCTTTGAATAAGCGGGCTTAAACCCCTTTTGCTCTTGCGCTCTGTCTTTGATGCGGGGCGCAGGAGCCCGTTCTTTTGGGGTCTTTTGAAGGTGAGGCCCGGCGTTTAAAGCCTTTGTAAGGCCCGTTCGATGCGCTTTTTTGAAAGATTAAAAGGCGGGAAGGCGGGGCGGGAACCGGTTTGGGACTCAGCCTTCAACCGGTTCTTCGTCGGTGGCTTGCGCTTGCTGATTCTTGCTGTTGGCGTGCGACATGAAGGTGACGATCGGTTTTAACCGCGTCTTGATCTCGTTGTCGCGGGCGGCCATAGCCGAAAGGACGGCGTAATAATCCAAAAACGCCGACCAGACTTCAGCTTTGGCCAGATTGTAGGTGTCGTTGGCGAGGCTGGCTAAAGTCTCAAGCTTGGGCACTACAAGGCTTAACTGAGCCTGAAGGTCGATGTCGGGCTGAACCTCATCGATGGGATGAGTCTTTAAATTCAACCCACAATCCCGCGCGATTTCGAACAACAAACCGATGTATCGATCGCTGCCTTTGCGCGCCTTAACCAGTTCACGCCGCTCTTCGGTCGAGAGCTGCTTGCCTTTGGAACGCAAGATGCCGTCGATACTTTCGATCGCGGTCTTGAGCTCTGTCTTTTCTTCAGACGTCAGCGTCTGCTTTAAACGGTCGATCATGTCGATCTCCTTTCGGGTAAAAGACCATTTACGTTGTAAGGGTTTTGCTTCATAAAAAAAAGAGAATTTGCTGTAGAGGGGCGATTTTTTTGTTTCTGCCGCTTAGGAAACGGTTTTTATGGACTTGCTTAAAGATTCGGTAACGAAGGCATTTCGGCATTACTTCCTTCTGGCCTTCGGTGGTGCCTTCCTTGGATGCATTTACGGTATGGTCGACAGTGCGGTTGTAGGCCAGTATGGAGGTCCTTTAGCCGCCGCCTCAATGTCTGTCGTCATGCCGGTCTTTTGCATCATGTTCAGCTTAGGACTGATGACCGGTCTCGGCGGATCCGTTTTATTTGCCCATGCCAAAGGTGTGCATGATCTGACTGAAGCCAAAAAGGCCTACACCGTCTCGTTTTTTACCGCCCTCATCGTGGGATCCATTCTCTCTTGTCTGGTCATTATTTACTGCGAACCTTTACTTCGATTCTTCGGCGCCAACGACGAGATTATGCCCTATGCCCTCGATTATTTTGACGGGTTAAAATGGGCCATCCCGCTTTATATGGTTGGCCAGACGCTGACCAACTTTTTAAGAAACGATGATTCCCCTGGACTGACGACCATAGCAACCATTGGCAGCGGCGCTATCAACGCCATCTGCGACTATGTTTTTGTGTTTACGTTCGACCTGGGAGCCAAAGGTGCCGGCCTTGCCACCTCTTTGGGCAGCTATTTACAAGTGTTGATAACGCTGGGGCATTTCTTAAGGCACAGCCATAATCTGCATTTTGTGGCCGTCGATCACGTATGGCGCCGCGTCTTTAATATGGTGAAGACCGGGTTCCCCATTTTTGTAGTCGACTTATCGATCGGTTATATGACGATCTTAATGAACAGACGCCTGCTGTATCTTTTGGGGACAGACGCGGTAGCAATCTATAGTGCGCTCCTTGGCACCTGTATGTTCGCCGATTGCTGTGCTTACAGTGTGGGGAATGCCGCACAGCCGATCCTCTCCCAAAACTATGCAGCCCGGCAATTCAAGCGGGTTAAGAAGGCCGTAAAGCTTTCATTGATGGCTTGCTTCGGCTTTGGGATCACCTGGATGACCCTTACTATGCTCGTCCCCAACGCTTTTGTGCGCATCTTTATGGATCCTACCGAGCAGCTTTTAGCCGAAGCCCCCGGCGCCATTCGCCTTTATGCCCTGGCCTTAATCGTTTTACCCTTCAACATTTTTGCCACCTTTTACTTCCAGTCGATCCTTCGTCCGAAGGTCGCTTTCTGGTTATCGCTGGGTCGTGGCTGGTTATTGAGCGCCCTTTGCATCTTTGTATTGCCCGCTTTATTTGGATCCTATGCCATCTGGCTCGCGATTCCCGTCAGCGAAACCCTGATCGGCCTCTGCGGCTTGATCCAATTGACCAGAAGCCTCAAAAACATGAGCCTTGAGACCGAAACCGCTTAAGCCGCGCGCTTCCATTCTTTGTGCTGCGCAATTTTTGCATTGACCTGCGCCATAAGGGTTGCATCAGCGCGCCTGATGATTACATTAACCCCCAATTTTGAACATAAGGACAGCTACTATGGGCATCTTTGATTTCTTCTCCAAAAAGCCTACTGACGCCAAAGTCGATAAATTGACCAAGCGCATGCTCAACGAACATCACCAGCAACAAGTGCGTCAAGAGGCGACCGAAGAGCTCATCTCCTACGGTATTCCCTCGGCCATAGCGGGCCTTGTTCAGCGTTTAGGCGTCAACTTCGCCGATACCATCAAGAACGAACAGGAAAAACGGTACATCTCGAATGTGCTCGTAGAGCATTTTGGCGAGCGATCCATCGAGCCCTTAAGCCAGTTTATCCGCAGCGAACAAACCATTTCAGCCGCCATTTTAACCCTTGCAAGGCTGATCTCCCCCGAGAAGCTGGTCACATTACTGCTCGAGACCCTGGCGCAATATGCCCCTGAAGATCACCGCACCATCTCTGCACGCCTCCAATTGATCGATGCCTTAAGCGAATATGAAGATGATCGCATCGTGCCTGCAGTCACTCCATATTGCCTCGACCACGATGATGACGTGCGCGATAAAGTGATGGCATTGCTCGTAGCCCGTGTTCATGACAAGAGCCACCCCCATTACAATGCGGTGGTTCAATCGTTAATAGAGGCCCTTGCAGATCCCGAAGCCCCCGGCAGAATCCAGAGATTAGCCGCTGATGCCCTGATCTCGCTCAAGGCTGATCTCTCGTCGCGCGTCAATGAACTGGCTGAATTCATGCCCGACGGCTACAGAATCGACAAACAGGGACAGATTGAGAAGCTGTAAGGATCCCCATACAGGAGGCATTGAAACGTGAAACACACCCTTCTTTATAGCCTTTTAGCGCTCGTATCTTTCTCTTTTGGCTGCGGCAGCGACAGTAAAAGCGAAGCAAATGATGTAGAGCAGGCCTGCCAATGGTTTGTTCTTCACACGGGTTCCGATGGTATTAAGATCAATTGGGATCTCTCCAAAGGCACGGGTGCAGATATGCAGCAAAAGGCTCGTGTACTTTGTGCGGAAGAATTAAACGGTTTACCTTTTTGCAAAGATGAAATCATTGCGTTCGGCCAATGCGAATATGACGAGAGCACCCATCCCGACAGACGGTATAATGAAGATCCCTGCAAGCAGGAATCTATCGATCGGGGCGAATGCCTCAATGGTTTAAGCGAAGCCGATAAACAGCAATATAACACGTATATTGATAATTACGCCCAAAAATACAGCGAATTATAAGCGCGAAAATATGGGTTTATATGGGCGCATATTAAAGATGAATATGCGCCCTTAAAAGCTTTGGGTTGTGGACTGGATGGGATAAAGAGCAGGGGAGAAAGAGGAGATTAGATTGCGGGCGAGGCGATCGTATCGCTGCTGGATTCTGTTATAACGGGCGTAAAAATGATTTCACCCGCGTCCGAAACATCGGCAAGCAGGCGTGCTCCCTTATTAAAGTCGCCGCGTAATACCGCTGCTGCAAGCGGCGTCTCGATTTCTTTGGCGATCGCCTGACGCATCGGTCGCGCACCCAAAGCGGGATCATAGCCGCCTTTATCGATTAAGAGCTCGACTGCTTTATCACTTAACGAGAATGCCAGATCCCGCTCCTCTTGTAATAAATGGGATCGCTCCGCGCATATGAGGTGAGCCACCCGCGCGATTTGCTCTTTAGACAGCGGATTAAACACGAGACGGCATTCGATGCGGTTCCATAATTCGGGCGGGAATGCCTCTTTTGCCTTCTTTAACGCCCGCTCACGCCGCTGTTCCAAATCGGTTTCGCTCGCGTTGCCTCCGAATCCCATGCGGCGATTCTCCTCGAAGGCACCGGCACCCAAATTGGATGTCAGGATGACTACAGTGTTTGAGAAGTCGACTTTACGCCCTTTACTGTCGGTCAGCTGACCTTCCTCAAGGATCTGTAAAAGCAAATTCCAGATGTCTTTACAGCTTTTTTCGATCTCATCAAACAGAAGAATCTGGTATGGCCTTCGCCTTACGGCGTCGGTTAATTGACCTCCTTCGTCGAACCCAACGTATCCAGGAGGCGCACCGATCAGCCTTGCGATCGTGTGTGCTTCCAGATATTCGCTCATATCAAAGCGGGTCATCGCTTCGCGGGTCCCAAACAAGAACTCGGCTAAAACCTTTACAACCTCGGTCTTCCCCACGCCGGTAGGCCCTAAAAACAGCATCGAGCCCATGGGGCGTTTGCCTCCAAAGCCCGCTAAGCTGCGCCGCAATGTTTGTGCCAATGCGGTTAATACATGCGGCTGACCCACAATATGCTGCGCCATATGGCTTTCCATCTCGAGAAAGCGCGTGGGATCATCGGTTAATAAATGCTCGATGGGAATCTTGGCTACGCGGGATATCACCTGCGCCACCGCATGCAGATCGAGTTTACCCCCATCCCTCTTGGCAATAGCACCTGCTAAATCCAGGATCGAAAGGCTTTTATCCGGATCCCTGCGATCGCTGATGTAACGGCGGCCCAGGCGAACGATTGCGGGCAATACCGATCGATCGAGCTCGACCTTATGGTGATCGGCGTAGGCTTTTGCGGCTCCTTCGATGATCTGTAACGTGGATTGCGGATCGGGTTCATCGATCTCGACGGGCGTAAAACGGCGTTCCAACGCGGGATCCGATGCGATACAGCTGCGATATTCCGTATATGTAGTGGCGCCTATACAGGGAAACTCCCCGCGCGCCAATGCGGCTTTGAGCTCTTGGGCTGCATCGTGGCTGCCGTCAGGACCCGATCCCAACAGGCTGTGAATTTCGTCGATGAAGAGGATCACGCGCCCGCCCGCATCGCGGATTTCGGCCTGAAGCCCGCGCAGACGCTCCGAGAGCGAGCCGCGCAAATGGGTCCCCGCAAGCAATGCTCCAGGTTCGATTTGGATGATCACGCGATCGGGTGCACAGGTCCGCTGGGGACTTTCCTGATGGCGCTTCACCAAAAGCTGCGCGAGTCCCTCGGCCACCGAAGTCTTGCCCACGCCCGGCTCGCCGATGAGGCAAGGGTTGTTGCTGCGGCGCTTATTTAAGATATCGAGCGTCTCTTCGATCTCGCGATCGCGGCCGATGACCGGATCGAGGCGCTTTAAATACGCGCAATGGCTCAGGTTTTTCCCGAGCTTGGTTAAAATGGGGAAGCGGCTCAGCTTTAAGAGATAGGGGCTTTGACCGTCGAGCAGCGCGGCCATCGTCGATTTTTGAAGTGCCGAAAGCTTTTTGAGATCGAGGGCTTCTTCCTCTGCATCTTCGGCTTCTTCGGGCATCGGTGCGGGCGCTTTGGGGGCTTGGGGTTCGATGGATGGGATCGCGGGTGCTTTCTCGGGCTCCGTCTGCAATGCGCGCCTGAGATCGCTTCGCGCTTCGGGGGCCGTTTGGGGTGGCTGATGCGTTTCTGTGGCCGACAGATTGCGCGGATTGGGGATGGGCGGCACCGCGTTCAGCGCAAAGCTTCGGGGTGAAGGTGCGCTTTGAGGGATCGGATGGGCGAAGGGCGATTCGGCGCGCGGCCTTGGAACGCTCTGCACGCCTTGCCCGCAATGGAGGTTTGGAGGATTGAAGCTCTGTTCCATTTGCGGGTAGGGGATGACGCAGAGATCGGGGCGCTGGAGGCCGCTTTGGAGCTCGCTGCTCCGGAATTTGGGGGCGCGGCGGCGATCGATGCTCAGGGTGTCGCAGCGTCCGCGCTCGTAATCGCAGTCGACCAGGGCCACCTCCACGGTGTCGTTCTCGTCGCTGCAGCTCTCTTCGGCGAGCCCCAGGCTGATCTCCATCGTGTTGCGGATCTCTTCCTCGTCGTCGTCGAGGCTCACTTTGCCCATGCGGCGCAGCACCAAAATATAGAGTTGGGGGAGCGTGAGCGGCGTATCTTTGAGGCAGCGTTCCAGGAGGCGGTAGGCGGCGCATTGAGGCAGCGCGATGATCGCTGCGAGCAAATGGAGGCTCGTGACTTTGTGATCCTGCAGGCGCGTGGCGCATTGGACGGCGCGATCCCGCAGTTCGGTCATCGAGACATCTTCGCAGTCGTCGCGGTCGAAGCGATCGGTCAGGCGCTCTTCGGTGATCTTGTGGAACAGCATCAGCGCGCCGGCGTCGTTTTGGACCGTGAACATGGCGAGAAGTAAATAAGCGCTCGTCAGAGGCCGAGACGCGATGGCGCATAATTCGCGCGCCTCGGAAAAGATCTGTGCGACATCCGCTCCCTGGCTCAACTCGCTCACTGCAAACCCCTTCTCAAAACGCTTACTGAGGCGCCTACTTGACAGCCTCTGAAGGATCGTGATACCCGCCTCGCACGATGGCTTGCGGAATCCAAACGCCGCGCACTTTAGCGGCATGCCGCTCCAAAGGAAACCCCCACTTTGAACTCTACGGTCGTGCTTGGCATTGCAGGCGGTACGGGATCGGGCAAAACGACGGTCGCCCGGGCGATCATTGATCGCATTGGCGCCGAAAACGTGGCTTATCTCGAACATGACAGTTATTACCATGACCTGCGTCATCTGCCTTTAGAAGCGCGCCGGGAAGTCAACTTCGACCATCCCGACGCTTTCGATACCGCGCTCCTCGTCGAACATGTGAAAGCCCTGCGGGCAGGGCAGGACGTCGAGACGCCGATTTATTCCTACGTTGATTCGATTCGGCTCGACGAAACCCGAACGGTCCAGGCAAAGCCTCTGGTGGTGGTTGAGGGCATTTTGGTGCTCGAAAACCCCGCATTGCGCGAATTGATGGACATTAAGATCTTCGTCGATACCGATGACGACATCCGACTCATGCGCCGCCTGCGCCGCGATACGCGCGAACGTGGCCGCACGCTTGAGCATATCCTCGGTCAATACGAGGCGACGGTTCGTCCCATGCATCTCGCCTTTGTGATGCCCTCCAAACGCCACGCCGACGTGATCATCCCCCGCGGCGGCAGCAACCGCGTAGCGATCCAAATGGTCGCCGACAGCCTCGAGAAGCGGATCGACGGTCTCCTGAACTCGCTGTGAGCGGTTGCTGCGCAACGAGTTGCCCTTCTGCCCGACGCGCATGCTTTTCAGGTGATTGCCTGGGGAGACTCCCGTTTCTTCGGGGCGTAACTCTCTTTTCTTCGGGGGTAACTCTCTGGTTCTTGGGGGATCTTTTTCTTTTCGCTGCTCAATTTTGATTTCCTCGATCTCGGTTTGCAGGGAGATAAGGGAAACCC
>DBWM01000061.1 GCA_002309015.1 Myxococcales bacterium UBA1238 | reverse complement strand
AAAGACCCGCTCGTCTATTTCGATTGTATTTAACCGGATTTTCAAAGAACCGCTTTTTATGTCCGCTTTCGCAGTGCGAAGCGGTGACGCGGGTTATACCCGCCTCCTTTTTGGGCGTCAAGAAAAATTTTCATCTACCCGTCTTTTTTTGAACCG
The DNA here is from genome assembly GCA_002309015.1 of Myxococcales bacterium UBA1238. Classification (GTDB taxonomy): domain Bacteria; phylum Myxococcota_A; class Bradymonadia; order UBA7976; family UBA1532; genus UBA1238. The sequence goes on along the minus strand of DBWM01000061.1, from coordinate 7,199 downwards.
CCTCAAAGCAGCGATGGCGCAAGCATGCCTTTGGCAACCGTTTTTGCCTTTTCGGCGCCTGCAAGCCTTTCGGCCAGTTTCACTGCGAACGCGAGCGAAGTTGCGGGGCCCTGGCTCGTGATCACCGGACCATCTTCAACTACGGGCTCGGCGATATAATTTGTGGCCGGCGAAAACCGCGATTCCATTCCCGGGTAGCAGGTCGCTTTTCGGCCGTCCAAAACCCCCATGGGGGCCAGCACGCAGGCGGGCGCCGCGCAAATCGCCCCTACCCTTCCGCCGGCATCGAGCGTTTTTTGAACCAGCGCTTTCGTCGCCTCATCTTTGGCCAGAGCCGAAGCCCCTGGCGCCATGCCTCCCGGAAGCACCACCAGATCCGCCTCACCCTGCCAGTTTTCGATCTCGCAGTCGGTTTGGATCTCTATGCCTTGCGCGGATTTGCGCGATTTTCCGCCGACCCCGAGCAAAACCACATTTACGCCGCAGCGCCGCAACACATCTGCGGGTGTCAGCGCTTCGATCGTTTCAAAACCGTTGGCCAGTAAGATCACTGCAGTCGTCATTTTTTCTCCTAGAGTTCAACGCAGTCGCCAAAACAGGGAGCCGAGCAGCTCCAGCCCAGTTGTTCGTGGATCCATTCCGCAAAACCTGCGCTCACATGTTCGCCGCCGTGGGTGACGAATAAATGTCGCGGACGCTTTTGAACTTTAAGCCAGGAGTAGAGCTCGTCGCGATCGGCGTGTCCCGAAAAACCCTGAATCTGCTCCACTCTCGCGCGCACGGGGATCGCGTTTTGCCCCAGAATGCGCACAGCTTCGGCGCCATCCACGATTTCGCGGCCCAGGGTGCCCGAAGCCTGGTAGCCCACAAACAAGACGGCGCTCTCTTTGCGGGAGAGGTTTCGGAGCAGATGGTGTTTGATGCGGCCGCCGGTGCACATGCCGGATCCCGCGATGATGATGGCGGTCCCGCGAATGGCGTTGATCGCCTGAGAGTCGCGTTTGGAGCTGCAGAAGCGGAGTTCGCTGAAATCGAAGGGGGAATGGCCCGCGCGCAGGGCTTTTTGCATCTCGTCGTCGTAAAGATCGCTGTATCTTCTGAAGACTTCCGTCACCTTGACCGCCATGGGGCTGTCCAGAAACACCATGAGCGGTGGAATGCGCCGGGCGTCGAAGAGATGCGCCAGGTGATAGAGCAGCTCCTGGGCGCGCTCGATGGCGAAGCTCGGGATGATCACGTTTCCGCCCTGATGCACCGTCCAGTTCACGAGATCGCAGAGGCGCTCATCTACGGAATCCGCCTTTTCGTGCAGGCGATCGCCGTACGTCGATTCGACCACCACGTAGTCCGCCGACCTGAAGGGATCGGGATCGTGGATGATGGGACGCCCGGGGCCGCCCAGATCGCCGGAGAAGACGATCGCGCGTTTTTGATCGCCGTCCTCGATTTCGAGCCTGCAGGAAGCGGATCCCAGAATATGCCCCGCGTTCTGGAGGGTCATTTTGATGCCGGGCGCGATCATCTGCGGCTCCCGGAGCGCCGTCACATGCCAGAGATCCTTTAAGCGCTGCACGTCTTCTGCGGTGTAGAGGGGTTTGACCTCTTCCTTCGCGCGGCCTTCCTTTTGGTGGCGCTCATTTTTAAACCGCGCATCTTCTTCCTGAATGCGGCCGGAGTCTTCCATGACCGCAAGGGCCATCTCGGCGGTCGGGGCCGTCGCGTAGAGAGGGCAATGCAGCCCGTCCACCGCCAGTTTGGGCAGAAGGCCGCAGTGATCGAGATGCGCGTGGGTCAATACGACCGCATCCAGGGTTTTGGGGGGCACCAAAAAAGGCGTAAAGTCGCGGGCGCGAAATTCGCGTTCCTGATGCAGGCCGCCGTCGATGAGCACGCGGGCGCGAGAGGTCTCAAGTAAATAGCGCGAACCGGTCACCGAACGGGCGGCGCCTAAAAAATGTAAGCGAATGCTCAAAACGCGCTCCTTCCCTTTTGCAAAATCCACGAACAAACGGCGCCTATCTTTTCACAGCTCGCATCGCATCGAAAGCCAATTTCTGATATAGACTCGCGCCATTTCCAACCTCGCAAAAAACGGAGGATGCCCATGCCCAAAACCTTGTTTCTGGCCGCTCTGGCCCTGGCTGTTGCAGCCTGCGACGACGACGATAACGACGATTTCGATGCCGCAGCATCCGATGCCGAAACGCCCCACAATCCGAGAAGAGATGCCGGTCCCGCAAAAGATGCGACGGCCGACAGCGCAATCCCGGCAGACACCGCAGTAGAAGACGCCAGCGCCGACAGTTCAGAAGAAGATGCATCCCAGGATGCTGAATCCGACGCCGAATCCGACGCTGACGCTGAATCTGACGCCGAATCCGATGCGGATACCGACGCCGACGCTGAATCTGACGCCGAATCCGATGCAGAGACCGATGCCCAGATTCCGCCCGTCTGCAATCCGGGTTCCGCCTACAGCGCGGGAAACGCGATCTTTAAAGAGCGCCCCTTAAAATTTGCCAACGCCCCCGCCGCAGGGAGCCGGCTCAGCGTGGGCGACTTCGACGACGACGGATTCCCCGATCTCGCGGTGAGGCAACCTGGAAACACGCCCGACATCCTGGGCGAGAATCCCGTGCGGCAGGCCTGGCTTTTGCACAACGATTTTGGACAGCTGCTTGCGGACGAGGCCGCAGAATTTGAGGGCGAGCTTCAGGATCAGCCTGCATTTTCGGACGTCTCCGTGAGCTCGGGCTTTTTGGCGGTGCGCAATGAATACAGCGCGCCGATCGGGCGGCCGATGGACGTGGTGGTGTTCGGCGATGTCGACAACGACGGCGATCTCGATCTCTATACGGGGTTCGATGCGAGCTCGGCTGCGAGCGTGACCGTGGGTGGCGAAGCGATCAGCGTCTCTGAATCCTGCGAGATCCTTTTGAACGACGGGCAGGGGCATTTCGATCTCGTCGACGCCTCGAGCGCCGTGCGCAAGCAAAAGAATCCCGGGGGCGCCGCGTTTACGGATTTTAACCGCGACGGCTTTCTCGATTTATGGCTGCCGCAGAATGGCGAGCAGGACGCGTTGTTTCAGGGGAACGCTGCGGGCGAATTCAAGAACGTCACGCGCGCGATGGGGCTTCAGACCAAGGACTGGAATTACATCAACGAGTTGAACCAGGCGCTCGGCCATTCGGTGGCATGGTCGGCGGCGGCCTGCGATTTAAACGACGACGGATACCCCGAACTGCTCGCGGCTTCATACGGGCGCGCCCCCAATCACCTCTGGCAGGGCGGCGAAACTTACCAGAACCGCAGCATCGCCTCCGGATACGCCTACGATCAGAACTTCTCGTGGACCGACAACCAGTTTGCCCGCTGCTATTGCCAGTCGAACCGCAGCGCCGCGGGCTGCGCCGACGTGCCCGCACCTTTAATTTCATGCAGCAACAACTGGACCCACAGCCAGGATCGCGAGGCGTTCCGTCTGGGGGGCAACAGCGCCGCGACCGTTTGCGCGGATTTTGACGGCGACGGCGACATCGATCTCTTTACCACCGAAATCAAACATTGGTGGGCGGGCGAAGGATCCGATGAATCCGAAATTCTGCTGAACAGCGGCGAACACGACGTCCGCTTCGAGCGCCCGGGCCGGGAAGCGACGGGACTCGCGATGCAACATCCCCAAGCCAACTGGGACGAGGGCCATATGACCGCCACCGCCTTCGATTTCGACAACGACGGGCGGCCCGATCTCTATCTTGGGGCTTCAGACTACGCGGGAAACTACGGGCATCTCTATCACAACGTCTCGGAAGGGGGTCAGGTGATGTTTGAAGAGGTGCCCCTCGAGGATTTCTTTGAGCATAACCGCAGTCACGGCGTGGTTGCGGCGGATTTCGACCGCGACGGCGATCTCGATCTGGTGGTGGGGCATTCGCGGTCGCGCTGCGATGCGAGCAGTCCGCACGATTGCTACAGCACCACGGAAGTCCGCTATTTTGAAAACGTGATGGGCCAGGACGGCAACTGGATTCAGCTCGATCTCAGGGGCGCGGAAGGCACAAATCCCCTCGCCATCGGGGCCAGGGTCACCGTAAAGAGCGCCTCAACCTCGCAGACCCAGGAGGTTTCCGGAGGTTACGGCCATTACGGCGCGCAGAACGACCGCATCTTACATTTTGGTCTGGGCGCCGATTGCGAAGCGGAAGTGACCGTCACCTGGCCGAACCAGGATCGCACGACCGAGCGGTTCACTTTAAATGCGGGATCCCGATACAAAGTGATCCAGGGCGAGATCCCAGCGCCCCTGCCCTCAGTTACTCGTCAATAAAATCGCCCGCATATTTGCGACCGCCCGCCGCATAAACCGCCGCCCGCTCTTCTTCCTTCTGCTGACAGCTCACGCAAAGCCGCACGTAAGGCATCAGTTCCAGCCGCCGCTCCTCGATGGGCTCGTCGCATTCTTCGCAGTAACCGTAATCGTCGGGCGATTCGCGGAGCACCTGGAGCGCGTGGCGGATATCGTCGATGGAGCATGCGAGCTTCAAATTCCGCGAAGAGGCGATCGACTGTTCCATCTCGACGTAGGGCTGCACATCTTCCTCGACCGGCGTGACGTCATCGTTGCGCATCGGCTCCGCCTTGATGGCGTCCTTGTTCTCCAGTTCGTACTGCATGCGCGTCAAAAGCTGCCGGTAATGCGCTTGTTGTTTGGGATCCACTGCAAAATCTCCTCGTTTTCAGAAAACGGCGCAGGAGTTTAAACGATCAGCATTAAAAAAAAAGGTCAACGTTTAGGTGGCGTGCTTCATTTTTGTACGCGGCGGTGAACAAAATGAAACGCTCGGGGGCGCCGCAAAAGACGGCCCACCGCCAGAGCTCTTAAAAAAGCCCTCACCATTGTCGGGCGCTTTAAAAGCTGTCCCCACAGTTGCGGGTCCGGTCACCGCATTTTTAAAGGCAGAAAACCGGAGGTTCTGACAGGTATCAGAAGGAGCCTTTTTTCATCTATCAATCCTCGCAACCCATTATATATCAAAGGAAAAAAGTTTTCTTGAACGAGAAAAGCGCTTTCATATGGAGCGAAGCCTTTATAAACTCGTCATCGTTTTTACATAGAGGAGCGCAGGGTTCCTCATCTTTACTTGTTTGATTGGCAGGAAGATGTGAGTCTCTCACTCTTCTCCTTACATTGATTGGAGAAACGATGGCAGTTTTTACAGATTCAGCCCGTACCATCACCCGCGACTTTCTGGAAGGCGACGCTTACGGCAAGTGGACCAAAGCCACTTCAAAGTTTCGTGGCTTCTTCAAGAAGAAGTCGGCCAAACTGACCGCTCTCGACGCTGCGGTGAAGCAGCTGGATGTCGTCTACGGCAACCGTCACAGCAATCCTTCCTACCCCATGATCCTGAAGAAATTCGTGACCTGCTTTGAGGATTGGTACAAAGAGCAGGGCGGAATTTTCACGGCCGACGTCATCGCCGTTTACAAGCAAGGAGACGGATTGGGGGGACCGACCACCAAAGGAGACGATCTCGCCAGGAAATCCATGAAATACCCGGAATCATGGGCGCACACGCATCTCGAAACCGCCTGCCGTGCATATTGCGAACTCAAGATCGCGCTGGTTCTGCTTGAGCAGACCTACGGCACCTCGGTTGGGGATTGTCTGTATCAGAAGACGGCTGACGGCGTCTGCCTCATCCGTCGTGCCGGCAGCACCCGTGGAGACAGCCTGCTCATCCTGACCAATCGTTTCATCTCGACGGAAAACCGCTTCACCGCCCCCGCCGACATCCGCATCACGGACGTCAAAGGTGCCATGAATGCTTCCGTCACCGAATATTTCGCGTTCGCCAAGGAACGGGTTGCCCCTCTCGCCACCAGCAGCAAAGGCGCAGCACAGGCGGTCGACAAAGGCAGCTCGATCATCGATTACAAGCTCGGCGGTCCTGCGAAGGGATTCTCTCCGACCGACGCCTGCCACGCCCTCACTGAAGCGGGCATGACGCTGAATGCCGGGAAGCTCAACGTTCAGAGCGAACTCCTCAATGTCTGCTTCGTCAACTCCAACGTCCCCGTGAGCCTCTCGTCGATCATCTCGATTGCTTCCCAGGGAAGAGATACTCGCCAGCCCTACAAGCATATTTACATCGTTTCCGAGATGCCCAAGCTCCAGTTCGCCATCGGTGCCCACCGCGCCTAATCCTTTTCATTCCCTCACATTCCCAGCCACCATTCCCAACCGGCAAAGCGCGCTCGCGGGTTCATCGCGGGCGCTGGCTTCATCAGGCGCGGGCGCTTTCAGCCCTCTTCCCCTTCGTCCTTTTTGTTGTTGGGGCCCTTTTTGCGGCTCTGCTGAATCTGAGCCTCAATCTTTGCGAAATCGGCGTTGTAGAACTGGGCGGCCTGTTCGAGGGACTCTTCGGGATGGAGTTCCAGGACCGCGTTTAAGAAGGTGATGAACTGCCGGTAATGCTCTTCGAGGGCATCGCGGCTCTTCTTGATCTCACCGGGGGTGATGGCGGAGCGCTCTTCGTTTCGCTGCGCCATGAGCTGCGCGATCTCTTCCGTGAGCGAGGCCATCTGCTGATTGAGCTCCAGAAGCCCCATGGCCGCGAGATCGCCTGCAAGCTCCGGCTCCGCAAACCGCTGCTCCATGTTCACGATCTTGGCGTTTTCGGCGACCAGGGCTTCGCTGGGGCGGAACTGGAAATCCTTAAAAACCTGATAAACGCGGCGACCGCGGATGCTGTACTCTTCGTCGGGGAGCTTTTCGGCCCAGAGCCTGGCCTGATGCTCGATCACGTAGGCGATCGCGTCGCGCGCTTCGTCCTTTTTGCGGATCGCATCGGTGAGCAGGCTCTTTTGGGATGCCTTATATTTATGCTCGAACTCGCCAAAGAGTCTCTGCTGCTCGTCCCGCAAAGGCTCCAGGCGCGGCTGCGCGCTCTGAACCGTTTTCACGCGCTCACCGAAACATTGCATGGCGTTATAAAAATAAGCGGCGGGCATATTCGCAACCGACCTGTCGCAGAATTTAGGCATGTTGAACTCCTCGGTGCGGGGATGAACTGCCCGCAATCCGCTACCGAAATAGCATGTTTTCAATTTTTAAGTCGATCTTTTTGACCCCGAAAGGCCCAAATGATTTTGAAAATGACCTCATTTTTTTGTGTGGGCCATTTTCAAAATCA
>DBWM01000010.1:515-169833 GCA_002309015.1 Myxococcales bacterium UBA1238 | reverse complement strand
CATGCAGGACGACCGCGCGACTTACATCCTGCTCGGGATAGAAAACCAAACAAACGTCCATTACGCGATGCCGATCCGCACGATGGTCTACGACGCGATGCAATACGAGGCCCAAATTAAAGAAGCGGCGATGCGCCACCGTGCCGCAAACGACGTGCCGGAGTCGGGCGACGAATATCTCTCGGGGTTCTATAAAGAAGATCGCCTGCTCCCTGTGTTTACGCTCACCATTTACTACGGCCCTGAGCCCTGGGACGGCCCGCTCGACCTGCACAGCATGCTCGATGCGGACAAAGCGATCCTGAAATTCATCCCCAACTACAAATTGAACCTGCTCGCCCCCGCCCGCATCGCGGAGGACGAGTTAGAAAAGTTCCATACCGATCTGCTCGCCGCGTTCACGTACATGAAATTCGCCAAGGATAAAGCCCGGCTGCGACAGCTTGTGGCCGAACGGAGCAAGGCTTTTCAGTTGGTTTCAAGGGAAACAGTCGATATGCTGAATACGGTCATGAACGCCAGACTGCCCTACGCGCAGGGAAAGGAGAACGTCAACATGTGCGAAGCGATGGAAGGCATGCTCGAAGACGCCCGCCAGGAAGGCTGGACCGGCGGCTGGGCTGAAGGCCGCGAGGAAGGCTGGGCCGGAGGCCTCGAAAGAGGCAAGCTCGATACCCTGCTCGCCCTCGTTCGCAAGGGGTATCTCACTTTGCAGCAGGCCGCCGACGAAGCCCAGATGACCCCTGAAGCGTTTGCGGCCAAAGTCGGATTCAAACCGTAACATCGAGATTGTATTTTCGCGTCTCAGCCTCTAAAAGGCCTCCATATCGTTAAATGATATGGGGCGCATCATGAACCTTCCTCAAAATCGCGCGGCTCGTTTCTCGCTTTCCGTTTTTTGCTTAGCCGCATTCTTCCTGGCGCTGGGTTGCGACGACTCAGACGATTCACCGATCTCCGACGCCGCATTCTCCCAGGACGCCGTCCTTTCCGAAGACGCGAAGCCCTCAGAAGACGCTACGGACTCCGATGCATCCACGGATGCCACCACGGATTCCGACGCCTCCGATGCTTCCACCGACAGCGACGCCTCCGATGCTTCCGATGCCTCTACGGACTCAGACGCCTCTGACGCATCTACGGATTCCGACGGCTCTACGGACGAAGACGCATCTGACGCCTCTACCGACATCGACGCTTCTGACGCCTCTACCGACATCGACGCTTCCGATGCTTCTACCGACAGCGACGCCTCTGACGCCATCGTCTGCCCTGCTACGACGTTCGGCCCAGACTGCACGCCCTGCAGCTGCGTCCACGGCATTTGCAACAACGGGCTCAACGGCGACGGCAAATGCCTGGCCTGCAATGACGACTATTTTGGTGAAAACTGCGACAACAATGAACCCACCTGCGTTGAAGGCACTCCGGCCCTCGGTCCCAACGGTGACGGCAAATGCAGCCAATGCAACTTTGGCTTCTTTGGTGAAAACTGCGAAAACGATCTGGTGACCTGCATGGGGGGCACACCAAACCTCGGTCCTTCCGGCGACGGTAAATGCGCCGAATGTGATCCCGGTTACTTCGGCGAAAACTGCGAGCCCTGCAGCTGTAAACATGGCACTTGCAACGACGGCATCACCGGCGACGGCAAATGCGCCGAATGCACTGAACCGGGTTACTTTGGCGAAAACTGCGAGAACGAAGTCACATGCAAGCATGGCCAGGCAAACAGCGGCATTCATGGCGACGGAAAATGCTCCACATGCGACGACAACAAGAGATGGGGCGGCGATAACTGCGATGTTTGCCTTGATGGCTTCGGCGAATCCTGCGCGATCTGCACCCGTCCCGATGGCATCTATGATCAGGCGACAGCAGAGGAATGCCGGTTGACCGACAGCGATGGCCAGATCTACCAGGTGGTCAAAATCGGTGATCAGATTTGGATGGCCGAAAACTATCGCCGCGAAACGGGCAGTTATTTACATGTGGGCGCAGCCTCTGACACCACATCCGACGAGAACGACAAACTTTACGGCCTGCGTTATCTGTACGAGACCGCATCCTCCGAAGACTTCTGCCCCGAAGGCTGGCATTTGCCCTCAATGGGAGAATTTCAGAGGCTTTTAAACTATGCAGATCAGCACCGGCTCCGCAGCCCCAATCAGATCGAGGCCCTCATGGCGCCGTATCACATCATCGTGCAATATCCGCGTGGATTGGAATTCGTGGGGGGTTACGATGAATTCGGATTCGGCTTACAACCCTCCGGCTCATACGGCACGAATGGCTACGGCGTGCCCAGCGAACAATATGGTTACCCTAAATCTTCCGGCTTCATTGACTGGGATATTGCAACGTTATGGCTTGCGATTACAAACCAGGATTTCAACAAAAACAGCATCGCTTTTTCTTTTGAGAAGAAAGACCTTAAAGCAACGCAGTGGGAAGAAAATGAAGTAGCTTTCAATCATTATGTAGATCGGGACCTGCAAATCACTGCCTTGTCGGCGCGCTGTCTCAAGGATACCACTTGCGGCGAAGGCACCTACCGATTGGGCAAATCCTGTGAACCCTGCAGTTGCGAACACGGCATCTGCAACGATGGCGAAGAAGGTGACGGCAAATGCCTCTCCTGCGACGATGGGTGGACCGGCGAAAACTGCGATCTCTGTGCAAACGGCGGTTATGGCCCTGACTGCAAGCCTTACGGTTCGGTCACCGCTCCGGATGGTGACATCTATAAGACAGTAGAGATCGGGCACCAACTCTGGATGGCCGAAAACTATCATCGGCCCATCGGTCAATATCGGACTGTGGGGGATGGTTCGGTCGCAGCCTACGGTTTGTTCTACGATTTCGACACGAGCGCTGCCAGCGACTTTTGCCCGAAAGGCTGGCGCATACCGGAAGTAAAAGACCTCGAGGAGCTCCTCGAGTTTGTGGAACAGAACCGGAAGAGCTCGAGCAATTTCCTGGCGCTGATCTCGAAGACCCTTCTTTGGCAGGATTATCTCAATGAAGGCCAGGATGAGTTTGGCTTCAGCGCTCTCCCTGCTGGTAACACAAGAATTACTTTTTCCACCTTCAATGAAGGCGAACAAGCCAGATTCTGGGCTATGGAAAAAACGACAGGCTCATCGGACAGTGAGCCGCAATTGAGCCCAGCGGCACTTATCTTCGCCAGTGGTAGCGTGACGATCTTGCAGGGCATGAGTACTGACTGGAGCCACTCTGTACGCTGCATGCGTCGCATCTGTCCCAATAATGGATATTTTGGCGAAAACTGCGATCAGGCGGTCACATGCAGCGAGCATGGCACACCAAGCGAAGGTCCCGACGGTGACGGCCATTGCACTGAATGCACATCGGGATGGGCTGGACCTGACTGCAATATCGAAGTCACCTGCAACAACGAGCATGGCACACCAAACGAAGGTCCCAACGGTGACGGCCATTGCTCTGAATGCACATCGGAATGGGCCGGACCCGACTGCAATATCGAAGTCACCTGCAACAGCAACCACGGCACTTCAAGCCTTGGCCCAACCGGCAACGGCAAATGCGTTTTGGGCAGCTGCGTAGCATCTTATGGCGGCGACAATTGCGATCTCTGCGCGAACGGCAAGTTCGGCACAACCTGCAATAAGACCTGCACCCGCCCCGGCGGCCAATATAATCGTGCGACTCCCGGCGACTGCCAGATCACCGATGAACGCGACGGCGAGACCTATCAGGTGGTCCAGATTGGCGATCAGATCTGGATGGCCGAAAACTACCGCCGCGACACAGGCTTAAACTTCCATGTTCCCCGTTACACTGAAAGCGACCTTACGGATGCCGAGTGGGATCGGGCCTTTGGTCTGCGCTACAACTACGAGACCGTCACAGCCGATGACTTCTGCCCCGCAGGCTGGCATCTGCCTTCAGAGGGCGAGTTCCGTCAGCTCCTCGCCTATGTAGAGCAGCATAAGACGAGCGGAGCCGTATCTCAGGCACTCATCGCCAATTCTCCTCTTTGGAAAGGAGAACCTGGCAACGATGAATTCGGCTTTAGCGCCATGCCTGCAGCATATAACCTCTACGACTCAAGTTACGGTTACATGCATTACGGTTATGAAGGTAATTTCGCACAATTCTGGACATCAGCTCTCGAGAACCCGGAACTCTCATCGGTTGTTGACCTATCCTCCTCCGTCTATGCATATGATCTACAGATACACATCAACCACAGCCCCGAAAACGAAGCCCTTTCGGTGCGCTGCATCATGGATCATCCCTGCTCAGAGGGCCAATTTGGCAAATCCTGCAGAACTTGCCCTGAGCATTGCAGCGTCTGCGACGATGGCAACACCGGCAGCGGCAAATGCATCGCATGTGAATCGGGCTATTTCGGTCCCTACTGCGATCAGAAAGTCACCTGCAACCGCGAACACGGCACCCCGAACGAAGGACCCGACGGCAACGGCAAATGCACTGAATGCACATCGGGATGGGATGGCCCCGACTGCGATATCGAAATCCCCACCTGCAACCGCGAACACGGCACTCTGAGCCTCGACACACAGGGCAACGACAAATGCTCCGCATGCGAATCGGGATGGGCTGGTCCCTACTGCAATCAGAAAGTCACCTGCAACCTCGAGCACGGCACCCCGAACGAAGGACCCGACGGCGACGGCAAATGCGTTTCGGGCAGCTGCGAAGCGCCCTATGGCGGAGACAATTGTGACATCTGCATGAACGGCAAATTCGGCGCTGCCTGCGACAAGATCTGCACTCGCCCCGGCGGACAATATGATCATGCGACCGCAGAAGACTGCCAGATCACCGATGCGCGCGACGGCGAGACCTATCAGGTGGTCCAGATTGGCGATCGGGTCTGGATGGCCGAAAACTATCGCCGCGCCATCGGGCATCATTACAAAGGGAAAAAAGGTTGGGTCGAATCATACGGTTTGTTCTACGATTTCGAAACAGTCACTGCCGACGACTTTTGCCCCGAAGGCTGGCGCATGCCGAAGACAGAAGAATATGAAACGCTCCTCGATTATGTGAAACAGCACCGGACGAGCGATAGCGATCTACTGGCGCTGATCGCAAAATCCCCTCTTTGGGTAGACTATCCCAATCAAGGCCTGGATGAGTTTGGCTTCAGCGCCCTCCCATCAGGTCTATGCTGGGGAGGGACTGTTTTTGACGATAACTGCGGCGAAGTCTTTCGTGGCCTATACGCTAATTTTTTGTCTGTGAGTGATCCGCAGATGAAACCGGCGACTTTCCAGATCGACGGAACAAATGTGAAGATCATCAAACACGGCTCTACAAACTGGATCAACTCGGTGCGCTGTATTCAAAAACGCTTCTCATGCCCTGAACCGGGTTGGTTTGGTCCCAACTGTGATCAGGAAATCACCTGCAACAGCGAACACGGCACAGCCGACGCAGACCCCGAAGGCGATGGCCATTGCTCCGCATGCGAATCGGGTTGGTTTGGCAACAACTGCGATCAGAAGGTGACCTGCAGCGAGCACGGCACCGCAAACGATGGCCCCGATGGCGACGGCCATTGCTCCGCATGCGAATCGGGTTGGTTTGGTCCCGACTGCGATCAGGCAGTCACCTGCAGCGCTCACGGCACTGGAACCCCCAATGATGGTCCCGAAGGCGACGGCCATTGCTCCGCATGCGAATCGGGTTATTTCGGCGATAACTGCGACCAGGAAGAACCACCCTGCGTTCACGGCACAACTGACGCTGTCTTAGGTCACTGCAGTTCATGTGCACCGGGTTGGGCTGGTCCCGACTGCGATCTGAAGGTGACCTGCAGTGAGCACGGCACTCCAAGCCTGGGTACCCAAGGCGACGGCAAATGCACATCCTGCGAACAGGGTTGGTACGGAGAAAATTGCGATAAGGAAGCGACCTGCGTCCACGGCACCACAAATGATGGCCTCTATGGAGATGGCAAATGCAGTTCATGCGAAGAGGGTTACTACGGCGAAGACTGCAACAGCGGCACAATCACTGATCAGGATGGAAATACCTATCGGACGGTGACGATCGGAACGCAGGCCTGGATGGCCGAAAACTACCGCCGCAAGGTCGGCACCGAAGACACAGACTACGCCCATGTCAACAACTCGTCATCAAACGATGAGGAATACGGACTCTTTTACAGCTCCAGCATTATAAGGTCCGCTATAAGGTCCGCTGATTTTTGTCCCGCAGGCTGGCATTTGCCCTCAGTGGATGAATTCCAGACGCTCCTCGATTACGCAGAAGCCCATCGAACGAGCGAAACTGTGAAACAGTCGCTTCTCAAGAACCAGGGCGATGAGTTTGATTTTGCGGCTCAAAAGGCAGGATATGCTTATAAAGTGACAGCAAGTGCACCAACAACTTATGCGAACAGCAACAACTTCGTCGCCTTCTGGGCTTCCTTCTCAGGCTCAGTGTATAATAAACTGCTTTATTCGAATAACTCAAAGGATGATTTCACGTTCATGGATGAACCAGTCAACCTCAGCGGCATTTACTTTTACTCCGTCCGCTGTATCCGCGACGAAGAATGTCCCGAAGGGACTTACGGCCTCTATTGCAACCTTTGCAAATGCAAGCATGCCACATGCGATGATGGCCCCGAAGGGAACGGTGAATGCACCAGTGCATGCGAGGGTGGATGGACCGGAACTTATTGCGATCTTTGCCCTGTCGGCGGTTATGGCGAGCTTTGCACGACCTGCACGCGTCCCTACGGACAATATGATCAGGCGAATGCGGAGGATTGTCAGATGACCGACGACGACGGAAATGTCTACCCGGTGACCCGGATCGGCGATCAGATCTGGATGGCCGAAAACATGCGCCTCGAAACCGGCATCTATTGCAGCGATGATGAATGGATCAACGAAAACGAAGCTTACGGTCTGCTCTACAACATCCAGACAGCGGATGAAATCTGCCCCGATGGCTGGCATCTGCCTTCGGTAGAGGAGTTTGATCAGCTCTTTGCTTACGTGGCAGAAGCGACAGGCGACACGACCTCCTCGCCGATCATCGCAAACTCGCCTCTCTGGTCAGAGGAGCCGAATGAATACAGAGATGCTTCTGGCTTCAGCGCAGTCCCTACAAGGCTCACGACGTATCTTGATGGATCCAGCTGCATCTTTATGGAACCCCACCCGGGCAGCGAGGGTGCTCTTTTCTGGACCTCGACCATACAAACCAATCTTAAACGGAAATACCTGAGTCTCGATTCCTCGTTTCACGACTACTACAGTATGGATCCCAATGCAGAGTATCCAATACCCGGTTCTGTCCGCTGCATCATGGATTCCCCTCCTGTAACTCCATAAGCTCCACGCCGCGAGCGCGTCGTCCACCCCACCCCCCACATGTCACCTGAGGCGTTTTCTGCCCAAGTCGGATTCAAACTCACCTAAAAAAGAAATCCGATGCCGGTGTGAGCGTTAAAGAAGCCAAAGGGCACCAAATGGCCGGTGCCAACGTAGCCCAATCCTTCGAAAGCGATGGGGATATAGAGGGGGGAGCCCGCAATCTTAATGTCGATTTCGAGACCACCTTTCAAAACGGGGGCAAATTCCGCCCATGATTCATCGTCGGCGCCCGCCGCGCTAAAATAGCCCACACCGCCTCCAAGGATGAGCGAGAGAGACAGCGGGTTGCTGTTGACAAAAAAGAGATGAGTTTCGAGCAGGCTGCCAAAGAGTTGATCAAAATGAGCACCGAGATTGCCCAGGATGTAAGGGACGGCGTAAATCCCGACGATCGATCCGCGATACCCCAGGTGCAGTTGCCCTGATATGCCCTTTGTATCCATCGCGCCCACGAAAAATCCGCCGCCCAGCTGCAAATCCAGTCCCATCGGGCGATTCTCATAGGCGGGAGCAGGCATCACATCAGCGGGCTGCTGCAAACCCGTTTGCGCATATGCCAGCGACTGTTGCCCCATAACGGCGGGATATTGCTGAGCGGCCAGCTGGGCTTCAAGCGCAGCGATTTTGGCTTCCGACGCATATTTTTCGGACAGTCTCTGCGCCAGCTCGTAGTTTTCGCGGGCTTCTTCTGCAGCTGCGGCTTTCTCCGATTCGCGCGGACTTCCCTGAGCGAGCTTTACTTTTTCGAGCGCAAGCTCATAGGCCAGCTTGGCCTGGCTCGCCTGCTCCAGCGCTTTTTGCGCCATGATGGCTTTTTCTTCGGCAATCCTTCGCTTTTCCTGGGCCTCGGCGCTCGTAGCAGGCTGAAACTGCTGAACCGGTTGTGCAGGCTGCGCGGTCGAATCGCCCGATGCGGCCTGAATGAGGCTCCCCAAAAAATCACCAACGGTCTCCGCTGTTCCCTTAGCTTCAGCCTGCGCTGCGGCGAGCATCGAAAAGAGCATTGCGGTCATCTGCGGTCTCATCAAGAACTCCTTTAAGAAGAGAACCCGTCAAATGGCGCGCTTTGTAACCGTTTTTTTTTTTTTTTAAACGAGATTGGAGGAAAAATCGCGCTCGCGCAAGAGGAAGCAGATGGCGATTGAAGCTTACACGACCCCGAAAGGAGCCTCACTTCTGCGACATCGCTTTTTGGCAGAGCTTCGCCATATCGCTCAAACCGTTGCGCTTGTCGGAACCCATTTGCGAGAGTCCGCCTGTTGCCCAGAGGCCCCGCTGCGCATTTTGGGCTTCTTGTTGCGCAGCACAAATCTCCTTGAGCTTGGAGGATGGAAACTTGGTGTTCGCGAACGCCATACCGAGCCTGGCCATTTCAATACTGAAGTCGTACGAAGCCTGATCTTTTTCATAACCGATATAGGCCAGCGTGCGTTCCTCATCGGTGTCATCCAAAGGACAAGATCCATCGGCCTTGGGATTATCACAGGTCAGAGTGACGATGGAGCCTTTTGGCAGCAGGCTTACAGCCGCCTCCCTGGCTTCGTAGCCATAGGGCTCATTAGAGTTCGAATAAGAAGAGTTCCGGGTACAACTCCAATAGTTGCTATCAGCATCCTGCTTCTTTTTGCATTCAGGCGCATCGATGCCAACAACGCGGATCTTTAAACGCACTTTGATCCATTTTCCCTTTTCTGAGTCATATTTAAAGTCATTACATTGATCACCTTTGAATGCCCCCACCCAGACCGTATCTCCATCAACCCAATGAATGACTTCTGCCCGACTATTATTCTTTAACTGGCATGTGGGGAGCTCTTCGGTGCACAGGCCCATGCTGGCATCGCAATGGCTTTCGCAGGTTTTCAGCTGAGACCAGTGATGGCAACCATGCTCATTGGGCCGACATTGATTCAGATTTTTGCCGACACATTTGAAGCTGTCCGGAGTGCAGCCTGCGGCGCAAACACAATCGCCATCCCTGCAGAGTTCAGGGCATTGTCTGTTCACATCCCATTGGACGGCGCCAATTTCTTCCTTACACACCATCCGAAGAGAACCGGAGCAAGTGAACTCACCTACTGTGCAGACAGGTTGCCCGGAGGTTACGCATTCACCATCCAGGCAGTTCTTTTCACATGTCTCGACGGTGATCCAATCTGTTCCATGACCCACAGACTGGCATTCCTGCGCATTCAATCCATCACATGTCTTTTGCCCCAACGGGCAAACCTCGATGATCCCGCAGTCCAGTCCCATCTCATCGATCTGTTCCTGAGACAATTGCTCACAGAGATCTCCCGTTTCAGCATCCGCATCGGGCGCTTCAGCATCCGCATCGGAGAGTTCAGCCGCATCCACGTCGGCATCATCCGTAATTTCAGGGTCGTGATTTATGGAATCTTCGGAGCATGCAGTGAGACAGGATCCCATGCCTAAAACAGCCGCCATCGTTTGAATGAAGTGAAATGTTCGCATCCTGTCCTCCCCAAATGGGCGTTGCTCCTCACAACGCCTTACGCTCCATAAGGCACAGCTATCATGTATTGTAGCATCATACAGAGAGATTTCACCCCCCATTTTTTGCACTGGCTCTGTTGTTCCCGTTGTCTTACCTTCTTCCGAATCCGTTTTCATCGCAGAACACATCACTTGCCATCTTCCGCAACGCGGTTTACATCGCCCCTCATGAACAGTTTTTATTCTCTCATTCCTCCTATCGTTGCCGTCGCCCTCGCGATCGCATTCAAACAAATCTACCTCGCGCTGCTCGCGGCGATCTTTTTGGGTTGCTGCATCTTAAAAGGCGGGCTCGGCGAAGGGCTCATCGCATCGGTGGACGCCCTGGTCGAGGTGTTCCAGAGCCGATACAACACGCAGGTGATCCTCTTTTGCTGCCTTGTGGGCGGACTGCTCGCTTTATGTGAGGCTTCCGGCGGCGTCCTGGGGTTTGTGCAGGCGATGCAAAAGCGCGCCTTTGCCCGCTCGAAGCGCGGAGTGGGCCTGCTCGCCTGCCTCTGCGGCTGCTTCATCTTCATCGAATCCTCGATCACCTGCCTCTGCACCGGCGCCATCGCGCGACCGCTCGCTCAGAAAAACGGCGTTTCAAAAGAAAAGCTCGCCTATCTCTGCGACTCCACATCGGCGCCCATCTGCATGCTGATCCCGTTAAACAGCTGGGGTGCCTACGTGATGGGTCTCTGCGCCGCCGAAGGCGTCTCTGAACCGCTCGGCCTGCTCGCAAAGGCGCTGCCCCTCAATTTTTATGCGATCTCGGCCATCGCGCTCGCGTTTTTGGTGGCCACATCGGATCGCCTTTTGGTGGGGCCCATGAAAGCCGCCGAACTTCAGCCTCAGGAACCGTTCGCCGATGAAAACGAAGCCGAACCCGTAAAGGCGCGCTCCCCGCTTTTGTTTCTGCTGCCCGTTTTGACCATGATCTGCGCGATGCCTGCGGGGCTTGCGATCACGGGATACCGGGCCAATCCGCAGGCGAAGGGCTTTTTTGATGTGATCTCTGCGGGATCCGGGGCGACTGCGGTGCTTTGGGCCGTCTTGCTTGCGCTCTTTGTGACGATCCTGCTTTGCCTCTTTACCCGCGCGCTGCCTGCAAAAGAGATTGCGCCCACCGCCATCCGCGGCATCGCCGATCTGATCCCGATGTCGATTTTGATGCTGCTCGCCTTCGCCCTCTGCAACATCTGCAAAGACTTACAAACCGGCGCCTATATGGCCAAAATACTGAGCAACACCCTTCCCGTCGCCCTCCTGCCCGCGCTGATCTTCTTGCTTTCGGCCGTCATCTCGTTTGCGACCGGCACATCGTTTGGCACATTTGGGCTGATGATCCCGCTCGCGCTGCCCCTCTCGAACCTGCTTCCGGCCCCGCTTCTGCTCGCGTCGGTTCTGAGCGGCGGCGTTTTTGGCGATCACTGCTCGCCGATCTCAGACACCACGCTCGTGGCGGCGATCTCGGCCAAATGCGATCTTCTGGCGCACGTGCGCACCCAAATCCCCTACGCGCTCATCGGCGCCGGCGTCGCGGTTTTGGGCTTTTTGATTGCAGGACTTGCCGTTTGCTGAAAAAGGCGTGTATTGAAGCGCGTTTTTTGAATGGAGAAATCTCACGATGGCCAAGCCACAAGCGATCATCGATGCGATCCGAGGCGGCAATTTTGAAAAAGTCTCCGAAGCGCTCGATCCCGATTTTGACCAACGCATCGACGGCCACACTGCGCTCTACTGGGCGGTCGACGCCGGGCAACATGAAATGGCCAGCGCGCTGCTCGACAGTGGCGCCGATCCCGACGAAGATGCCCCGCTCACCCTCGCCGCTGCACAAAGCGATCACAAAATGATCGAACTCCTGATCGAGCATCAGGCCGACATCGACGTGCGCGGTCCCTTTGGCGACAGCCCCCTGCGGCGCGCCCACAATCTCGAAACCCTGCGGCAACTCCTCGAAGCGGGCGCAAACCCCGATGCCCAAAACGACGGCGGCTTCACGCCCCTGATGTCGGCGGTCTCCATAGGAACCGATGCGGTGCAGCTGCTCCTCGATTACGGCGCCGATCCCAACCTCGATACCCAAAACGGCACCACCGCCCTCATCATCGCCGCAAGCTTTGGCCGCACCGCCGAAGGCCGACTCCTCATTCAAAACGGCGCCGAGATCGATCGCTGGAACGACAAAGAAGAAATCTGCGCCCTGGCCGCCGCCATGGTTCAGGGATCCGCCGAATTTGTGGCCATGCTGCTCGACGCCGGCCTCGATTACATCGCGACCAACAACGAATATCTGCGCCTCACCGACCAGCCGCTCATCTCCCTCGTGCCCGACGACGAGACCGGACGCCAAATCGCCGCCGTCATCCTCCGCCGCATCGATCGCTCGCCGTTCTGAACCCGAAGCCGAAAACGCAATTCTTCAATAAAAACGCAATCGAACCCCTCGCAAACCGCGTTGCTCAATCAACATTTTTGTGGTATTTACGCTCGCGCGCGCGGCTAAAAGCCTGAGGATCGGGCCCAAATTGAAAGGAGTCGCGCAGATTTTGGCGTGGGGTTTACGCCCCGAGGCCCTAAGGAAGACCTCAAAGTTGATAAAAAAACAAACTTCGTTGATTTGCGAAACGCTGGCTGCCGCCAAAGAGCTGGCGCATTTTGTAGAAACCTCTCCCTGGGAAAAAAAGCAGCGCCCGGCCCTGCGCAAGCTTCAGGAAGCCGCCTCTAAAATCTTCTTTCATCCCGGCGAGCCCACATTTGGCCTTCAGAATCTGCTGAGCGCCCTTTCCAGCAGCGACGCCTCCGAACTGCTCGACGCGCTGGATGCCCAGCTCAAGGGCCGCCTGGATCGCTTCACGATGCGCGGCTGCGTCGAAAACTGCCGGCAGGTGCTCCATTTAGGCTGCACGCTCATCCACGAACTCCAAGCCAACGATCTCAGCCTCTACGCGCTCACCTTCCCCACACGCAACGCCGAATGCCGCGCCTGGCTCAAAGCGATCCAGCAATTCAAAGAAGACGATCTGCGCCGCAGCCTCCTCAGCTTTATGGAAGAATTTGCGCAGCCCCTCATGCATGATCAGCGCGAATCGCTCCAAAAAGCGCTCACCGCACTGAACGAACGCTTTGAAGCGCTCCGCGATCGCCTGCTGCCCGAAACCCTGGATTGCATGGAACTGGAAGCGCTGCTCGCCGAAGGCCCAAGTGAACTCGCCGACGAAGATGAACGCGACGAACTCTGCACCCTCTTCAGCATCGCGCTGCCTCAGATGAACTCGGTCGATTTGAAGCAACTCTGCGAATCTGCGCCCAAAGATGCGACTAAAAAATCCGCAAAGCTCACCAAGACGGCACAGGCGGATCTGGTGCAGCGCAACCTGAATCACTGCTGCGAGCGCGCCTGCCTCTGGGCTCAAATCGCACGACTCGACGCCAACGCGACCCGGCGAGAGCTGGCCCATCTGGCCGAAACCCAATATCGACGCGCCATTTACACCCTGCGCCACGCCAAGGATGTGCCATGAGCCATATTTCCATCGATTTTGGCAGCTCCGTTTGCACGCTCGCCCATTTAAACGCCAAAGGCCAGCCGGAACTGATCGGCGAAGAACCTCAGACCGCCTGCCTGCCCGCCGTGCTCCATTGGGATCGCCAGGGTCACGTATCGGTGGGTCACAAGGCCCTCGAAGCGCTGCAAGGCACCTCCGAAGGTTCGCCTTCGCGCATGTACACGCTCTTTAAACGCGATCTGGGGGTTCAGACCGCGCGCGTCTTCTCGCCCACCGAAGCCGTTTTGCCCGAGGAAGCGGCGTTGCAAATGCTGCAGCAATGCAAAGTGAGCGCCGAAGCGATCCTGAATGAGCCCATCTCGGAACTCACCCTCACCCACCCCATCTGCTTTTCATCCGCCGCCCGCCAGGCCCTCAAGGGCGCCGCTGAAGATGCGGGTTTTCAACAGATTTTGCTGCTCCCCGATCCGCTCGCGGCCGTCTACGGTCAGGAATCCAAAGGGCACCGTCTGGGGCGATCGATCCTCGTCTGGGATTTGGGCGCCGGTTACTGCGAGGCCACTTACATCCTGCGCGAAGGCGAAAACCTGCGCACGGTCGACTGGGAGAGCGTGGTCTGGGGCGGTGGCGATTTCGATCGCCTGCTTGCGAGCCGCTGCGAAGAGGAATGGGACGCCCGCTTTGACGGCGCCCTGTACGAAAAGTTTTTGCAACGCTGCTGCGACGTAAAGGAAGAGCTCAGCGTCGCCACCAAGCGCCGCATTTCCTGGCAGCAAAACCGCAGCGACTGGACCCGCAAACGCCTCGAAACCCTTTGGGCCGAAAAACTCGACGTCGTCTTCGACGCCCTGCGCACCCTCATCTCGCGCATCAAGCAGACCGCCGATCCCTTCGAGCTCGATTGTCTGCTCCTGCTGGGGGGCCTGAGCCATCTGCCCAAACTCGGAAACCTCTTAAAAGAGATCCTCACCGCCGAGGGCCTTCAAATCGAACCGACGCCTGCCATCGACTCCGCGGTCGCATTGGGAGCTGCGCGCTTAACCCCCGCCGCCGAAGAAACCCGCCGCCAGCATGAAGAATCGCGACGAAAACTCGACGACGAGATGCAGCGCCAGGGTTTGCTCGATATGGTGCAGATTCCCGCAGGTCGCTATCAGCGCGGCAGCGCGCCGGGCATGGGCAGCGCCAACGAAGAGCCCCTGTTCTGGGTCAACATCCAGAGCTTCTATCTCTCGCGCACGCCGATCACCCAAAAGCAATACGAGCGCATCATGGGCAATAACCCTTCAAAATTCACGGGTTGCCTCGATCGTCCCGTAGAGCGCGTCAGCTGGGAAAACGCGATCGCCTTCTGCAACGGACTCTCGCGCGAAGAGGGCCTGCCCGAAGCCTACGATCCCCAGGGGAACCTCATCCCCCATTCCGGCGGTTACCGCCTGCCCACCGAAGCCGAATGGGAATACGCCTGCAGAGCCGGCAGCACTTCGCCCTGGAGCTGTGGCAGCAACATGGCCGAGCTTTGCAATTACGCCTGGTTCGACGAGAACGCCGAGCGCCAGACGCAGCCCGTGGGTCAAAAGAAGCCCAACGCCTTCGGACTCTACGACATGCACGGCAACGTCGCCGAATGGGTGGAAGACATTTACCTCGACAACTACAAGGACGCGCCCATCGACGGATCCGCCCAGCAGGGTGAAGCCGATTTGCGCGTGGTCCGCGGCGGCAGCTGCATTCAGGACGCCGAATTTTTGCGATCCGCCTGCAGGCAGGGCATGACGCCCACCAACCGCAATTGCTACCGTGGATTCCGCGTCGCCCGTTAGCGCGCATTCATCGCTTTTAAAGAAGATCTCTCAAGCATTCTGTCTGCTTCTCGCGACCAACATCGCATCAAAGCGCATTCCTCCAAACGCCACCTCAAACACCGCATGCTTTAAGCTTACAAAACTTCATGACGCACGACATCCACAGTCTGACGGCGCTTCTGCAAACCCTTTGCAGCATCGAATCGGTCATCGGTCACGAAGCAGAGATCGCCGGTTACATCGAAGGCCTGCTTTCGCCCCTCTGGCCCTGCAGGCGCATCGGGAACAACCTCATCTTTTGCAGTGAATCCCTCTTTTCTCACGGTCCATCCCTCACAAAAAAGCCGCAGTTATGGCTGTTCGGGCATATCGATACCGTTGCGCGCAGCAAAGCGATCGCCGACCGCCCTTCACCAGACGGCGTTTACGTAGAGCAGGACCGCCTTTACGGGCTCGGATCGAGCGATATGAAGGGGGGCGTCGCGGTGATGATCGCTCTGATGCAGGCGTTTGCAGATCCATCCGTCCGGAGCGCTCTGCCCTTTGATCTTTGCTTCGTGTATTACGCGCGCGAGGAAGGGCCCTTTCTCGAAAACGGGCTTCTGGAGCTTTTGCCGCAGGATCCCCTGAAGTCGATGATCAAAGATCGCTCTGTCCAGAGGCTTGCGCTCTTTCTGGAGCCTACGTCGAACAAGGCGGAGCTCGGATGTATGGGCACGCTGCATGCAGAGGTCGATTTTTTGGGAAAGTCGGCTCACAGCGCGAAGCCCTGGCTCGGTGAAAACGCGATCCATGCCGCGGGTCCCCTGCTTTGTGCCTTAGCGGCGCTTAAACCTGTCGATCGCATCTGTGACGGTTTTCTTTATCGCGAGAGTATTTCCGCAACGATCGCTCATGGAGGCCGGTCGCGGAATGCCATCCCCGATGTTTTTACGCTCAATCTCAACCACCGCTTTGCACCGGGCGTCCCGATCGAAGAAGCGAAGCTTCGCGTGCAGGATTTTGTGACTGCAAACGCCAGCCATTTCACGCTGCGCTTTACGGATCTCTGCCCTTCAGCGCCCTGCTTCTTAAATGAGCCCGCCGTCCGGCAGCTGATCGATGCTCTATCGCTTCAGACCAAAGCCAAGCAGGCCTGGACCGACGTCGCGCGCCTCGCGGAGCTTGGAGTGCCCGCCATCAATTTTGGACCAGGCGATCCCGAGGAAGCCCATCGTCCCGGCGAATCGATCGATCTCTTCGCTCTCGAAGAAAGCTACAAACTGCTCGAAGCCTACATTCAAGGCAACAAAGCGATCTTTTAACCGCGCGCTGACGCCTTCTTTGGCCTCATTTTCCACCGCCTGGCGGGCAAAAACTCCTTTGAACCCATCCGCAACTCATTTAAAGTACAGCCTTTCGATCGCGCACCGGGCAGAGCGATCGCGGGTAAAATCATTCATTTTTTTAATCAGGATGCAGCTATGTCTCAGGAAAATTCAGAACCCACCATCCATCATCCGCAATGGGATCAGACGGAATTTCAAGGATTTATCGAATCTTTTGCAAATCTCTACGATTCGATGTTTTATCTCAATCTCAACAATCACTCGCTCACGTTTATCAAGCTCAGTCCCAGGCTCGAACAGCATCTGAGCAGTCTCGACAAAGAACTCTCGCCTATCGAGAAGCTGAAGGCCTTTGCCAGGCAATATGCAGATCCAAAAACTTATGAACAACTCATCGAAATCTTAAAATTAGAGAGCGCTCAGAAGCTTGTAGGCAGCGAAAAGTTGCATACCTTCGTGCTGCATCTGAATGAGGACGGTCTTCCCCATCATTATCGCGTTCAAATCCTGGGTTCGCAGAGTTGTCAGGCAAACTACGTGGTCACCACGCGCTGTATCGACGAAGAATTGCAAAGGCAGGAACTGCTCAATCGCTACGATGATGTTCTGAGCGCCCTAGCACAGGAATACACCAGCATTTATTACATCACGACCAGCGACGACAAGATCTTGTCGTTCAGCGGAACGAGCAGGATCAAATCGTTCTTCAGCAATAACTTTAATGGAATGAACTACAGCAAGGCCTATCACCTCTATGTAGACAACTGTATACATCCTACAGAACGTGAATCGATGAGGCGGTTTTTAGACCCGAAGAATCTGATCAAGAAGTTAAGGAAGACCCCTACTTTTACGCATATCTATTTGAACGAATCGGGTCGCTACGGCGAAATGAAATGCGCGCGCGTCAATGAAAACATCGATGCGTTCGTGCTCGGGTTCACGATTAAGGATGAAGAAGTCCGCGAACGACTTGAACAACAGCGCAAATTTACAGATGTGCTCAGACTTTTGTATGAAGAAACCGATGCCAGCAAAGCGATCGATCAGCTTTTGCAGACAGCGGCTCATTATTATTCAGCCGACAGGGCGTATTTGTATGAAGTGGATCAGGGGCAGGCCTGCATCCATCGTTCATTTGAATACCGAAAGCCTGACGTGCCGGAACAAACGGAAGCGACCACAACCATGCCCATCAGCGAAGTGGAGCCATGGTTAGTCACATTCAAGAAACAGGGTTTGATCACGCTCAACCTGCTTGAGGCCGAAGACGCCAGTTACGAGCCTTTGCACGCTACGCTCAATCGCCACAGCATCCAGTCGTTTATGGGCATGCCTTTAATCAGTCACGGCGAAGTCACCGGCTTTGTGGGCATCGATAATCCCAGGTCGACGATTGATGACGAAAAGATGCTCAAGCTTTTATCCGTCATCATTGACCTTGAATTCCTGCGCAGCAAGCAGGATGAAGAGGAACAAATCATCTTAAACAAGATGACCAAGACCTTTACCGCTTTGAGCTATGCCAATCTCAAGACCGATTATCTGCGCACCTACGCCACCAACGATCATTACCGTCCGGGCTACGGTGTAGCCACGAGTTACATCGATACCATCAACAAATACATTGAAAATTGCGTCGCCGAGGAAGACCGGGAACGCGTAAGGCAAAAAACAATCCCGGAATATGTTATCGGGCAGCTGAAAAACAATGAGCTCTACTCGGTGAGCTTTATCGATATCAGCTACGGGCACAGGCACAATCAGGAAATCCAGTTTATCCGCGCCAACAACGAAGGCACATGCGCTGTGCTTTGCGGTATAGACAACACCGATGTGGTGATGCACGAAGTCGAGATCCAGAACGAGTTGCGGCAGGCCAAGGATCAGGCAGAGGCCGCAAGCCGTGCAAAGTCGACGTTCCTGTTTAACATGAGTCACGACATCCGTACGCCTCTGAACGCCATTAAGGGCTTTACGGAACTCGCCAAGCGCCATCAGGAAGACAAGGAACGGCTCAACGATTACTTAGACAAGATCGACGTTTCCAACGCCCATTTGATTAAGCTCATTAACGACGTTCTCGATATGGCTCGCATAGAGAGCGGCGCCGTCACGATCACCAATCTGCCCGTCAACCTGGTCAAGACCAGCCAGATGATCGTCCCGATGATCCAGAGCATGGCCAGCGAAAAGGGCATCGAGTTCAGGTTTGATGCAAGCCGGGTTCAAAACACAAATGTGTACAGCGACCATCTGCATTTGAATGAGATCCTGTTAAATCTTCTGAGCAACGCCATTAAATACACCCGTCCCGGCGGTCACGTGGAATACAGCATTGTGCAGACGAAACCGGTCCATGCGGGCCAGGCTTCATACCTGTTTACCGTTAAAGATGACGGCGTGGGCATGACCCCGGAGTTTTTGCAGCATATTTACGATCAGTTTTCGCGGGAAAAGAGCACCACCGAAAGCGGCATCATCGGCACGGGCCTGGGCATGTCCATCGTCAGGCAGCTTGTGGACTTAATGGACGGTGAGATCTCCATCGAAAGCGAAGTCGACAGCGGCACCACCATCAGGCTGAACTTCAACTTCCAGGTTGTAGACCAGCAGGAGCGCGATTCACTCTCCGAAAGCAAAATCGATCTCAATGCGCGGATGGTGGGTGTCAGGATTCTGGTTACAGAAGACAATCCTTTAAACAGGGAGATCGCAGTCGAGCTGCTGGAAGATGCAGGTTTTGAGGTCGACACCGCTGAGAACGGAGAAGAAGCGGTTCAAAAAATCAAAGACGGCAAGCCGGGGCAATATGACGTGATCCTGATGGACATTCAAATGCCCGTGATGGACGGTTATCAGGCCACGCAGCGGATTCGAAGCCTTAAGGATTGCCCGCTTTCCACCATTCCGATCATCGCCATGACCGCCAACGCCTTTGAAGAAGACAGGCAGCGCGCCATTGCAGCCGGCATGAACGACCATTTATCGAAGCCCATCAACATCGATGCCACCATCGAGACCATCCGGCGCTACCTTCATAAAACTTCATTTACGGCGCATTAAAAGACTTTTCAAAAGCAGCAAAAGCGTTTTAAGACACAGTTTGAAACGATTTGGAAGGCGCTTAAAGGCGCCTTCGTTTGAGGGGAACGCCCCCGGAGAAAACGCAGAATGCAGCAATTCACCGCTGACGAAGGCTTTGTTTCCAGCAGGTTAAACGACGTAAACGCGAGAGGATTGCTTGAGGCGTTTGCCAGTTCCTACAGTTCCATGATCTTCATCGATTTGGCCAGCGATGAAATCCTGCTGCTCAAGCTCAGTTCCTTTTTTGATCCCGATATCAGGACCGCGATTTTAAACAGATCGCCGATTCAGGTGATGAAGGACGTTTTAAGCCGTTATGCGGATCCTGAAGGCCGGAAGATCCTCAGCGAATGCTTTGAACTGGATGGCGTAAACAAGCTTCTGGGCGATAAAAACGAGTATTCGTTTGTCATGCACGTCAACCACAGCAACGAATTGCATCACTACAAAATCCATATCAATCGATCGTTTTCCTGTCCGACAGCCTTCCTTTACGGTACGCGCTGCGTCGATCGGGAAATCCAGCGGGAGGAGATGCTGGCGCACATCAACAACATGTTGTGCGCGATGGCTCAGGAATATACCGATCTCTATTACACCCTGCCGGGCAGTGAAAGCTTCGTCTCCTATTCGACCACAAAGCGGATCAGCGCGGTCTTCAACCATCAGTTCAAAGGATTGACCACCGATCAGGGGCTCGCGATCTACGTCAACAACTGTGTAAAGGATGTAGACAAGGAATCGATGAGGGCATTCCTGACCGTCAGCAACCTGCTCAAGCTTGTAAAGAAGCATCGCGTGGTCACGCGCATCTATTTGAATGAACAGGATCGCTATTGCGAAGTGAAATGCGCGCTGGCCAGTGCTGAAGAGAATACATTCGTTATCGGGTTTGCGGTGAAGGATGAAGAGATCAGAAATGAGCTCAACCAACAGCGCATCATCAGTCAAATGCTTCAGGTGCTGAGCGAAGAGTCTTCTCCCGAAAAGGCGATCTCTCAGCTTCTGGAAGCGCTGGTTCAATATTACCGTGCGGATCGGGCTTATTATTATGAAGTCGATCACGGCCGGACCTGTGTGCGTTGTTCCTATCAGTATCTGGATCCCAATTGTCCCGAAGAGCTGCACATCCTCGCGCCTGAACCGATCGAGAATCTCGATAACTGGGCTGCAAATGCCAAAGTACAGGACGCTTATTACATCGCCTGCGACGATCCGGAGACTGAAAAGGAGCCGGCTGCCCTCGATCTGCTCAGGCGCAGAAAAGTCAGCAACATGTTTTCGGTGCCTTCGATCAGGGAAGGCCGTGTGAAGGGCTTTTTGGGCGTCGACAACGTCAGGCTTTCGAGCGACGATCAGAAGACGATCAAGCTCATCGCCTCTCTGATCGAGCTTGAACTTCTGCGCCGCCAGCTCAGCGACGAGGAAACCATCGTCTTCGACAAGCTCAAGAAGAGCTTTGACGCCGTTTATTATGCCGATTTCCTCGCAGATCGCAGCACCACTTATATTTCAAGCGATCGCTATCGCGCCAAATACGGTACGGTCTACAGCTACAGCAAATCAAAGCAGCAATACATCGATCAGGACATTGCCGAAGAAGATCGGGCCATGTGCCACATTCAGATGGCTCCCGATTACGTGATGCTGCAGCTCAAAAACAATGAACGGTTCTCGGTTCACTATGCAGAGCTCATCGATGGCGTCAGGCGCAACTGCGAAATGCAGTTCATCAGGGCGAATCCCGAAGGCACATGCGCGGTTTTCGTGGTCATCGACAACACCGAAGCCTTTATGCATGAACTGGAGATCCAGAACGAATTAAAGATTGCAAAGCACCAGGCAGAGATGGCGAGCCGTGCAAAGTCGACGTTCCTGTTTAACATGAGTCACGACATCCGCACGCCCTTAAACGCCATTAAAGGCTTTACGGAACTCGCCAAGCGACATCATGAAAACCAGCTTCGGCTCAACGATTATTTAGACAAGATCGAAGCGTCGAGCGAACATCTCATCAAACTGATTAACGACATCCTCGATATGGCTCGCATCGAGAGCGGTGCCGTTACGATCTCCAGGATTCCCGTCGATCTGCTTCAGAGCAGCCGTCAGATCCTTCCGATGATCCAGAATATGGCCGCCGATAAAGACATCACGTTCACCTTCGACACAAGCCGGCTTCAGAATATCGATGTCTATACCGATCCCCTGCATTTGAATCAGGTCTTGTTAAACATATTAAGCAACGCCGTAAAATATACCCGACCCAAAGGTCACGTCGATTATTCCATCGAGCAGTTTGAGATCGATCACAAGGGTGCTGCCCTCTACAAGTTCACCGTTAAAGACGACGGCGTGGGCATGAGTGAGGACTTCCTGCAGCATATCTACGATCAGTTTACCCGTGCCAAGTCCAGTACGGAGAGCGGCATCACGGGCACGGGCCTTGGCATGTCCATCGTCAAGAACCTGGTCAACTTAATGGGCGGTGAGATCTCCATCAGGAGCGAGCTCAACAAGGGCACCACCGTTGAGATCGACATTCAGTTTGAAGTGATCGACGAT
Organism: Myxococcales bacterium UBA1238; assembly: GCA_002309015.1. Classification (GTDB taxonomy): domain Bacteria; phylum Myxococcota_A; class Bradymonadia; order UBA7976; family UBA1532; genus UBA1238. The sequence continues at coordinate 147,634 of DBWM01000010.1, read as the reverse complement.
GCGGTCAGAGCTTCGATCTCCGACAGCCAGGTCTTAATCGACGCTTCGCTTGTAGGGGTCACGATTCTGGTTGTGGAAGACAACGCTTTGAACAGGGAGATTGCAGTCGAACTTTTGGAAGATTCTGGCTTTGAAGTCGATACAGCCGAGAACGGGCAGGAAGCGCTCGATAAAATCGCTGCATCGGCGCCGGGTGAATATGACGTGGTCTTAATGGACATTCAGATGCCCGTGATGGACGGTTATACGGCCACCGAAAAGATTCGTCAGTTAAAGCTCGATCATCAGTCGAAGCTGCCGATCATCGCCATGACCGCCAACGCCTTTGAAGAAGACAAGATGCGCGCCATTGCGGCCGGCATGAACGGTCACCTGTCGAAGCCGATCAACATCGAAGCCACCATTGCCACCATTAAACGCCATCTTCGCAAAAAAAAGCTTTGAAAGGCGAACAGCATGACGCAGCAAACGCTTAAACCCATCCTGTACCGCAATGAGATGAGCGACGATGCGCTTCAGGGGTTCCTCGAATCCATCGCCAATCTCTTTGAATCGATGCTCTACATCGATTTGGCCACCAACACTCTCCTGCTCTGCAAGCTCAGTCCCGATTTGCTGCCTCAATACGACTTCACGCCGATTATCCGATCCCCTGTGGGCGTGCTCAGCGCCTTTCTGAGCCAGGCCATCGACAAGGAGAGCGCTGATCTGTTCAAGGAATGCCTGACCATAGACGGCGCGCGCAAGCATCTGGAGACCAGCAATCCTTTCAGCTTCAGAATTCGCATGAACGAGCATATCGGGATCCATGATTACCAGATTCAGGTGATTGGATCGCCCATTTCGCCCACAAGCTTCATTTACACGACGCGGCGCATCGATGAAGAAGTGAAGCGAGAGGAGATGCTCGAACATGTAAACAACATCCTGCGCGCCATGGCACAGGAATATGGCGATCTTTCTTACACCCTGCCAAACAGCGATCAGGTCATCTGTTTTTCGATGACAGAGCGGATTCAGGGGATCTTTAAGCGGGGATATGAAGGGCTCACCTTTGATCAGGCTTGCTTGCTCTATGTCAACAACGGCGTCATCGAGGACGACCGTGAACTGATGAGGAATTTCCTGAGGAAGAGCTATCTCCTCATGAAACTGGAGAAGCGGCACACCATCTCGCAGATTTATCGGAACATAAAGGGCCTTTATTGCGAAGCCAAATGCGCCCTCGTCGATGCCGAAAAGCAGACGTTCGTGATCGGGTTTGCGGTCAAAGATGAAGAGATCAGGGCGGAACTGAGGCAAAAGCAGGTTTTCAACGAGATGCTCGACGTGATCAGCAGTCAGGCTTCACCCGAAGAGACGATCCTTCTGCTCTTAAAAGCGCTCACTCAATATTACGATGCCGACAGAGCTTATCTCTTTGAAGCCGATCGCGGCCGCACTTGCATCAAGCCCAATTACATCTACACCCAACCGTATCGCGAAGCGCAGATGCTCCCTCTGCGCCCTGCCCCCATTGAGCATATCGATAACTGGTACGACCACGTCCCCAAACTCGACGTCTATTACCTCGATCTCGCCTGGGCCGACCGTGAGACGGATCCCATCGGCATCGGGTTCCTCAAGCTTTGCCAGGTCGAGAGCACGGCGCTGCTGCCTACGGTCAAAGACGGCAAGATGTACGGCTTTTTGGGCATCGACAATCTCAAGCTTTCAAAGGAAGATCACCAGATCGCCAAGCTTGTGGCCGCTTTGATCGAGCTTCAGGTTCTGCGCCGCCAGCAGAATGAAGAGGAAATCATCGTCTTCGACAAGCTGAAGCAGAGTTTTGCCGCCGTTTACTACGTCGATCTCTTAACGGATTACAGCCAGACCCATCTGACCACCGATCGCTATCGCGCGCATTACGGTGCGATCCACAGCTACGACGAAGCGATCGAGGAATACGTCAACAGCGACATCGCCGAAGAAGAGCGGGCTCAGGTGCGCATCAAAACAACGCGCGCTTACGTGAGGGAACAGCTCAAAAACGCTGACCAGTTCTCGGTTCACTTTACCGAGGTCACGAACGGCGTGCGCCGCAACTGCGAATTGCAGTACATCAGGGCCAACGCCGAAGGCACATGCGCGGTTTTGATTGAGCACGACAACACCGAAGCCTTTGTGCACGAAGCCCAAATCCAGAACGAGCTGCGGATTGCAAAGGAGCAGGCAGAGTCGTCCAACCGTTCAAAGTCGACGTTCCTGTTTAACATGAGTCACGACATCCGTACGCCCTTAAACGCGATTAAGGGCTTTACGGAACTCGCCAAGCGTCACCAGGACGACAAGGAGCGGCTCAGCGATTATCTGGACAAGATCGGCGTTTCAAACACCCATCTCACCAAACTCATCAACGACGTTCTCGATATGGCTCGCATAGAGAGCGGCGCCGTTAAAATCTCCAGGCAGCCCGTCGATTTGCTCAAGAGCAACGCGATGATCCTTCCGATGGCGCAGAGTCTGGCCAGCGAAAAAGGCATCGAACTCAAATTCGACGCTTCAGGCGTTCAAGCTGCAAACGTCTGTACAGACCAGCTGCATTTGAACCAGATCCTGTTAAACATTCTGAGCAACGCGATCAAATACACCCGCCCCAACGGTCACGTGCAATACACCATCGCGCAGCAGGAGGCTTCCATACCCGGCCGTGCCGCATTCCGCTTCACCATAAAAGATGACGGCATCGGCATGAGTGAGGACTTCTTAAAGCATATCTTCGAGCAGTTCACCCGTGAACGATCCACGACGGAATCCAAAGAGATCGGCACGGGCCTTGGGATGTCCATCGTCAAGCATCTCGTAGACTTGCTCGGCGGTCAGATCGCCATCACAAGCGAAGTCGATCGCGGCACCACCGTTCGACTGGACTTTGAATTCGATAAAGTGGAAGGCTTGGGCAGAAACTCTATCGCTCCAGGCGAGCTTTCAATCGACCATGATCTTACGGGACTCAGGATTTTGATTGCTGAAGACAACCCCCTCAATCGGGAGATCGCAGTCGAACTCCTGGAAGATTTTGGTTTTGAAGTCGATACGGCCGAAAACGGCCAGGAAGCGGTTCAGAAAATCGAAGAGGGCAAGGCGGGTCAGTATGACGTGATCCTGATGGACATTCAGATGCCCGTGATGGACGGTTATGAGGCCACGCAAAAGATTCGTCAGCTTAAGGATTGCCCGCTTTCCACCATCCCGATCATCGCCATGACCGCAAACGCCTTTGAAGAAGACAGGAAGCGCGCCATCGCATCGGGCATGAACGACCATCTGGCCAAGCCTCTCGACATCGATGCGATGCTCAGGATCATCCGCAGACATTTAAACTGAGCCCGCCTTAAAGCCTCCAAAGCCCTCTCCCCTCTTTTTTCAAGCCCCATCTTCAAAAAAAGTGAATCTTTTTTAAAAAAGCATTTTGCTTTTTGATGCGATGATGCTATCAACCTGATCATTGTGAATGCAAGCCAGGTGCGCTTGCAATCGTTTGACCCTCACCTTTTCCGGAGGCTTAAAATCATGGCCCGACGTCCCGCGAAAACTTTCACCTCTGAAGCGCACAGCAACGTACTCCAGCAGTTGCAGGATGTAACGAACAGCCTCGACGGATTCACCGTCTCGCTCAACAAGAATGAGCGCATCGAACTGCTTCCAGCCCGCAAGGGCTTTGAAGATTACCTTTACCGCCTGATCAGCATCGCCAAAGAGAAAGGTCTGAACCTTGAAGGCTTTCCCCATGACGAGATTGAGCAGGATGTAAAGGCTGAAGCGATGATGCGCGACGTCGTCGACAAAGCCGGTGAGATTTATCACAGCGTACAGGACACTTATCGCGTGACCCGCAACAAGGTCTGGGAAGCCTTCCTCGCTTATTACAAGATGGCGACCGCGCTTTCCAAGCTCGATCCCGCCATCGAGACCCGTTTAAAGCCCATCGTCAACTTCATGTCCAATTCCACCAACAAGAAGTTCACCGACGACGACGACGGATCCAAGCAGAACAACGACTGATCCCGCTTCTTTAAAGCCATACCCTTTCTTTTTCCTAAGCTCTTCTTTTTAATCCCTGAGTCCTTCAATGTTTTGACTGAAGCATTCTTGTTTCAAAGCAGAGGCATTCGATGTTTTTGCTGAAATCTTCTTGTTTCAAAGCAGAGGCATTCAATGTTTTAACTGAAATCTTCTTGTTTCAAACCTGAGTTGCTCAGCGTTTTTAAAGAAGCATTTGAGTTTAAACTTCAAACCGGTCAGTGTTTTCTATCATTATTTCTATTTTAAAGTCTGATTCGGTTAAAAAAAATGCTGGGCGAATCTTTGTTTGCAAAGACTGACCCAGCGTTTCAGGCGAGCGGTTCTTTTTTTACGCTGACCGGGGCTTAAAAAGCTCTGGATCATTCATCGTCGAGACGATGGGATCCGCTCAGATTCTCGATCAGTTCAAGACCCGACTGCGAGAGGCCTGCGTTGCGCTTTAAGCTATCGACGTTCTCCTTGAAGTTATCGGCATCTGAGACGTAGATGCCCAGAGAAAGGCTGGTATAGCCGTCGATTTCGATGTTGGGATCGCTCCTTGTGCTCTGTTCATCGATGGACAACGTGGATCCTTCGCGGAAAACCATGCACTGCTCCCTGTTGTAATGGATCAGGCCCGATTTTCCGCTGACACGATCGAAATCGCTCAAAGAGAGCTCGCGGTTCTTAAAGAGCAGTTTGGCGTATTCCTGACCGTGATCAGCAGCGCGCCTGTACCATTCATAGGCGGTCTCAACATTCTGAGTCACACCGAGACCCCGTTCATAGCAGACGCCGAGCTTATATTCGGCTTCCTTGCAGCCCTGAACGGCCGATTTGGTATACCATTCAACCGCCTGAACATAATCCTGGTCGACCATGTACCCATCAAAATAATTCTCGCCCAATCGGTACTGATGCCACATCTCTCCACTCTTTGCAGGCATCGTAAACCATTTTAAGCCTTCCGCTTTATCGATGGGCACGCCTGTGCCTTCAAAATAGCACTCCCCAAGCTTCTTTTGAGCGTCATCATTCCCCTGAGCGGCGGCCTTCTTTAACCAATACAAGGCCTTTTCAAAATCCTGCTCGACCATATCGCCCGAAAAATAGCGCTCAGCCAGAATAAACTGCTCCCAGGCATCGCCGGAGCTGGCCGGAAGCGTAAACCAGTAGAGACCTTCTTCTTTATTGACGGGTGTACCGATGCCCTGAAGGAAGCATTCACCGAGTTTCTGCTGCGCTTTGCTGTCGCCCTGCTCGGCGGCTTTCTGAAACCAGAAGAAAGCTTTCGATTCGTCGCGATCGACGATGTAACCGTCAAGGTAACTCTGTCCGAGCTCAAACTGGGCTTTTGCATCGCCGCCTTCAGCAGGTTTGCAGAACCACTCGACAGCCTTTTCTTTGCTCGGTTCAACGCCCAGACCTTTCAGGTAACATTCACCGAGCTTCTTCTGAGCGTTTTCAAGGCCCTGCCTGGCCGCTTCGCTGAACCATTTAAAGGCTTCACCCAGGTTCTGCTCCACAATCCTGCCCAGAAGATAATCTTCAGCAAGGCGATACTGCATGTAAGCGTCGCCTTCTTTGGCAGGCCTGGTATACCATTCGAGCCCAATAGTCTTGTCTTTCTGAACGCCGATGCCCTCCAAATAACAGGCGCCGAGCCTGAGCTGCGCCTTGGTGTAACCCTGCTTGGCCGCAAGGGTGAGCCAGTGAATCGCGAGGGGTTCATTCTTATCGACGCGCACCCCTTCCAAAAGCAGAACCGCAAGGGCGTACTGCTTGCTCGGATCACCGCTTTCGGCGGGCTTACAAAGCCATTTAAAGCCCTCGTTCAAATCCTTTAAGACGCCGATACCGTTCAGATAGCATTCACCTAAACGAATCTGAGCCTGATCATGCCCGCGCCTGGCCGCTTCAGTCAGCCAATAGACTGCCTTGACCTCATCCTTGTCTAAAATGCTGCCCGAAAGGTAATGTTCAGCGAGGCGGAACTGCGCTTCAATGTTCCCCTGCTCCGCATTCAGGCAAAAGAGCTTTAAGCCTTTCTCTTTATCCTGCGGAACACCCTGCCCAAGAAGATAACAACGGCCGAGCGCGTGCTTGGCTTCCTCGTAACCCATCTGGGCTGCTTTCGAGAAGAACTTGACCGCTTTTTCATAGCTTCGGGCAATGCCGCGACCCTTGTAATAACTGACGCCCAGGTTAAAGAGCTGTTTGGGCGTCTGCGCATCGCTCATTCTCGGGGTCCAGTTCGGAACTTCGCTGTCCTGATCCTCCGCCACAAGGCCCCTTCTGTAGCAATCATTGAGCGCATCCTTGGCGGGCTGATAAGCGTGAGCGGCCGCAAGCCTGAACCATTTGATCGCCTTGTAGTAATCCTGCTCCACCAGGACACCGTTCAGGTAATTCTGGCCCATCTCATATTGTTCGATGAGGTGACCGCTGCGGGCAGGCATGAAGAGCCATTTGATGCCGAGGCTTTGATTGAATTCGACGCCCGTACCAGTCAGATAACACTCCCCCACCTTCTTTTGAGCGATCTCAAGCCCCTGCATGGCGGCTGCTTTAAACCATTTGAAGGCTTCCTTATCGTCCTTCTGAACCTCTTCACCGTCGAGATAGATCAGCCCAAGGGAAAACTGGCTCTCGGCATCGCCGCTCTCGGCCGGTTTCCGGATCCATTTGAGACCTTCTTCCATATCCGCAACGCAGCCAATGCCGTGCAGGATGCATTCACCGTAACGCCTCTGTGCAAGCAGATTGCCCTGATCGGCGGCTTTTCGATACCAGTACAGGGCTTTCTCGTCGTCCTTCGGTACAAGATGCCCCTCAAAATAACAGTTGCCGAGCCAGAACTGTTCATAGGGATCGCCGCATTCAGCAGGATTTGAAAGCCAGATCACAGCCATCGTCTCATCCTGTTCAACGCCGATGCCCTTTAAATAACACTCGCCGAGCTTTCGCTGAGCGATCACGAGCCCCGATTCAGCCGCCTGCTTGAACCAGTAAAAGGCCTGCTTGGGGTCTTTAGGCAAAAGCTCACCCTCAAGGTAATACAGGCCAACCTTATACTGGTGATAAGTGCTCCCTTCACTGGCCGGCCTGAGCAGCCATTTGCGCCCCAAAGCTTCATCTTTTTCGATGCCGATGCCCCTGATGTAAAACTCGCCCAGACGCATCGCCGCATAGGCATCTTCTTTTTGCGCCGCAAGGGCATACCAGTGAAACGCAAGCTTCTCATCCTTCTCGACGATGTTTCCTTCGAGATAGCATTCTGCAAGCCAGATTTGCTGGGTTACGTTCCCCATTTCAGCGGGTCTGCAAAGCCATTTTAAGCCTTCAGCCTTGTTCTGACTGACCCCAAGACCGCGCAGATAGCATTCTCCAAGCTTCTTCTGGGCATCGCTGTCGCCCTTTAAGGCCGCTTCCTTGTACCAATGGACCGCCTTGACGTAATCCTGAGCCACCACATAACCGTCAAAGTAATGCTCAGCCAAAAGAAACATCTGCCTCACGTTGCCGAGCTCTGCAGGCCTGCAAAACCAGTACAGCCCTTCCTTGATATTGGTCTCACCGGCAAGCCCCAGAAGATACCCTTCACCGAGCCTGAGCATCGCTTCCTCGTGACCCTGTGCGGCTGCTTTTTTGTACCAATGCCCCGCTTCGACCAGATCCTGCTCAACGTAAGCGCCGCGCCTGTAACATTCGGCGAGCTCAAACTGCTTGTTGGCGTTACCCTCTTCCGCCTCCTTAAAGAGCCATTTGAGTCCCAGCTGGCTGTTCTCTTCGACGCCAATGCCCTTTAAGTAGCATTCGCCGAGCATCTCCTGCGCTTCAACGAGTCCCTGCTCCGCAGCTTTGGCATACCATTCCGCCGCCTTGACCAGATCCTGCTGAACAAACTCCCCCTTCCTGTAATATTCGCCCAGTTCAAACTGAGAATGGGCATCGCCTTTCTGTGCCGGAATGAGAAGCCATTTTTCGCCCTCTGACTGATTCTGCGCGGTGCCTATGCCTTTAAAATAACACTCTGCAAGCTTCTTCTGCGCAACATCGAGCCCCTGTTTGGCGGCTGCCTTAAACCATTTAAAGGCCTCGATCTCGTTTTGCTCGACCACGTTCCCGGTTAAATAACAGCCTGCAAGCTCGCACTGCGCGTGGGCGTCGCCATCGATGGCCGGTTTACGGAACCACCTGATCCCTTCTTCCTTGTCGACCTCGCATCCCACGCCCCAGACGTAGCAAACACCGAGCTGAAGCTGTGCATTCTTGGATCCCGCGAGCGCTGCCTTGCGATACCACTCAAAGGCTTTGTCCTCATCGATCGCACCGTCGACGCCAAACTCATAACAGTTGCCCACGTAGCACTGGGCTTCGATGTGACCGAGCTCCGCTGCGCGCAAAAAGAACGACAGCGCCTTTTTAAAGTCCGTCTCACAGTGAATCCCGTTCATATAACAGACGCCCATGTTGTAGAGAGCGTCCCGCTCGCCCCGCTCAACGCCCGCCTTCAGCGCTTCAAGCGCCGCCTGCTCATCTTTCAGCAACGCCTGCTCAAATTCTTCGGTCAGCTTCGGTACCTGCATGTTCAGACTCCTTTTTTTTGTGATTGAAAAAAGACCGGCTTTAAAAAACAGCCTGCGATGATTCTCTGGATGGAATGCTGCTTTAAAAACAAAGAGATCCCTTCAAAGAAAAAGAGATCCCTCAAACTGCAAAAAAAAGGCTTCTTTAAAAAGAAAGCCCTGCCTGCCCCGACGCCCGACTATTCCTCGGATTTTAAGCGCGCCACCGCCTTCTTTGCGAGCTTATGCCCCTGCTCCAAAGCCTTCCTGTACCAATAGAGCGCCTCATCCTTATCGATCTCTGTCCCAATCCCCCGCTCGTAACAACGCCCCAGCGCAAACTCTGCATCGGGAAAGCCCTGATCTGCTGCCTTTAAAAACCAATGAAAGGCCTTCTCATCGTAAAGCTCGACGTCTTTACGGCGCAGCAGGATGCGACCCATCTCAAACTGGAACTCAGGCGTCTGGCGCTTGCCCATCTCCTGGCACCACTGAAACCATTCTTCGCTGCCAAACTCGTCGGCCTGCCGCAGCCTGTCTTCCTCTTCGATCGCCTTAAACGCCTTGCTGCGCCCAATCTCCGCTTCAAGCAGATCCCTGACCTCATCAGCGGTAAAACTCATGGCATAGTCGGTCATCGACTTCACCATCTCGCTGTAGCGGTTCAGCTTCTCTTCGCCCAAAGCTTCGAGCAGCTCTTCGTCGCCTTCACTCAGCCGCCGCTCCAAATGGAGCGCTGCCCAGTCTGCATCCCCCTCTGCCCCCTCTGACTGCACCAGCCTTGAAAGCGAAGGCTGCGCCTCAAACGCAAACTCATCCTTCGGATCCGCTGCCCATTCCCCTGAATCCAAAGGGGATCCCTCCGATTCCCAGGATTCCGCTTCTGCGGGCGCTGGGGCATGCGTCGACGGCGTCAACTGATCGCCTGCCTGCGGTGACTTCTGCTTGCTCGCCATGATCCGATTTCCTTTGCAAACAGCCCCGCTTACAGCGGAACTCACGTCAAAGACTCTACGCGAGAATGCACCCTTCTGCCACCCTGAATCCACCAAATGCGACAAAAAATGCGACAACGGTGAAAAAGAAAACGGCAGGGAGGGCAAAGATGGGGGTCATGAAAAAAAAGAGGGACTTCAAAAAAACGATGGAGCGCTCAGGCGCCCCCTGGATCCAGCTGTTGGGAATGACGAAGCGATCCCGTCACCCCTGGATCCAGCTGTTGGGAATATGGCTATGGAGCAGGCTGCCTTCAACCTTGCCTGTGCCCAAAGGACGCGTGGCCGTGCGCACGACGCAAAAACCCTGCTCCTCCGGAACCTGTCCCAGGTCGACATCCCTGCGATCCAAAAAAAGGCTGGCCTGATCCTTGCTGAGCGTGACCACATGCTTCGTGGCGCTGAGCCCAAACCGGTGCACAAAGACGTTGCAAAGCATCCCCCTGGGTGGTTCCTGGCGCGTCACCATCATCCCCATCGATTCCAGGAGTACGCCTTCGACGGGCTCGCAATCTTTGTTTGCAACCCAGACTGCAGGAGAACCCGGCCTGTACCAAAACCTGTGATCCGAGAATACGTCAGGGTTAAAGCCGTAACGCCTCTCAAGCCACTCGAGTAAGAACGCCGTTTCAGGAAACGGTTCAAAGGCGGCGTAGCTTCGCAACGAAAAATCCTCCGGTATCACTGATGTGCGGCCAAAGACGGACAGCGTTGACAGCGTCCTGACGAAAGACGCGACCCTGAAAGCTCGTGACGCCCGGTGATGCTTTCAGTCCCTGCGGTAAATCGACCTTCTCCACCACCACCGTATCGCCCATCGCCGTCAACACACCCTCGTTTTCTTCTGGTGCATACGTGCATGTCGAGTAAAGGATCACGCCTCCGGGTTTACACATTCTTATGGCGGCGCGAAGCAATGCTCGCTGCGTCTGAACCACTGAAGCGCGATAACCCTCATCCGTTGGTTCGCGGCGACCCATCGCTTTGCGGCTGGTCCCCTCACAAGTGCAGGGCACGTCTGCAAGCACGCGATCAAAGAATGCAGCAGGATAACGCAGGCGCGCACCGTCGGCCCAGGTGACCTCAGCACAGGTAACACCCAACCGATCAAGCGTACGCCGAAGTGAAGGCAGGCGACCCAGGGTCTTTTCATTGGCCACAAGCATCCCTTTATCCTGCATCGCAACCGCAATCTGTGCAGTCTTTCCTCCAGGCGCTGCGCATAAGTCGAGGATCTTCTCGCCCGGTAAAGCACTCAGCAAATCCCCTGCCAGAAGCGCTGCTTCTTCCTGACAATGGATCGATCCCAAAAAGAACTCCGGCCATGCGCCTGGTTTGCTCTCTGTGGGCAAGCGCCATGTTCTCGCCCGCCAGGAAACAGGCTCCGCTTCCGTGCGTGCAAACAGCGCTTCGTCTTCAAGCGGTCTTAACGGGTTTTCCCAAATCACTCTCGGCAAAGGTTTCATCGCCGCCTGCACAAAGGCATCGCAGTCTTCCAGCAACTCGGCGTAGCGCCGCAAGTGATCGGGCACTGCGTCGGGTGTGTGGCGATGGTCGATTTGTGAATGGTTCTCTGAATTTAAAGAGGTGGGACTTGTAGGCATGCGATTAGCCTTTAACGGCACCGGCTGTCAGACCGCCAACCAAATGCTTTTGCAGCGCAAAGAAGAGGATCATCACGGGAATGCTGACCAAAAGCGCGCCCGCTGCAAAGTGACCCCACTCGGTGGTGTAGTTTCCAACGTAACTCTGCAAGCGCACAGGCAGCGTATAGGCGGATTCTTTGCTCATAAAGGTTGCGGCCAGCACGTACTCGTTCCACGCGGTCATAAAGCTGAACAAGGCGGTCACCGCGATGGCCGGCCTGGAGAGCGGCATGATGATTCTCCAGAAAATGGTGAACTGGCTCGCGCCATCCATCAGCGCGCTCTCTTCCAGATCCTTGGGGATCGTATCGAAATAGCCCTTGAGCATGAACACGCAGAACGGGATCGAGGTGGTCGAATACACAAAGATGAGGCCCAGCGTCTGATCCAAAAGCCCCAAAGTATCGAGCACCAGATAGAGCGGGATCATCATCATCGTGCCGGGGAACATCTGCGTCACCAAAAACGCGTTCAACCCCGCCTGGCGCCCCGGAAACCGGAAACGGCTGAAAGCGTAAGCCGCCGTGCAGGCCAGAAACACGCCCACGATCGTGGTCGAGAGCGAAATCACGAACGAGTTGAACAGCTGCTGGCCAAAGTAAGGCGCGTTAAAGATGTCGATAAAGTTTTGCAGCGAAAACTCCGTCGGCAGCGGATTCAAATCGGTCGCAAAGGTCTGATTGTCGCGAAACGCCATCTTGATGACCCAGAGCACCGGGAACAAGGTGACAATCGTGAATAAAATCAAAAAGATGTGCGTGCCGATATGACGGGATCCCTTGGGATCGCAAACTTGTTCTTCTTGTTGTTGACTCATCCGTACACACTTTCCGCAGCCTTCGAAACCCGTTCGGTGACTTTCGAATAGCCCCACAAGATGAAGAAGATCAGCATCGAGTAAGCCGCCGCATAGCCGTAGCGGTTTTGCTCGAAGGCGTATCGGTAAGCCTCGACGATCAGGATGTCGGTTGCGCCGTTGGGCTGGCCGCCACTCACCAGGTAGATGATGTTGAACATGTTGAACGTCCAGATGGAGCCCAGAATCACAGAGGGCAACAGCGCGGGCATCAACAGGGGCAAAGTGATTTTCTTAAATTGCTGCCATTGATTGGCACCATCGACTTCGGCCGCTTCGTACAAATCCGTGGGGATCGACTGCAGCGCGCCCAAAGCGACCACCATCATGAACGGGAACCCGAGCCAGGTATTGGTGGTCAGGTTGGCCGAAAACGACGTCCAGAACTGCCCGAACCACGCGATCGGCTCGATGCCGAGCGTCTCTAAGATGTTGTTAATTAAGCCATATTGCTTGTTAAACATGCCCTTCCAAACGAGCGCCGTGATGTAGCTCGGCACCGCCCAGGGCACGATCAGAAGCACGCGGTAGACGCCCTTAAAGCGCAATGTGGGGTTCTTTAAGATCAGCGCCAGCGCAAGGCCGATAGCGACGTGCAAAAAGACGTTGGTCAGCGTCCAGAGGATGGTCACCCCGAGGGTAAAGTAAAAATTCAGCGGATCGGTGATCGAAGTGCCGTCGCTCGAAATGATGTCGATGAAGTTCCTTAAGCCCACAAAGGTGTAATGCCCGTGATCGTGATGCATGAACGCGAGGCCCACGCCGATGGCAAAGGGCACCAGGATCAGGAGCGCCATCCCGAGCATCGCGGGGGTGATGTACGTAAACGCCAGGCGGTTGGGCGATGCGACGCCGCGGCGGATCATGCCGTAAACGCCAAAGCCCACGATCGGGAGCAACGCTGCAGCCACGGGGATGAGTTCGCCCGATGTCGGCACCTTCGAAGCCCAGTCACCCAATATGCGGCCGTCGAGTCCAAAAAGCTCCATCGCAACCGGAGTTAAGATGGCAGCGCCGCCCAGGAGAAAGCCCAGCAGAGGCGGCCAGCGCTTGCGCGGACCGAACTTCACGCAGAGGCCCCAGAGCACAAAGCCCAAAATCGCAAAGCCCAAAAGTTTAAACCAGGGCGCCTGATACGCGATCACCTTGGCATCTGCCGCCGCCACGTGAAGATCATCGATGCGATGCATCCCGCGCTTTGCCAGCAAATGTCCTTTAGAATCGGTCACATCCGAGACCTTAGCCCCGCCTAATGCCGCCAGAAAGGCGTCGGCCGAGGCCTTGTCGCGATCGTCGTTCGGATCGAGCGCCTTCCCCTGGCGTTCGGGATCCACCTGATATTTCAGCTTGCGCAAAAAACTGTATTTGCTCTGGCCCTTCTGATCCTCGATCATTCGGACCAAAAAGCCTTGTTTTTCAGACTCTTGCGCGAATTGAGACGGGTTTGCCTGTGCGGTGATATCCTGCGCCAGCTTGGTCGCCTGATATTCTGCAACCGACGCGTAACGGTGATCGGCATAACCCTGTAAAGCCGCTCCCCCCGCGATGAGCGCCAAAACCATCGCAATGCAAGGCGCAATCAAGCCCGATCGCTGTTCTGTTTGCTGAATTTCGCTCATGCCGCTTCACCTATTTTTGAATCTGCTTCACCGTCTCGGGCAAAACCACTTTGGGATCCTTGCCGTAGACGATCACATTGGAGAGGGCGCGCTTCATGGGCGTCCACACGCGGTTCATATGCGGGCGATTCGACATCGGTTCCGTTTGAGCCGCCTGCAACTGAAACACCTGGCGCTCGGGATGCGAAAGGCAGCGCTGGTACTCGGGCTTTTTCATGGCCACAAGCCAGCCCGCCGAAGCCGCCACGCGATGCGCGAGAGCGGTCGCAGTCCCCTCAGCCGGCGCCTTGCGATCCGCATCCAACGTCTTTAATTCATTACATTTTTCGTACGCTGACCGGTTGGCCACGATCTGCCCCGCCTTGTCCATGCGATCGATCGCCTCTTCGTCACCGGTCAGGTATTTCATGAGCTCAAATGCCGCCCGCTTGTGGGTCGAACGCTTGCTCAAAAATACGCCTTCCACGCCCATAAACGGCTTTGCCGGAAGCCCCGTCTCCGAAACCACCGGCATCGTCGTCGTCGCCCAGGAATCATGCCCTTCGAGCTCGGCCACAAACCAGGGCCCGGAGACCGCAAACGCGAGTTTATGCTGCAAAAACAGGCTGGTCACCAAAGAGCCGTTGGCCTCTTCGGGGAAGATCTTCTCGGTTTTGAGCAAGCGCCGCGAGAACAGCATGCTCTGCGCCACCTTGTCGTCGTCGATGGCGAGCTCGTCGGGATTTTGAGCATTCGGCGCGTAAATATGCCCGCCAAACCCGTGCAGCCAGGCGGCATGGGAGTAGAGATCGTCGATCTCGTACGCGATACCCCAATAGTCATTGCCCTTGGCGCGAACGGCCTTCGCCTGCGCGATCATCTCGTCCGTGGTCTTCGGCGGGTGATCGACCAGGGTTTTGTCGTAAAACAGCACCAAACTCTTGTAAGAGGTGGGCAGGCCATACAGATCGCCGCGGTAGGTCAGCGGCTCCAATGTACCGTCCAGGTAAAGATCCGCGAGCTTTTCGTCCGCCCAGAAGCTGATCGGTTCGAGCAGGTCGGTCTCGGCCCAGTCTCCCAGGCGATCGTGCGCAAAGATGAATAAATCCGGACCGTTACCGCGCGGAATCGCGTTTGAAAGCTTGTTTGCAAAGGCGTCGTACGGCAGGCCCACGATGCGCACCGGCTGAGGCTGCCCTTCCTTCGCCTTCTTTTCTTCAAAATGCTTGACGACTTCTTTCAGCTGTTCTTCCTCAGCGCCTCGGTAAGCATGCCAAATCACTAAGGTATTTTCAGCTTCGCGGGCATCACATCCCAAAAGCGAGACCGAGCCCAGAAGAAGGGTCAACGCAGTCAGAAAACACGCGTTTTGCCTCATGCTTGCTCTCCAATGCGCTTCTCACTCTCGGCATCAAACAAATGTAAATGCGCGGTATCAAAAGAGAGATTCACATGGTCGCCGGGGCGCAGTTCCGAGACGCCTTCCTGACGAACCGTGTAAAGGTTTTTACCCGCTCTGCAATAAAGATTGCTCTCGCTGCCCATCGGCTCGACCACTTCCACCTGAGCCTGCAGGCTGCCCGAAATTTCGTTCGTCAGCGACAGATGCTGCGGGCGCACACCGAGCTGAATCCGTTGTCCCACACTCGCCTGCCAGCGCGCATCGAGAGGCACCCTAAAGCCATCGCCGCAAATCCAGCCGTCTTCGATCGTTGCCTCGACCACGTTCATCGAAGGGCTGCCGATAAAGGTGGCCACAAACAGATTGCAGGGCCGGTCGTACAAATCCAGCGGGCGCCCGATTTGCTGCACTTTGCCGCGCTTCATCAGCACGATGCGGTCGGCCAGGGTCATCGCCTCCACCTGATCGTGGGTGACGTAAATCGAAGTCGCGCCCAGGCTGTGGTGCAGGCGGCTCACCTCAACGCGCATCTGCAAACGCAGCTTGGCATCCAGGTTGGAGAGCGGCTCGTCGAACAAAAACACCTTGGGATGGCGCACGATCGCGCGGCCCATCGCCACGCGCTGACGCTGACCGCCCGACATGGCCTTCGGTTTACGGTCTAAAAGTTCTTTAATTTCAAGGCGTTCTGCGACTTCTTCGACGCGCTTTCTGATCTCTTCCTTGGGGAGTTTTTGCAGCTCCAAACCAAACGCCATGTTTTCGCGAACCGTCATATGCGGATAGAGCGCGTAGGATTGGAAAACCATCGCCACGTCGCGCTTTTTGGGCGGCAATTCGTTTACGCGAACGCCATCGATGCGCATTTCGCCGGTTGTGATCGTTTCAAGACCTGCAACCATGCGTAATGTGGTCGATTTTCCGCAACCGGAAGGTCCGACCAAAACAATGAATTCCCGATCGGCAATATCGAGTGAAAAGGCTTCAACCGCCTCAAAACCGTTGGGATAGCGTTTACCGATTTTATCGAGCTCAACGCGCGCCATGAGAACCCCCAAAAACAACATGAGCTCCCGCTCTTACTCTGCGAAAGCCATTGAAAAACACGGATTTCGATACAGAACTCTACCTTGGAGCGCAAGATCTTTAAGAAAAGAAACGATTGGTATCGCAATGAGCAGACGAGGCAAGGCTTTTTTAAAAAGGACGCTTGATACGAAGATCCACTCCGCTGCCCGCAACCGCGCTCTACGCACCCCGAAAAAGAGCGCGCCCCATCTTTCCTCTTGGCAATCCGCTCAGGCCGGATATATTTACGCACAGGTTCTTTGCAAAGGAGATGTGAGGGCTAACGATTAATCCCTGTACCAAAACCCGGGGCTCGATCTTCTGGCGATGGTGTGCATGCTGACGCGTCTCAGAAGCCTAAAGTCGTTCATCATCTTGCCCACCTTTTCTGAGGTAAAGGGTTTTTGATCACGCTGCCCAAGACCATCTTTTTCGCCAAAGGCCTTCGAAGGCGTCTTCACCGGAATGTGGAGGCGCCTTCATCTTTCTATGCAGGGGACGAATCACCTTTTGGCGTTACGCGCAAAGCATCCCCGCAGGGCGCGAAGTTAACCTTTGGAGTCGCGATGTTACGCAGATTAAACCTTCAGGAATCCCTCGCATGCTTACGGAAGGGAGGGGTCATCGCCTTCCCCACCGACACCAGCTTTGGGCTGGGTTGCAGGGCATACGACGCGCAGGCGGTCTCCAGGATCGTGAGTGCCAAAGGTCGACCCAGCGGTAAACCCCTGCCGATCCTGCTGCCCTCCATCGACTATCTCCGCGTACGCAGTATAGAGACGCCGCTGATCTGTCTGGCGGAGGCCTTCTGGCCGGGGCCCCTGACCCTCGTGGTGCCGGCCTTCCCGGGGCTGCCTGCACAGGTGACCGCAGGGACGAACATGGTCGGGGTGCGCATATCGCCACATCCCCTGGCACGGGCATTGGTGGAGGCATTGGGGGAGCCCCTCATCGCGACCAGCGCCAATCGATCAGGTGAACCGGCAGCCCGCAGCATCGAAGCAGCGGAGAACATGACCCTGATCGACGTAGATGGGGTGCTGTGGGAAGAAGGTGCACCGGCGCCGCAGGGAAGCGATGCGTTGTCGGCAGGCAGCACGGTGGTCGGTCTCAGCAACGGTGATCTCCAGATCCATCGCCAGGGCCCCATCTCCGAAGCCGATCTCCGCCGCGTCTGGGACGCCAACCGCTGACCCCATCCGGGTCGAATCCTCTCCAGGCAGAGGTCCGGCAACTTCACAAAAACCGAGTGCATCCCGCGCGCTCAGGGTTCACCTCTGCCCCATTCACCGCCAAACGCCGCTCACTGCTCCGAAACAGGCCCTCGATCACTGCGAACGGGGCCCTTCAGGCCAGCCCCCTGAAAATCCGCCCGGATGGACGCCTGACGGCATTCATTTCGATTGAGTTCTCCCATGGGCTCTGCGAAAATAATCCATTTGTAAAGCATGGAGGTTCCATCATGTCAGTCGATTTGGCCAGTTGCATCAATGCCGCTCAGCTGGGATCCGCAGAAGCACAGAACGATCTCGGCAATATCTATTTGTTGGGTGTGGGCGTCGAAGCCAACCCCACCATGGCCCATTATTGGTTCAGGCAGGCTGCCAACCAGGGGAACATAGAGGCGTACTTCAACCTGGGCAACCTGTATCGTCGGGGGTTGGGAGTACCCAAGAACCCTGTGATGGCGATCCAGTGCTACCAGAAGGCCATCGAGGGTGGGCATCTGCAGGCCGAATGTAACCTGGCATGCATGATCAACGAAGGTGATGGCGTAGAACAGAGTGGACAGGGGGCTGCCTTATTGTTGCAGGATGCGGCGGATCGGGGCGTGCATGAGGCACAATATAACCTGGCCATCATGCTCTATAAGGGCGAAGGCGTGGAGCAGGATCGCGAGAAGGCCGTAGAATATTATCGCAAGGCGGCCATTGGTGGGATGGATGATGCGGCCTACACCCTGGGTTGCATGTGCTGCGATGGCGATACATTGCCTCAGGACTACACTGAAGCGGCCCGCTGGTTCAACATGGCCGCAGAACATGGGCATGCAAAGTCACAATATAACCTGGCGGTGTTGTATGCAGAGGGCCTTGGAGTCGAACAAAGCCTCGATATGGCCGAACTCTGGTATCAGCGGGCGGGCGAACGAGGTTCGGAGCAAGCGCAGTTTAACCTCGGCGTCATGTACTCCCAGGGCGATAAAAGCAAGCGCGATCTGGCCAAGGCGTGCGAATGGTATGGGATGGCAGCGGCTCAGGGGATGCCTCAGGCGATCCATAACCTCGAGTTGTTGATTCAGGAGAACGTGGATCTCAAGTCGAAGGTGAATCCCGAGGTGACTGGGGTTTCGATCGATGGAACCGGTGATGCGTGTACGCCGCCCAGCGAAGCCAAGGAAGCGGATCTCTCAGACGTTGCAGCCGCAGCAGATGCAGCCATTGAAGACATCGTATCTTCGATACAGGCGTCTGATCAGGGCGATGGCAACGGGGATCAGGTACGCAACGAAGGCGCTGATCATACGGATGCAGCGGAGAACAACTCCGATTCATCGAAGAATAACCCCGAGTAATTCGCCCATTAACGCCGTATCGATCGAACAAGCGATGCGTTTCTGTTGAGGTCTCACTGCAACAATCCAACTGCTCGGCCGCCATACGATCGTCGTTCTTCTACCCGATAACGGATGATTTCAGTCGACGGCCGCGCCTTATCGGCACGCTGCAATCCATGTGCAGCATCGATCACATCGAGCACCATGCAATATACCGTCAATCCACCTGAGTATGGTTTTGGACTCCAAATCTTCATTGCAGAGGAGATCAGGCGCGCGGAGCGCTACTCGTCCGATAAGCTAGGGGTACCCAAGGCTGCGCTCATTGAGTCTGCGGGTCTCCAGCTGGCCGAGGCTGCACTTCAATTGCTGCGTGAACACAAGTCGATGAAGAGGACTCCCCGCATCGCTGTGGTCTGTGGCAGTGGTCACAACGGAAGCACAGGGATCGTGGCGGCAAGGTACCTCGCCAACGCTAAAATGCAAACAGAGGTCATTGCCTGCGGACCCTTAACGCCCACTACGGGGGAATACCTCATCTCGATCAGGAAGATGGGGCTTCAGGTGGTTGAACTGACAACCCGCGATGAGATCGCCACTTTGCCGCATCCATCGAGTTACGACCTCATCATCGACGCCCTGTTTGGTACGGGGTTAGACAGGCCAGTAGGCGGCATGCGCGCAGAAGCGATCTCATGGATCAACGGGCATGGTGCGCTGGTGGTGTCGGCCGACATCGCAAGCGGCGTCAACAGCGATACGGGTGAGGCCAAAGGAGCTGCGGTCAAGGCGGATCTCACGGTCACCTATGGCGCAAGCAAGATTGGGCATTGGGTAGGACGCGGTCCGGAGCTGACGGGGAAGCTGGTCATCGCCGACGTAGGGATTCCCCGGGTGGCCTTTGAACTGGCACGGCTGCATGAAAGTGAGATGCCGTATCAAAGGGAGTTGGAGTACGATCCCGCCTCCATGAGTATGGAGATTCCGGCAGATCTATCGACCAAGCTGGCGGCCCAGATGGCCTTTAAGAGCAAGGACAACAAGCAGAAGGCGGGCAAACCATTGCCGGAGGATGCGCTGTTGTACCACCATCTCGAGGCCGCTACCCTACCCGTTCCACCTCCAGGCAATGCGAGCGCACAGCCTCTGTCTTCGCAGGAATCGAAGCCTAACCCCGAATCGTTGAATCAGACGACCGCAACCACCGAACAGGCGACCCAATCGGTTCAAAAAGAATCTTCGGTCGAAAAGCCTCGCAGGCACCGTTTTACGGGTACCCTCAAGCCGGGTGCCGTCATTAAGGCGCCCCCCTGTGAGCAATCCATGACGCTCATGCGGGCAGCCATGCGCCCATCAAGCGAATATGGAAAGAGTCGATCGCCTCAGGATGAGAGCATCGATGCGCCCCTCCTCCTCCCCGGTGGTGCCAAGAAACCTCACAACCTCTCGACCCTCTATACCAAAGAGGAGCTCGATGAGCTCGACAACACCATCTCCGACAGCCGCATTCTGGGCCATTTGCCTGTGACCTTTACGGATATGGGGAACGATGGGAGCCCCTTCCTGCCGCCTGAAGATCGAATCGAAGATCCGGATGAATTCGCGAATTCCTGGACAGGGCCGCTGGAGTTGCCGACCGATCCGGGCCTGATGAGCGAAGAACCCATAGAGAGCCTCGATGAACCCCAGGTGATCATTCCATTGAGTGAGAAGACGATCACCGCAACCATGCCCAAGCCGCCCACACAAGAGCCACAAGATCCTACGGATGAAGCGAAAACATCTGCGGCAGAGGCGCCTGCTGAAGTCGATGCAGGGGTAGAACCGGTGTCATCGGAGCAGCAGACTTCTTCGACCGAGCAGCCGGTTTTGGCAGAAGGATCGTCCAGGGAGGCCGATGCAGGGGCAGAACCAGCGCCATCTGAGCCAGAGAAAGCTTCGAACAAAGCGCCTAATGAGGCCGAAGAAACGACGCAGATCCCCGAATCGATCGCCGATCACATCGCCCTTGCTCCCCAGAGAGCTTCGCTCCCTGCGACTCCACAGTCCGAGAGCGAGATCACCGCATTTCCACCGGCCCGACCTTCGTATACCGACATGATGAATGCCATTCTGGCCGAAACCAGACCGGTGCTTCATAAAGAGGAAGATTCTGAGCAGGATCCGCAGACCCTGAACCTGAGCGCAGAGACGGATCACCTCGAGCGGTTCTCGGAAGCAGCCAATGAGGCGAATGAGAAGCTCAAGAAGGCCGCCAAGAAGGAACGCAAGAAGGGCGCAGCCGAGGCGGCTGAACGCGCAAGGAATACCCAATCTCCGCAGATGCTCTCCGCAACAAGCGAAGAAGCGATTCAGGAAAACGATCCTGTTGCTGAAGCCCCGCAGGAATCCGAGGCGAAGCCTGCGTCAAATGAGCCCGATCAGGCGAATCTTGAATTCGCACTGCTGCCTCCGGAATCCCCAATGAGCGAACCGGAACCTCAAATCGATCTGTTTGCAGAGCCCAAGCCTTCGACCACTGAAACCGCCGAAACGGCCAAAGGCACAGCTGAAACAGCCAAAGGCACCGTTGCAACGGCAAAAGACACCGCTGCAACGGCAAAAGAGGCCGATACCGAGGCCAGGCCGAAACGTTCAAAGCAAAAGAAATCTGCGAAGCCTGCGCCAGCCCCTGCCCCCAAAGCGGCTGAGCCTGCCCCCAAAGCGCAGAAGCAGTCCGAATCGATCGAAGAGAAGGTCCCTTCAAAGGAACCTGCCCCTGCCCAAAAAGCGGCTGAGCCTGCCCCTGAGATCAAGGTGAAACCGACCTCAGAGCCCAGGCGAAAGACGGCGCATCCGAAGCGGGAGACCGTTCAACCGGAGCCTGCGCCCGCGAAGCCGAAGAAGGAACCTACGAAGCCCGTCTGGAACTTCTTTACCACAGAGAACAGCATGGCGGTTCAGGCGTTCCCCCAGGTCGATGAGAGCGAATCCGATGCGCCTGCTTCCGATCCCCTTTTGGCGCAGGTAACGGAGCCCTCCGTCGAAGCTGTGGCCAGGCCGGAGCCTCCAATCGCAGAGCCGGAGCCCAAACCGGAACCCATTTCACCGAAGACTGCGAAGCCCAGGACCGCGCCCGCGAAGCCCAGGACCGCACCCGCGAAGCCCAGGACCGCACCCGCGAAGCCCATCGCCGAGAAGACCGCAAAGCCTAAGACCACACCCGCGAAGCCCAAGACGGCCCCTGCGAAGCCCAAGACGGCCCCTGCGAAGCCTAAGGCCGCCCCTGCGAAGACCGTGGCCGAAAAGCCTGCAGCGAAAACCCCCTCCAAGGCGCATAAGGCGCCAGTCAAGCCGGAGGAGTCCGTCGATCTCTTCGATGATGATCGGCAGTTCAATCTGTTTAGCCTGGCGCCCATGCCGGTCAGAGATGTCACCGATGGGCAGGCAGATCTGCAAAGCGAGGGTCAAAAAGAGGCAAACGATGCGCAGATGAAGGGCGATGACGCCGGATCTCAGGTTCAGGAAGAGGGCGCTTTGTCTCCGAGCCAGGCGACGAATGAGGCCGATGCGGCTGCATCTGAATCCCAGATGAAAGCGCAGGACGCCTCAGGCGATGCGTCCAAAGAATCCGAAAAAGCGGATCATGAGGACGCTTCTGGCGACCAGGCAGACGGTGAAGAGCTCCCCTTGCTTCTAGCCATTGAAGAAGCCCATGCGAAGGCGGCGCAGGATACCGGCAAAAAGCCGAAGAAGCGGATGCCCCGATCGCGCCAGATGAGGAAGCGATCCCTGCCGAACCGGTTCGATAAGATGGGCCCCACCAGCAAGGAGTTCCTGGAGAAAGCGCGCTCCCAACCGGCCGAGGAGCCCAAAAAGCCGGAGCCCAAGTCGGAGGATCCGCACCCGATCATCCAGATGAACGTAAGCGCCAGCGCGATCGACGCCTTCTCTTATCCCATTGATCAGGAAGAGCATCAGCTCCTCCCGTCCGATCCCCCCAGGGCCATCAACTGTGATCTGCTGCCCCTCTGGCAATCGAGGCGCATCCTGACCGAAGAGGACGCGTTGATCGCGTTTAAGGATCGCAACATGAACGCCCATAAAGGCAGCCAGGGTCACGTCTATGTGCTGGGCGGATCGCAGGGGCGCACCGGTTGCATCAGGCTCTGTGGCCATGCAGCGCTCAAAGCAGGTGCGGGCCTTGCGACCTTAGGGACCACTTTTGAGGCCTTTGGACCTTTATCGGCTCAGCTCTATGAGTTGATGAGTGAGCCCATCTTAAACGAGGCCACCGACAAGAATCTGCTCATTCGGCATCTCAATCAGTTCACAGCACTGGCCATTGGCCCCGGGTTCGACCACCGTTATGCTCCTCTGTTGCGCGCCATTCTGCCCAATATTCTGGCACCTGCGGTCATCGATGCTGAGGCATTGAACGCTGTAGCCGAACGGATCCCCGATGAAGGCTATGCGGTGCTTGGGCTTTTGGGCCGGGGAGGTCCGCGCGTGCTGACTCCTCACCCCGGTGAAGCGGCCCGACTTCTCGGTTGCTCCCCTTCCGACATTCAAACCCATCGAACCCTTGCGGCCTATAAGCTGTACCAAACCACCAATGCAGTCGTGGTGCTGAAGGGCGCAAACACCCTGATTTGCGGACCAAGCGGGATCCGGGTTTGTCCCTTTGGGAATCCAGGTATGGCTACAGCGGGTATGGGAGACGTTTTAGCGGGGATCATCGCCGCATTGCTGGCACGAGGTGTTCAGGCTGAGCGTGCAGCCTGGGCGGGGGTTGTGTGGCATGCCTTAGCGGGTGACAAAGCAGCAGAGCAGTCCACTCAAAATGCAGTGGTCACCCGTGACCTGATCGCCGCCCTTTCAACCGTAGAGCGCGAGCTGCACCAGCAGGGCCTTTCTGCAAGCGGCACGTTCTGATCCCCTGTTCCTTTGGCCCAGGCAAGCCCCCAACCGGATGCAACAGATTCCCTCTGCCCCTGACGCATCTTCGCCTTCGCCGAATCCCACTGCCCTCTCTGCCTTTCCATCCCTTCGATCGAATCGCAGTCCTCCGTCCATACCGGTCAATGTCAGGGTCGAATCGCTGGGCCAGGCATCGCCCTCTGCCCGAATCGATCCTGCGATCGGAGGGGATCAGAGGTTCGCTCGATCTTTTTTGGGGTTCGGTGCATTTTTCTCTAGACTCCGATCAAGGGCTTCCGGCATACTGCAAATCCTGACATTGTTCCTCAACCCATCGATCTATAGGAGTCGATCCCGATGCCCGACATCAACATCCCCCTCTTGAGTGAAGAACAGCTCGATCAAAACAAGAACGCGCTCGAAACGCTCGAGAACAACCTCAAAGGCATCTCCATGCCCCTGAAGGCCACCGACCGCAACGAACCCCTGCGTCCCCGCAAGGGCAGCGAGCAGATCCAGAAGAAGATGATCTCGATGGCCCGATCCATGAACTTCGCCCTGCCAGGTTACGATCTGGACCAAATCGAGCGGGCACAGGCGCTGGTCTCCCAGCTGCAGGATCTGACCGCTCGCCTGCGCGCCACCGAAAAGATCCTGAGCGACACGCTGCTGGTGGTCAACGGCATCGCCTGGGATGGCTTCCTCAACTACTACCGCGTGCTGAGCGCCATGGCCCAGGGCCGCGCCGAGATCGACATCAAGTTAAAGCCCTTCAAGGAATTCATGGCGGTCGGCTCGAAGAAGTCTGCCAAGAACGACAGTTCCTCGAACGCTTCTGACAACGACGATAACAACTGATCGCGGAGATTGAAGGCGCGCAGATCGCGCATTCACCGCCCCTCACCTGCCTCCCTCCGTCGCATACAGCGCCAGCCTCCCTCTATAAGAACGCCTTTAAGGTTCGCCTCTATCGCAGATCTATATCGAGGGATGCGTCCCCTTCACCACAGCTGCGCGATCACCCGCACCGACGAGAACGGTCTTAAGCTCCGCTCCCATCGATGAATGACTTCGACAGATACGTTCTTTTTAAAGAGAGAGGCGATGATCAGATACGAGAGGAAGGGAGAATGGGATCACTTAGGCGCATCAGCAGGTACGGGCTGATCGGGCTTGGGTTGCTCTTTGGCGGGCTCCTGGGACGGTGGATCGTTCTTAGGCTGCGCGGGGATCGGTAAAGCTTCAACCTTGATGGGCTGTGGCTCAACGATCGATGCGTCTGCCGAAGGCGGGACTGCCGGTACAGGCGCTGCTATTGGCAGGGGAACGAGTCCGGCATCTGGGGGATTCACGTTCGGCCTGACCGGATCAGCTGCTGGCCGATTCTTTTGTGCATCTGCGATCGCAGCGGCATTCAGCCTCTCGATCTCGGCCTCCCTCCTGCGCTGCTTTTCACGACTAAAGAGGAACAACGTGATACCGATCACCACGCTCACCGACAGGATGATGCAGAGGGCAAAGCCCAGGTTCGAGCTTAAAATGCCCTTCCTCTTCCGATGCACGGCTGCGGGGATCACCACCTTGGGCATAGCCTCGGTGACTTGATGCGCAGGTTCTACGGCCCGAACGTTCATATTCTGCGGCCGCGCTTCCTCTGTACTGCGCGGTTCTGGAGATCTCACCTGAGCAGCAGGGCGGTTATGCTGCGATGCAAGCAAACCCTGTTTGTCGGGAAGGCGTGTCGACTGTACGCTTAAGCGTACAATATCGTCATCATGAGCGACCACCGGCATGGCCGATGTGGGGATCTCATCCTCTTCAGGGCGCTTATCGCCTAACCGCTCGGCGACGGAAGGCAACGCATTGGTCGACATGTCTTCCTGCTGCCAGGGATCATAGGCATCGCTGGCATAGGGGATCGACTGCGGCCGGGTTGTGGGCATATCGTCGAGGGGATCGTAGGGCTTCTGCACATTCAGGACAGGCAGTTCACCCGTGAGGCGAGGATTGACCTTCACATTAGCGGGCGTTTGATTGATGGGAATGCCCCTGAGCCCCGGTTGGTGCGGCAAATGACTTTGCTGACTCGCCGCA
Source organism: Myxococcales bacterium UBA1238 (assembly GCA_002309015.1). Taxonomy (GTDB): domain Bacteria; phylum Myxococcota_A; class Bradymonadia; order UBA7976; family UBA1532; genus UBA1238. The sequence goes on along the minus strand of DBWM01000010.1, from coordinate 121,907 downwards.
CCTTGTGCCTCGAGCAGCTCATCATCGGGGATGATGTCGGCAGATTCCGCAAACTCCACCGATCCATCCTGTTGCAAATCGTGATCCTGATCGCCGTTCAGCTCGCCCTGTGAGGCCGCTTCTGCCGGCACCATGTTATCTAACTCAGGCAACGGTGTGATGTCTGGATCGAGGCTATAGACCTTTTCGACGCGCGTCCCATCCGTTTCGACCGTCTCCTCACTGCCCTCCTCCTGATCCGATGGTTCATCGAGCAGCTCGTCAGGGGCCTGAATCTGGCGCGTGACATCCGATGGCCACGGACCTTCTTCCTGAACCTCTGCCACCATCAGTTCGTCGGAGTCGACCATGATCGACAACGCTTCGGAGAACTCCATCGCATTCTCGTAGCGCTCCTTCGGATCCGGCGAAGTTGCTCTGCGGATGATCTCGTCCAGATTGCCGACCTGAGCGTATTCATCGTTCCCTAAAAAGTCGCTGACCAGCGGTGAATCCGCATCGTAGGGTCGACCTGTGCAAAGTTGGTAGAGGATAACCCCCAGACTGTAAATATCGGACTGAGGCGTCAGATCTCTGATGGAGCTGTCCTCCTCCCACAACTCTGGCGCACCTGCATCCCGATAAGCCCGAAGAATCTCAGCATAGCGATCGAAGGGGATCAGCTCGTGCCACGCAAAGTCGGTCAGCTTCAGTTGATCGGGCATCAGGATGATGTTGTTCAGCTTGATCGATCCGTGCACCGATGTTTTATGCACATATGAAAGCGCCAGTGCGAGCTGACTGAAGATGGGCTCCACCTCGCTCGGAGAAAACCGGCCATCGCGATCGAGACGGAGTGCGATCACCTTGCGGAGCGACAACCCATCGAGCAGCTGCTCTGTAAAGTAAGCATGCCCATCATGGACGTCGGCATCGTAGTAACGCACGATGTTCTGCTGCGACAATTTCCGCAGGTTGCGGGCTACATCCACGAACCGGTCGCGTTCCTCGTCCGTTTGGAGCAGGTGATCGTGCACCACCTTGAAAGCTAAAGACTGATCGATCTCCTGATCATATGCGCGGAACGTGGCTCCAAAGGCCCCAATGCCCAACAAATCCTGCAGCTGATAACGCCCTGCAACGACGTCTCCTACGGCATAGGCCAGCCCACTCGACGCCTCTTGTGCCCGCTTACGTCGACGTTCCAATGCCTTCAGTTGGGAGCTGGTGGCCGTAAATGACTTCTTCAAAGGCCCCAATGCCTGACCACAGTTGGGGCATGCCGCCTGCCCCTCATCCACTTCTGCGCCACAACGAAAACAAATCAAGGGATAGCCTCCTGCCTTCTCTTCTTTTTGACACCGCGTCCGCAGCGAAAAGAATGCGCCAATATAACGCCATTTGCCCCAAAAAAGCCCTTATTTTACGCACAAGACTTGCGACAAACCGCATCGGGCGCCCCAGACGCCCCTTTCGACCCAGCCGATGCATTCTTTTGTATCTGCGAAAACAAATACAAGCCTCACGCGCTGAGCTTTGCTATATTGCACAGCCTCACGCGTTCTGGAAGTTGACGATGTTGCGCGCCTCTTTGATCACTTTACTTGCCCTTTGCAGCCTTCAAACCGCTCAGGCCCGCGTCCGCTGGGTCACCCCGGGGAGCTACCGCCTCCAAACCGTCGCCTTAGGCGATCTTCGGCTGGACTCCGACGACACCGAAACCGGGCAGAACTTCTACGGCATGCACCGCCTGCGCATCGATCCCATTTTTGAAGCGGGCCGCCTCAAGGTCGAAGTCCAGATCGACGTACTGACCGGACAGATCTTTGGACAGACCAACAGCATCGGTGCCGACTACGTGGAACGTCGATATGGTGACCCTGAGAACTCGACCATCGGGTGGACCACCGTCGAACCCCGCCTGGGCTGGGCTGAGCTCGACTTCGATTGGATCGCGATCACTGCGGGTCAGGTGGGCGCTCAGTTCGGTTTGGGCCTCGTCGATGCCGACGGCTTTGATCGCCCCGAGGACGATGATCGCCTATTTGAACGGTTCAACCGACGCCGTGCTGGCGACCTCCTTCAGCGCTTTGAGCTGGCCTTACGTCCGTTCCGCATGAACAGCCTGGGCGCTTTGGCGGATCTGGAGATCGCCATCGGCGGCGATCATATTTACCAGGACGACCTTGCCACCTGGTTCGATAACGACAGTGCCTGGCGCCTCTACGGGGCCGTGAACTACCGGGGCGAAGAACTGAGCCTTGGGGGTCAATTCACCTACAGGACCCAGACGGATCGCGATGGCGACTTCCTCGACAGCTGGACCACCGATCTCTATGCCCGATGGGACCGCCCTCTGTATACCATCGGCGCTGATTTGCACCTTGAGGGCGAGGCGGCCTTAGTGCTGGGTCACAGTGATCGATGGCGCAATGCGTCCCACCCGGAGGAGGTCGACCTTTTGGGGATTGGCGGGGTCGCCCGTGCCGAGATCGCCTGGCGATGCCCTCGCATCCATTTGGGGATCGAGATGGGGTACGCCTCCGGTGACGGGGATCCCGACGACAGTCAGATGCGCCAGTTCCGCTTTGATCCCGACCATCGGGTAGGCTTCATCCTCTTCTCCGATGCGCTCCGGTTGATCTCCCTCCGCAGTGCCGAGCGCCAGGCCGACACCACCCTCAACGCTGTACCCCCCGCAGGCCTTGAAGAACTCCCGACAGACGGGGCTGTGCAGAACGCCATCTACTTCTTCCCTGGGGTCACCTGGCGACCCGGCAACTGGAAGCTCACGCTCGCTGCCCTCGTCGCCTGGGCCGATACACCCCTCACCGATCCCACCGAGACCTTCTTTGCAGGGGGCAGCCCCCGCAACCATCTCGGCTTAAAGGCCGACCGCTTTTATGGTACCGAGTACATGGCCTCGATCCACCACAGCTGGAGCCTCTCCACCGCAGGTCAGTTCACAGCGGGCATCCAGACGGGCATCCTGCTCCCGGGATCCGCGATCACGGAGACCTATGGCAAAAGACCGCTCCCCAAACTCGTAGGCGAGATCGAATGGCAATGGTAACGGCGTAGATGCCCGCCAACGCCAGCGACTCTCATCTCCCCTCCTTACGCCTCCGATCAGCCTGCCTGCCGACGATCCTCTGCCCCGCCAGCGAACCTCATCTGCCCCTCCAGCGAACCCGCTCTACACTGCCAGCGAATCTGAGCTGCCCTGACAGCGAACCTGATCCGCCCTGCAAGCGAGCCTGAGCTACCCTGACAGCGAACCCGATCCGCCCTGCAAGCGAACCCGATCTATCTTGCCGACGACTCGAAGATCGCCCAAAGGGCTCCACCGGCCGCGAAAAGGCCGACGCCCGTCCAGATGTCGGCCTGCCCGCTGATCCCCTTGAAGATGCCGTACCCCGCCCAGAGGGCACAGAATCCCCACACCAACCACGAAAGTCCACGGGCACCGGGGATCCGCCAGTCCTTTTTGACGGGGATCCTCTGCGGTTTGGCTGAAGCCTTCTTTTGTGAAACCGGCCTCGGTCGCTGATGCTCGCGAGCCTGGGCATCGATCCGCTCTCTCTCTCTCGCCGTTTGCTTTAAGGCGGCCTCCATCGCGGGGGTAAATGGTTGTGGCGGCGGTGGCGGTGTCACTACAACGGACGCGAAGTCGGACTCCGATTCTTTCTTTGCCATCTGCGCCCTGATGGCATCGGTGATCCCTGCAAAGGATCCCGTTTCTGTGGTCGGTGCGCTGCAAAAGGCCCTGAAGATGCCGGTCTCGGTCACGGGGATCGATGCCTGGCTGACCTCCATGCTCCCCAGCAGGCCGCTCATCCCGACGATGCTCTCCCCTGGTCCCGCCTCTGAAGTCTGCCTTACAGGCTCATCAAATCCCCAGAGCTCGATTAAGTTCTTCAGTTCGCGCGACAGGAGTTTACAGAACGAAACGTCCCTTCGGGGCGGATCCTGCGACCCCCAGGCCTCACGCCACGCCCTCCAGAAGGCGATCGCCTCGCGGGGCGCACACACCACATCCATAAAGCGATAGAGCGCATAGGACCCCAAACGTTCGCAAGCCACGACGGTCTGAGCCGCCCTGATCAACTCGGGCCCCCGCTCGGGTTCATGAAGGGATCTGAGCCTCTGGAGCAACCCCTGCGCATAGAGCGCCTCGACCAGGAACAACCCCATCCATGCAGGCTTCTTACTGAGGAGGATCTCCAGCAGATGAGGCAAATGATCCTGGCCCGCAAACCCAACCGGCAATAAGGGCTCACTCAACTCTGCCTGCAGGTGATACCGCTCGGCAACCCGCTGTACCTGCAGAAGTCCTACGGTCCCCTCGCCCTGCATGGCCCATTCTGCGAACAAGTCATACACCATGGGCCCCAGAGCTCGTGCGGCCGCATTGGCCTGCAACTGCGCTAACAGCAGCGGCCTGAGCGTTAAGAACGAACTGTGCAGCTGATCGTACGGAGATGAGGTTCGGTTGGAGGGCGGTGAGGATTCGATCATGACGACTATGTTGGGCGCGACCTACGAAAGCGTGGTTGGAGGGAACTGTAAAAGCTCTGCCTAACGCGCGCGAACAGCAATCAACCCGCGCAATGCCGCATCGATGCGCAACATGGCCTTCTCTTCGTCGGGATGCATCTTGGGACGCCCCACATTGCCGATCACTACCCGCTCAGGGGGCATCAGTCCGATGACCTCATCGGCCTTACGGATGATGTCGAGCAACTCGCGGGTTCGATGCACCAGCAAGCGGAAGCCCGCCTGGTTCTCTGGTGATACGGGTGCTGCGAACAAGGGACCGTTCAGATGCTCGTCGATCCTCTGCGCGATGGTCTTGTAGATGACGCGCTTATCGACCCCCTTGAAGCTGTCACCCGTAGACTGGAGTCGACATTCGGTCTCCAGTTGTTCGCCCGGACGGAGCTCCTTGGTCACCATGAACGTACGTGCGATGTCGTAGAAGAGCCTGAAGATGCCGTTGGTATCGGTAAAATGGGCGTCCTCATCGAGGGGCTCATCCGCTTCGACCTGCACTTCCGACAACTCCACCAAAGGAGGGGTTGACTTCGGTTGAGGTGCAGGTGCCTGTGAGGGGATGGCCGCCGCTATGCGTTCCTGCAGGGAGGGTCGCTTGGATGAAGTCTCTACTGCGGCCCAGTTGATGGAGGAATCCCCCGGGACGTGCTCCTGGTTCCGCGCCTTGGCTGCCACCATCTCGCCCATGAGCATGGGCATGGCGTTCATATCGACCCTGGTCTCCAGGGCATCCGCAGATGCTTCCTGCGGGGCCTCGACCATAACCGGCCCATTGGAGGGGGACTTCTTCGCATTGCTCAAAGGTGGAAGTCCCGGGTTAAAGGCCGGACTGCTGGGCACAGCGGGGTTCTGAGGCCTTGAACTCACCACACTGGGTCGACTGGGTCCATTGGAACTGACGCGATTGGTCAACCCCAACGCACTCATGGGCGGCTTAACGAGTCCCGCCTGCAGGAACTCTGCTGTGGGCCTGCGGACTGTGGGGAGCGGTTTACCCTGACGCAGGGCCGCTGCCCCCGCAGGTGCACCCTGACCCCCAAGCTTCGGTGCAGCCATCAGTTTGGCTCCCGCAGCCGTTCCGGTGGGCGGTGGGGTCTTCATGGTCAGATCGGGACCCTGATGCGTGCGGATGGGCGATCCGGATACATCGCGCAGCTTGTTCAGCATCAGGTCGTTCAACCGGTCGATGGAAGCGCGGGGAACCTCGTCCATTCCGGAGGGCTTCTGCCCCGATTCCTGCAAGCGACGCAATGCGCGCGCCACATCGGCCGCCTGGAAGTCCATCACGGTTCGCGCCGTGGAATCCGCACTCTCGACTGCACCGTCCCCCAAAGACGCCTCTACCGGCCTTGCGAATTCTGCCGATCGAACCGGTGCTGCGCCATTGGTGTGAGCACCCGGCGGGCGATTGAAGTCCCTCGACTGCAAGTTCGCATTGATCTGGTCGATGCTGCTTCGGGGTGCCCCCTGCTGCGGCAGAGTGATCGAATGCGCGCCCGAACGCGGTGCAAAATAAGGGGCCAGCTGCGCCACATCCCGCGCCCTGCGCCATCGCCCAAAGCTCGGATGGTAGACGCTGTCGTCGGGGGTCAACCGCCCGGCCGCCGCCATCTCCTGCAGGTCTTCGAGGCGTTCCACCGGGGACTGCTTGCCTGCCTGGTTGATGTAGAACGGCGCATGGATCGAACGATATTGCGGCTCTGCTACGGGCTGCGAGGCAAAGATGTCCTTCAGTTCCTGAAGCTGGATCGCCCGATAATAAGCCTGAAGGCTCGTCACATAAATGATGTCATTGGGCCCCACGTTGCCCCGACGAGCCCATTCGCGAAGATGCTCCACATCGGGGACCGGATATTCCCGCTCTGGACGCTTAATCTTGTACTGAAAATCGCTGCTCATGTGGCGCGCTCAAAAAATGAAAGTCGCCGTAAATGTATCACAGTTTTGAAAAGATGAAAGTGCTCTCGTGAAGAACCTGAACCTGGTTGTCCTCCCAATGGTTTTTGCTGCAAACCGAGGTCGGATGAAAGCCCACCATCACGCGATTTGCGGCTCCGCCAGCTCCGCACAGGCTGCAGGCCAATCCTGAAAGGGCGAAAAGCCCACCGCGCGGTAAGCCTTCATTAAATCCTCCGGCCAGGGCGACGAAAACCGCAGAAGATCGCCGGTCACCGGGTGCCTGAAACTCAGGTAGCCCGCATGGAGCGCCTGACGCTCAAGGCCCAGCTCGAACCCCAACGGCCGCAGGGGCCCCTCCATCCGTCGCTTTTGTCCATAGAGGGGATCGCCCACCAAAGGGCTTCCGAGCTCGCTCATATGCACGCGAATCTGATGTGTCCTGCCGGTCTCAAGGCGGAACTCCACCAATGCGAACGGAGAACATCTCTGCATCACGTGCCAGTGGGTGACGGCGATGCGGCCTTCTGCTTCGGTGAGCTTGAGTCGTCCCGTGAATTTAACGCGATCCGTGGGGTGCCTGCCGTAGGGAGTCTTCGCTGTACCCGAATCCGGGAGTCGATGATCCCAAACCAGAGCTCTGTATCTGCGGTCGAGATCATGCGCTGCAAACAGCTTCACCAGCCCCAGATGCGCCTGCTCACTCCGCGCTACCGTAAGGATCCCCGAGGTTCCACGGTCGATGCGATGCACGATCCCCGGCCTTAAGGGTAGCCCGATGGGCGAAAGAGAGACGCGTGCAAGCAACCCATTCACCAACGTCCCCGAACTGTGCCCAGCCCCTGGATGAACCACCAGACCGGCCGGCTTGTCGACCACCACCAGATGATCGTCCACATAAAGGACCTGAAACTGAAGATCTTCGGGGATGAGATCGATGGGAGGCGGCGGTGGGACGTCGAGCTCGATGCGCTGGCCTTCAAGTACAACTGCGCTCGGCTTGCATACCTGACGCCCTTCAACGCAGACCCGACCTTCCCGAATCCAGGATGCAATGCGGCTTCGGCTCCATGCGGATGCGCCTTCTTCGGCGGCCATGGTCGCTAAAAAGCGATCCAGACGGCCCCCTGCGGAATCTTCTGAGACGACAAAAAGGCGCAACGCGGACGCTTTACCAGATGCGGGTGGGCAAATGGGCCGACTTGTTGATCAGCACGTCGACCAGAGCTCTTTCGAGGAAGTTGTATTGATTGCGGATCGATTCGTCCACGCGCTCGTTATACTGCTTGCGCGCTTCAACGATCTCCTGCTCCAGACGTTCGAAGAGATCGTCGTTCTTTAAGCCCTCTGCGATGTCTTTGGCGTTGTAACCCAGGATATCGGAGGCGATGACGCGGGCTAACCTTTGCGCTTTCTGCGGGGTTTTAATGTCGACGGGCATGGGCAGCTCTCCCTCTCTGTTGCCAAATCTGTACGCACGCTAAAACACTATCCTACATGCGTCAAGCCTTCGTCTGTTCATCTTCGGGGAGCGCCGATGCGCGCCAGGCGCTGAGCCTCGCCATATAGTCGTGCACCAGCCTCGCGGGATCGATATGCAGAAACTGCGCGATTTGCTTTAAGAACCCGGTCAGGTAGACGGGCGCAGGCAGGTCGCTGAACTGCTCATTCTCGATGCTGCGCAGAGCAAACAGGCTGATCTTGGTGCGATCCGCTATCTCTTGCAGGGAGATCCCACAGAGTTCCCGCAGTTGCCTTAAGGCATCCCCCGACAACAGGTCTTCAGCCCCAAGATTCAGGGCTTTAAAGGGATCGCCCACGATCTCCATCCGCCTCGGAGGTGTCATCGCCACGCGCTCGTCCGCACGCCGCAGGCTGGGATGTCCCTTGGGGAAGAGGTTTAAATCGTAAAGGCGCCGCTTCTCGGGATCCATCAGCGTCTCGTAGGCTTCTTTTAATCGCTCCAGCAACCGTTTGGCATCGCTTTCACGATAGAGCCCGTAAACCACCATCCCTGCGGGATCGAAGAGTTGTATCAGGCGCTTGTGCGCGCGGCGGATCTCGTCGTCGGTGGCCCCGGGTTCGACTTCGAGGACCGCATAGAGGTTCATCTGTTTGGGATCGGTCATACGCGCGCGTCCCTCACAAAGGTTGAAGCGAGCAGACGCCTGGCCACGCGCTCAATGTCGCTGCCCAGGCTCGATCCCGGATATTCAAGCATCACATTCCGCCTTCTGCGCGCCGCTTCCATCGCCGTATCGTCCAGAGCCACGCCGCCTAACCCCTCGGCCAGCATGCCAAAACGCCGTTTTAACGCCGACACCATGCCCGCCTCCATCTCGCGTTCGGTTCTCGAACGGCAGCGGTTCATCAGAATCTTGGGGTTAAACGCGAGCACCCGCGCCCTTAAAGCTTCGGCCGCATTGGCGTGAACGCCCGACAGCGTCGCGATCAGATCCGCCGGAGAATCGAGCTGACCCATCTGATCCGCCGCAAGCAGCGCCCGCGCCACAACCGCAGGTTCGTCATCCCCCTGATGCAGCCTTCGATAGAGCGCCGCCCGCAAAAACACATAGGCGCGCTCAAAGCTCGCAGGTTCGGGCACCACCACCACAACCCCCGCATCGGCCTGCAAAAACGCCTCCAGCGTGAGAGGATCGAGCTGGGTGCCCAAATCCATCAAAAGCACGTCGGCCCCTAACCCCTTGGCGGTCTCCATCGTGGCCAGGCGCAGCGGATCATTGGCCCCCGAACAACCCGGCATCGGCGATCGGCAAAGGCGCAGCGTCATCCCGGGGATCGATTCCACCAAAGGCGGCCCGGGATCGCGCAACAGGGCACCGGCGCTCGGCAAAAGCGGCTGAAGCCCCAGATACGTGTGGAGATTGGCACCGCCGGGATCCAAATCGGCCACCACCACGTCGCGACCGAGCCTCGAAAGATAGAGCCCGATGTTGGCCGTCAGGAGACTGCGCCCCGATCCCCCTTTTCCACCCGCGATGGCGATGCACAGAGGTCCCGCGTGATCGTCGTTCCAGGGGATCGCGTCAAACAGAGGCGGCTCCTCTTTGGGAGGCCGGGTCTCCTCCTCCTGCTCATCCTCTTCCACCCAAAAAAGATCATCGCTCGGTGCCTCCGGAGGCAGCTTTGCAGAACGTCCGCGATTCTCTGACCGATCGGCGTTCTTCTTTTTACGCGACATCGCTTTTTCAACCCCTGCGGAATCTGGGTCATCAAAAAAACGGCGCCTTGTATCAAATCAGGGCATGAGCGGCAATGACAACGAGGGATGAAGGCGAGAAAGATGTGAGAGAGGAATTAACGGCGGCGGCGCAAGAATGCCAACAGGGGTATGAGCGCCCAAAACGGCGTGGATGAATGCCCAGGCAGGGAGTGACAGCCCGCTGCAGAAACTGTAGAGGAGTCATCTACGTCGGCATCGCGCAATCTGCCCTGATTGGATCCGCCATTACCGCCGTGATTGTTTCCATTGGAGGCATCGGAAGAAGCTGCATCCTGGGTGCTTACGTTGCCTGAATCGTTGGATTCGCTGGCATCCCCCTGGGATGAGCTTGCATCATCGCTTGCATCCACAGTTGTACTGCCGGAATCGGTGGTTTCACCACTTGCATCCGTTACAGTTCCACTGTCCTGAGGCTCGCCTGCATCTGTGGTTTGAGCCTTTACACAGGTGTACATGCCGCTGGTCTGCACGAAGCCGCAGATCTTACCCTCCGGGCAAGGATTGGTGTAAAGGTGACCATTCTCGCAATAACTGTAGGATCGACCATCTTCACTGCATTTACCTTCATAAGACACCCCGTTACAAGGGTCGCCACCACCGGAATCCGACGTTCCACCATCGGTGACCACGCTGCCTCCATCACTGCTTCCGCTGTCCTCACCGATGGAGCTGTCCTGATTGACGCCTGAATCCGCAGATCCACCGTCGGTACCGCTATCGATCAATCCTGAATCCGCAGATCCTCCGTCGGTACCGCTGTCGTTTACGCCTGAATCTGTAGATCCACCGTCGGTACCGCTATCGATCAATCCTGAATCCGCAGATCCACCATCGGTACCACCATCGGTTACAGAGCTGGATTCGATGCAGTTATAGCCGCCATTGACCTCATCCTCGCCGCAAACGTAGCCGAACTCGGCGCAATAAAGGCGATGCAGAGTATTCTGGTAACAATATTCGAGGTTATTGCCAGCACAGCGTCCAGCAGAACTGACTGTACCGCAGGAGGCTCCGGTATCATCATCGATGACGCAAGAGTAACTGTTGTAGTTGCTGGACCAATCACAGGTGTATTCCGTCTGCCTCCCCGCGACAGCATAGGCAGAACGGCAGTTGATCGTCTTTAATTCGCCGTCATTGCAATACGTCAATACGTCGCCGTCGCATGTCCCCTGGGATGTGATGTTGCCGCAATTGCCACCCGAGGATTCTTTGCAGTAATAATTGCCATCACCATCATCTCCGCAGACTTTATCACTCGCGGAGCAATCCTGACGCGCAATGGTTTCCGATGCGGTCCCCGGGTTATCGCACCAATACAAAACATTACCGTCGCAATACCCCTCGTAGGTGACGCTGCCGCAACCACCTCCCGAGGGTTCTACGCAGTAATAATCGCCATCTGAAGTGAGCCCGCAGGTTTTACCCTCCTGGGAGCAGTCGTAATGCGCAATGGTTTCCGATGCGGTCCCCGCATATTTGCACCAATAAGCCACATCACCGTCGCAATACCCCTCGTAGGTGACGTTGCCGCAACCTTCTCCCGAGGATTCTACGCAGGTTAATGAGCCATCACTGATTCCGCAGGTGAGGTCATTGTCAGAGCAGTTATACATTGCAAGCGTTGGGTTTCCCCCCGAAGAAGGCGTCTCGCACCAAACGGCGAAACTGCCGATGCACCCCGCATTGTAAGTCGATACGTCGCAGGTGCAGTAATACCCCAGGTCATTGTTGACGTAGCCGCAACCCATATCGACGTTGCCGCAGTCGAATGATTTGAGTTCACCATCCGAGCACCATTCTGCCGTGGTGCCATTGCATCGACCTTCAGTCGTGACGTCGCCACAGGACGCCTTGGTGCGGTGGGTGCTCTTGCGCAAAAGCTCCGCATCCCCCGGGTTGATGGCGCTTTTACGGCTTACATCGACGGACAGCCTCTCGGACATTGAGAGATTGAAGTCGGCTTGCGACGTCATCCCCCCTCGATCGACGATTTCTTCATCCTGGCAGGCGGCCAGACACAGGGCGGCAAACAGAAAAACAGCTTTACGCATGATGCTCTCACTTGTGATTCAAAAAAAAATACAAAGAGGTTACAGTAAAATACACCCAGAAAAAGGGCATTGATTTGCACCGCAAAAAGGGACTACTGGCCGGGAACATGCCCCAAACATTCCGGGCAACGCGTTGCTTACAGGGGGTGATCGGTGTTGAGCGAAAGGGAAGGAGGGTGATACCGGGGGGATAGATGGAGAAAGCGTTACGCGTTGCGACGACGACGGAGGGCCAGGAGGCCAATCACCGGCAAGAAGCCCCAGATACCCTGGGACTGACCGGGCATCGAAGAGCAACCGCGCGTAGTATTGGTGGGGACAGAGCTTCCACCCGATCCGTTGGTGCCTGTCACTCCGGAGGATCCACCCGATCCACCGCTGCCAGAGCCACCGTTACCGCCGGTAGATCCCCCGTTACCATCGATGCAATAGTAGCCATACGAGGTGCTATAGCCGCAAACTTTGTTTTCAGCAGCGCAGTCACGGCGTGCGATCGCGGAAACGCCATCTTCGGTGTTGCACCACACGGCAACGTTTCCATCGCAGTAACCGACGTACGACACATTACCACAGGGGTTCTCATTCGAATCCGCGTCGGGATCGAAGCTGTCGATCCAGGAGGCAATTCGATCGAGGCGCGTCATATGATCCACGTCGACGCAGGACATGGCGCCGTTCGATTCGACCGCGACCACCACCACCTGGTCATTGACGGTCAAAAGTGCGGGACCGCCGGAATCCCCGTCGCAAATGCCTTCAAGCCCTTCACCGTCAACATTGATCATGGTGTTATCGACCGAAGCCAAACGCACTTCGGCGAAATAACGCCCCTTGTAATAACCCGATCCACCGTTGCCCACGGTGTTCCCATACCCTGCAACCTGCACCTTCTTGCCTACGAAGCCCGAAAGCGCCCCGGATCGGTTCATGGGAATGGGCGTCAGACCGTCCACTGCCGCCGTGGCATCCTCGGACAACACCAGGATGGCGGCGTCCACATTCTGGTTGTAGTGAATTTCAGAGACGTTAAAGGTGTATTCCGGGCTGGAATTGAACATGCCGATGGAGAACTGGATGTCACCCGGGCGTGTATCGCTGGACGGTGAATCCTCGTCGTGCACGCAGTGACGGGCGGTCGCCACAACGCGCGGAGCGATGATGGTCCCCGAACAGAACATGGTTCGATTGGAGCCGTAGCGGTGAAGATACCCGAAAGCCTTCAATTGCCCGTCGGTTAAATCGACGATGCTGGAGTCATGTGTGCGGGATCCGTTGACGATGGGGCTTTGGACCCACTCGAAAGATTCGTCGGAAGAACGGATTTGTTCCCTCTCCTCTTCGGTGCAGGCACAAAGCGAAACGCAGGCGAGCGCTGCAGCCACGTGAGAAATTCGCATGTCATCTCCTTATGAAGGTAAAGCCAAAGGTCATTGCCCAATGAAAGATCGGCTTCTCAAGTCAAACTGGCGACCCAAAAGTGAAACACGATCGCCCGTTAGGCACCAAACGCCGTTAACGTACAACCGTTTTGAGGGTGAAAGAAGAGATAAATCGGGTGGATTTCAAAAAAATGCGGTGAAGACCGTCAAAGGGCGAAAGATTGCCCCGATGAATCCGAAGAGCGCGTCGAATCACCGTTTGCGACGATGGATTCTTACGGCGGAAACGCCCAAGACACAAAGCCAAAACAGACTGATCCCACCGCGATGCGGCATCATTCCGCAGCCATCCTCACCTTCACCCCAAAGCCATTCACTCCCCTCATCGAGGCAGTTGTATCCCTCCCCATCGTAGCCGCATCTCAGGCCATCACTGTCGCAGTCGTAATGCCAAAGCTGACCGTCTTCACACCAAATGACCCTGCTGTCTTCGCAATAGCCCGCGTAATCCACCCCCCCGCAATCCGAAGTCTCAACGTCGGAATCGAGGTCTTCAATCCATTCGGCAAACCCGTCGAGGCGAGTCATCTTATCCAGTCCCAGGCAGGTTTCCTCGCCCAAAGATTCCACCGCGACCACAACCGCTTCCCCATCGATCGTCAGCAATGCGGGCCCTCCGGAATCGCCATCGCAAAGCCCCTTCTCACCCTCACCGTCCACCCAGACATAGCGATCGTCGAGTTTGGCAAACTTTAAATCCGCAAAAAAGCGGCCATTAAAATAATCCTTGCCGCCGTTGGGCGCGTTATTGCCATAACCCACCACCTCGATCTTCTGCTCCACAAACTCCGAAAGCGAAGCGTTGCGATTCCAGGAGAGCGGCGTCAGTCCGGGCACCACCACTGTGGCGTCCTGCGAAAGGATTAAGACCGCGAGATCTGCATCTGTACGGTAGTGAATCTTTGATACCGGAAACGTGTGATCCGGTTCTGCGTTCAATTGACCGATCGAAAACTGAACCTGCTGCGGCTTTAAATCACCATCGGTACAGGTGACCCTCTCCTCTTTGTCCACACAATGCTCATCGTCATGCACGCAATGCCGGGCGGTCACCACCAGACGCGGTCCGATGAGGGTACCCGTACAAAACATGCGCGTTTCCTGGCCCGATTTGTGAAGATATCCAAAGGCTTTCAGCTGCCCCTCGCTCAACGGCACAATCTCGCTGTGATGCGTTCGGGATCCATTGACGATCGCTCGATTTACAGTCGCCACTTGCGGCGCATCTTCCGGTGCCTGGCAGGCCACAAGTGAAAACGCACTCCATAAAACCAAGGCATTGCGCAACATTTCAGATCTTCTCCTGCATCATTTTTTTCGCAAACGCCTTCCTGGAGCGATCGCCAAAAGACCTAAACCAGCCCAAAGCCATGCAGGGCCGCCAGATTGCGGTAAAGCGCTGCATCCATCGGATCCGCCGGAATCCGAATCCGTTGACGCATCGGGGACAACCGCTGCATCCTGTTTCGCCGCATCGGGGACAACCGCTGCATCCTGCTTCGCCGCATCCTGCAAAAGCTCAGCATCTTCCACAGGTTCCGCGTCTTCCAAATCTGCATCCAGCAACTCGGCGTCTTCTGAATCGGCGTCCTCTGAATCGGCGTCCTCCAACTCCGCATCCGGCACCAGGGCGTCCGCAAGAGCCGCATCTTCATATTCTTCTTCTGTGACGCAACCCATGTCGGCCAGGCAGAGTTTTTCGCTCGCGGCGCAATCCTGCGAAGTCCAAAAGCCCTCTTTGCAGCTGCGCCAAATCAGATCTTCACAAACGGATTCTTCTTCGCTGCAAGGCATGGCGCAGTAATAGCCCAGTTGCTCGTCGAAATGGCAGACCAGCTCGCTCTCCGCGCAGTTTTCGGTCATCACCTCGCCATCTTCGCACCATTCGACGCCCGTCTCGCTGCAACGGCCTTCTTCGGGCACATCGCCGCAGTTGTTGGGTTTATCGATGCAGTAATAGCGATCCTTTCGCTCGTCGTAGCCGCAGATTTGTCCCCAGTCGGCGCAACGATAGGGCATCACGCCAGTGGTTTCGCACCATAAAGCCACATTGCCCACGCAACGGCCTTTGGGACCGATCGCCTCGCAGTCGGTCAGTATCACATTTTCGGGATCCACGGAGTCGATCCATTCGGCCACCTGATCTAGGCGCGTCATGCTGTCCTGACCCACGCAGGTGCTGCTGCCCTCGGTCTCGACAGCCACAACCGCCAATTCTCCCGACTGCATGAGGAGCGCAGGTCCCCCGGAATCGCCGCTGCAGATGCCCTGACGCCCCATGCCGTCTACGATGATCATCTCGTCCGTCACCCCGGTGAGCTTGACCTCGGCAAAGAATCGACCCGTAGCGCCGTTGTCGGTCCGGCCATAACCTGCAGCCTGCACCATGCGCCCTTCATCGGCCCTCGTCATCGCGGTTCGGTTAAACGGGATCGGCGTAAGCCCGGGCACAACCTCGGTCGCATCTTCCGCGAGCACCAAAAGCGCCACATCGCGGGTTTCGTGAAGCAAAAAAGTATTGAGCGTAAAGGTATGTACGGGTTCCTCGCGCAATTGGCCCACGCTGAATCCGATGCTCACCGCGCGGGAGTTTTCGTCAAAGCAATGCTTTGCAGTCGCCACCAGGCGGGGCGCAATGATGGTGCCCGAACAATAGGAGCTGACAGGTCGCGACAGGCTGTGCAGCCACCCCAGAGCCAGCAGTTGTCCGTCCGTCATCGAGACCACCGTCGGCGTGCGCGAACCGTGATAGATCGCTTGCGTATGTGATTTTAAAGGCTTTGCCGCATCTTCATGAGTCGAGCAGCCCAAAGCCAAAGCCGCAAGTCCTGCAAGATAAAACGCCTTTTTCACTTAAAACTCCTTCGGATCGCGCGTCACTCTTTGTACGTTCGCTTCGGATTTTTGGGAAACCAGCCCTTCTGCACACGCCGTTCCTGATGAAAGAGCTCTAGAATGCACCAAAAAAAGCAAAAGCCCAAGACCGCAATCAGACTCGACGCGACGAGGCTTGAAGTCAAGCCGGAGAAGATCACGCAGCCGATGCCCAGCAGCAAAAAAATCGGCCAGATGCGCTTTCCAAAGTAATATTCGCCCCAAATCACCACCGGATGCAGCAGGCCGATCATCAAAAAGCAGCCTAACCCCACCAGAATCCCTTGCCAATGAAACATCGAGCCCTCTTTTCTGAAAGAAAATGCTGCCGCTCTATAGGCGATACCGCGCGCGACTGGTATAAGAAAAATCAATTGACTCAAGATGGAGGCCCATTTGAAACGATGCTGACCCGATTGAACTCACGATCCCCCTTTGCCGCCCTGGCGCTCCTCGCCCTGGGCTTCGGATTCTGGGGTTGCGAAGAAGATAAATGCGACGGACAGGAACCCGCCAAACTCACCTGTGTTTCCAATATCGAATGCGACATGGAATGCGATTGCGCAGACGGACAAACTGTACGCTATGGACATTGTGAGCTTGTATGCGGCGAGGACGGTGAATGTGAAAGCGTAGGCAGATGCATTTCAGCCAAGGACAGCTGCAATGCCGCCTGCGAGCTTTACCACACCAAATGGAAGGGCGCTGCTTGTTTCGTGGGCCAAAAATCCAATAAACGCGACGACTCACAACAAGCCTCAGGCGACGCCTCCGTACCCGACCAGGATGCAGAAAGCACCGAACAAACTGAAGACAGCTCCACCGAAGACAAAGACGCAGCCATTCACATTGAAGCCCATTAAATCCCGCCTTCAGGATCTTTAAAAGCCCGCCTTCCCTTCTTCTGATGATCCCTCTTTCAGGATAAATTCTTCCTCAAAGCAGGATCCATTGTTGCCCGCGCCGTGATCCATTGTTGCCTGCGCCGTGATCCAATGTTGCCCGCGCCGTGATACATTGTTGCCCGCGCCGTGATTCAATGTTGCCTGCGCCGTGATTCAATGTTGCCCGCGCCGTGATTCAATGTTGCCTGAACAAGGATTGGATCACGGCCCGCAGCAGATGAATAACCCACAGACCCGGGAAAGGATCCCGAAACCTTAAACAATGATCTTCCATTGTAAGTTCAATGGATTTCCCGTTTCCCGGTTCCCGATTCAAGGAATACCGGAAAATGAGTTCAAAGGCTCAGCTCATCAATGAGAGGAAGTAGAGATCGAAGGATCTTCGGAGGGAGATGTGATGCCGGCTTGTTTAGCAGAAGAGTCCCTGCGCAGGCGAATGACCACCGTTTTGACCGAAAAATAGGTAATGGCTCCAAAGAAAGCACCCGCGATCACGCCGCCGATCACCATCGGTCCGAAGATGTCGAGAATGACGCGATAGCCTTCATAAATACTGCGCCAAAACCCCATATCGCCGATGGTGGTGAATTTGGTTGAAATGGCGTCAAAAGTGATTTCATCACCCGTAAACAAAGCACCCAACTTAAAAGTGCCATAGTAAATCGGTGGAATGGTGATCGGATTGGTGATCCAGGCCCAGGGCAAACTGGCGGTCACATTTCCACGAAAAATCTTGGCCAGCAAAGCAGAAGTGGCCATCTGGATGCCCACAATGGGCAAAAAAGCCACAAACATGCCCAGTGCAGATCCCCAGGCGATCCGATGCGGAGTGTCATCCAGATGCACCAGCGAATGCCAGGCCTGCTGAACTGCGGCCTTTATTTTCGTCCAATAACTCAACACGCCCTCCCCAAAAAAGAGAGGCGCGTGTTACCGCAAAGGATGATTTAAAAAAAGAGTGAAAATGTATGGAGAGGATGGAGGAAAGGAAAGCTCTGGCGGGATCAGTTCGCTACGCAGATACCGTTACCGTCTTTGTCGCTGTCGATACAGGTCGTCCCACTCTGGCACCGGTTTTGCGGGAAGGCTGAGACCATATCGGGATCGCAGGGAGCGTTCTCAGGCAGCGTCTCTTTAAAGCGGATCACGTAATCAAACTTGGCATTGAGCGCGCGATCGGCACCGTTGGTGACTGTAAAGGCATGGGTGCCCGCACCAAAGGTCTCCACAAACTGGCTGCATCGATTGCTGGTACCGGGCACATCGTCATTTTGAGCCCCGGAGCCATTATGCCTTAAGATCGTATCGCCGGGACAACCCTGCCCACCATCGCTGGTGTAAACCCAAAGTTCGGTCGAATCCGCCAATTCGAGCTTAAAGACATCCGTATCGGCAGCACCGTTCATGTAAGCCTTAAAGCCTGAATTGACCGAAGCAACGGTCTGCGTACTCGATTCGAGCGCTGCCAGTGAATCATTGTCCTGCTCGCTGGTATCGACCTCATCATAAAGTTGATCGCTGCCATACTGCGAACAAATCCCTGCACTTTCGTTAGTCTGCATCCAGCAAATGAGATGTTGATTTGGATTACAGATATCGCCCGTGTAAACATCATGGAAGAATTTGCGATCACATGCCACATCATTGTCAATAAAGTAATGTATTTTTATCTTTAAGAGATAACTGCCCGTCTTATAACCTGATACAGCAACCGCGTAGTCTCCCGCATCGAGCAAAAGATTATCCAGGCGGGAGCAGAAATTTACATTATATATGATATCATCAAACGTTGGCTGACTTTCCTTGTCGTCGATCTGCCCCAGAGCCGCACTATAGAGATGCATGTAGGTGTCACCCACTGCATATGCAGAACAATCGTTTGTGACTGTTTCCATGGAAACGAGCGCAGGCCCCGTCAATGACAGCTTCCAATACTCATAAACGCCCTTCGCCTCTACATTCCCTGTCTGTGATGAAACTCCGGACGCCGTAAAGACGTTCCCGGAATAGCGGTATGTACAAGTGGAAGAACAGCTGCTGCCTTCTTTACCATTCGCGTCTCCATAATCGCATTCTTCTGCCAAGCCCTGATAACCACTACCGCACCAGTCTACTACGCATTTGTGAGAGTTACTGCCACAGAAATAGCTCTTACCTTCGGTTACGGCGCAAGGGATCGCCTCGGTATCGATGATTTTATCGCTCGCATCTTTATCTTCACAAGATTGATCAGGCGTCAACTCCTGCCCAATCACCACCAGCAGCGTGAAATCGCTGAACGCGGGTAATTCATCGTTTGCCACATTTCGGACATTAATGCGCCATTCTCCTGCCGGCAAATGACCCCTAAACGTCTCGCAAGCATCTACATAAACATCGACTTCCTGGTATTCAAAGTAACCCTGAGCCGGTGGTTCGCCTTTCAATTGAGAAATGATAAAGCTGCCATCGATCTCACTATTAAATGCACATGTGGGTTGCTCACTATTGCTCGGATCCTTGCGTCCCAATTTGATGACCACATAGCGCTCCTCTGCCAGCGACAGATTGTAATAGATCTGATCATCATCAGCTGCGCCCGAGATGGCATTGATGAACACTTTATGACCACCTTCGATGGATACTATGCTACTGACACTTCCCGATGTGACATATGTATCGGTCCCAGGAATCAGGGTGATGCTGTCTACATCTTCAGAGGACGTATGTTTGATGGTCGCCCGGGGTTTGATGTGGCAGGTATCCGAACAAGTCGCGCTGTTTGGAGGCTCGCATTCTTCTCCTAGTTCTTGGCTCACCACGCCATCGCCGCATCTCACTGCCATACAAGAGCCATTACAGGCATAGCCATAAGGGCAAGGCTGATCTTCATCGTCGCGCATGCATAAATCTCCTGGCTCCAGTTTGTGAATCTTACGCACAACCAGCCAGTTTCCCATCCGTTCCACGATATCGGTGTCAGCCTGATACACATCAATGCGGTATTTACCCGCCGGCAACTTGGCCATCGGCAGGAAATTATCTTCGCCCAGGCGAGAACAGTAATTTAAGGTCTCCCTAAAGAGGCTGACGTTGTCGTTGCTGCCCAGGTAATCAAAATCACCGTCCCGATAGAGCTCGAGGACTGTATCACCGCTGCAATTGCCGTTATCCTTGCTGTAAGGACTCTGACGATAACGGCTCCCTTCCACATTCTTATAGAGACCTTCTGTGTAAATGAGCACATTCGTCGTTTCAGTGATCTCAAACGAAAAATGATCGACCTCACCGGGAATATCGGTCGTGAAAACCACGCGCGCGAAGTCATTTTCGTCGAACGTAAGCGCATAAGCTGTGGATGAAACCTGATCTCCTTTGTAAGGCTGGAAGACACAGCTCGCACAGCCATCGCTCAGATCATCGTCCGCCGTATTCTGCCCATTGTCACATTGTTCACTCACTCCTCCCACAATGCCATCGCCACAAACATGGGGTTTGCATTTCCCAGCGCCTTCATCGCAATAGGATTCAGCTTCACAGGAATAAATACTGTCAGCCACGCAGGGATAATCATCGGGAATGGGTCTCAGCTTGCAGTGATAGCAGCCATCGGTCTCAACATCATGTGCTTCACTCTGACCGTCATCGCATTCCTCGATCTTTCTTTCGTCATTGGGAACAGATGAAATCACACCGTCACCGCAGGTATGTTGTCTGCAAACCAGATTCCTGCAGTAATAACCCGATTCGCAACAAGCGTTATCGGCCGAAAGGCAGTTGTCATTGCTCGTGCAGGAAGCGCCCGCAGCCGCCAGAGTTTTCGCGTGATACACGAATTCATAGCCCGGATTTGATAGATATTCCGAATAGTTACGCACCCAAATGCGGTACACCCCTGCTTCCAGAAAGACCTCGATGCGCGAACAGGTACTGCCCGGTTTATCATCATTTTCTGCAATTAAAATGCGGCCTTGATCGATCTTCGACAGGGTCATCACCGTATCAGCTGAGCAAGAGGGATCACCCGTATCGAGCGTAACATAGGCATCCTGATCGAGCGTCATTTCAAAGTCATTGTGGCCACCGCGCGGATAGAGGGCATCGATACGGCCATCGGGTCGAACAGTCGCATTAAAGCGTGCGGTCACATCGTCGGTCACACATTGCTCATTGCATCTGACAGTGCCGCTGATGCTGAAATCGCAATCTTCAAGAGGCCCCAAACGGTCATCGCCGCAACCATGTTCAACGCAGATGCCACTTTCGCCGCAATAGGCATTGAATACACATTCAATCGGACCATTGACGATGCAACTCTTGCCAACAGGGATGCCGGTCATCTTGCAGGCGTTGCAACCATCCTCGGGATCTTCATCCTGAGCGCCGTCATCGCATTCTTCATCGCCAGCCACGTGAAAGTCACCGCACGTGTTTTCAACACATTTATGGGTCGTTTCGCTGCACCATAAATTGTAATTGCAGGCAGGACTGCGGGGGTCGGTCGAGCAGCTGTCTCCCTTTTCCAGGGCCTTGTCTTTTTGAATCACCAGCCAGTCGCCTTCGAGGATCAGCTTTCCAAAATAGTCGCGCACGCTGACATAATACAGGCCGGGCGTTAAGAGCACAGACTTGATCTCGGAGCATTTACCGTGGTTGCCGCCGTTATCGTTGTAAGAGATCTGTCCTTTGCCTGCATTATAGAGAAACAGCTCGGTATCACCCGCACAGTCTTTCTCATTTAAAGACATAGTGTAAATCGTATACA
Source organism: Myxococcales bacterium UBA1238 (assembly GCA_002309015.1). Lineage (GTDB taxonomy): Bacteria > Myxococcota_A > Bradymonadia > UBA7976 > UBA1532 > UBA1238. The sequence goes on along the minus strand of DBWM01000010.1, from coordinate 100,218 downwards.
GACCGGTTTCAGGGACTTCGAACTTAAACCAGTCTTCTTCGTTCGGCCAATCGAGCGAAAAAACGACTTCCGCATGTCCATCTGCCGACAAATTCAATTGGAATGGATGAGCAGAGCCCGTCTCTGTGCCATTATAAGGCGTAAACTGACATTCATGGCAGCCATCGGTCGCAATCTGATTGCCGTCGTCGCATTGTTCCCCTGCAGAAACCATTCGGTCGCCGCAGCTTTTTCGTATGCATTTATCCTTCGCTGCATCGCAAACCAGGTTCACTCCATCAGGAGTCACCCCGCAGGAATAATCCAGATCTTTGCAGGGCTTGCCTTCCGGAATGGGGTTGATGCGGCAACCATGGCAACCATAATAGCTGCCTGTATCTGCATCCAAAATACCCTGCTCTGAACCGTCATCGCATTGCTCATCGCCCGCAATCACGAAATCGCCGCATTTATTGTTTTTACATTGTTTGGTCGCTTTGTCGCAATAAGCGTTGAAAGCGCAGGGGATGGGGAAAGGCCGGTCTGCGCTGCAATCACCGCCCTCTTCCACAGGATCGATGATTTGAACCATCAGCAGGTTCTTCTGAGGATTGCCCGCAGCATCGGTGGTCGCTCCGTGAGCAGAGGCTTTAATATGCCAAACCCCCTTATTGAGGCTTTTGTAAATTGCGGAGCATTTGTTTTCAACGTCGCCCGTCATCCCGCGGTCATCGTTTTCAGCTTCCACTGTGGTGCAATAGGCGCCCGAATAGAGTTGTAAGAGCGTATCACCGTAGCAAAAGAGCAAATCATCCACAGAACCGGCATCCGCCGCATCAGAAGCTGAAGGCGCGGTCAGATCGACCACTTCAGGCGCAGTGGTGTGAATCATGACGGTGGCGGGTTCTTCAAGTTTAAACTTAAACCAGTGAGACTCACCTTCTTCGTTGCCATATAAGACCGACACATTCTTCTTTGTGCGATCGAAAGGCAGATCAAAAGCACCCTGGCAGTTATCCTGAGCAGGTTTCACATAAATGAGCGGATCTTCGGGTTCCAGTTTGCATGTATAGTTGCAGCCGTCGCCATTGATGCGATTGCCGTCATCACATTCTTCCCCAAGATCCTTGCTGCTGTGATTCGGTTGGGAGTCATCGCCGTCGTCGATGATGCCGTCGCCGCATCTGGGCACGTGAATCGAGCCGTCTTCCGGGGAGCCATCGCTTGTGGAACCATCGCTTTGGGAGCCATCGCTTGTGGAGCCATCTTCCGGGGAACCATCGCTTTGAGAGCCATCTTCCGGGGAACCATCGCTTGTGGAGCCGTCTTCCGGAGAACCATCACTTTGAGAGCCGTCGTCCAAAGAGCCGTCGTCCAAAGAGCCGTCGCTTGTGGAGCCGTCTGTCGAGGCATGCCAGCCGCCTTGTTGGCCCGAATCCCCTTCTACAGTCCCATCAGAGGATCCCATATCTAAAGGATCGTTGTTATCGTCGTCATCGCAACCCAACGCGCCCACCAAAAGGAGCATGGGCCATAAAATTCGCTTGATGTTGGACATTGATCTCCCCAGATCGCAAAAACCGGCTTATCCTATCACATTGGGATCTGCAAAAAGCCAAGAAAAAACCCATGCTTAAAAAAATTTTATACCCACCAAACCGCAATTCATTTTAAAAGCTTTTCTGCAACATCCAATATCGGTTCAAGCCTTCATCTTTAAAGCTGATTTTTAAATGTGACCTCATATATAGATGGGGACAGCAGCCCATAGAAGAGGATCTTCAGAAGCCAGCTGTAATCATATGCAGCCATTCAAGATGCAGGCTATGAGGCATATAGAACAATCTTGCGCGCTTTCAGACTTTAGATTGTAAAGCTTGCAGTTTCGCACTGGAGTTTTTCGAGTCGTTTCCTTGAAAGATGCTTGGTTGCACTTGCAACGGTTGCAGGATCAACCTGCAAGGATGATAGTTCAATCGGCCTCTTGTCCTGATGCCTGTAAGCAGCATTCAAGCCTCATTCAAAAGCATCTGCAGTTTAATGCAATGATCCTCCGTTTAAATCTCGCTTTCTGCTGAAGGATGCATTATAAGGGTACTTTGTTGTCGATTTTGCGGCTTGGAGGATGCAGCAAATGAGCTCATCGAAGGATCCCTGTAGCAGCGCAGCTTCTTCGCGCGGCAATTGGGGAAGCAAACTGGGATTTATACTGGCGGCGGGTGGAAGTGCGGTTGGTTTGGGCAATCTGTGGAAGTTTCCGTATCTGGCCTATTCCAATGGCGGAGGTGCAGGGGATCAGCAGGGTGCTGGGGGCTTCGTATTGATCTACTTGCTGGCGGTTTTGGTGCTGGGTCTCCCCATCATGATCGCAGAAATGATGCTTGGAAAGCGGACTCAAACCACCCCTATTGGTGCATTTGAATCGGTCAGGCCGCATTCTTTATGGAAGCATGTGGGCACTTTATGCGTGATAACAGGGTTCTTGCTGCTCAGTTATTACAGCGTAATCGCTGGATGGACGGTAGAATATACGGTTAAATCGGTTACCTCGGAGTTTTCAAATTATGATCAGGCCGTCTCCGAAGAGATGGTTCGCGAGCAGCTATGGCACGACTTTGTGTATTCCAGTGAAGGTGAAGCAGCCCTCATCATTGAACTTGGACAGAAGCCTGAGTCGTTAAGCAAGGCTTTGACGGATCCCAAACTCAATACATTGAAGCAGGTAGTGACCGATCAGGAATGGAAACGCCTGCAACAAAATGAAGAGGGACAAGCGAAGCTGTCGGAATTAAAGAAGACTCTATATCCGCAAAAGCTATTTTCGGAGTTCATCGCGCACCCATGGAAGCAGGTGTTGTGGGCCTTCGTGTTTTTGGCGATGACCGTGGGTGTTGTGATTGGAGGGGTCTCAAAAGGGATCGAGCGGTGGTCCAAGATCCTGATGCCTGCGCTGTTTGTGCTGCTGATCGTGCTCCTTGGGCGCATGTTGATGCTCGATGGTGCAGGAAAGGCGCTCTCGTTTTTGTTCCGGCCAAGCTTCGAGATGGTGACTGCAAGCACTGTATTGAATGCCATGGGTCAGGCTTTCTTCAGCTTATCGCTCGGTATGGGTGTGTTAATCACTTACGGAAGTTACATGAAGAAGGAGGATAACCTGGTCTCATCCTCCTATTCAGTGGTGATTATGGATACCCTGATTGCACTTATCGCATCGGTTATCATCTTCTCGGCCATCTTTTCTTACAACCTGGTTATGAAGGACGGCGGCACAGGCAACCTGTTTACCGCCATGCCCGTCATCTTTATGAAGCTGCCAGGAGGTATCTTATTATGTGCTGCGTTCTATATACTCGTCATCTTCGCAGCGCTGACCTCGGCCATTTCGATGCTCGAAGCGGTGGTGGCCACCTTTGTTGATGAGTTCAAATGGTCCCGTAAGAAGGCCGTTTACATCATCTCAGCGGTGACTTTTGTACTCGGAATCCCGGCTGCCCTCAGTTATAACCTGATGTCAAACGTGACCATTATGGGCAAAACATGGATCGATTTTGCCGACTTCCTCTGCAGCAACTGGTTCATGCCCATCGGCGGGTTGATGCTTTCCCTGTTCGTTGGATTCGTCTTCACCAAAAAAGACCAGCGGGAAGAACTGCCTGAGGCGCATTGTAAATGGTTCCCATTCCCGCTCTTCAGGGTTCTGGTGCGCTATATTGCCCCCGTTCTGGTCGTGGTTGTGCTGCTCGGAATGCTCTTTGGCGCCATTCAGTAAACTCTCTTTAAAAAAAAGAAGTTTTGTCCTTGAAAATTCTCAATGGGCTGTTAAAGTCCTGATTGTCGGTTGTTTCGTTTAACATTAGAAGCTTTTACGCAGAAGCGAGGATCCCATGGAAGACAAAGCCGATCAGACCATCGATGATGCCAAGCTGGTGCAATTAGAGGACGCGCTCAATCAAATGGAGCAGATTTTCCGCACCATCGGCACGCCTTTGCAGACCCAGGAACGCCTGGAGGCGCTCAAACCGCGCAAGGGATGCGAGCATTTCGTGTCGCTCACCATGAACATTGCGCGCGAGAACGGCATTCGTCTGCCCTCCTATAGCGCCAACCAGATCGAGGTGGATCAAAAGCTGCGCAACCAGCTGCCCGCGATTATCCACCGCCTTGATTCTCTCCATCAGCTCGCCAGCGATACCCTGCTCACCGCCGGCAGCGAATATTGGAACGGCTTTTTGAGCTACTACCGCGTCCTCAATGCCATGGCCCAAAGCGATCCGAATCTGGCTGTCCGCATGAAACCCGTCGTCGACTTCATGGCCAAGTCCTCACGCCACAGCAACAAAGAAGTGGCTGAAGACGACAAAGAAGAAGCCTGATCTGCCCGCAATCCCGCCTTACAAACGACATCGACACCACCCTACCCTGCTGGCAACCTGCGCGATCATCATCTTCGGATGGATCGGTCTTTGATCTCGCTCCGATCCCAGACTGACTTTGATTTACTCGTCCCCTTCCGGCCGCTACGCGGCCACCTTCCCCGGGGGGGACGGCTTTTGATTTCGCTCCGATCGAAGACTGACTTTGATTTACAGCTCCCCTTCCGGCGCATGCGGCGACAACTTCCCCGGGGGGGACGGCTTTCGATCTCGCTAAAGGGACAGTTTAAGGACGGGAGATTCGGAGGTGGGGTTCAGGGAGGGGGTTACTGGATCTTCTGCTCTTCGGGGGCCTGAGGCGGTTGGGGCGGGGCCTTCCACAGCGCTTCGAGGGCATCGATGTCGGCTACGGCGGCTTCCTTTAACGCCGGAACGTCGGTGTTGGTCCCGTCGAGGGCGATGATCATCTCGCTCATCTTCTTGTTCAGGCGATCCATATGGCCCTGCAGCTTGAGGCGCTCGGCGATGTTGAGCGCGCGGGCGATGGATCCTGCAGCCCCGGGGCGATCCCCTTGTCCGAGCTGGGCGTCCCCCAGATCCTCATAGAGACGGATCAGGGCGAAGCGATCGTGGGCCTGCTTGCGCACCTTGAGCGACTCGTTCAGTACGTTGACCGCGTCGGTGTACTGCTTCATGCCCAGGTAGCATCGGCCCATCTCCTGCTGAACCTCGGCCCATTGCACGGTGGCGCCCGCCTTCTTGTACGCCTCTTCGATGGGCTTTAAGCGATCCAGGGAGGCGGCGGGGTTGCCATCGCGACGCTGCAGACCCGCAGCAGAGACCTCGAGGATGTGAGGTGGCATATGGGCTGCCTGGAAGGCTACAGCCGCCTTCTGCAACAACTGGAACGCCGGCTGGAGCTCACCCTTCTCGGCATGAACGAAGGCACGGGCCATGCAGGCCGCAGATACAGGTCGAGGATCGTGGCTCTGCTCGGCCTCCCTCATGGCATCGTCCAGCGACAGGATCGCGGTCTCATAGTCCCCGCGCTCATACAAGATACGACCAAGCCGTACCTGACCCAGGGCGGTATGGCCGTGATCCCCCGACTCGCGCAGGGCCTTGAGAGTCTCACGGAGACGTTTGATGGCGGCATCGAGGTCCCCCTGGAGCACATCCACCTCGGCCAGGAGCAGCATCACGCGGAGTGCACTCTGGATGTGACCGGCCTTCTCAAGCAACTGACCCGACAACATGAGGGCCTGCTGGGCGGGTTCAGGTAAGGCCAGAGCGAGGCGGATCTCCCCTAACCTCGCCAATGCTTCGCCCGCAGCTCCAGGACGACCCAGGCGATCTGCGGAGGCTGCCGCCGCCTGGAACGCCTGATCGGCCAGTGGGATCTTACCCATCGCGCTGGCCAGGGCGCCGATCTCCATCGATGCACCGAACAGGCGGGAGAGGGCCAGACGGAAGGGCGCCTTCGACATCAGCACAGGCAGGAGTCGACGGAACCCGGCCTCGATCCTCGGGGGATCGTTGCTCGCAAGCAGACGCTGGGGGATCTCGATCTTGCGATCGGCGATCTGGGAGAGCGCGTACAGCGAAGGTGCAACCTGCCAGAAGCCTTCCATCTGGTAGCCTTCAAGGAGCTGGTTCATCAGCCCGTTCGCATGGTTCTTGCGCTCTTCATCGGTCAGACGCCTGCGGAGATCGGACGAGATGCGCGGATCGGCGAAGTCATAGGCCGGGTGCACGTCATCTGCCATCTTGGCCCACACGGTCCTTGCAGGCGGTATGGCCTTGTCACAGGTGCCCACCAGGCGACCATCGAGTTCGAACTCGTCGTCATGCAACAAGTCCTCAACGTAGTCCTCATCCTCACCGAGCAGCTTCCCTACCGCCAGGGCATGGAACCGTTCACCCTCCAATGCGGCGATCGAGAGCACCCGCACCGCACCCTGATGTTCCGGCAGGCGAGCATTGACGTCGTAACCTGCGGCCAGGATCTCCGCTGCATCCGCCTTCACTTCGTCGCCAGTCGCGATGTCGCTGAGCCATGCCTGCGCGATCCGAAGGCGCTCCACCTCGGTCCGCTCGCCCACATGATCGACTGCATCATACAACGCTGCCGCCAACCCCTTAGGCACCTCACCGAAGCGCGCCAGCAACAAGGCGCCGGCAAACTCCGGGGTAAACGCCGGCAAACGAATCTCGGTCAAACAACCTCTGCCCCTGGCATCCTCAAGGATCTCGCCCATGGAGCCATCCTGAGCCGCATCATCCGGACCACCGAGCACCAACAGGGCCTTACGCTCCGGGGCAGGCTCGAGGAACAACGCCGATCCCAGCAACATCGATCGCGCTTCCAGGTGAGCATCATCTACGATGAACGCGATGGGCTGCTTATCGCCGATGCGCCCCAAGAGGCCCACCATGTCTTCACCATAGCCGAGGCGATCGAGGGCATTCTTCAACTCATCCGGCAATTCACCCCGCTTCACGTAGGGTTTAAGTACGCCACCCACGGAGTCACAGGCCGCGCTCACGACGGGCGGAATGATCGCATCCGGATGTGCACCCAGCAACGCACGACGAACGGCTGCGAGGAAGCTGGAGGTACCAGGCCCCCGAACGACCACCACCTTCAATCCATCGCCAAACAGACTCGCCACCTGGCGTACCTGTCCGGCCATATCGACGAAGGGCCAATGCCTTGATCGCGCCGTAAAGGCCCAGGTCTCAGCTGCACCGGATCCGCCGAACGGGGGCTTTCCACCCGATCGCGCCAGATCATCGACCAGTGCCAGCCAGGCAAAACGCAGGGTCTCCTCGGCCAGCGGGGAATCGGGCTTCGCCTGATAGAGCGCATCCTCGAGCACCTGAGGGTCGCCACCCGCGAGGCAATCCGCCCCCTTCTCCGACAATGCAAACAGCAAATCGTCCTCGGCCACATCGGCCTTCGCTGCCGTCCGCTCCCGAACCACCGCCATCGCTGCGCGCAACGCCGGCATCATGCGGTCCTGCGCGCGATCTTCTGTCGCCAACTTTGCGGCTACTTCTTCCAGCTTCATCGCTGATCTCCCTTGAGTAAAACGGCATGGCCTACCAAAACCCGCCATGATTCGCAAGGGTATCATGAGCTCACGAGGCCCTTGCCATCGCAACGCAGGATCCATAACATGACGCGCTTTTTGCACAGGAGTCGCCATGGAATTTCTACGCGAGTTACAGAGGACCCACAACTGTGGGGAACTGCGGGCCGCTCACATCGGCCAGGAAGTCGTGTTGATGGGATGGGTGCAGAACCGCCGCGATATGGGCGCCTGCATCTTTGTCGTACTGCGTGACCGCTACGGCCTGACCCAGCTCAAGTTCGACCAGAATGCCGAACCCGAGGCCTTCGGGATCGGATCCCAGGTGCGCAACGAGTATGTGGTCGCGGTTCGCGGCGTGGTGGAGGACCGGGGTGAGAACCGGAACCCGAACATGCCGACGGGCGAGATCGAGGTGCTCGTCAAACAGATTCAAATCTTCAATGCCGCACAGTTGCCGCCCTTCCACATCAGAGACGACATCGACACCGCAGAAGAGCTCAAGCTGCGCTATCGCTTCCTGGATCTGCGGCGTGCCCCCTTGCAGCAAAAGCTGATCCTCCGCTCCCAGGTCAACCAGATCGTCCGCCGCTCCCTCAGTGAACGTGGGTTCCTCGAGATCGAGACCCCCGTGCTCGCCAACACCAGCCCCGAAGGTGCCCGCGATTACCTGGTGCCCAGCCGGATCCACCCCGGCTGCTTCTACGCCCTCCCACAAAGCCCCCAGCTGTTCAAGCAGCTGCTCATGGTGTCTGGCTTCGACCGTTACTTCCAGATCTGTCACTGCTTCCGCGACGAAGATCTCCGCGCCGATCGCCAACCCGAGTTCACCCAGATAGACATGGAGATGTCGTTCACCACACCCGAGATCATCCAGGATGTGGTCGAGCATATGCTCGGTGCGGTGTTCAAGGAAGCCAAGGGCGTAGATATCCCCGCCAAGTTCCCGCATATCACCTGGCACGACGCGATGAACAGGTACGGCTCCGACAAACCCGATGTTCGCTTCGGCCTGGAATTTGTTGACCTCACAGAAGAAGGCAAGTCGTCCGGGTTCTCGGTCTTCCACGATACGGCGAACAATGGAGGCGTCATCAAGGCGATCGTTCTCTCCCCCGAGGAAGCCTCCAAGGGCGACTTTGGGCGTGGCCGCCTCGACAAGCTCACCAGCCTTTGCAAGCTGTATGGCGCCAAGGGTATGGCCTGGTTGAAGGTCAAGGACGATGGCAGCTGGCAGGCACCCTTCGGCAAGTTCATCTCGGATGCGGAGCATGCGACCCTCACCGCCAAGCTGGGCGTCAAACCGGGTTCCGTTGCCTTTATTGTGGCCGACAACTTCACGACCACCTGTGCCGCACTGGGCGCCCTCCGTCTTCAACTCGGTCGCGATCTGGGGCTGATCGACAACAGCAAGTATGCGTTCCTGTGGGTCACCGACTTCCCCATGTTCGAATATGATCAGGAAGCCGGTCGATGGTTCGCTATGCACCACCCGTTCACCTCACCCCGTCCCGACGACCTGGATCGCCTCGAAAGTGACCCTGGATCTGTGCTCGCACAGGCCTACGACGTCGTCCTCAACGGCTATGAACTCGGTGGTGGGTCGATCCGTATCCACGATCAATCGGTGCAGAAGCGCGTCTTTAAGCTCCTGGGCCTCACCGAAGAGGAGTCCCGTACCCGCTTTGGGTTCCTCCTCGATGCCCTCACCTACGGCACACCTCCGCACGGCGGCCTGGCCATCGGTATGGATCGCTTGATGATGCTCCTCACCGGAACCGACAACATCCGCGACGTGATCGCCTTCCCCAAGACGACCTCTGCGTCCTGCCTCATGACCGGTGCCCCCTCGGTGGCCAACCCCCAGCAGCTCATCGAGGCGAACATCGCGCTGATCCAGCCCCCCGAACCCGAGAACCGGGACGCCTAAGCTGTAGCCATTCGGCGGATCGATCTTCCACAATCCCCATCACGTACGCCTTTAAGGTACACCGCATACGGAGATCAAAGGCGTGCGTGTGGATCATGAAATTCATGCACGTGATATCATGGATCGATCGAAGCGAAGCGCTCTGGCGTGCTCATCGGATCTGATCATCGTCGATGTCGATCATGATCTACAACGCGCATGTAGAAGATCATCCATTCAGCTGTAGATTCTGAACCTGTTTCCCTGTATCGTTGGGATACATCCCGCACAGAATATACGGCAGGCTTGCAGTCCATGATCGATCCTCTTGGGGGCATCTGCCGGATTGCGCGCTGATGTTGTGGCTACTGGAGAACATATAAAGCCTTCTTGCTGAAGGCAGCCCCACATTGGAAGAAACCAAAAGGCGGCGGAGCTTGATGATGACTTTATATATGATATAAGGGTGGAAAAATTTCGCCTCTACTGATATCCTTGGTTATCAATCATTCGCTCGTGACTTCCAATATTCACTGCGTTTGTCTCGGGCTTCATTTTTTTGCCAAGCAGATATTCATTCAAGGAATTTGCAAAAAGCATCAATTTATGATTATGCAAAAATTGATAGACTTTTCCATCGGATTTCTGCATGATTACTGCGTTGTCAATTCCAACGGACTCAATCACATAGCAATCCTTCGGGAAATCTGAAAAATTGTCACGCATATACTGCGTTCGGATAACGGTAGATACATGTCGAGAATCCACCACTCCGCATAATTCCATTCCATCAGCTTCTATGTATCCAAATTTCTGAGTATATTCCCAAAAGTCTTTAGAAAAATGGACTCCTAAAGTTTCTTCCGCTTGAGCGATTTTTGAAGATTCAACTTCACCTTTTGCAAAGAAATCATCTGATTCGTTTGCTAGTAAATTAATCACTTCAATGATGTCTTGTTTCATTTTTATTAATTACTTGAAATCATATCTTTAATATTGCAAATATATTGAACAGATTCCGAAATGGCAAGTCCAACAACCATATCTCGCCGCATCACGTCGATGCAGGCTGAGATTCATCTTCACCTGATCGTCCCCCTTATGCGCATCTCGCGCAGTTTCCTTCCCTCTTCATTGGAGCATAAAGACGACCGATGCGAATTGTAGGTGGAAAATGGCGTGGAGCGCCCCTCGTATCACCGGGAGGCCCCGTCCGCCCATCGAGAGAAGATCTCCGTGAAGCGCTCTTTGCAGCCCTCACAAGCGACTCACCCCTTCGCAATGCGCGCGATCCATGGCCGCCCCTTACGGATGCAAAAGTCCTCGATCTCTTTGCAGGGACCGGATCCCTGGGACTCGAGGCGCTGTCACGTGGGGCTGCCTGCTGCGACTTTGTCGAAGATGGTCCCCCCGCACTCCATGCCCTCAAGGCGAACATCGCGGCCCGCAGACTCGCACCGCTCGCCAAAGGCACACGACCCTCCGGTAAACACCAGGCGGCCCGGTTGTTCAAGCGCGACGCGATCCCCTTCTCCGCCGCCCTCTCCGCCCACGCCTATGACTACGCCTTCGCCGATCCACCCTACCACTCCCGCAAACTCGATCGGATCCTCTCGATCTGGCAGACCACGCCCTTCGCAGAATGCCTCGTGATCGAGCATCCCAGCGATCTCACCCTCCCGGGGATCAAACTCGTCTCCATCGAAGATCGCACCGTCACCGCCTTCCTCGCCTCCCCGCAACCCTCGAGATAGCCTCCAATTGCAACCTGCAAACCTTCCAATGGCGCACTGCACGCCCGGCAGGTGGGGCCTTTATGCCCTCAACTCAACGATAACGAGGCATCAGGTTTCAGGTGCTGTGGCGTAAAGGTAAAAGATGTCTGGAGTGAAGGCAGGACTTCTCCCCCTGCAAGCTGCGGGTGAGCTGAATTAAAGATGCGCTCTCCCCATTCCCTGGCATGAGACTGCATCACTCGCAAGATGGAATTGCAATCGATGGAAGCGTCACCAGCCAGCGGCCAAGGTTGGATTGAAATCAAAGCTTGGATTGAAATGGAGCATCAAAAGAGAGGGCGTTTAAGGCGGGGAGAAGCGGACAGGAAGTTTACTCATCCGAGAGGTCATCATGGATGCATGCCGCAGGCACCTCATAAGGTGTATTGATTTCGTTCAGGCCCATCACATTGGAGCACAGACACTTATTGTAAATATCGATCATCAGGCATTGCTGATCAATCATACTGTAGTACTTCAAAGCATCGAGGTTGGCATTAAAATCACCGTCCTTCAGCTTCGCAAGGCCTGCGCGTTGAGCTGCGCGAGCACGCAAGTAGTCACCCATGTTTTCACCGCAAACGTAACCGACGCGAAGGATCGAAACCTCGATACGGAATTGGGTGGCCAGAACCAGACAATTCTGCCAGTTGCGCGTGTAAACATAGGCCGAAGACATCGACTGCAGCAGGCTTGCCAGCTTAATGAGATTCAACTCCAGTTCCAAAGCCTCGCGGTCTGTAATGCAGGTCTGACCTTCGGGGCAAACGAGAGGAATGGGCAGAGACTGATACTGGCGAATGTTGTTCAGAATCGCCAACGCTTCCTCTGCATCTTCGTGGGCAGGGCCGTAATCATCCGTATCTGCACCCGCTTTCGCATAGGCATCGATTTCAGCCGCCAAATCCTCCAGCGCTTCGATCAGATCCTCGTTGACCACAGATCCCGAGTTTTCTACGCGAGCCAAAGGATCCGCATAAGTAACCTCATCCATCATGAAGTCATCGTACTGATTGCAGGCGTCGACCGCATCCATCAGCCAGTAATAAGCGTTATAGGTATCATGCCAAAGCTGATCGATAACCAACGGCTTGCTCTGCAGCACGGCTTCAAAACTGTCACCCGATGCATCACTTCCATCATTCGTGAAGCGTGAAACCACCGCATTGATCGATTCGCGCGCCGCCAGCATGCTGGGGTGATCTGCTTCAACACCATCAGCCAAACGTTTCGCCTCAAGCCGGGTCACTTCGCGTTCAAGCTGACGCGCTAAAGCCCAAAGCTCCAGCACATACTTCCTGGAACTGGGATTCGCTTTCGTCAAATCTTCCATCAGGTCATTCAACGTGACCCCGACTTTATCGAGCGCTTCCAACGTATTTCCACGGAAACCATGACGCTCACCCCAGGCGGCCTTGTCATTGTACGTCAGCACTGCTTTGATGAGGCCCTCTCGACCCGCCCCCGACGAGTTATACGTCATATTGAGCACGCCACCGACCAAATTAGCGACACCGGCTTCCACTTTCCTAAGATGCGCACGCAGCCTGTCTCCAAGGTAATCGATCAATTGAGGCAGCGTGATTTCTTCCACGTTCACCATCAGCAACTGGGTCGTAGAAGAATTCGTATCATATGCCGTCACACGCACCGCGTACTGACCAGCAGTACGGAACTGGAAGGTCTTCCGGTTGCAATCCGAACGCGAATCACAGTCGACGGTTTTCTTCCTCTCGTCATCAGCGTTATCAAAATCCCACGCAACTGCATGGTCATCAAATTCCCACTCAACAGATTTGAGGGGATCGGAATCTGAACAAGCTGAAATATCAAACGTCAAATCAAAGGGCACAATTTCATGCGGATGCTCAGGCAGAGTCGCCTGGCCAATCCGCGGAGAACAATCCAGAACGGTCACTTTCACGGATGCCGATGCACAAGAATCCTTGTCGCAAACGAACAATGTCGCATAATAAGTGCCCTCTTCATCAAAAACATGGGTCTCGTAAATCTCGTCAGGCGAAGAGATTGCTGGCGAAGCGCCCAGTGCATCTAAAATCGGTGTTGTCACAGTAGCGGGAGTTTCGCCAAAGACCCATAAATACTTGACAATCGGTTCATTTGCACTTCCCGGAGTGCTCAGCGAACCGTCGAAAGTCGCGACATCCCCCCGATGCACAATGTAAGGACCGCCGGGGTTCGGAATGGGATCCACATCGGTGACTTCAATTTCAAAATCGGTGACGCCTTCAAGTCCAAAGGAATCGGTCACCTTCAACTGACCCTTAACGGTTCCGCTGTCAGGAAGTGTGACGGAGGGTTCGACGCCTGTATACGTACCGATCACGGTGTCATCAGACGAAGTTAAAGTCCATTCATAGGTTTTAATTTCATCATCAAGTTCAGGAGGCCTGGAGCTGCTGCCGTTCAAGATCAGCGTTCCACCTTGTTGAATTTGATAATGTCCATCAACCACCTGACCGTGAAGCTCGGGCATGGCGACCGCTGTCGGCTTCTCATTCACTCTGAAATGCCGGATCACCGTATAAGTGCCTTGCTGAGCACAGTTACTTGCAGAAACCCTTACCGTGTAATTGCCGGGAATGCTCAGCACACTCTCTGGAACATAATCGAGCTCTGCCCCATCGTTTCGTTGATACTTGGCTTCAAACCCGTCGTCAAAGCAACCCTCGTGCATGTCTAAAGTCCACTTAATCGTCGCGCTGGGCACCAATGCATTTTCTTCGGGAGCATCCAGGGTAAACGAAACAGGCTGAGCCAACCTGAAGCCCCAGTCCTGAGCTGCAGTATTACCGCAGGCATCGCGCGCAGTGATCGTCAGCGTCCGCAGACAGCTCTCACCTGTTGCCATAGAGACCGCACGATAAGGATTGTTGTCGATGTTATCGGTAACTACATATGAAGGCGCGATGTCCTCATTCACGTAGCAAATATTAGATCTGCTCGAAATCGTAATCACAGGTGCCGTACGATCGATTGTAATCGGTCCCACAGGACTGGAATTCGCAGTGACAGGCGTCGCAGCATTGGTTGCAGCCGAAAGAATAAGCGAGTAAACGCCATCCTTAACATCATTGCCACCTGCATCCTTCGTTAAATTCACAGTCGCAAACTGCCATTCTGTCATAGAGCCATCAGTAGGAGTGGACAATGCAGTCTCAATCGTCGTTAAAACGTAATTTTGAGAAGCACTCTCCAAACGCGGTGTAATGGTCAGTACAGAAGCGTTGGGATCCGCTGCCTGGAATTTGATGCTCACTGTTTCTTTGGTCGCTTCACCCTCTATTTGAGCGCCAAAGCAACCATTGCTGCCTTCCAGATTGATATAGGCATCATCGACAACGATGACGGGCGGCGCTTTATCATCGACCGTCAAAATGGCAGAACCCGAATCACAGTCACCAAAGGTATCGCAAACCTTCAGAATGAGCTCATATGTCGCTTTTTCGCCTTCAAAGGAAATAAACGATGCTTTTTCTGCAATATCAAATGACTTTGCGGTCGAAATGACCTGAGCATTTTCTGCTCCATCCGTCTTCTTAATCGTCCATTCATATGAGATAATCTCATCACAAGGATCAGATTCGAAAGACCGACTGCCATCTATGATTGCAGAGAATAGACCGCCTGTAGTCTTAAACGCGGTGTGATAATCGCCACCAGGAACTGGCGTCGGTGGAGTATTAGAGGTTGTGTTATATTCCAAACGCAACTCTTTGGTCGCTTTATCTGTGCGATTCTGCTTATCGGTGACCGTCAGTTCAATCGTGAGTGAAACATCGGGCGCCGCGTCATGGAGCAGATTGGCCTGATAATCAAACATAGACTCATCGCTTGTCAAAAGCTCCACATTCCCAGCTTTAATCACCCAGTGATAGCTAACGATCTCATAATTTGGATCATTTTGGACACCGGGACGGCTCTGAAGACCATTCAGCTGAATCGTTTCACCACAATCAAGGGCGGTCTGTGCAAGCGCAATCACCGCCTTGGGCTGAGCATCGATCACGTTCAGCACTGCAGTATCGGTCGCAGTCTGTCCGAACTTATCCGTAACGGTCAGCGTGAGGGTATACTCCCCTTCTGCTTCAATGCCCGCAGCCTTTAAGGTCTGCCAGGTGACTTCGGTCGATAACCACTCGGGCTCACCAGAGGCAGAAACCGACGTTCCTGTAAGCTCCAGCCCATTGTAAGTCCACACCGCAGAAACGATCTCGTCGCCGCAGTCGGCATCAGAGCGCGCTGCACCCACACCCGGATGCGAATTCAGGGCCGACAAAGTGATCGTTTCATTCAACGCTTCGGCCGAATTGAGGCTGGTAATGATAGAATAATCGCCGTTGGCTTCAGCCACAGGCTCGTGATTCCCGGTGACCTTAAAGGAGACATGCGTCTCAGCTTCTTTACCCTGAGAATCGGTCACCTTGAGACCTACGGTCACCTTTTCATCGGGATCAATGGAGAAGTGATCATAAACGACATTCGCAGTATCGCGGGTCGGCAGTTCAACATAATTGCCGCTGTTATCGAGATCCCACTCCCATTTCTGAATCGTGATATTGGGATCCGGATGATCCGATTTCCGCCCATCCAGCAAAGTGTTTTCACCGCAGATTTGCCCGCTCACCTCCAACACCGCCATAGGCTTCGCCTCGTGAACGGTCAAAGTTGTAAACGCTTCGCTGACATTGCCTTCACCATCGGTCACATGCAAAACGACATCGTAGGTTCCAACATAGTGAGCATTCATGCTCACCAATTGATCCCAGGTGACCGTAAATTTTGCAGCAGCCTGATAACCTTGAGAATTCGGGTCACAAGACCTTCGCGTTGAAGCAGCAAGATTATTATCGCGCACAAATCCAGCCGCTGGGCGATAATTGATATCCCATTCAAAGATCTTTGGGCAGTCATCAGGCTGCTGGGGATCATAGCTCGCCGATCCGTCAAAGGTTACGCCCTGAGTGGAATTCACCACAATGTGATAGCCCGAACCTGCGTCTGCAGACGGCGGAATCGTATCGCTTGCCCTGAATCGCACCGCGTGCTTGGTTGTATTCTGTAGCCGATTGGAATCGGTCACGCGCAAACAAACGATGCGTTCCCTGTCGCTATTCACGTCAGGGATTGGGTTAAACGTATAATCATATGTGACCGTAACATCGCTTCCGTCTCTAAAGTTGGTGCAATCACCAGAGAAATCCCACTCATAGCCCGTAATCGTCGCACCGGGAGTCGTCGCATAGCTTCCGGAAGCATCGAGGTTCACGCTCGCAAAGCCTGACTCCCGATTGATGTGCGCAGGATTGGTGGCCTGGGTAAACTTCGCAACGGGCAGAGATACAGGGTCGCAAATGTCGCCGATGCCATCTTCGTCACCATCCGCCTGATCGACATTAAAATCATTGGGGCAGTTATCGCAGGCGTCGCCAACACCGTCGCCATCGCTATCCGTTTGATCGGGGTTGTTTTCAGTAGGGCAGTTATCATCCTCTGCACATAAATTATCACCATCTTCATCAGAGCAAGGCAAACCTACACCAAAGCGGGTCTCATAACAGATTTGACCTGAAGCACCTGCATTCAGAGGTCCTAAGTCATAACGGATGGCAAGAGTGACATCATAACCATCATCTGTTACTAAATTTTGGTCGAGATCTGATGCCAACGTTGCATCCGAAGCATAAGACGGGCCCAAGGAATAATTTGTTTTTTTCCTTTTCAGAATAGAGTCTTCCAGGACAACGCAACCCTTCGTGGGAGAAGCCATGAGCTTATTTAAAGTATTGGGATATTGATTGATCTCCCACGAATTCAAATGCTCATCTTTCGGATCATTAGATGCAACCAAACCTACATAAGTAGTTGGATTATAAGCATTATCACCCTCATCAAATTCCCAAAGCAGTTTTGGCGATCCTTTAGAAGTCGCAGCGTAGTCATTGCTGTATTCACCTCTAAAATACAAATCACCATCAATATAAGGAGTCACGGCTACCGTATCAATGCGCTCACCTGAGTCATTGGTAACTTCATAGCAATGTTTCAATACATTACACTCTAACTTATATGATGATTTCACATGCACATGGGGTTTGCAGTGGTTACACTTCCAGTTACGATAATTCCTAGTCCTCTCACAGACCAAGTTACCCCACCAATCATAATAACCGCTTGCACAATACGTTTGATCTGTTATTACTATATTGCAATCACATGCCCGAACATCAAACTCTACCGCAATCCCATTCCCGTCTTTTTTCACTGAATCGTCGTCAAATGCAAAATCCAACGAGCCATTGTAATACTCTAAATTCGCCAGGCTTTCTGACAGCCAGCGTCCGCGAGTTTTGTTATCTTGCTTAGTACATAAAAAAGCCATTCCATCGTAAACAGCGCTTTTCTTTTCCTGTTCTGGAGGCGCATATTTTGTTAACGCCCCCTCTGTGTGAGAACCGTAAGCCCCTGTACGCCCCACAATCAAATCCACATAACCTACCTGAGCAGGACATGAACCTGGCGTTTGGAGTGAAAAAGTTGTTTCATCATCTGCTGCTTTATACCCAGAGCTTTTATAGGCCTTATAAAACTCAGCCTTGTCCATAGGCATGAAAGAAACCGCCGGTTCCTCACCCACTGCCTGCGGCCCGGCGACCGGTGTCCCCACCTTCTCCTGGGCAAAGGCTCCACCTGACCACAGCAGCCCTCCAACAATCGTTAGCAAGAAGTATTGAATTTTAGCTTTCAAAATTGACTCCTGTGTCAAGTTTAAGTTCCGCATTTTCAACTTATAAATTTACCGAAAACCAAACCGGATGTCGAGTAGAGAAAACGCGACTCATTCAAAAAGTTGTTTTTTTACCCATAGTTGCCCCCAAACCACACATGCTCCCGGCCTTTTCTTTTACCCCATTCTGAAGCCCATCAGCTGCCCGATGCCATGTCCGCCTCAAAACGCCCTCCAGGCCCGTCCATACGCCGTTTTTAAAAGCCAGCGCATCATAAATATTTAACGCATAGGCATCAAAACCAGCACACCATCCAAATCATTTTCATCGCCCAGCTGCCCGGTCTTTCTCTTCCTCAAAGCTTTTTTCCCCACCACCGCTCGCATCAGCCTTCCGCATATCCCTACAACCACCACGACCATACGCCAAAACCATCGCGCGCTCTTCCGTTGAACCGCCCGCTTGCATCTATTTTACAGATTTTAATTCATCGATGAGCGCATCCAGAGCGCGGATCAGCGGTTCCATTTCCTTCGATGTTCCTCCCTTTACAGGCGCAGATCCTTCATTTTTGAGGCGCTCCTTCGCTTTTTGCGCGATCTCCAGAGCCTGCGCTCTTTGAGGATTCGGCTTCATGCGGAGCAGGCGGGCGTAACGCAGGGCAGCGATCGCCCATTCCTTTTCACCGGTCTTTCCTTGTTTTTGAGCAAACTCCGTTGCCGCATCGTAGGCCTCTTTTGCAAATGAACGCGCTTCCACAAACTTTTTTTGATCGCTCAGCGCTTTTGCAAGCTGCCCGTAAACCGATGCTGCGATGTCCAAATCCTTTTTATCCAGCGCTTGGGCTTCCGTTGCGGCCTCCTTTAAGATTTCAATGCCCTGCCCCTGGCGTGATTTCCAGATGCCAAAGGCTTCGAGGGCGCGCACCAGGTTTCGCTGTTCCTTCACATCACCGGCATCGCGGAGCGCTCGGCGAAGGCGCACAGCCGCAGCGTAGTCAGCCGTCACCGCATCCAGGATTCCGCCGTTTTTTGCGCCGCGATCGGCCAGCCGCAGGTAGAGCGCAGCCTGGCGTTGTTTTAAAAGGCGCGCCTCCGGGGCAAACTCGAGCTCCAAATCGAGGGCATCGAGGGCCATGCGGCCATAGCGATCCGCAAGCGCATTGAGATCAGCCAGCGGCTTCAGCGATCCCACATCCGCATCTTTTGGATCCGCCGTCTCCGCGTTCGCTTTCGCACCGGATCCCGTTTTCCCTTCCCTGCTTCGCTGTCGATCGGCCAGCATTTCGGCGATTTGCATGGCTTCAGTGGCGATGCGTTCCTGAGCCATCAGGGCTTCAGAGGGATCCTCGCGAAGTGGCGCCGCTTTTTTGGCGTTTGAAGTCGCTTTCTCGAGCAGAGCGATCGCGTCTTCGGTTGCAGAAGCTTCGGCATAGCGTTTGGCCGCATCGAGAAAGCAATTGGAGAGCTCACCCAGAACGATCGCTTCCAAAGGAGCGATGTTTGCAGTGGCATCTACTGCCAATGCAGCCTCTGCGGTTGCGGGCTGGTGGCGGCGATGCAGGGGATCTTCCAGATTCGAAACGTTTTTTGCAGCCGAGAGATACGCTTTCTGCCTTCTCGATTCCGTGGGAGCTGCCTGAAACAGCGCGCGGCTTTGAGTGAAAACGGTTTCGGCCCATTGGCGCGCCTCGGAGTTGCGGCCTAAAGTTTTGAGCAGCTGCAATGCGCGATCGCGGGTTGCGAGCGCATTCCATTTGGGCGTCTCGCCTTCCATCTTTTCCCAGAGATCGATCGCATTTTGAAACTCGGCCAGCGCCAGATCGGGGTGATTTTGAAGCAGCGCTTCATCGGCTTTCGAGATCGCAAGGGCGGCCTGGTGTTCGGGATCCTCTTCCCGCTCGAGCTGTTGGGCGTTCTTTTTCTTTTCGATCGAGAGCTTCACCCAGAACGTGAGCGCCAGAACGATGAGGATCCCTGCAGTGAGTCCCCATCGCACCATCTTTTGAGAATGAGCCATCGTCTCTTCCTCAGATCAGCGGTCTAAACGGAATCGAAGCGCCAGCAACCGCAGCGTTTCAGGCATCAGCGTCATTTGTTCAGGCTCCCCTTCTGCTGTTTGCAGATCATCAGGCGTTCCGAGAGGCCTGAGGCGCGGAGGACGCGTTGTTTTAAGGCTTCGGTCAGGATGTTTTTGTCGCTGACCACGGTTAATTGCGTTTTGGCGCGGGTGGCGGCGGTGTAGACGAGTTCCCGCGTCAGAATGGGGCTCTTCTTCGGCGGGAGGATGACGAAGCTGTGGTCGAATTCGGATCCCTGGCTCTTATGGATCGTCATCGCAAAGGCTGTCTGGTGATCGGGAAGCTGAGCGGGACTGAACCACATGAAGGGGCGCGACGGGCTGGGGCTTTGGAAGGCGACCCTTAAGCTTTGGGCGTGCTGGACGCAGAGACCGATGTCGCCGTTAAAGAGGCCCGTTTGGGGATCGTTTTGCAGGATGAGGATCGGACGGCCGATGAGCTCGCGGTTGAAGGGGATGCCGTATCTTAAACGCAGTTTGGAGAGGATGGCGGCGTTTAAGCCGGAGACCCCAAAGGGGCCGTCGCGGTGGGCGCAGAGGACGCGGAACCTTAAAAACAGTTTGAAGGCGCGGCTTAAATGATCCTCTTCGCTTTCATCGGGATCGGGGCCTTTGCAGAGGCAGTCGATGTAGCTCGAATATTGTTCGACGATCTCGCTTAGAATCGAGTCGGGGATCGCGCAGGTTTCGGAGGGCCAGCTTAAGAGGCGGATCTGACCTTCGTTTTGAAGGCAGCCGACGACTTTTTCTACAGCCGCCTGTTCATCCTGCTCAGCGTCGATGTTGCAGCATAAGGCCGAGAATTCGGCGAGTTTTGGAGCATCTTTTGCGCGGTGGTTCACCGTGAGTCTGAAGATTTGACGGCCGACCGCGCAGGCATCGAGCTCTGTTGAAACGATATCGCCCAGAACATTGCCCGCTTCCACCGAGGCCAGCTGATTGGGATCGCCGAGCAGGATCAGGCGCGAGCGATCCGAAACCGCGAGGAGCAGCGATCGCATGAGGGCGAGATCGATCATCGAGGCTTCATCGACCACCAGAAGATCGAGGCAGAGGGGGTTTTGGGCGTGATGGACGAAGGATCCGGGATCGAAGCGGCGGACGCCCAGAAGGCGGTGCAGTGTGGAGGCCTGCAGATGCTCCAAAAAGAATTGAAGACCTTCCGGTTTTAAGGGCAGGCCCTCCAAAAGTCTGGGAACGGTTTCCGCAATGAAGCGATCGAGATCCTTTTGCAGAGATTCGACCATCCGCATGGCCGCTTTGCCGGTGGGGGCCGCTAGGGCGACCGAAAGTTCGGGCAGCTGCGGATCCTTCAGGCGTTCGAGCTCGCGCTGAATGTAATGCAGGGTGATCAAATTGCGGACGGTCCAGGTCTTGCCGGTGCCAGGGCCGCCGGTAATGACGGTTAAGGCGCTGTCAAAGCTGCCTAAGACCGCTTTTCTTCCGGGTTGATCGCTCGCTTTGCCGAAGATCGCGTCGAGTCCCCGGTTTAAAGCGGTGGCATCGATCAGGCGGCTGCCCGTCTCGCGCGTCTGAAGGGCCAGCTGGTTTAAGCGATCGCAGACCTGGCGCTCTTCGATGTACGATCTCTGCCGGTAGAGGCGATGGCCATCCAGAACGAAGGGGCGATCGATGTGATATGCAGGTGCACCCAACGTTTTTGGCCCGCTCCCCTCGCCTGCTGTCAGCCGTTCATCTGAATGTGATCGCTCACCATAGCGCTCGATCAGGGGGCTCATCAAAAAGGGCGAGCGATCTTTAAAGGCATGCGTGGGCAAAAAGGCTTTTAACGCTTCAAACGTGACGCCGTTCTTCAACTCAATCTGAAGCGGAGACTCGGGTTGCAAAAGATCGAAGCAGACGTCGCCGCGATCGAGGGCAGCCAGCGTGAGCAGGCAAAGCAATAAAGTTTCGTAGCGCTGCTCGCCGGAGAGATCGCTTAAGAGTTTAATCGCCGAGAGATGCCCATCCTGAACGACGCCGGCCTTTAAAAAGGGTTCGGCGCGCCGGTCGAGCTCCTGGCTTGCGGGTGAATTTCCAAATGAGGGCTTCATGCCGCATCCTCTCCCTCTAAAAGGGCGTCGAGCTGCTCGATCACCGCTTTGGACGGCTTATAAAAATAGCAACCCTCGCCTGCCCTGCCCATGCCGCGCAGGAACAAATTTTCGATGCCCACCATGTTCCGATCGTAGTCGTACGTTAAAAGCCGTTGCTTTAAGAAGCGGTGGAGGGCGACCATATAAATATAGCCCTGAAGGAAGTAATGGTGAGAGGCCATGGCGGCCCTTAAATCTTTGGGCTGGTAGCTTGCAAGGCTGTTGGTCTTGTAATCCACGATCACGTAGCGATCGATGGTCTGGCCGGGGCATGTAAAGACGAGATCGATGCTGCCTGTCAGATAGCCGGCGATCTCATCCCATGTGGCGAGCACACCTTTTAATTTGGGCAGGTAGTCTTCTTCCCAAAAATGATCGGCTGCCATGATGTCTGCGAAGCGTTCGATCTTGCAAGCCCTGCCCATGCGCCAGAGAGCGCCCTTGCAAACGCTGAGATCGAATTCAAATTCGCAGCGGCGGCGGTCGTTTGAAATTTGAGAGAGCGAGAGATGCGGAAACTCGGGGATCAAAAGCGGCGCTTCGAGCAGCGTTTTGACGTCGTGGCGCACCGACTGGTGATCCTCGGCCGAGAGCACGAGGCCTTCGCGCCTTAAACAGAGCTGCGAGATCTGGCGCATCTCGGGGCTGTCGCAAAAACCGGGTTTGACGTAGTTGCAGAAGTCGATGTTTTCAAAGAGGCAGTGAATTGCGGAGCCGAACTGCCGGTTTCTTGGGAGTCCGTTGAAAAGGAGGCCGCTTTCTTCCGCGATATCCGGCTCATCTTCTCCATTTTGTTCGATGTCTGAATCGAGTTCCGGATCCTCTGTCGCATTGGACTCATCGCCATCGATCAGAGGCGGGCCATCGATGGGGATTGGATGGGCGACCGGCGATTCAGGGCAGCCTTCTGCGAGTCTCGAATAGCTTCTCGTAGCAAACCTTCGGTCCCAGTTTTGACGCGAATACTCGGCTGCGCAGAGTTCCGGCGCTTCCAAAAACGGATCCTGCCAGAATGCGCCTTCGATCGGAGGCTGACAGGCCGAAATCTCGATGAACTCCGAAGAGATCGCCTGCAGCGCATCGAACAGGCTCTTGCATTTCGCCAATGCTTCTGCGTCTTTCGGCGTTTTTTTGGACGGCTTTTCCTGAGGCTGGATGTTCAGCAGGCGTTTTAACGGTGCCCGCTCGGACTGCTCGGACTTCATCTGGCCCAAATAGACGGTCACGCGGTGCTGCGGGCGCGTCAATGCGACGTAGAGCTTGCGCATCATCTCCTGCTCGAGATCGGTTTGCTCTTTAACTGCGGCCTCCTGGCCATGCTCGGTATCGAATTTGTGAAGGCAGAGCTTCTTTTCTTTCGATCCTTCCTTCAAATCGGTGACGCTGAACGATTTTTGAAAGGATGCGCCCTTCAGTAAAAAGGGAATCCATACAAAGGGGAACTGCAGGCCCTTGCTTTTATGGACGGTCATGATCTGGACGGCGTGATCGTCGCTCTCAAGCTGCCGAATGTCGGGCTTGCCTTCGAGATCGTCCTTTTTTTTGGCGATTTCGGCCGCCAGATGTTCGCGCAGCTGATCCAGATTGAGATGTTGCTCGTGCTCGGCGCAGAACAGGAGCTCGCCCAGCTGAAAGAGATCGGTCACGTAGCGCTCACCGTCGGTCAAAGAGAGCAGACGTTCGAGCAGCTCCATTTGCTCGATCATCTGATGGAAGGTGAAGAGGAAGCCGTGGGATTCGATCAGCTTTCGCCATTCGATCAAGCGGTTGCGCAGGGTTTCAAAGCGCTCTTCCACCTGTATTTGATCCGCGTCTTCAACATCTTCAGGCTGATTTAAAAGCGCGAGATCGCGTGCCTCGAAGAGGTTGCAGAGAGGGGTTGAGGCGAAGGTGCAGAGCTTTTTGCTGTTGTTGGTCGTTAAACAGGCGTCGATCCAATAGAGTAAATCGATGGCCGCCTGTGAATCGTAAACCGATCCCATGCCCGAAAGCACAGCAGGGATGTTGACCTGAAAGAGAGCTTTTTGCATTTCGAGCGCTTCGTTGTTGGTACTGACCAGAACGGCCAGATGCCCCGGATGCACGCGCTCGATCTTTTGCGGATCGTCCGACTTTAAATAAGGCCGGGTCTCCAAAAATCTGAGGATGTCCTGCGCGACCACCTTCGAGAGGATCTGCGGCAATTGCTGACCCGATCCCGAGATCGGATCGCCGCTCGATCCGTTTTGAATCGCGTCATCAAAATAACGGATCTGAATCGGCTTTTCCTGAACCCCGATCTCCTGAGCGTAGCCACTCTCCAAATGTTTTTCGGACGCCTGCACCTGCACGTAATCGATGCCCTCAGCGCCGAAAGCCTTTGGATTGGCAAAGAGCTGGTTCATGCCACAGATGAGCGGTTTATCTGATCGCCAGTTGGTCTGCATCGTAAACTGTCTTGATCCGGCAGACTGCTTGGCAGCGAGATACGTGTGGATGTTTGCGCCTCGGAACGCGTAGATCGACTGCTTGGGATCGCCGATTAAATAGAGGGGTTTGCCCTGAAAGATCTGGCTAAAGATTTTCCATTGGGTGTCATCGGTGTCCTGAAACTCATCGATGAGCGCGGCGTCGTATTGCTCGCGGATCATCCGGCAGAGCTCAGGCCCCTGATCGGACGACAATGCGGCAGACAAGCGCGTCAAAAGATCGTCGAAGGTCATCACACCCTTTTGCTGCTTCTTTAAAATCAGCCGGTCGTACACCTCTTTTGTGGCCGTAGCGATCGCGCAGTCCTGGAGCTCAGGAAAATACGGTGGATCGGTCTTTCGCGCGAGCTGAACGACCAGATCTTCGAACAGCTCCACAATCTTTGGCAAATGATCGACCTGCTTTGGGGTTTTGCAGCGATCATACTGAAATGCGAAGCGGGTGTATTTGCGAAAAGGCGGCAATCCGGACCAGCCCGGAAGGCTTGAAAGCGAGCAAGGCAGGGTCTCTCCCGAATACTGATCGATCACCTGTCCCATGGTGATGAGCGATAAAAACGCATCGAGTGAGAAGACCGGATCGCACATCAGCAGGTTTTTGAACGACTGACTCTGCGCTTCTGTGGGCGCTGACTTTTCAAAAACCGGAGGATCGCTGAGGTAGAGATCGCGGAGGGCGCGCAATTGTTTTTGGGTCTCTTCCTTCTGCACCATCAGCCGGTCGAAATGCTCTTTGATGGCCGACCATGATAAAGGCTTGGGATCCAAAACCAGCTGAGGATCGCGCACGAGCTGTTTTACGGCGTCCTTTAGCGTTTGACGCGAATAGGGATCGCTCGGCTCGAAGATGTTGAGCGACGAAAGGAAGAGATACCATTCGGGATCGTCGGTCTCATAGATTTGGCGCGTATAGTCGTGGATGATCTCGTCCATCAGATCGTCCACATTGTTTTGCAGCTCGGATTCAAACTCTATATCGGTCTCGAAACCGAACGAAGTCAGGATGCGCTGGCAGAAGCCGTGAATGGTAGAGATCGATCCCATATCGAGCGCGTCCTGCGCATCCTGAAGACAGGTGATCGCCTCATCGATCTGAAGCTCCCCTTTTTGGATGCTCGCCTGCAGCTGCTGAAACTCCTTGTTCTCTTCCAGATTGATCCCTTGCTTGTGCTGTTGCAGCAGGATCAGACTCTTTTGAAGCCTTGCGTCGATGCGTTCCTTAAGCTCCGCTGTGGCCGCCCTGGTAAAGGTGACCACGAGCATCTTCTCCAGTTTAAAATGGCGCTCCAGCAGCAGCCGAAGCACGAGCTCCGTAATGTTATAGGTCTTTCCCGTGCCCGCGCTCGCCTCGATCAAGGTGGTTTGATCGACGATCTCTTCCTGACCGCTGTAATTTTGCATCTCTCGATCGGTCATCGTTGGGCCATCTCTTTAAACGTTCGGTGTTTGGAGCATCTGACTGAAAGACATTAAAGGCTTCAAAAGAATTTGAACGGCCGCCTGAGCTTTGAACTCTGCGCTCAGTTTTAAAATCTGAGAGGGCGGCCGCAACGGCTGAACCTTAAATTCAGTCTTCTTCGATCACTTCGACGTCGACTACGGGATCTTCGGCTTTCGGAGACTCGGTCTTGCCTTCAGCCTTCGATTTCTTTTCGTTTTCATCGTCGTCATCGTTCGCTTTTCGCTGGGCGATCTTTGCATTGGACTCAGCCACCAATGCGTTGATCTGGTCGATCGCCTTTTGAGCCTCGGGCTCATCTTCAGCAATCATCTCCAAAGCGGGCACATAACCCGACCAGGCCTTGAGCAGGGCGAGTCGGGCTTCACGAACGGCCCCCTTCGGACGATTGGCGCGACGGGCCATCTCTGAGGCCTGGGCTGCAACAAATTTGTCGTAGCAGGCATGCAAATGGGCGAAGATGTCGTCGATATGGGCATCCACTAAAATCTGTGGATCGAGTCCGTCCAGCGTCGAGATCGCCCTTTGAATCAAGCCGTAGGCCTGATCGTAGTTCAGGTTGGTGGGATTGCCCAATGGGGAGAGCAAGCCATCGATCTGCTCGCCTGCTCTGCGCCGTGTTTCGCTGTGATGCAACAAGTCGGCACGGACTTGTGCTTTGAGTGAACGCCAGGCCAAATCGCAGGGCGAATCAAATTCGCGGATCGAAAGCTTGGATGCGCTCGATCCATCGATGGCCTGAACGTAAGCGTCGTGCGCCGCCTTGAGTTTTTGTCCTCTCGAACCGCGCAGAGCGTTGAAGGCGATGAGGATCGCCATCAAGCGATTAAAGTACCCTCGCAACTCATCGTTGCGTAAACCCGATCCCTTAACACTCAAGACCTTGCTCATCGTGGAGCTCCTTTGCAAAAAATGCGCAGATTCGCGCGGTGATTCACAGAGTTTGGAGTTAAATTGACTTAAACACGCAAGTTTCAAGCCAAAAAAACGCTCAAAATGGCGTTCAAGCTGCTGTTTCTGGTGATGCTGGCTGTTCAAATCATTTTGATGAACCAGCCTTGTCAATAGCTGGCTGTTCAAATCGATTTTATGAACCAGCTCTACAAAATGCCGCTTCTTCAAATCGATTTGATGCACCGGCACAGTCAATAGCCAGCGAGCGGGAACGATTTTAAGGAGGATCCATTTTCAATGGATCGCCGCTCAAAAGATTTTGAATGGATTGCTTTCAGGTGATCCGGCACTTCAAAACGATTTTGAGCGGTTGCAATGGAGATGAGGTGGGTCTTCAAACGAATTTGAACGGGCTGCTGAAGCGCGCAGCCCATGCTTCCAATCGATTTTGCTCGCTGACCTTCGTTGCGGTCGTCTCTCAAATTTCAAAGAGCTCATTTGCGAGTATAAATCAAAGCCGAATCAAATCAAAAGGAAGATGCGGCTTTTTGGATTTTATGATCGATCAAATCGTTCCGCAGAGCTTGCAAAGGTAAGGTAAAGCCTGTTCAAACTTGACGCCGTACCAGTGGCTCTTGTCGTCGACGGTGCATTCGATGGATTTGACCGTGAAATCGACGGCGATCTTTGCGGAATCCTCAAGCGACTTGCCGTTCACGTAAGCGCCGGTGAACGAACTTGCAAAGACGTCGCCGGTTCCGTGGAAGGCACCGCCGATAAAATCTCTGAAGTAGTAGCTCACCTTTTGGTTGTCGCCGTTCAGCGTTGCGACGCCGAGCTTGCCCTCTTCGAAAGAGACGCCCGTCAATAATGCGTGCTTGCAACCCAGTCCGACGAGCTTCTTCAAAATGCGCTCGATATATTCGGGCGTATGGTGATCCTCAATATATTCCTCGTGAAGCATGAACGACGCTTCAGTCAGGTTCGGCAAAATCACATCGGCGTTTGCGCAGAACCTGGCCATCAGATCGGGGAATTCCGAAGAGAATCCCGGGTAAAGCTTTCCCTTGTCGCCCAGCACCGGATCGATGACCGTGACCGCACCCGGCGCCTTCAAACGATCCCAATGGTTGACAATCAGAGAGATCTGCCGGGGACTGCCCAGATAACCGGTATAGAGCGCATCGAACTGCAGGTTCTCTTTTTGCCAGTGATCCATGATCGGATCGATGTCGTCCGTTAAATCGCGGAACGTGAACCCTTTAAAGCCGCCGGTATGTGTTGAAAGCACAGCCGAAGGCAAGATCGCCGTCTCGTGACCCATTGCTGACAAAATGGGTAAGGCGACCGTAAGCGAGCATTGGCCCACGCAAGAAATATCTTGAATCGTCAGCACACGCTTTTGCTTCATCGCATGTCTCCTTCAAACAAGGTAAAGCACCCATAATCGATTCAAATCGATTTTAAAAGAGAAAATCTCCATTTTAATGTTCAGTTTGTACCACCCGATCGCATCGCCTGTAGCAGTGGCAGCCAGACTTTTTCGGCCAGATCTTTAAACTCCGATTCATCCTGCCCGCCCAAACCGTTTTCACTCTTCAGCCCCTCGAGCTTGCCAAAGCATAATTCCATTTCGGGCAGCTGACTTTCGGCCAGGCCAAAGGTCGTATCTGAAAACTGCTTCTCTGCTTCCTTCAAAGGATCCGGCTTCCCTAAAAATAAAGCCTGAGCATACGCAAAGGACGCCCCTTCAAAGAGCATCACCGGACGCTGCATCGCCGCCTCGTAAACCTGCAACAGATCTTCGAGCGCCTGCATCGCAAAGCGGTAGCGATCCTCGACCGTTTCACCCGGCACCGCGATCTCGATGTCTTCAAAATCACCGAATCGATCGCTCAGCAACCGCCCCACCACGACGTTCATTTTGCGCCTGAGACCGCCCGACTGCGCCGTCCAGATCAACAACTGAATCCAGGGCCGCAGCAGGCGCTTTCCCCGAAGGCTTCCATAATCGACGCGCACCGCACTGTCGCTCACCTCGTCGTCCAAATCGCTCGCATGAAACCGCGCCCAGGATCGCTCCTCCCGAGAAAGCGTTTCGTTGAGCTGCCTGCACGAGACGCGATCGATCTCGTCGTAAAGCCTCCAGGGCCCCAGCTCTTTCTGGAGATTCAGTTTTTTCAGATCGCAGAGCGCCTGAGTCACATGGGCCCTTCCGCGAAGGCAAATCTGCTCTGCGCAGTCGTAGAGATCCCTTACGATCACTTTTCCGGGCATGCCTGCGGGCACGCGACCCGATCCCAGATTGCGCTCGTAGGCGCGATCGATGTTTTTCGCCCGTTTTCCTTCCTGAAGCTGGCCTGCTTCGGCCTTGTCTTTCTCGTCGGCCTCGTTGAATCCGCCCGCATCCATCATGCCAAAGAGATCGATCTGCTCCGGCTCTTCGCGCACCGCCTGCGATCGCCTCTCCTCTTCAGATTCCCGCTCCGCCTCCTGCCAGATCTGCTGCACCAAATCCTGCCCCACCGTCCATTCTTCGAGTTTGTTCAGCTTCGAGCGATCTTCATCGGCGATCGGCGCCCCTTCCTTGCTGCTCAAAAGCTCTATCCCCAGCCGATCGCTCAAAAGCCGGCGCTGCGGATGGCAAAGGGCGTCAACCAACAGCGGAACCGAAAGACCGTTTGCCCCGAGATGCCGCTGCTCGTCCGAAAGATATGGCGGCAGCGGATTTTGAAAGAGCTTCTTTTGCGGCTGCCGCTTGCTCTGCAAAAGCGCCTTTGCCCCCTTGAGCATCTGCGCATCAAAGCTTTGTCTCTGGGGATCCGACTCCAGAAAATGCCCCGTCGAAAACGCGTGCAGCCTCTGCTCCTGAATCAGCTTCTGGTGAGGCTCATCGGTTTCATCGCATTGCAGCGCGCGATCGATCTCCGAAAACAGCATGCGAACGGGCTGCGCCGGAAACAGCACCGAGCGATCCACGATGTGATGCCCCGAATAGATCACGATCAGGTGATCGCCCGCCGAAAGGATCGCCTGCAAAAACGAAAACCGATCCTCCGAACGCGGCGAAGGATCCCCCACCTTCGGATACGCGGCCATCAAATCGAAATGCACGGCACGATCTTTTCTGGGGAAGCGGCCCTCATCCATCCCGAGCAGCGCGATCACCCTGCGGCTCACGCCCCGAAGCGATTGAAAATCCGAGATCAGCATCGCCTGCGACGCGATACGATAACTCGGCGCGTGACCAAACCGCTCCTCAAGCCAGGCCCAGACCGCGCCCTTGTCGATCAGCAGATCGCCCGGCTCTGCATAAAGCGGCATCAGAAGATCGTACACGTCGGTCAGCTGCTCGCGCGTCTTTGAAGTCACCTCGCAAAGCCTTGCAAGCACGCCTTTTTCGTTTGAATCCCCCTCCTCTGCCTCCGCATCCTGCTTCCCCAGCAAAAACTCCGCCCAATCGTGCCAGCGGCGCGGCGTCTGAAGATTTGAGAGCACAAAAAACAGCTGATCGCAGAACGCCAAAAAATGAAGCGCGAGCGGCCGATCCACCTGCGGGCCGTTCAAAGGCATCCGGTGACAGAACCCTGCGCCCCCCTGCGGCGACTCCATCAAAAGACCGAGCGCCATCCGCTGAAGCCCAAACTTCCACGTGAATTCATCGCGCGATCCCGCCTGAAGCTGCTCGCGGTGCGCCGCATCGATGCCAAACCGCGCCCCCGACGCCTCCACCCATTCGCGAATCTTCGAAAGCTGCTCGGGATCGATGTGAAACTTTTGCTGCACGGGCTCCAGCGTCAGCAGCTGCAGCACGTCCGAAGCCTTTACGCGATCCGAAGCCAGCAAAAATAGCCGGATCAAGGTCTCCGCGATCTGATTCTGCGCCGCCATCCTGCGACCGATCACCCGAAACGGCATCGAATTCAGCTTCCGCCCGTCGCTCAAAGTCATCGGCTGCGAAAACACCGACTGACACAAGGGACCAAACGTGTCGAGATCCGGCGTCAGCACCAGCACATCGCGCGGCTGCAGCGTCTGATCCTTCGAAAACAGCCGGTATAAGCTGTCGCGAAGCGCCTCCACCTGCCGCAAATCGCCGTAGCAAGACAAAAACTGCACCGAATCGTCTTCGCTCTCGTAAGGGATCGCCCTCGTCTCGCAATGGAGCACCGATCTCTGCAGGTGAGCCAGCAATCCAAATCCTTTGGGCTCGATGAACGCTTCGTCCTCATCCCCGTCCGAAAGCTGTTCCATGCGCACGTTCTGAAAATTCCGCGCCTCCTGCCCCAATCCCGCAAGCAGCCCGTTGACATGCGCATCGTCCAGACGCCGCTGCTCCTTCAGCGTCTTCATCGAGAGATCGCCCCAATATTCCTGACTCGGCAGCCATAAATAAAGATGCGTGTCGATCGTTCTTGAAAGCGCCTGAATGAGCGACGCGTAAAGCGGCGAAAGGTTTGAGATTGCAAAAAACGCGATCCGATCGATGCCCAACTGATGCTGACCCCGCTGCAAACACGCGATCGCCTCCTCAAAACGCTTTGCGGGATTCGTCCCCTGAATCAGATCATTGAGCATGCGCCATAAAATGGGCTGCAACCGCTGCAACTCGGAGTTCAGCGTCGTCTGATGCCCCTCCGCATCGCTCGGCCCCATGTTTTTACCCTGCGACCATTCCTCCAAAAGCCCGGGCCGGTAGATCGACGCATTTTGAAAGAGCCGCGTCATCTCCATCGCAAGCCGCATCAGCTTTCGATCGCCCAGCGGCCGCGCCTGATCGCCGATCAAAACGTTCAGATCGTCCGATCTCAAATAATACCGAAGCTTCTGAAACCTGGGATCGCGCGTCAGATCCAGCAGCGCCTCCATCAGCGCGAAGGTGATCCCCTGCCTGCACCAGGGATCGTAGTCCACAATCTTGGGAAACGTGAGCGGCTTCGATTGCAGCACCGCCTCGCAGATGCGATTCATCGCCACGCGCAGCAGCGGAAACCTCACCCCCGCGCAAAGCCCCATCTTCGTCACCAGCCCGCGCCTCGCCATCTCGCCCTGACCGATCCCCTCCACCACCACGAACGCCTCGTCGTGCCAGTCCGGCGGATCCTGCGCGAGATCCTCGGCCAGACGATCGACCAGATGGAAAACCTGATTGCTCCCGATCACCTTCAGCGACATCAAAAGCCCCTATTCAAAAACGCTTTCGTTCTGCAATCCCCAAAAAGCGCTCCAAAAGCGCTGCAGCCCCTTCAAAAAAAAGTGACGCTTCATACTCCAGCCCGCCCTTTTGAGCCAATGCAAATGAAATGCCCGCAAAAATATGCCCGAACGCAACGAAGTCTTGCCAACTGCAATAAATCATTTAAAAATGGCCGCGTTTTGTTCACGCGCCCGCCCGGCGCAGGAGAATCTCAATGCGTGATATAATACCTGCTTTCTGGGCTGTACCTGCAGCCTCCATTGTGGCTCTAAGCCTCGCTTTCTACTTCTATAAATCGATGAAAAAGAAGGACGAAGGCACCGATTTGATGAAAGAAATCGCCGCCCACGTCCGCAAGGGGGCAATGGCCTACCTGAAGCAACAGTACAAGATCGTGCTGATCGTCTTTGCTGTGCTCGCCGCGTTCTTTTTCGTCATGTCTCTCCTTGGGCTTCAAAACAAGATTGTGTGGTTCGCATTCCTCACCGGCGGCTTTTTCTCAGGTCTTGCCGGATTCTTTGGGATGAAGACTGCAACCTACGCTTCCGCCCGTACCGCTGCTGCGGCTCAGAAGTCATTAAACAACGGTTTGCAGGTGGCCTTCCGTTCGGGCGCCGTTATGGGTCTGGTCGTTGTCGGCCTTGCATTGCTCGATGTCTCCGTATGGTACCTGGTCTTAACGCAGGTGACCGACTGGGATTTGGTCGCCATCACCACCACGATGCTGACCTTCGGAATGGGCGCTTCGACGCAGGCGTTGTTTGCACGCGTGGGCGGCGGCATTTACACCAAGGCGGCCGACGTGGGCGCTGACCTCGTTGGAAAGACCGAATACAACATTCCCGAAGATGACCCCCGCAACCCTGCAACGATCGCAGACAACGTCGGCGACAACGTGGGTGACGTGGCTGGCATGGGCGCTGATCTCTATGAGTCCTATGCGGGATCCATCCTTGCCACCATGGCTTTGGGCGCTTCGGCCTTTGCAGCCAACAGTGCGCTGCAAATGAAAGCGGTCATAGCCCCGATGATGATCGCCTCTGTGGGCGTCGTCCTCTCGCTCATCGGTATCTTTTTGGTCCGCACCAAAGAAGGCGCGGGCATGAAAGAACTGCTCAAGGCCCTCGCACGCGGAACCAATACCGCCGCGTTTTTGATCGCCCTTGCCACCTTTGGCATCTTTAAGCTGCTCGATATCCCGAACGCCGTTGGCCTCTCCTGCTCGGTCATTTCGGGCCTCGTAGCCGGTGTCATCATCGGTAAGGCGACCGAGTTTTACACTTCCCAGACCTACAAGCCCACGCAAAAGGTTGCTGAGAGTTCACTGACCGGACCCGCCACAGTCATCATTTCGGGCCTCGGTTTGGGCATGATTTCTACCGCCATTCCGGTCGTTACGGTCGGTATTGCGATCGTTTTGTCGTATCTCTGCGCCAATGGCTTCCATGTTGAATTCACGGCTGCAAACCTCTCTACCGGCCTTTACGGCATCGGCATCGCCGCAGTCGGCATGCTCTCTACCCTGGGCATCACCCTTGCGACCGACGCATACGGACCGATCGCTGACAACGCAGGCGGCAACGCTGAGATGAGCGGTCTGGAACCGGAAGTCCGCAAGCGCACCGACGCATTGGACGCTTTGGGCAACACTACCGCCGCTACGGGCAAAGGCTTTGCCATCGGCTCTGCCGCCCTTACGGCCCTTGCATTGCTCGCTTCCTACGTTGAAGAGATTAAGATTGCCCTCGTGCGTATGGCCGAGCAGGCGGGTGAAGCGGCCAAGATCGTGGTGGGCAATGCTGAGGCTACGCTCGCCCAGATCAAGAGCATGACCCTTATCGACTTCATGAATAACTACAACGTCAACCTGATGAACCCGATGTTGCTGGTCGGTGTATTCGTCGGCGCGATGATGGCATTCGTGTTCTGCGGACTCACCATGAACGCGGTTGGCCGTGCTGCACAGAAGATGGTGGAGGAAGTCCGCCGTCAGTTCAAAGAGATCCCTGGCATCCTTGAAGGCAAGGGTACCCCCGACTACGCCCGTTGCGTAGGCATTTCCACTCGTGGCGCTCAGCGCGAAATGTTGCTCCCTTCCATCCTCGCGATCCTGGTTCCGGTCATTACCGGTGTGGTCCTGGGCGTGGCTGGCGTGCTCGGCGTGCTGATTGGTGGTCTCTCCTGCGGCTTCGTTCTGGCCGTCTTTATGGCGAACTCCGGTGGTGCATGGGACAACGCCAAGAAATATGTTGAAGAGGGCAACTTTGGTGGCAAAGGATCTGACTGCCACAAGGCGACCGTCGTTGGCGATACCGTTGGCGACCCCTTCAAGGATACCTCTGGTCCTTCTCTGAACATCCTGATCAAGCTGATGAGCATGGTCGCCATCGTTACGGCGGGTGTCACCGTCTCTATGAGCCTGTTCAAGTAAGAGGTTAGAAAGCCTCGCCCTCCTTGAAAGCCTGCCTTTCAATCCCCCATCCGTTCCCATTCAATCCCCCATCCGTTTCCATTTAAAGCCGCTATTGGATGCTCTCATTGCGCCTTTGAAGGCATCGCTTTGTTCGGCTGAAATGGATTCAGACGCGGCTTCGATCGGATCCAGCGCCCCACTTACCTGATCACTTTGCGCGGTTGTTGTATTCCAGTTCACCTAAAGAGATCGGGCCATAGATCTCCTGGCCGTCTTTTAAGACGGAGAGCTTGAGCAGGAAGCGGCCTTTATGGGTGTGGAAGCTGAGCCAGAAGTGATCGCTGACGAGATCGCCGGGATTCCATTGGTCGGTGGGATAGAAGCCGGAGAGCGGGGTCCAGGTTTGGACAGGTTTGATGGCAACGGCGGGATCTTTGGCGTCAAAGGCCTCGAGTTTAAACTGAATGTTCGGCAGCGGGGCTTTGGTTGCGAGCAACTGCAGGTTCAATATGGGGAATTTGCGGCCGGCCATCTCATAGTCCGAGATCTCGTGGTGGTTTAACCAAAGGCCGGGGGTCAATTCGACGGCGCGCTTTGAAGGTTTGGGGATGTGATCGGCTGCATGCTTTTGAACCGAGCGCTCGATCAATGCGCTGGACTGCCTGTAAAGCTGCGTGTTCATGCGGGTTTCGGTCTGCTGCACCATTTTGAAGCATCGGTCGGGATCTTCGAAAGCCAGGTTATGGTGCTCCTTGGGATCTTCTTTTAAGTTAAAGAGCCATCGGGATGTGGTCTGGGGATCGTAGATGAGCTTGTAAGGCCATGAAATTTGGGCCATCTGCCTCGCTTTGGGTTTGAGGCTGTTTCTGATCATCTCGACGTAAATGATGCGATCAGAGGGCTTCTTTTTGCCTTGGATGATCGGATTGAAATGGCTCACCGAGGGGCATGTAACGATCGGTTCGAGGCCTGCGAGATGGGCCAATGTGGGCGTCAGATCCATCGTGACGGCGGGTGAATCGATCTCAATGCGATCGTAGCCTGGAATATGGATGATCATGGGGACGCGGATGCTCTCTTCATAGAGCTGGTTGCCGTGAAATTTGCGACCGTGCTCTTTAAACTCCTCGCCGTGATCGCCTAAGATCACCACCACCGTGTTTTCGCTCAGATGATTTTCTTTTAATGCGGCCATCAGTTGCCCGATGGCGGCGTCGGTGGCAGCAATCTCACCGTCATAGTAATCGATCGGTTCATCACCAAAATCGAACTCTGTATGCGCATCGTAGCGTTCGTGGGGTTCCATGTAATGGAGCCAGAGGGCGAAAGGCAGATTCTTCCTGCTCAAAAACCGCAGTCTGTCCTGCACAATGGGTGTCAGCGTTGGCACGGAAGGCCCCTTGAAAGTGATGGCCGGGTAACCTTTAAAGAGATCGAAGCCAGCAGCCAGTCCGAGGAAGCTCTCACCCGTCATCTGTGCCGCCAGATGGGCCTCTGTGTGGTATCCGGCCTGCTTTAAGCGCGTCATCAGGGTGGGCGTATCGGCATTTAAAATGGCAAAGCGGCCGTTTCGATCGATCTCAAGATCGCTGTAGGGGCATCCGGTAAAGAGGCTGTGGATCGCGTATTGCGTGGAATTGGCGGCGGTGTAAGCCTGCTTAAAGACCAGGCCATGCATTGAAAGCGCATCGATATGAGGCGTCGTGTTTCGCTCATAGCCTAAGTATGAGCAGTGATCGGCCCGGATCGCATCGATCGAGATGATGAGGAAATTCCACCGTTTTTTGAGCGCTTCAGGGAGCGGCGCAAACTGCTCCATGACCGGTTTGGATCCCGTATCGAGGGGGTTGTCCTGACCGTCGCAGTTCTCGTCTATGCCGTTATCCGGCAGATCGATGGCGAGGGGGTTGATCTCCTGATCCTGATCATTGCAGTCGATGGGACCCACAAAGCGACCATAGCCGTCGCTGTCGCGATCATCCAGAAGATGGATCGCCGAGAGACCGAAAGCGGCCACCGCATGCTGCGTTTCAAACTGAGCGACATGTTCTACATGCCGATGGGCGATACCGAATCCGACGACCGCTGCGATCAAAAAGGCCCCTGAAGCGATCGCGGTCACGATGGGCTTTGGTTTGAGGAGCGCTGTACCGCATAGACAGAGGATCGGCAGCAAAGGGATCAGGATGAGGCATAAGCGCTGAAGATCGTTCAGATTAGCCGTGATCGCGATAAAAGGTTTAAAGATCGCAAAGAGGAGCAGCACGAAACTGAGCACAGTTACCGGAATCGCCAGAGCGCGCTTTGAACCGATCCGCTCCAAAATGGGCCAGAGGGCGATGACAGAGAGCGAAATTGCAAAGAGGAGGCCTGTCAGAAAGAGCGAGAGCACCAGCGGCAGGAGTGTTTGCTGTTTTAACTGATTCGAGCCCCATTCATAAAGCGGTGCAACCGCGAAAGCAAAGAGACTTAAAGCGCAAAAGAGCGCGATCGCCCCTGCATATGCGCGTTTTGGAGTCTCAAGCGCCTTTTTGATCAGCGGGCATTTGAAAAAGAGCGCGATCTCGACAGAGACGATGCAAAACAGCGGCAAAAGGTAACTGCAGAGCGCGATGGAAGAGAACAAACTCCAGAAACCGCAGGACCGGTAAGCGTAAAGCCATTCGACAAACGCCAGAATGAAAACCGATCCGATGGCCGAAAGAAGGCTCTTAAACAGCAATGGCAGCATTTGTTTACGCATTCAGTTTAAAATTCAATCGATGCAGTTCAAAGATTTCAATGGCCGAAAGGGATGATCCTTATCGCGGCAAAGGATGCTCGCTTACGGCTCAAAGGAAGTTTTAAATCGTGGTTAAGGAACCCTTGCAGAGCGCCCGCAATGGTTCGCTTGCAGCGTAAAGGAGGCTTTCAGATCGCTCAAAAGAAGCTCCCAGTGATCGCACCCCAATCCTTCCTGAACCCGCACCCGAATCGCCTCCGCATCAGCTCCTCCATTTTCTTTCTCCGTTAAGGTATCACCCATTGGGGCTCCCCAGGTTTTTGTAATCTCCATACAAATCAGGAGTAGTCTGGCCTGCGATCCATCCAGAGTCCGATTCTGCGGGTTCAAAAAATTTAAAAAAGGCTCCCTTTTGTGGATTAAATCGCTTGCTCAGGCGGTTTGAATCCATATAATGCGTTTTGAGTCTGTTGTCCATTCACCTTTAACCTGTGGAGTTTCAAATGCCTGTCGACAACTCTCTGCCCGTCAACTTTACCGAAGAAGAGCGTCAGCAACTGCACAACGCGCTCGACCAGTTCAAGTCACTCCTCGACCCCAAGCTGATCTCGCTGCAGACCAAAGAGCGCAGAGCGGCGTTAAAGCCCCGCAAAAACTGCGAATCGATGATTGCCCGCTGTGCCAAGCTCGCCCGCGAGCGCAACTTAACGCTGGAAGGCCACGATCTCGACTGGATCCGCAGCGGCCTTTACCTTCGCCAGCAGTTGCCGAATCTGAAGCTCGAACTCGACGCTTTGAGCAAGCAAATCTCCGATACCATCACCGCCGTCAACAGTGAACTCTGGAGTAGCTTCCTCGCATATTACGGCGTCCTCACCTCGATTGCCCAGCACGACGCCTCGCTCAAGACCGAATTAAAGCCCATCGCTGAATTCATGTCGCTCACCCGTAAGGGCAACAAAGACGACGATGACGATGATGGCGCGGGAGATGAATGATCGAGCGATTGCGCGACAGCAGGCGGTCGGTTGATCCGTAGAAGAAGCCTCATCCCGTGACAGGATGGGGCTTTTTTATGGACTGAATGGGCGTGGGAGAACGATGGGAAGGGATCTTTGGGCAGGCGCGATCAGTAGTTTTTGGCTGAAAGCTCGC
The DNA here is from genome assembly GCA_002309015.1 of Myxococcales bacterium UBA1238. Lineage (GTDB taxonomy): Bacteria > Myxococcota_A > Bradymonadia > UBA7976 > UBA1532 > UBA1238. Next base: position 61,858 of record DBWM01000010.1, on the reverse strand, counting down.
TTTCATTGAGGGCGGCTTTGCGGCTCAGTTTGAGTCTGCCCTTTTCGTCGGCGCCCATGACGCGCACCAATATGCGCTGACCCACCTGCAGTACGGAGGCGACAGACTCTACCCGCCCCTCAGCTAAGTCTGAGATGTGGATCATCGCTTCGTGCTCTGCAATGCGGACAAAGGCACCAAACTCTTTGATCGAGACCACATCGGCCATGTAGAGGCCACCCTTTTCAAGCTCGATCGAGATGTCCTGGATCATGCGCACTGCATCCCTTGCAGAGGCCTCACCCTTCCCCATCACGACCACGCTCCCGTCGGCCTGCACTTCGATCTTGGCACCGGTCTTGGCCTGGATAGCCTGCAATGTACGACCGCCAGGGCCGATGAGCTGACCGATCCTGGAAGGCGTTATCTGCACCGTCATATTGCGTGGGGCATGCTCTGGCGTCTTGCCCGTTTGCGCGTCAATGGTCGGTTGCATCACGCTTAAAATATGTTTGCGTCCCGCTGCCGCCTGGGCCAAAGCCGACTTAAAGAGCTCCCGGGGCAGACTGCCCAGTTTGTTGTCCATCTGGACAGCGGTGATCCCTTCGAGGGGACCCGCCACCTTAAAGTCCATGTCGCCCAGGTGATCTTCGTCGCCCAAGATGTCGGTCAATATGGCGTACCGATCGCCCTCACCCACGAGACCCATCGCAATGCCCGCAACCGGCGCTTTGAGCGGTACGCCCGCATTGAGCAACGCTAAGCACCCACCGCAAACCGTGGCCATCGAGGAAGAACCGTTCGATTCGGTGATGTCGGAGCAAACGCGAACCGTGTACGGATAGCTCGTAATCGAGGGCATAACCCCTTTCAATGCGCGCCTCGCCAGATTGCCGTGCCCGATCTCGCGCCGTCCGGGTCCCTTTTGTGCGCGCACCTCACCCACCGAAAACGGCGGGAAGTTGTAGTGCAAAAGAAAGTGATCCTCCTCCGTCCCAAACAGGGTCTCAAACTCCTGGCAATCCTTGATACCGCCCAATGTGGCGCTCACAAGCGCCTGCGTCTCACCCCGGGTAAACAGCGCCGAACCGTGGTTTGCGGGCAATAGACCCACCTCACAGGTGATCGGCCTCACTTCGTCGAGCTTACGCCCATCCATCCTTTGCCCGTTTAAGATGCGCGCCCGCGCCACCTGCTTGATTAAGTGATCGAACGAAGCCCCGATCGCCTGCGCCGTATAGGTCTCGCTCTGCAGCGCCTCTATCACCTCGGTCCGCGCCTTCTCGATCGCTTCGTGACGCGGATGCTTCTGGGGCTCGCTCATGGCCTGATGCAACTTTTCCTCGCCCGCCAGGCGTACGGCTTCATCTAACTCCGGGTTCTCTTCGGGCTTTGTAAACGGCTTTTTCTCCTTACCGATCGCTCTCTGCAGCGCTTCGATCCCGTTCAAAATGGGCGCAATGAACTGTCCTGCCGCCTCTATGGCCTGAATCAGCGCCTCATCCGGAACCACCAAAGCCGAGCCTTCGAGCATCACTACGCCCGCACGCGACTGGGAGATGACGAGATCCATATCGCAATCGGGTAACTGTGCCTCTGCGGGATTGGGCAGCGGCCGGAACCTTCCATTGCGCCGAAGCAGGCGAAGACCCGCCACCGGTCCATCAAAGGGTACGTCCGAAATCTGCAAAGCAGCCGCCGCCGCGATCACACCGAGCCCCTCCAAATCACTCTGCGCATCGGCGGAATAGACTGTTACAGCCACCTGCGTCTCGGTTGAAAATCCCTTGGGGAAAAGGGGCCTTAAGCTGCGGTCGATCAGCCGGCTGGTCAATATCTCCCGCTCCGATATGCGCCCCTCGCGCCTGAAGTAATTGCCCGGTATCTTGCCCCCTGCCGCCATCTTCTCGCGATATTCCACCGTTAAAGGAAAGAAGTCGGCCGTCTGCTGACCATGCGCACAGACCACAGTGGCCAGAATCATCGTCTTTTTGTGACGCACCACCACCGCGCCATGGGCCTGCTTTGCGATCTTACCGGTCTCTAAGATGATCTCTTCGTCTCCTACCCTTACGGTCTCTGTAACGCTCATTGAAACTCCTTTAAATGCTCGCAAACGCTCATTGAAAGCGACCGATGCGCGAGCAGTAAACGATCTTTTGCCCCAAAGACAAGCGCCTTGAGGCCGGATTGACGGATGCGAAACGCTGTTCTGAATCTTTTGTGAATGAATTGAGGTTGGCGGCTGAACGGGACTTGAAGGCGGCTTATGCGGCCATCGATGCGTTTAACGGATGTCGTTCCATAAAGAATCTTCGGGATGCTCGGCCAGCGGGTAGTTGGAACGCGGCGCGCTCATATGCGTAAACCGACCCTCCCATTCGGGCGGTGTGATGATCCAGCGCGGGTAAGCCGGCAAAAGCACACCCGCTCTGCGACGATCCTGCAGCGCATCCAAAAGCTTTGAAGGATTCCCCTGCGCCTCGGCAATCAACGCTGCCCGCAGATTTTCATCGGGACAATCAACCATCGCATCGAGGATATCGCCGATGATCTCATCGTCTAACCGATTGAGCACCCGCGTGCCCTGATCCAACCACCTGGGACGAGGCAAATGCGGCACGATATCGACTGAACGCGTCGTACAGAGCACAAGCACTGGCAAATTAAAGCGGTGTACGGCCCACACCACCGTCAGCAGCGCGGGATCCAAATAAGGCAAATCATCGAGCAAAAGCACGAATGGGCGCTTGTGGTTGTTGCCTTCCTTCATTCGGGAAGCCGCTCCCCGAAGGATGATGGCGAGGTTTCGACCCTCCGTTTCGACCGTCGTAGGCCCTGCGGGCGACATGATCCATTCAACCAGCTGCTCGCGCTCCAATGCATCGCATAGCCCGTGCCCCTGCAACCACCATTGCAAATGCTCGCGAAACACCTTGGGCTTTAAACCGATCGCCCCGCAGACTGAAAGCGCGATTTCGCGGACCGAGGTATCGGGACGCCAGCGATGCCGATGCACGTTGATGATGCCGTCCTTCACGCTTGGATACAAAGCCTCGCGTGCCAGTCGCGATTTACCAATGCCCTCTTCACCCACAAGGGCCAGCACACCCGGCTTTGGAGATGCACTCCAGCGCGCCAAAGCCCGCTGCATTTTGAAGAGTAAGTCGTCCCGGCCCGAGATCGGCGCCGGTCGCAATGGCGCTTCGAAAGCCTGCACCACGAGCGACCCGTCGGCACAATGCGCGTAACACGCCTGCCTGCTGCGGAGGATCTTCTCTGCTTCGCTATCGGTTAACTGAGTGGTCTCCTCGGGGAAGGTTTCCTGTGACTGCACCTCACTGGGAGCTGGCGTAGCGAGCCTGACTTCGTATGCACCATCGACCAAAGCCGCCATCGCTCTGCGGACTTCAGCTGCATGCCCGTAGCGCTGGAAGATATCGGGACACATCATGCGATTGAAGATTTGCTGCAAACCGTGAGGGATAGCGAAGCCGGCTTTGGGTTCCAATGGCGGACAACCCTGGTTTAAGCGGGCCATTAAAGCCTGAACGGGACTCGAAGCCCAAAACGGCAAGCGACCGCAAATGATCTCGTAAAGCACGATGGCGAAACAATAAATATCGGTCCAGGGACCGATCCTGCGGCGGCTCCCGGTGGCTTGCTCAGGCGCTGCGTAATCGACCGTACCGAGCATATCGTAGGCTGAAGTCCCGCTTCTGGCGTGATCCTTCAGGCGGGCCACACCAAAATCGAGCAGCACTGTCTGCCCGTCAGCGTTGACCAGGATGTTGTCGGGTTTGATGTCGCGGTGGATCACTTCGCGCGCATGGGCATGCGCCAATGTATCGAGAATCTGGTCGACTACGGGCCAAAGCTGGCGCCAGTCGTTCCACTCCTTGCAAATCTCGTAGAGCGGACGACCGAGCTGCAGCGTCATGACGAAGAACAGACCCACCACAGGATCCGTACCCGCATCGAGCACTGGAACGATCCGGGGATGCACCAAACGCGCCATCGCCTGAATCTCGCGCTGGAAACGAATCTCGGCTGCGGGCGCTCCGGCAATCGTCGGACGCAGCATCTTGACCGCGACTGCCTCATTGCACACCAGGTCATGCGCCCGCCAGACCTCACCCATCCCGCCTTCACCCAAACGATTGAGCAACACATACCGCCCAGCAACTTCCACGCTGGGTGCGCATAATTCCGAGAGGTTCTCGTCGTTCGCCAAAGTTGCCCTCCGCCAAAAGCGCCTTCAACCTACCACGCCTGCGCCGTGACTCAAGCGATTTGTAAAGTTTTCTCAAGGCCGCGATTTTTTTCTTTTTTGTGATCGAATGAAACATCGCTGATCACAAATGGGGACGCTTGCGCGGAGAACGCAACCAAGGCAAAATCGGCCCCTATTTTGTTGCCAGGAGTGACATCTTGACTGTTCGTACGCGCATTGCACCTTCGCCCACCGGCGATCCCCACGTGGGCACCGGCTACATCGCCCTTTTTAACTACGCCTTCGCCAAGCATCACGGCGGCCAGTTCATCCTCCGCATCGAGGACACCGATCAGCTGCGCAGCACCCGCGAATCTGAAGAAAAGATTCTGCAATCCCTCCGCTGGCTCGGACTCGACTGGGATGAAGGTCCCGATATCGGCGGCCCCTGCGGTCCTTACCGCCAAAGCGAGCGATCCGCTATCTATGCAGAACTCATCAAGAAACTGATCGACAACGGCACCGCGTTCCCCTGCTTCTGCACCGCCGAACGCCTGGACAACCTGCGCAAAGAACAGCTGGCCCGCAAAGAGAATCCCGGTTACGACGGCTGCTGCATGCATATTCCGCCTGAAGAAGCCGCAAAGCGCATCGCCGCCGGTGAGCCCCACGTGATCCGCCTGAAGGTGCCGCGCGAAGGCAAATGCATCGTGCCCGATTACCTGCGCGGAAACGTCGAGATCGAGTGGTCGCAGATCGACATGCAGGTGCTGATGAAGACCGACGGACTCCCCACCTACCATTTTGCGAACGTGGTGGACGATCACCTGATGGGCATCACCCATGTTTTGCGCGGTGAGGAATGGATCAGCTCCGCCCCCAAGCATCTCCTGCTTTACAAAGCCTTTGGCTGGGAGCCGCCCGTCTTCTGCCATTTGCCGCTGCTGCGCAACCCCGACAAGAGCAAGCTCTCCAAGCGCAAGAACCCGACCTCCATGCTCTACTACGAGCGTATCGGTATTTTGCCCGAAGGCCTGCTCAACTATCTCGGCCGCATGGCCTGGTCGATGCCCGACGATCGCGAGAAGTTCACCCTGCAGGAGATGATCGATCACTTCACCCTCGACCGCATCTCGATGGGCGGCCCGGTCTTCGATCTCGACAAGCTGAACTGGTTAAACGGCCTCTGGGTCCGCGAACTCACCGAGGATCAGTTTGCAGAGCGCGTCGCCAAATGGGCGATCAACAGCGAATTCCTGCGCAAGATCATCCCGCTGGTTCAGGTGCGCACCGAAAAGCTGAGCGATCTCGGTAACTTAACACCGCATTTCTTCCAGGGGCTTTTAAACCTGACGCCCGAGCAGCTTGCGGTGAAGAAGCTTGAGCCTCAGGAGATGCAGCGTCTGCTGACGGTGATCCTTTGGGAGCTCGAAAAAGAACCCGCGTGGAACACCGCGACCATCGAGAACGTGCTCAAGAACACCGCCGAGCTTTGTCACTTAAAACTCCGCGAGCTGCTGGCACCCTTGTTCGTCGCGATCACCGGCAAGGCCGTCTCGACCCCGCTTTACCAAACCATGGAGATCATCGGCCGCGACATCTCCCGCGCGCGCATTCGCCAGGCGATCGATACCTTAGGCCCCATCAGCAAGAAGACCGAAAAGGAATGGGAAAAACGCTACGCGCAGGACTTGAAAGACTACGCTGAAGCCAAAAAGGGAGAGCAGGCCTGATGCGCAAGAAGCTCGGACTTTCTCAGGACAAGATCGACGAAGCCCGCGCGCTTTCCAAACAAATTTGCACTCCGGTCCTCGAGTTCATCGACAGGCACAGTTCGGTGACGGTTGAACGCGCAACGTTGCGTTTGGCCGGCGCCGATCTGGCCAATGAAGACGGCGTGCCGGTCCCCAATCTCGTGGTGCAGCAGTTGGCTTCTACGCCCGATGGACTCGAAGGCGGCGCGCTGCGACCTTATCTGACGGCGATGGTGAAAACGGGTCTCACCCCCGAGGCCCTGAATCAAAAGATCGCCGATGGATTAAAGCTCACCGAGTTTTCCCCCATTCCCGATCGCGACCTGGAACTCAAAGCCGGGCAGCTGATCGATCGCGCTGAAGCCCGCATCCAAAAGAACCGCGCGTTTAGAAAAGAGAAGCAGGCCGAAGGAAAGAATCACGATCCCCTGCTCTATTTAATCGTCGCGACGGGCAATATTTACGAAGACGTCAAGCAGGCAACAGCAGCGGCGGAACAAGGTGCGGACGTGATCGCGGTGATTCGGACCACGGCGCAGAGTTTGCTTGATTACGTGCCCTACGGTGCAACAACAGAGGGCTTTGGTGGAACGTACGCGACGCAGGAAAACTTTCGCATCATGCGCGCTGCGTTAGACGAGGTGGGCGAAAAGCTTCATCGGTACATCCAGCTCACAAACTACGCTTCGGGTCTTTGCATGCCCGAGATTGCGGCGATGGGTGCATTGGAGCGACTCGATATGATGTTGAACGACTCGATGTATGGCATCCTGTTTCGCGACATCAATATGTATCGCACCTTTGTCGATCAGAAGTTCAGCCGCATGATCGATGCATGGGCAGGCATCACCATTAATACAGGCGAAGACAATTACTTGACCACATCGGATGCATACGAAAAAGCGTACACGGTGTTGGCAAGTCAGTTCTTAAATGAACGCTTCGCCTTTGCGGCGGGATTGCCCGAGCATCTGATGGGGTTGGGACACGCCTTCGAGATGGATCCATCCATCACCAACGGATTCCTATTCGAGCTGGCGCAAGCTCAGATGGCGCGCGAGATCTTTCCCAATCACCCGCTCAAGTACATGCCTCCTACCAAGTTCATGTCAGGAGACATCTTTAAGGGTTTGGCCATGAATTCCCTGTTCTGCTTTGTATCCAAGGCGACGGGACAAGGGATTCACCTGCTGGGTATGTTAACGGAGGCGATCCATACACCCTTTATGATGGATCGGTACTTAGCGGTAGAGAACGCGCAATATGTGATGAACGCGATGGCGGGATTTGAAGACGAGGTCGAGTTCAAAGAAGGCGGCATCGTCAAGACCCGGGCAGCTGAAGTCCTCGATCGCACATTGGCGTTTTTAAGAGAGATTGCACAAAAAGGGTTGTTTGAATCGATCGCGCAGGGTGATTTTGCAGACGTCAAACGGCCAAAGGATGGCGGCAAGGGATTGGAAGGACTCATCGCAAAGGGGGATCATTACTGGAATCCCTTTGAATCGCATTTGAAGCGCGTACTTCACTTGTCGGATGGGTCAGCAAACGAGGGGGGCCTTCAATGAATCTCATACGTCCCTACGGTGATACCTTAAACGACGGCAAGGTTCAGTTGTCGTTTACGCTGCCGATCCCAGACGGTGCGCGCGCATTGGAAGCCGCCCGCGAGCTGGTGCTGAAATGGGGCTTCAAGGAATGTGAAATCGTCCATTCGGCTCCTTTGTCGGCGGGCTTTACATTCTTTGTCGCCTACGCCCAAACCGAGATAACGATCGACTTTGATACGGTCGTGGCCGACGAAGCAAGCAAAGAAGCGCCGATGACGATGGATGAAACCGACGACTTTATCCGTCAGCAGATTGGCCGCAAAGTGATCATCGTGGGCGCATGTACGGGATCCGACGCGCATACTGTAGGTATCGACGCGATCATGAATATGAAGGGCTACAACCATCATTTTGGGTTGGAGCGCTATAGAGAGATTCAAGCCTACAACCTCGGTGCTCAGGTTCCGAACGAGAAATTGATCGCCAAAGCGCGGGAATTAAACGCGGACGCGATTTTGGTGTCACAGGTGGTCACCCAGAAAGACATCCACCTTCACAATATGACAGAATTCATCGAGCTGCTTGAGGCAGAAGGCGTGCGCGACAAATTCATATGCGTGGCCGGTGGTCCAAGAATCTCGAACAAACTTGCAATCGAGCTCGGCTTTGATGTGGGGTTTGGCCGGGGGTCTTACGCAGACGACGTGGCGAGTTACATTGTCCGCACCCTCAAAGAAAGACTCGACCACCCCAGAATTTAATCCTTCCCCATTGTTCCCGGAATCACATGATGACAGACAAAGATCCTGCATTTGAGTGCCATGCGATCGGTGTGGCGCATACACCCTTTCCCTGGCCCGGGCCAAATCAGTCGACGGGCATACCTGCACAAGGCGCGCCGGGGGTGATCGAAATCTTCCCCGAATATGAAGAGGGATTGCTCGACATTGAAAGCACAACCCACATCATCGTGTTGCCTTTCTTTCACAAAGCAGATCGATCCTGCCTTCAGGTGATGCCCAGAAAATGTTCCACCGACACGCATCTCCGCGGGGTGTTCGCCATAAGGGCTCCGGTCCGTCCCAATCCCATCGCGCTGACCATTACCAGACTCGACCGGCGCGAGAATCGTTTTTTGCATGTCCGTCGACTGGACTTTCTCGATGGGACTCCGATCTTAGACATCAAGCCTTATACACCCGGCTGGGACATGATCCCTTCGGCTCGCCAGGAATACAGAACACCGCTCCATCAAATGAAAAAGGACAGCTTAAGGGCGCGCATCGAACGCGAGCTCGAGAATGCGACGGGTCAGATCGGGGAACTGGAGAACCGCGTGCTTCAAAGCCTTCTCGATCTGGTGGCGATGGAAAGGGATCCGCACGATGTTGCGATCACCTACAGGCTGCCTCAGCTTGACGGCCGGGTCGAGATGCTTCAATGCGCCGCGAGCGCTACATTTGGTAACGGCCGGCTTTGCTATGACCCAAAGGCGAAAGAACCTTTTGAGGCGGTCATCTCTGCTTCCCTGTAGGGCTTAAAAAAGAGACCGCAAGCCCTTCTTTCAAAGTATTCCGCAGAATCAGGGTATCCTTAAAATGTCGGAAGAAAACTCCCAGGCACCCTCAAGCCATCAACAGGACGCGTCCGATCCATTGCCCGCGCAGGTTTATACGGTCAACAGTCTGCCGGAATTTATAGATCGCATCTGCGCCATTAAAGACGACCGGGCGAAGGATCGGACACAGCAGTCGTTTCTTGTATTCAGGGGCCAGGCGAATGTGAATTTCAAGCTTCAGCCCTCTCTGGCACGCACCACCCGGGGTAATAAGGTCAACCGCGAAGTGATCAATCACGAGCGCGAATACATTCGGATGGCCAAGGCGCGACTTCCGGAGTTCTTCAGAAGCGATATGCAACCCCTCGAGATATTGGCGTTACTCCAGCATTACGGGATCCCGACAAGGCTCCTCGATGTCAGTGAGAACGCACTCGTGGCATTGTATATGGCCTGCAAGGAACAGTTTGAAGCTTCCGCCGAGGTTTTTGTGTTTGCAACGCGGAATCAGGTTGTTTCCCGGGCGAGCTTAAAAACATACATCGACAATGATGCATTCATTCAGGCGATTGCAGACAGTTGCAACCTCCTCGACAACAGTGGAAGTCGATGGCCATTGGAGTTCTTCTTTAAGGGGGCATTCGATCAACCCTATTTCAGATCGACACGCCATTGGTACTCCGATACTTTCTTCACCGAGGATGAAAATTCTCAGGCCGCCGAGGTTGCCTGGGCCTGCCGCTCGCCTATTTTCGTTTACGCACCGATTCACAGTATCCGCCAGCAAATCCAATATGGCCGCTACCTGTTGTTTCCAAATAAGATTTCGGATGATCAAAAGGCCTTTCTGAATGAAATCGACTCGATGCCCAAGAACCATGAATGCATCATCGCCTCGATCACAGTCCCTGCAACCGCAAAGAAAAAGATACTCGAGGATCTCAAGTTATGCGGCATCCGTGAAGACTTCCTCTTCTGCGATGATACCGAAAAAATCTGTAAGTACATTAAGAGTATCTTCCAACCCAAATAAATGTACGCGCCGCGTTGATTGATTGACCCTTTGATGGAGAAAAGAGACCCCGGATTCGACATTCGATCAACACTCAAAGGAAATCCAATCACCCTCACCGCGACATTTTTGTCGCGAAGTTGGAGATTTAAAGTCGCGCGAATGGAGAAATTTGTTGGATGGATGGAGATCAAAAGACGGCTGAAAGCTCAATCTATGAACCCAAAGCGTCTTTTGGATCACCGCTCATCGTAAAAAGGATGTCCAAAAAACCAGAAGCCGTCCCGCAAATGTGGGCGGCAGGCGCGCAATGCGCGGCGGAAGGAGCCCCCCAATCGGGGATCGGTTCACGGGAAGAAAAAAAAGGGTTTACGCCTTCAAAAAAATGCATTTCCGTGAATTTATAAAAGCAACGTTCGTCCAGCCGACTTTACGAAACTGCAGTTTAATGGATTTTTCTCAAATGCCGAATATCATCACAACCGTTACGCTTCATGAGGAGTCCAAACCATGAAAATTGATCCCGATCAGCCCTGCGATCCTTCTCCAAAGCGTCGCCTTTGTTTCAGCCGACTGCCCGTTTTCATTCTGCTCCTCGCCTTCTTTGCATCGATGGCACCTGCATTTGCAGAGGGCTTCAAACATCGATCCTTCCCCGCCCGCTTTGGATCCGAATTCGGGCTCGGGTTTGCAGGAAACGCCGCCGGGGTCTTTACGGGTACACAACTGATACGTTTATTTTATGAATCACCGAGGGGTGAAGGCGATGGTTACCTCACGGCAGGCGTCGCGACCCTGATTGCAGCCCCCATTCTGGCAGCAACAGGGACCTACTACGGAGGAAAATTGACCGGCGGAGATTCAGAGTATGTTTACCCCCTCATGGGTGCAACCATGGGCACAGCACTCGCTTACATGGCCAGCGTGAATGTTGCAGGCGAGATCGAGGATCCCAAGAGTATGGCCTTCCTTTTAACCTTGCCGCCCCTGACGAGTTCCATTTTTTACGAAGCCTTCAGTGGTCATCAGAATCATGGTCTTGTGGGGGCCACCGTCTGGGGAATCCTTGGCGGCCCCGCATTGGGTGTAACTGCTGCCTTAACATTACCACAGGAAGCGTTCATCCCTTCCCTTGTCATCGGCGCGTTATTAACACCCGTCAGCGTCTATTTGGGAGGTCAGTCCACCGGTGGTGACGGACGCTTCCTGACGACATTAAAATATGCCGGCATCAGCGCAGGTGTAGGTCTCGTCTTACTTCCAGTCATAGGCCCCAATGAATATTGGGCCGCCCTCGCGACAACCGCCCTTGTGGTCTGTTCCATCATTGGCTACGAAAAGTCCAACCGAAGAGCCTCCGACAAAGAGGACAACACCGGATCACAATTAAAATCCGCCGCCCAGCCGATGTTCGTTCAACTCCTGAACATCCCCTTTTAAAGCCCCACCCAGATTCAATCCCCCCAATTGGGTCTCCTAAAGTCAACTGAGCCGACAAATTTATTGCCTGCATGATCTTTCATTGACGGACGGAAGGAGAAATTTCTCCATCAGTCGGACATTCAATCACCAAAATACCGACAAAAATGTCGTGATCGGGGTGATTGAATGAACCTTAAGCCGTGAAATTTGTATGATGGATGGAGATTAAATGACGAGCGAAGCGGGATCTATCATGGTCGCTGTCATGAAAGAATGAATCCCCTATCGGGATCAGTTCCCTGGCTGAACAGGATCTAAACAACTCTGGGATGTTCATGATTGCTGAACGACCCAGATCGAAAGCCGTCCCCCCCGGGGAAGGTGGCCGCGCAGCGGCCGGAAGGGGAGCTGTAAATCAGGATCAGTTCACGCTCGGAGCAGGATCCAAACAGCCCTCGCGGCTTCGTTTTTCAGCTCCATCGGGATCGGTTTTCCTCAAAAGGGTTGAATTTCACAAAAGCTTATGCATCATTTTAACTCATCATCTTAAAGAGGAATGCGCCCTATGCCGATCGATGCTTCATCCATAGCCTCTGATTCTCCCCTGCGCCGTCATCGGTTGACGAAGCTGTGCCTTTTGCTCATGCTGACCGTCCTCTCCTTTTTTGCAAAGACAGCATCCGCAAACGACTCTGCGCATCGATCTTTGCCCGTCCGCCTGGGATCGGAATTCGGGCTTGGGTTTGCAGGAAACGCCGTCGGCGTGCTCACGGGTACGCAGCTGCTTCGATATTATTACAGCGAATCGTCAACCCCTTCCGAAGCGATCGCCTATATTGGCAGCGGCGCCATGATCGCATCCCCATTCTTAACCGCCACAGGCAGCTACTACGGGGGAAAACTGACCGGCGGTCATACAAAGTTTGTTTACCCGTTCATGGGTGCAACATTGGGCAGCGGCCTCGCCTATTTGCCCTGCGTGATAGGGAATCAGGATGTCTGGTCCTCTACAAGCCTGAGCTTACATTTATCCTTGCCCCCTCTGATGAGTTCTATTTTCTATGAAGTCTTCGATGAGGATCGCGACTACAGCCTTTTAGGTGCCAGCTTTTTGGGATTACTTGGCGGTCCCGGCTTGGGATTTGCTTTAGTAATGGGCTTACCAGGTGAAGCCGAACTCTTCAGCATCATCACCGGCGTGCTGATGACACCCGTCAGCGTGTACTTTGGAGGTCGGTTCACCGGTGGTCACGGGACCTTTGCAGGGACATTAAAAGGTGCCGGCATCGGCTTGGGAGTCGACATCCTGGCCTTACTTTTCTTATGGCGCGAAAGCAAGAGCTTTGCCTACGTAGCCGGCATCTCCTTCTTTGCAGGATGCCTTATCGGCTACGAGCTGTCCAATCACAAGAAGTCCGGCAAAGATAAAGGTGACACCCCTCTCGATATCGATACCCAGCCGGTGATCCTTCAACTCCTGAGCACCACATTTTAACGGGGCGGAGACAACCGATCCCCTTCTTCACCGCTTCTCATACCCTTCATAGTAATAAGATTGCTCGATACCTTTAAAAATGACCTCGCGATCTTCTGTTTGATCGGTGAGCTGAGGTTTAATTAAAAAGCGCAGTTCGAGATCATTGATCGGGCTGCGCTCCATCGCTTGCAGATAAGCAACTTTATCGATATTCGCCCAGTTCACCACTTTACCCAGGCGCTTTTTAAGGATCAGGTCGAGCCAGATGCGCGTGCTTCGCCCATTGCCTTCCAGAAACGGATGTGCGACATTCATTTCTACATATTTGGCAATGATTTCTTCAAATGATGTTTCAGGCATCCGCTCTATCGCATCTAATGCAGGCAACAGATAAAGACTATTTGCAAAGCGGAAGTTTCCCTTAGCAATATTTTGGGTCCTGATTTGCCCGGCAAAGGGATAAAGTCCCCCAAACAAAGCCGAATGGATCGCTTGCAAACCTTTAACGGTGCCCACTTCGATGCGATCTATCTCACCACTTTCAAACAATGCTTTCGCATTTTCGAGACTCTTTTCATCGATGTCTGAGTCATGCTTCACGGCGGATTTCCTTATGAATCTGTATTTGTTGGAGTACGATTACGACTTACGAAACAATCGTCTCACGCACAAATAGCTCATTACATTGAATAGAGTAAAACACTTCTTCACCTCTGATTCAAGTGGAGAAAGCGCCTTAAATTCCTGAATTGCCCACATCTTCAATCAATCGCTTCGATGAATCGAAACCCATTCCTGCATCATTGAAAGTGCTTTCGGCGATCAATATTCCTCTAAGACTTTGCCTGATTAAACATCTCCAGAGTGAACTTCTTTTGGTTTACAATCGTCAAACTCAACAGTTCATCTGTTCGAAAATGAATCGATGCGATTCCAGGATGACTTTTAAATGCTGCCGATGAAGATTCTCCCTCTTTGAAACAAAAATCTCCAACACATGGACTTTATTTTTACATCTACTGGAATCAATTTTCGAAATTGAGTTCAGTAGATGTCCATCTTTCCGCGATCCAATCTCCACATCACTGACAAATATGTCGCGATCGTGGTGAATAAAATAGGTTTCAGCCTGGAAATTTCTCATCTCCGTGTAGATTTAATCACGACAGAGAATACTTTAGATGTCGATCGAGCGTTCAATCTTCCTCGTCATCCTCGCCTGCTTCATTCAGCTTAACGTAAAACTGAAAATCGCTGATCGGAACTCGGTATGCAGTAAAGAGCATACGAATACGGGTAATGATGTCACTTGCAGAAAGATCTGTATGCATATAGATATCATCTCGAATACAATAGGAACGACGCACGAATTCTTTACGATTTAAATTCTCTGACTTTAAATAAATTCCATACTTTCTTGTATACTCAGCCTGAGCCAGACTGATTGTTGTCTCCGGTGATTCTTTATCAAGCTGTCTCGCAATCCAAACCAGCATCTGTTTATATTGACTTACAGAATAAGAACGATTCTTGTATTTATAGCGAATGAGTTTTTTACCGGTCACTTCATCTGCTTGGTCAAGAGATAAGGAAGCTGTGTCCTCAAACTCAATGGTAGGGTCAATGCTGTTGTCAAGATAAAACCGTTCACACAATAACTGAGCCAAGCGTTCGCTTCTTGCTTGTATCTCAGGAATTCCCCATTTCTCCTTATCGACTACATCGGAATTCAGCAGAATGGCTCTCGATTTACTTCGAATGATCTCTTTTTTCTCCTCAAAACTCTTATTAGAGAGCTCTGAGTTATATCCTGTGATCGTCAGATTGCCCAAAACATGCAAATATGCTTCATGATCTTTTGAGGCGATCGACATCCAATCCCGACTTAACTTTTGAGGCATCAGATGCTCGATGGTTAAGTCCTGCATATCGAGGACTTCCTTGTTATCTCCATTTTCAATTTCAGATAGAAGTAACTTACAAAATAGACGTTTCGCATAAAGATTATTTCTGAGTAGATTAGATTTAAATCGTTCTTCACTCGGCATTTGATCGCGCGATGTTAATGTATATAAAAATTGACTCAGGGCTTTTGCATATTTCTTTTTATTTAATTCAGATTTAAAAACTCGTTGATATAATGCAACAAAGAATCCTCTTAAATACGAAGAACTGACTTCGCAAATCGTTCTACGCACCAAATAGATGAGCAATATATGAAGAATCTGGGCCAATATGCGTAAATCGATAACGCCATTTTCATAATCATCAAATACTCTAAATAAAAATGGATATGGAGTCGTTTGCTTAATATTACGAATCTTCTTTAAAATAGAGGTCACCTCGAGGCCATAATGATCATCTTCGCCGATAAAAGATTTATAGATCTTGGTATAATATTTCAGCTCCTTTAACATCTTTTCTTGATCATAATTTTCTTTAGAGTCCTTATACAGGAGAACGAATTCATCATAAATGCGGGAAAATTTTGGTAATTTACCAGTCTTATAGATGATATAATGTTGAAAGAATTCATTCATATCGGTGTAATCAGTTCCCTTCTTTAAATCTCCTTCAATTTTTAGCCAATAATGTTCATAGAGCTCTACCTGATTGGGAGCATCCATGAGTAAAAAGTTTCTGATCAAATCCGCATTGGTTAAATCGAGCCCGGTTGAATTAATGCTTTCAAAGATGATTTGAGGATCATCTTCCTTGGGATCCAATACAATATCAACGATCTCTAATTTATAGAGTGCGTCAGAAATTTGTCGGACCTCTCGACCATTCTTCAGCCATTTTTTAAATCGCTCATAGCAAATTTGATAATTACAATAAATATGTCCGGCTTTATCCAGTAGCTCCTTATGATCCTCCAATAAAGCTACAAATTGATCATTATCATGCTTAATGGGCTTTAATTTAATCTTAAACCGTTCTTCACAACGCTTATTGCAAAGAAAATCCTGATAAATCTCTTCACTGCATTCCGGATCAAGGTCCTTTGCAACATCAGCCAGCGCCTTTAATAAGATCATCATGCTGGTCAATCTCTGCTGACCATCGATGATCATATATTCCCGAATCGCCACACCTCCTTCATTAGCCGATATATAGACAATGGTACCCAGAAAATGCTTTCGCCCTGTATCGATGATGATCTCGATGTCGTCCAGAAGGCGATTCACATTGGCTTCAGACCAATCATAATTGCGTTGATATACAGGGATTTTAAAGATGACTTTATTTTCAGCAATGATGTCATTCATTAACCAAAGGCGGTGTGCAAGCATTACGATTTACCTTTCTCAAAATTAAACCAGCAATCAGTAATGATTCATTTTTAATTCAAAATTTATCCACTTCACAAACAAATTTTTCCCTCTTCTGGCCATGATGTGCCGCCCTTCTATAGATCACATCCCCCACTCGCCTACATTTAATCCCCACTCGCAGTTGATCCGATCTCCACCTCACTGACAAAAATGTCGCGAGCATGGTGATTTGATCCCGCTGCAGCGGGCAAATTTGTTGCGCTGATGTTGAATGAATGTCGGGTGAGGGGTGAATCAAAGGCGATCGGGGAAGGAAGGTATTTGGTGGCGGGCAGGAAGCGATCCTTAGATTTCTTCGTCGGAAGTCGCCTCGGCGTCTTCTTTATCGCCTTCTTTGCGGGATCCGTAGGCCATGAATTCGACGATCGCCTTCATGCGGGTGGCGATGCTGGGATTGCGGAGCGCCATTGCATTCAACACGGCGTAATAATCCAAAAAGGCGCTCCAGGCCTCTGATCGCGCTAAGGAGTAAGTATCGTTGGCGAGCTGGGTGGCAGCCTTTAAACGCACGATGACGTCTGAAAGCTGGTGCTTGATGGTCATATCGACCTCGGCATCTTCAACCTTATGCGCGTCGAGCGACAAGCCAAAATCCTTGGCGATGGAAAAGAGTGTGCGCATCGTTTCTTCACTGCCCTTGCGCGGGCGAACCAATTTGGTGCGCTCGGTGGGAGAAAGATCGACGCCCTTAGACTTGAGAATGTTCGTGATACCCAACACGTGGTCGTTGAGTTCATTCAATTCCGCTTCCGTAAAGGCCTTATCTAAACGATCGATCATTGGAAAAAGCTCCTGTCAACAAAATCCGCGCGTAAGCTACAAAAGGATCACGCCGCTTTGCAAGATTTTTTTTACAGCCTGGAGATCCCATTTCAAAAAAAGGCCTTTTTTTGTTGACCCGAAGCTCTCCTACTCCTTCTTTTTGGAGATATTGAAACCCAGGCCCAAAGATTGCCCCGAAAACGCCCCAAAACCGGCTGCCATGCCCGCGAAATGAAAACAAGTTGGACGGCAAAAGATCACGTTATACAATGCAGCCATTTTTGAGGGTGCGCGGCGTTTTTGCGCGCCTCTGGGCCAGAAGGAGTGGCCGAAAACGATGGACGAAAACCTGCTCGCACAAGCTGAAGAAGCCCAAAAACAAGGCGATTTTTTGAAAGCTGGCCGCATTTGTGCTGAATGGCTTCAAAAAACTCCGGAAGATGAAGCCGCCCTGCGCCTGCTCGAAGCGATCAGTGACCCCTCGCTCGACAATCCGCTCACCGATCCCACTGCCCTCGAACCGCTGATCCGCCATTTCACCCACAAAGGCGACTACGAAAAAGCGGCCGAGAAACTCGAATCCACCCTCGATCGCCTCGAAGGCGCCTCGAGACTCATGGGCCTGCGCCGCACCGCACAACTCGCGTCGCTCTGCGGACAACACGAGCACGCCTACACCCTCCTTGCGACCGCCCTCGCGGAATTCAACGATCCCGAAACCCTCGAAGGCATCTCGCGCATGGCCCGCGCCACCGACAACGACGCCGTGGATCCCAACGATTCGAGCAGCGGAGAACTCGCCGCACTGGCCTTAGCCACCGTCGCTCCCTGCCTGGAACGCGCCCTCAAAGCGCAGGCGATGCGCGCCGCCAACGATCTCTGCCTCCGCTACGCCGCATCCCTGCCCCGCGCCGAAGAAATCTGCAACGAGCTCGAAGCCGTCGATCCCCAGATCGCGCAGGCCTGCCTCGAAGAATGGCTCACCGCCGCCCTGCAATCCCACAAGGATGACCAGGATCAAACCCTCCTTTGCCTCCATCTGGCGCGACTTCGCGAACGCCAGGGACAAATCGACGCCGCATTGCTGCTCATCCGGCAGGCGCTGGCGCAATGCAATCAGTCGGTGGAAGCCAAACAGGAGTTCAAACGCATCTTAACCAAAGCCGAGCGCTGGGAGGAACTGGGCGAATTCTGTAGTCGTGAAGCGGAGTTAGCCGAAGATTCAGCCCGCGCCGATGACTGGGAGGAAGCCGCACGCGCCTTTGAAAAAGTCCGCCAGCCCGCACGCGCTTTTGCTGCCCTCGCACGCGCTTTTGCCGAAACCCGCGACATCGATCGATTTGGCGCTGATTTGGAACGCCTGGCCCCCGGCGATGCCAAGGTGATCGAGCTTTACCGCGACGCTCTCGAAGCCACCGAAGCGGTCACCAACCCCGACGAAATCCTGCGCCGACTCGCAATCCTCTATCTGGAACAAGGCGACATGCTCGCGGCGGCCCAGGCGCAATTCGAACTCCACGAGCGCCATCCCGACGACACCGACATCTCGGAAGGCTTCGACGCCCTGCTCGAACATTGCCAGGACGACACCGGCGGCAAACTGCGCAACCTCCTGCATCAACGCTTAAGCGACAATCTCCCCATCGCCCAGCGCCGGCAACTCACCGATCGCCTGGCGGAATTCTACGAGAAGGATCAGGATTTTGATGTTGCATTTGAATTGCGCCGCAACCTGCTCGATTACAACGGCAACGACGCCAGCGCTCAGGATTTTGAAGCCCTCGAATCGCTCTGCGAACGCCACGAAAAATGGGCCGAACTGGCGCAAATCCTGAGCCAGCAAGCGGAAGCCTGCAACGACGACGCACAAAAAGTCGATTATTTGATGCGCATCGGCGAAATCTGGCATCAACGGCTGCAAAACGCCAACGAAGCGATCCCCCTCTATCAGGAGGCCCTCGCGCTCGCCCCGCAGGATCCCCGTCCCCTCAAAGCGCTCGATCAACTCTACACCTCCGAAGAACGCTGGGATGAACTCATCGAACTGCTCTCGGTGGCTCTGGAATCTGAAAGCGATCCTCAGACGCAGTGCGAGCTTTTGCGGCGCTGCGCAACCTTGCACCATAAGCTCGCGCATGTTGAACAAGAGCTTGAAATTCAACGAGAAATTCTGACCCGGAATCCCGGGGACCGCGTTGCCTTTGAAGCCCTTGCAGCCCTTTACCGAGAGCAGGAACGCTTTGACGATCTGGCCGATCTCTACAGCGCCGAATTGCCTCACCATACGGGATCTTACGCGCTTCAAATGCGCAAGGAACTCGCTCAGCTCTATGTGGGCCCCTTAAATACGCCCCCGCAGGCGCTCTCGCTGCTCTCCCCTGTGCTCGACCGGCTCGATGCGGAATCCTTAAAGCTCACCGCCGATCTGGCACGCTCGTTAAACGAAAAAGCGATTGCAGCACAAGCACTTGAACTGCTTGCACAAAAATCTGCAAACATCGAAGATCGCCTTGCTTATCGCCGCGAAGCCGTTCAAATCTGGCAATCCCTCGATCAGCTGCCCAATGCCCAAAACAGCCTGCTCGGCCTTTGCATGGATGATCCCACCGATCTCGAACCGCTGCATTTGCTCGAACAGCTCTTCCAGTTAAACGACGACGGCACCGATCTCGCTCACCAGCTGGCGATGCGCGCGACGGAAACCGAAGACGACAACCAGCGGCAAGCGCTTTTGGTTCAGGCGAGCATGCTGGCTGTGGCGCAACATAACCCCTCCGATGCCATCGTTTATTGCCACGAAGCGCTCAATATTGCGCCCACCGATCTGGCCACATGGAAGCGTATGGCCGATGCGATGCGCGACTGTGCTGAACCCATCGACGGCGCGCCTGCAGATCCCGTTGAAGCGGTGCCCATTCTCGAAGCCGCCCTGGCCCTTGAGCATGATCCCACGGAAGCGGTCTGCCTGGCGCACCGCATCGATCTCTGCTCCGAGCGATGGCCCGATCAGGTCCCCCCGACGAGAGCTCAGGAAGCCCTCGCGCGCGCTTTGGAAGTGGATCCTTACAGCGTGCCTACGATGGTGCGTCTGGCCGATCGCTACTGCGCTTCGGGTCAGCTCGATGCGGCGGCTCAGCTGGACGAAGTGCTGATCACCCATCCCCTGGATGAGCGAACGGGGGAACGCCTCGCCCTTCGACTCGCCTCCAGGCGCTGCGCTCAGGCCCAATGGGAAGGCCCCACCAGCGATCTCGAAGCATTGGATCGCAATTTGCTGCATCAGGCGCGCATCGCATGCGAAGAGGCCCTGCGCTTTAACCCCGGCAGTCTCAACGCTTATATGCAGCTTTTACCGATCATCGAATGCGAGGAAGACTGGCCTGCGTTCACCTCTGCATTGGAGCAGGTGGCCGAACTCAGCCGCAACGATCCCGAAAGCTGCGCCTCTTATCTGGCCCAGGCGGGCGATGTTTATTGCCAAACCCTCGATCAGCCTGAACAGGCCTCCAAGCTGTATCAGCGCGCCATCGATCTTTCGCCGCGCAACGTGAATTTCTGGCAAAAATGGCTCGCCATCAGCCGCAAACTTGAAAACTGGATCGATGTCGCTACGGCCCTGGAACAGCTGGCTCATCTCGAAACACTGCCCGAAGCGAGCGCGCATCACTGGGCGGAACTGGGCGAATTACAGCGCGATCACCTGGATATGCCCCAGAAGGCCATTCAGTCGTTCGACCGGGCCCTCGATGCGGAGCCCCGCGCCCTCAAGATCTTTAAGGCACAGCACGCGCTCATTCTGGAATACGGCGATAATCAGGAAGAATGCCAGGCTTACGCCCGCATGCTCGACCGCGCGATTCGCGCCAATCTTTCGCAAAAAACGGTCACAGCGCTCGCCAACAACCTGGGTGAACTCTACCGCAGCACCGGCCAATACGCGCAGGCCGAAGCCGCCTACCAAAAGGCGCTCAACAAGAATCCGTCCAGCATCGAGACGCTGCGCATGATGGCCCGCCTGCAAATCCAGCAGGATCAGCTCGACAAAGCGATCGATCAGCATCGCTCCATTCTCGAAAACGACTGGCAAAATGAAGAGAGCTGGCACAGCCTTCACACCCTCTTTAAAGAGATCGATCAGATCGACGCCGCCTGGTGCGCCTGCCAGGCTCTGCGCGTGCTCCACAATCAAAACGACGTCGAAGAGAATCTCTACCAAAGCCTGTTCCCGCAAAGCTTTCCGCAGGTCAACAGGGCGCTTTCGAACAACGAATGGTCAGCCATCAATGCCTCCAGCCGCGAACCGCTCCTTGAAGGCTTCTACCGGGCGGCCACCCCTTACGCGCTGCCCTATATGGCTCAGCCCCTCAAGAGCTTTAACCTGAACAAGCGGCGCGACACGCTGGAATTTGATGCCCAGACCCCCTTTGGCTGGATGCTGAATTACATCGCACAGGCCTGCAATGCGGCGCCGGTCGACTGCTACAAAGCGCCAGAACAGCAGACGGGCATCAGCTTCCTGCCTCTCGAAAAGCCGGCATTGCTCGTGGGAGAAGATTGCATCGATCACCCCGCGCCCGCCGATCTCGCCTTTTTGCTGGCTCGGCAATATTACCTGATGCGCACGCCGAACCTGCTCACACAGTTTGGCGCTGACTTTGCAACGCGGAGAGACAGTTTACGTAAGCTTGTGATTTCATTTAGAAAAGCGGTCAATCCCAAAGAACAGCTGCCTGATCTTTACCTGGTGCCTCAGCTGGTCTCAGCAGCTGAAAAGATGCCCGAAGATGAGCAACAGAACCTGCGCGGCTATCTTGCTGAAATGATTGGCGATAACGTGCGCTACACCTCCAGCCGGTGGCTCAGCAGCAACGAACTTTCCGCCAACCGCCAGGGCCTTTTGCTCTGCACCGATCTCGAATGCGCCGTGCGCCACGCTCAACGCACCGATTTGCAGATTTCTGAATCAAATCCCTTTGAACGCGTGCGCGATCTCTTCCTGTTCAGCATTTCTCAGCCCTATCTCGACCTGAGGAAGAAACTCCATCTCAGCGTTGACCCCTCATAACGAAGGAATTTCATTGTGAAATTGAAAACCACATTTTCGAGCGCTCTCGCTTCAGGCCTGTTATGGGCCGCAACATCTGCGAGCGCTTTGGCCGCCCCCGGTGAACTGAAAGAACCCGAGATCACCGAAACCCGCCTTTCAAACGGCCTCACTTTGTTGCTTTCGCGCGATACCTCTTTGCCGCAAGTCGCCGTAGAGATTCGCTTTTTATCGGGATCCGCCAGCGAGCGTAAGGGACTCGAGGGCTTTGCTCACCTCTTTGAACATCTCATGTTTCAGGGATCGGAGCATTACAACCAGGATTATTTTGCCCCTTATGAAGCCATCGGGGGGCTCGTCAACGGCACCACAAGTCAGGACAGGACCAACTTTTTTGAGCAAGTGCCTTCCTCACATTTAGAGCTCGCGCTTTGGATGGAATCCGATCGCGTGCAAACGCTGCTCAACGTGCTCACGGAAGAGCGATTTGAAAACCAGCGTTCCGTCGTCCTCAATGAGCGCCGCCAGCGCTACGAAAATACGCCCTATGGGATGATGTATCCGCTCATCCTCGAGAACCTGTTCCCCGAAGGCCACCCCTATCACCACCCCACCATCGGCTACCCGGAGGCGCTCAATCAGGCTACGCTGGACGATGCAAGGCAGTTTTTTTCAAACTACTACAGCCCATCCAATGCGGTTTTAGCCATCGTAGGCGACATCGATCTCAAAGAAGCGCGCCAGATGGTGGAGCGCTATTTTGGAGACTGGAAGAACCCCTCAAAGCCTGAGCAGCCGTCGGCGCCCATCCCCGTTCTGGACGCCGATCGCCATGTGGTCGAACAAGACAACATCTCGCTGCCACAAGTCAATCTTGCCTGGGTCACCCCCGTAGCCTACAGCGCAGACGATGCAGCGCTCGATCTTTGGGCTCTCATCCTGACCGATGGCAAATCCAGCCGACTCTATCAGGATCTGATCTTTGAGCAGCATTTACTGCAGGATCTCTGGGCATTTCAGGCTTCCGATCGCCTTGCGGGCGCCTTTATGATCAGCGCGACGGCCGCCCCCGGTCACAGCATCGATGAGATCGCTCAGGCGCTCGATCGGTCGCTCGAAAAAGCGCTTTCAACCCCCCCTACAGAAGAGGAATTGAAACGCGCCTTAAACGCTTATCGCAAGGCATTCTTTAAAAAGACGGAAGGCGTCTTAAAGCGCGCACATCAGCTGACACAATATTGGCATATAACGGGTAAAGCCAGTTATCTCAAGGAAGATCTCGCCCGTTATACCAACCTGACCCCCGCCGATCTGGCCCAGGCCGCCCGTTGGCTCAAGGCCCATCGCGTACGCGTCGATTTCATTCCCAGGGACGGAGGTGATCAAAAATGAAACGCCTGTTGTTCTGCGCATTGCTCGCGCTCACTGCCTGCCATTCTGAAGTTCGCGCCCCCGATCGCACGACGCTGCCCACTCCTGCGGCCTTAAAGACATTCCAGGTGCAGGAACCCGAAGTCTGGACCCTCGACAACCAGCTGACCGTGTGGTTTTTGCCCGATCACCGCACGCCGCTGGCGATCGCAAAGCTGATTCTGCCCACGGGGGCTGCGACGGATCCCGTTGAAAAAGCAGGGCTTTTGTCGATTACAGCCTCCATGCTCGATGAAGGTGCCGGCGATAAGGATGCGCTGACCATCGACCGCTTCCTTCAAAATACGGCGACCGATTACGGATCCAGCGTTTCTACAGATAAAACCACCCTTTCCTTTGACTTCTTAAGCGAAAATGTAAACAGCGTTTTCGCTCTGCTTTCGGACTTTTTGCAAAAGCCGCAGTTCAATCAAAAAGATTTCGATCGCGTCATCAAAAAGGCTCAGGCCCAGGCTCAGGCGGACGAAGATGATCTCGGCGATGTGGCTACGCTCGTGATGCGAAAAGCGCTCTTTGGCAACGGTTACGGCAGCAATCCGCCTTCGGGCACCACAGCCNNCAGCCAGCCTCAAACGCATCACTCTGGATGACGTGCGCGCCTGCCATCAGGCGGCGTTCTCTCCCGAAAAAGCGACCTTGCTCGTAACGGGCGATCTCGATCGCAAAACCCTCGAACAGGCGCTCGAACCGCTCAGGAACTGGAAGGGACAACCGAAGCTCACCTCAGCCGACGTGACCGAGCCGCCGCCCGCCGCAGGCCTCCATTTTGTGGCTTTCCCGGGCTCCACGCAGTCGATGGTCCTTTTGGCGCACCGCGTTCCGGGCAACGCCGATGTTTCGGAAGAAGCGATCAAAGCGCGCTTCGCCGACGGCATTTTTAATCAGCCGTTCGGAAGTAAATTCATGGGACGGCTCAACATGAATCTGCGCGAAGATAAGGGTTACACCTATGGAGCGCACGCCCGGTTTCTGCGATGGAATCTCGCCGGCATGTTTATGCTGAAGGCTCAGGTCGAAAAGAACTATACACGCGCCACTGTAGATGAAATGCTCTCGGAGCTCATGCAAATCGTGGGCGATAAACCGATTACCGAAACCGAATACCAAGAGGGTATTGACGATCAAGTGCTCTCTTTGCCCATGAGTTTTGAAACGCTTTCTTCGCGCGCAGACATGTTTGCTCAACTGATAGAGCGCGGTTATTCCACGGATTACTGGAATCGGTATACAGAACGAACCCGGGCGGTCACGCTGCAGGATGCGCAGGCCTCAGCGATGAAAAACGCGCGTGGTGAAGACTTCATCGTCGTCATCGCAGGAGATCCCGAATTGCTCCCCTCGCTTGAAGGACTCGGTCTCAAGATCACCCAATGGGATCGTCAGGGCAACATCATTCCCTCCAAGTAACCATCACTTCCCATCTTCACGAGTAAACCAGTGAATCGCACCCATCGTTCCGGCGCTCCCAAGGAGCCTCGCGCGCGCCAGTCGCTTGATCCCGAGATGCTGAAGGGGACCTTGCTCGAAGGTCAGTCCATCGAAACGCTTCAGGCGTTGGGACTGGTCACAGAGCGAGGAGGGGCCAACGCCGATGCTCACCGCAAGCTGAAGCAGATCAACCATTTTATCCATCAGGTAACCCCTGCATTAGATGAGATCTTCGAGCGATACCCAGAGCCCGTTCTCTTTGATGCAGCCGCTGGTAAGAGTTACCTGGCGTTTGCTCTCTTTGAGCTTTACATCAGGCGCCATGGACGCGGTCATATGTATGCCTGCGAACTCCGTCCCGATCTCGCAAACCGCGTGCAGAGTCTCGCCGAGCGTTTGGGATTTGGTGATCGATTCACCAGTTTGCAAGGCCGCATCATCGAGGTCCCTCTCCCGGAGCGCATTCATTTTACCCTCGCATTGCATGCTTGCGACACGGCGACCGACGAAGCGATCGTTCGGGCCTTAGAAGCGAAGTCGGACTTCATCGCATTGGTTCCCTGCTGCCAGGCGGAGTTGTCTCAGAAACT
This sequence comes from Myxococcales bacterium UBA1238, assembly GCA_002309015.1. Lineage (GTDB taxonomy): Bacteria > Myxococcota_A > Bradymonadia > UBA7976 > UBA1532 > UBA1238. The sequence goes on along the minus strand of DBWM01000010.1, from coordinate 36,303 downwards.
GAAAGCCTGCAAGGGGCCATTGTCGCCTTTATGGCATCATCCATGGCATCGAAGGGAATTTGGCGCTCATTATACAAACGTGTTGCGAACGCTGACATTGCAGGCAAGAGGTTATCAGGTCAACGTGACCGAACTGGCTGGTTGGGAGCACAGCTTAAAGAATAAGCTCATTACCGGAAAGCGAATGGGCAATTATTATGCGCCTGCTCAGGAAGAGCTGAAGCAATTGTTGCAACAAATCCCTGTTTCGCTCTGGCTTCATGAAACATTAAAAGCTCGCGAGCAAGCAAGCACACCAGAGGATCACACGGTTCAGTCCTGAAGACCGAACGCTGTCCTGACCATGACGATCGTTTTGGACATAAAAAAAGGGCCCCGAAGGGCCCTCGATCGAAGCGATCGCTCGCTTAGAAATGGAACGTTGCAGTAAAGGAGCAGCTGACCTGGCCGTCGAGACCTTCGGTTGCACCCACTTTAAAGGGCGCTTCTCTAAAGGCGGTGCTACCGGGATAAAGATCGTTAGCGACCGTGAATCCGAACGAGAAGTTGTTGTTGATGCGGTATTGCAAACCGGCATCCACGCCGAGCGTAAAGGCGTTTTCTTTGATGATCAGCGAGGTTAAGCCGCGTTGCTCCACTTCGGACTCATCGAAGGTTCCGCCCAGGGTCAGCTGGAGCAGGAAGCGTAAGCGCTCAGTGATCGGCAGGTAAAGGCGACCGCCAAATCCGAAATCGAGGGCCTGGCGCGTCACATGCAAACCACCGCTCGCGTTTAATCCCCTGTAATCCAGATCGGAATAGCCGAATCGCCCCACAAAATAGAGCGCAGGCCCATTACCGAAACGGCCGCCATAACCCAGGGTTAAGCCGTACGCACCACCCATGCCGCCTTCGGTGTTGTGAATGCTGTACGGCGAATTAAATCCGGCATCGAGCTCAAAAACAAAGTGATTTCCAGCATTTGCATTTTGAGCCCCCAAAAGCGCCAAAGCAAAAATCGCAGCGAAAAGCATCCGTTTCATGGCTCAACTCCTTCAAAAAACTTTGTGAACTTCAAATTGCGTCATCGTTGCAATTTACGCTCTAAATTCCGCATTATTCGCCGCTCATTTGTGTAAAATTTGGTCCCCAAAGCGGCTGAAGGCAAAAGATGCAATCCGAAACTCTCCACCCTCGCGATCGATTCATTACCGTTTACGGGCGAAAACCGGTGCTCGAAGCCCTGCAAGATCGGTCTCTCGATTGCAACAAATTATTGCTCGCAAGAAATGCTTCGGGCGACACGTTAAACGAAATCCTTGCGGCGGCAAAAGCGCGCGGTCTCAAGGTGCAACGTGTGGAGCCCAAGGCAGTCACCCGTTTATCGCGCAATGGGCGTCAGGATCAGGGCGTGGTACTCGACATTGAAGCGCCGCGAATGCAGGCTTTAGACGCCTGGTTGGATGATTTGCCCAGTAAGGCCAGAGTTTTTTGTCTCGATGGTTTAACCAATCCTGCAAACGTAGGGATGATTTTGCGCGCGGCGACCGGAGCGGGCTTAGAGGGCGTTGTGTTGCCCCGGCAGGGATGTCCGGAGATCAGTCCCCTGGTGATCAAAGCATCCGCTGGCATTGCATTTCGTGCCCCGATTTTAAGAGCGCCCACGATGGTTGAAGCAGCAAAAGCACTCAGTCATGCGGGCTTTACGATTTATGGATTACGAGCGACCCAGGCGGTCAATCTGTATGAAGCAGAGTTCCCGTCGAAATGCGCATTTGTACTGGGGGGCGAAACGTTGGGTCTCAGTGCAGAATTAGATCCGTATTTGGGAGGGTTCATTTCGATCCCGCTTTATAACGGAGTGGAATCTTTGAACGTGGCGACTGCAGGAGCTGTAGTGGCGTTTGAATTAGCGCGAAGGCAACGTTCATAGCCACTATCAGCTGTTACGGTTGCAGACTCTGCCAGGTTTGGTCTTTTGGACCAAACAGCTCGCTCTTACGGAACGACATGGAACTTCACATCGCGATATTTAATCTTGGTATTGATCGCATCTTCAAAGATGAACTCGCAACGCGTTTTGCCATCAATACCATCGTAAGACTTGCCTCGCGAGCAATCGTAAGTTCCGTCGTTAACGTTGAGCAACCAGATGGAGTTACTCGAAACGTTGTCGGGACGAGAAGAGATGAACGCAATCTTTTGATCATCCGGACTCAGATCAAAACCGACAATATCCTGGTTAATCCAACTCGATACGTGGGGATTTTTGGTGATGTTATCGACCGTCGCTGCATGATTCTGGCCGATTCTCAGGATATCGTAGTCATCACGGTTGATGGCGGTCTCGTTCAGCTTGGGATCGCTGTAGCATTTACCATGCGCCACAAAGTAGAAAGCGCTCGAATCGCTTGCGAAGACCGGATTGTAGAGAACCTCAGTAAAGCGGTAGGGGTCCTGGCGATTGCAATGTTCAGTGGGATGCGTCTCAGCGTTCCACAGATCGACCCAGGCAGGTGTTTGACCGCCAGAAATGACATCAGGAGCGCTGACCTTCCATTCTCGGTTGTCAGCGGCAAAGATAGCGAGGTAACTCGAATCCGGCGAAATGCCAAGGGGATGACTGCTCGAGAATTCCGAACCGCTGCCTCCCGAGGATGTAAAGGTATAAATATTCTGACTCACCTGGGATTCAAGATTGTAAAAACCGATGGTCATCGAGGAAGTCGTTACGGTCACGATGAGCACAAGGGGGCTTTGAGCGGAAACGCGGAAAGAATCCTTCCCAGTAAGGGCCGATACGATTTGAGCACAGCTGTCGTCTGCGCATTTGGAGGCATCGAGAGGCACGGCCTTCAGATCGATCGAAGAGTTTCCTCCGATGCTTTGGCCGATGCTGTAGATCACTTCGTTCTGAGTAAACTGATAATCGTGGACTTGAGAAGCCACTTTGCGCATAGCGGAGCTGTCGATCTTACCGGTCGAAATGTCGATGGGCGCAATATAAAGATCGTCACCGCCGATAACAGTCTTCAACCAGCCCACATAATCCAGATTAGGGCTCAAAAGACAGCTTCGGTCGCAAGTGAGGACGCCTTCGTTCAGAGCGACCAAATCGAGCTCCTGGTTGGTCTGAATGTCGAAGGCGTTCAACGAAATGCGGCTGGTCTGACCACTGGGACTTACGGTCTTAATATACGAAAGTATCGTATGCCCCTTATTGCTGGTCAGTTCGCCGGCATCTTCGCTTCCTGCATCAACCAAAACATCCTGATCGTCGTCGTTATCATCGTCATCGCAGGCGTAAAGTCCACCAGACAGGCAGATCGAAGCGGCCATCCAGTACATCAGGCGGTTCAATTGCATTTTGCACTCCTTAAGGCAAAGAATACGGGATACTACCAAAAGGCGGATCACATTGCCACAATGTTTTGAACATTTTAACGGGTCACAGGAACAAAGGCGTTTTTTTTAAGTAAAGGTTCAGTTCATGTTGCGAATCATCGCGGGTAAGGCCCGCAATCGAAAGCTTTCAGTGCCGGAAGGGCTTCAGGTGCGCCCTACGGCCGAACGGGTTCGTGAGGCATTGTTTAATGCTTTATACAGTCGCATCGATTTTGAGGGGCTGAGAGTGCTCGATTTATTTTCGGGGAGCGGTGCGCTCGGTCTTGAAGCCTTAAGCAGAGGTGCAGCATCAGCAACATTTGTGGAATGCGATCGTATCCATGCCGCTGTTTTAAAGCAAAATATTCAGTCTCTCGGATTCGATAAAGCGCCTGCACTGGGCAAAGTGGTCGTAAGCGAAGTACAGAACTTTTTGAAGAACAAACCACAGCCATTTGACTTGGTGACCATCGATCCGCCATATAACAAAGGCCATTTGGCCCCTACGTTAAAAGCACTGGCTCAGGGCGGCTGGCTTTCTAAGGACGCGATTGTATGCGTTGAGCATGAAGAACCAGAGGATTTGGACGCGCCAGCCGAGTTGTTTGCTTTCTGGAATCGGGTTTACGGTCGCACCACAGTCACATTGTTTGAACAGACATCAAAGGATTCGATCCTCGTATGAACAGCATTGCATTGTACTCAGGTTCATTTGATCCCTTAACTGTAGGTCACGTCGATATTGTGCAGCGAGCGTTGCATATCTTTGACCGACTGGTGATTGTGCTGGCCATCAACGCGAGTAAAACGCCGACCTTCTCGACCGAAGAGCGGTTGGAAATGCTTCGTGAAACGTTTGCAGATGAACCGCGCGTCGAGATCACCGTATTGAAGAGCGGTTTATTGGTCGATGAAGCGCGGAGACGCGGTATTCGTACCGTCGTTCGTGGTTTGCGCGCTGTCAGCGACTTTGACTATGAGTTCCAGTTAGCATCCATGAACCGCAGACTGACCGATGAAGTCGATTTCATGTTCCTCATGACCAGTGAAGAGCATTTCTATATTTCGTCTTCATCAGTAAAAGCGGTGGCCTCTGCGGGCGGATCGATCGTTTCTTTGGTACCTCCCCCCGTTGCCAGACGATTAGCAGCTCGGTTCGGAGAATCGATCCTTTCGGTCACTAAGACCAAACGAGATTAACCGCATATAAAACAGATCCATCGTTGGCATAGGAAGAAATGGAGGTGATATTCTGAAACGTTTATCTTTTTCATTGCAAGTCGGCTTTCATAAAGCAATCCATTTCTTCGTAATGATGAATATATTCGCTTTATCAGGCTGTTTGTTCCCTATGCCTTTAAATGAAGAAGAGGATGAGCCCAATTATCCGCCTACATACATTTATAGTATGGTTCAACCTGATCCATCAAAGCCCGTGGAATACGATCCAACCACACAGAATGAGATAATCCACTTTTCTACCGGCTCAATCGATGATCTCAATGCTGAAGACCAATTGTATTATCGAATCTTTATGAATTATACGGGCATCAAGGGATACGGTTATTATTCAGGAAACGACACGACCGGTATCTTCCCTGAATCCCGTCTGGATGGAATTCAGTTCTCGATTAATATCTGTAAAGAACTACCGCATGGTGTGAACCAAAGAATCGATTTACTGGTAGCGGATCGGGCTTTTCTGCCATCATCAGAGGAAGATCCTCAAGAACCCAATCCATATCAGGTTCTTTCCGATTGGAATGGTCTTTCTTTTAAGATCACCTGGTTTGTCGATACGAGCAAATGCAACTGATGAATAAACTATTCCTTATCATACTCAGCCTGCTTTCGCTCCTCGCGAGCTGTGACGACTTTAGGGAAGAAGACTTCCTGAATCGCACTCGTGAACCCTGCAATGAGACGGCTTACTGCCCTTATGATACCCGATGTGTTTACAATGTCTGTGCAGGTGAACTCTATCCATTGGATGAATTCTCCCTTCGGTTCATCCCACCAACAGGCAGTAGCCAGACAGCGAGTGATTTGCAAGGCACTTTCATGCTGGACGATAGTGTCTCCAATTTAAATTATCCCTACCGATTGGCGAATCAGGTCAACAGGACCGGAATGATTAAAACCAAGGATGGACATCCGGTCACCGGTCGGGTCATTGCGACTCCCGTCAAAGGGATCACTTCAAAACCACTCACATATACCAGTGAATTGCTGACCAAACCGCCGGTCAACGATTCAAACGCGAGCAATTCACAGAATAAAGCTGATACTCCAGCTCAAGAAAAAGATATGCCCATGATAGCGATCTCTTTGCCCACCCGTTGGACCACAAGCGATGGCGGCACAATGATCCCGACTTATAAATTGCATGTCGTTCCTACGGATCCACCATTGCCTCCTTACGATTTTGAAAGCTGGAGGCCCAATGACTATGCTGATCCCTTTGAAATTATCCTTCCGGCGATCGGCGATTCCCCAAAGTATCCTCTTCTTCTAGCCTATTTTGGTCGCGTATACCAAGACGTACAGACCAAAGAACCGATTGCAGGGCTCAAAGTGATGGCTATCGATGATAATGGGTTACAAGTCTCTACCCTCACGACAACCGATGAAAATGGTCATTTCATGATCCGTTTTTGGTTGGATCATATCCGTCCCTGGATTGATGATCCCGATAGGAAGCCATTGAGAATCAAAATTTCTGGTCAGAAAGAAGAAGGCATTCCATTACCGACCATCACCCGACCAATCGATATGAAGCAGATAGGCAGTATTGACGACCAGGGCAATGAGTCTAAATTACAAACGTTTTACCTCAGCAGTTTTGATTCGCCCATTCAGGTTCAGGGTTTTGTTCAGGACACCAACCATATCTATTTAGCAAACACAGATCTCGTGTTCTTTAGAAATATGGAAAGTGCCTTTCACGAGGTTAAAACGACCACTGATGCGAATGGATATTTTTCTGTGCAGCTTTATCCCGGAGAATATTCCGTACAAATCATTCCACCCATTACGCCCAATTTGAATGCAAGCATTAACCGCCAGCGCTTTACGGTCACACCCAACATGCGGATGCTCACATTCACTGCGAACTTACTCAAGAACACTTACGGTATTGTTGCGGACCAAAATGGTGATCCCATCTCAAACGTCAGAGTGGTCAGCGAGCTCAAAACGCCCTATTACGTTCTGACCTCAGGCGCTATTGAAGGTGAAACCACTCCATCGCGCATTGTAGAAACGTTCAGCGATGAGACCGGTGGTTTTTGGCTGGACTTGGATCAAGGCGTTCACATGCTGAGCTTTTATCCTGTCACATCACAAGGCCTGCCTTCAGCCCAACAGGAAATTCAAATCATGCCTGACGGATTTTTTAATTCGATCGTGAAATACTATCTGCCTTCCGCAGCGGTGCTTCATTTTAATCTACAAGACTTTTCAGACACACCGCTCAATCAGGTCACAGTCGAAATCTGGTCCAAGGTAAACAGCTACGACTTTCAGCCAGTCACCCCTGAATGGCATAAGGTCACTTCGGGCATCTCAAATGCTCAGGGCGAAGTCTCCCTCGCATTGCCCTCATTACCGATGAGAAGCGAAGCGATCGATCCCTGGGCATCCCAGAGCGAACCTTGGGATGCCCAGCTGGATGCATCCTATTAAAAAGGCCTAATCGTTTGATAAAACCGACCCAATCATTGAGGGCAGCGACCCCTGCCTTCGCTGCCCTGCTCTCTCTTACTCGTCGTCTTCCTCGATATCGTTCTTGCGATCGGCCGAACCTTTTCGTCCCGAGTTCGACATGAACTCAATCAGGGGCTTAATGCGGTTCTTCACCTCGGGCGAACGGGACGCTATCGAGTTTAAGATGCCGTAATAGTTCAAAAAGCCGTCCCATGCCTCGCCACGGGCCAGTCGGTAGGTGTCACGCGCCAGCTGGTGCAGGATATCGAGCTGGTTCATCAGCGCATGCATCTGATGCTCCAGATGGACCACCTTCTTTAAATGATCGACCGGGCAGGACGGTATATCGATCCCGCGCTCCTGAAGCACGTCAAAGAGCAGATGCATCATGGGATCGACGCCTTTGCGCGGCTTGAGCACCCGATGCTGCTCGTCGTTGGTCAGCGCGTGGCAGACCGGCCGCATGATTTGATCGGCCTCAGTGAGAATATCCTTCAGGCGATCGCGCTTATCGTCCTCTAAGAATGTATTGATGGGCTGGACCATGTGAATCTCCGTAAATGGCTACAAAAAAGAGCTGTCATGCCATGCGCCTCAAACCATCAGGGCGCCCGCCGCCATTAAAAACCAGGATTCTCATTTTTGCAAGCAGAGAAGGATCGTTTTTTCGAAAAGATTTGAGGATCAGATCCGGAGGGTCGAGCGTCAGGATGGCAAGGATCCAGCGTTTTTGTCTTTACGACCAAAATGAGGGATTAAAGAGGGCGTTCTAATAGAGGCATACCCCCAAAACCGCTGCAATCAGAATGCATTTAATGGGCGAAAGCGAACGCTTCATCCTCTTTTGATAACCGAACATCGCGGCCACCAAAACGGCTGCGATCGCGATCGCCTGCCATTCGGGCTTGTATTCGGATCCAAGCAGAACCTCGATCAGCATCTCTACGCCCGTAGCGAGGATCACCCCCATCAATACAGGCTTTAAACCATTTAAAATCCCCTCGATCAGCGGCTTTTTAAAGAGCGTCCGACCGAGCTTTGCGATGGCAATAAACAGCCCAAACGCGGGCGCGACGATCCCCAGCGTTGCGACCAATGCCCCCAGTAGCCCCGCCTGAACGGTGCCTACATAGGTGGCCAGATTGATCATGATGGGACCCGGCGTCGATTCGCTGAGGGCGATCAGATCCAAAAGCTCCGCCTCAGACACCCATCCCATCGACATCACATCTTCACGGATCAGCGGAATCGCGCTGTACGCCCCGCCCACCGAAAGGCAGCTCACCTTAAAAAACGTTAAAAACAGGTACCAATAGATCACGTCTCAGACTCCCCCTGCTTCGATCCCTGCAACCGCTTCGGCCTGCAAAACAATGCACCCGAAAGGATTCCAAAACCGCAAAACCAAAGAAGTGAAATGCGAATCCCCAAAAGCGAGAGCGAAAGTGCGGTCACCGCCCCTGAAGCAGCCAATCCGCCGATCACAAGCTTTTGGTTCCCCTGCTCCGCCTTCACCACCGTTTTGACCAAACGATACCCCGCTCTTGCAATGATCAGCGCTACCGCCACCTGAATGCCCTGAAAAGCGTGATTCCAAATCTCGTTCTGCGCAGCCTTCTCCCAGATATGCGTTAAAATATACATGATCACGAAGGCCGGACCGACCACACCTGCCGTTGCAACCGTCGCTCCCGCATAGCCCGCGAGCTTATAACCGATATAGGTCGCAGTGTTCACCGCAATGGGACCTGGCGTCGATTCGGCCAAAGCGATCAGTTCCAGAAACTCCTCCTTCGATAACCATTTTTTCTGCTCGATACAGGCCGCTTCGATCAGGGCGATCATCGCGTAGCCCCCACCGAATGTAAACAACCCGATCTTTCCAAAGATGCAAAACAACTGCCATAAATGCCGGGCAAACGATTCTTTGGCGTAAGAATCCTCAGCAGTGCGCATCTCTGCGTCCTTTTGTTCCATCGATTAACCTTTTGGTCGTTGAGACCGCTCAAGCGGATCGATTTGATTCAAACGTTCGATTCGCCTGAGCGCATGGAGGGAATAAGAGACGAAACAGCTTGATCAGCTGTTCTGACGGGCCGCTTTATCGCGCAAAGACTGCGCTTCGCGTTCCTTCTTCTTTTGGCCCTTGACGATGGGCGCAGGCTTATCGGCCTTATCCGCTTCGATCTTCGCCCAGGAATCCTTCAAAGGCACCGTTAAGTTGAAGACCAAATGCTCAGGCGTTGAATCGGTATCGACGCAGTAATAACCCAGTCGCTCGAACTGGAAGTGATCGCCCGGCTTTGCATCGGCCAGCATCGGCTCCAGCTTCGCTCCGGTCGTCACGTTCAAGGAATTGGGATTCAGATCTTCGTGGAAGTCGTGGTTGCGACCGGGGCAAGGATCCTTGAAGAGCCTGTCGTAGGTCCGCACTTCCGCATCGACCGCATGCTGCGCAGAAACCCAGTGTAACGTGCCGCGAACACGACGGCCGTCCTTTGCATCGCCACCCTTCGATTCGGGATCCCAGGTGCAATGCAGCTCAACCACGTTGCCTTTATCGTCATAGATCGCTTCGTTGCAGGTGATTAAGCAGGCGTAACGCAGGCGAACCTCCATTCCGGGCGCCAGACGATACCATTTCTTCGGCGCTTCCGAACGGAAGTCATCGCGCTCAACATAGAGCTCTCGCGAGAAAGGAAGCTTTCGTGAACCCATTTCGGGCTTTTCGGGATGCAAGGGCGCATCAAACCATTCCACCTGACCCTCGGGGAAGTTGGTGATTACGACCTTGATGGGATCCACGACCCCCATGACCCTGGGCGCCCTATCGTTCAGATCTTCGCGGACAGCATGCTCGAGCAACGCGACGTCGATCACCTGCGGTCGCTTGGCCATCCCGATGCGGTCGCAGAAATTGCGAATCGATTCGGGCGTATAACCACGCCTGCGCAACCCCGACAAAGTGGGCATACGCGGATCATCCCAGCCCGATACCGCGCCTTCCTGCACAAGGTCGAGCAGCTTGCGCTTACTCATCACCGTGTAGGTCATTTCGAGTCGCGCGAACTCAATTTGCCTGGGCTTGCAAGGTACGTCGAGTTGATTCAACACCCACTCATACAACGGGCGATGGTTCTCGAACTCGATGCTGCACAACGAGTGGGTAATGCCTTCCAAAGCATCCGATAACTCGTGTGCAAAGTCGTACATGGGGTAAATGCACCATTTGTCGCCGGTACGATGGTGAGTGACCTTGCGGATACGATAGATCGTCGGGTCGCGCATGTTCATATTAGGCGACTGCATATCGATCTTGGCCCGCAGGACGTGCGTACCCTCTTCGAACTCACCGTTTTTCATTCGCTCGAATAGATCGAGGTTCTCTTCGACACTGCGGTTTCGCCAGGGGCTTTCACGTCCAGGGGTATGGAAGTCCCCACGCCATGCTGCCAGCTCTTCGGGGCTTTGGTCGCAAACATAGGCCTTCCCCTTCTTGATGAGCTCTACCGCGAATTCATACAACCGCTGATAGTAATCGGACGCATAAAACTTTCGGTCACCCCAATCAAAGCCGAGCCAATGGATGTCGGCCATGATGTTATCGACGTATTCAACGTCTTCCTTCACGGGGTTCGTATCGTCCAGTCGCAGGTTGCAAAGCCCGCCATAGCGCTGAGCGACGCCGAAGTTAAAGCAAATCGCCTTTGCATGCCCGATATGCAAGTAACCGTTCGGCTCCGGCGGAAATCGGGTATGGATGAGCGTATGCTTCCCAGAAGCCAGGTCTTCTTTGATGATGTCTTCAATAAAGTTTGATGAACTCTCAGCGGCGTTTTCATCTACCGCTGCGATCGGTTCGGCAGGGTCGGTCATCAGAATTGATCCTTATGCCCGGCCCATTGACCGGGCGAGTGTAAAAATGAAGGTTTTTGCGAAGGAAAGCTTTAATTGCGCTTACGAAGCACTCGTGCCGCCTCTTCGGGCGCGATGGGATTGATGAAGAAACCGGTTCCAAGCTCAAACCCGGCGACATTCACCAGCTTGGGCAGGATTTGGATGTGCCAACGATACCAGGGCATCTCGCCGGAATCATAAGGCGCTGACTGGAATATCATGTTGTATGCCGGATCACCCAGGTTTTGGTCTAAGCTACCCAACGCGAACGACAAGACTTCCGCCAGGTTGTTAAAATGACCATCACTCGTTTCTTCAAAGTGAGTCTCCTGGAAGCGCGGGATGATCGAAAGCTCGAAGGGCACGCGACTGGCAAAGGGTGCGATGAGAATGAAGTCGTTGTTCTCAAAGACCACCCGGCGATCTTCAGCGCGTTCAAAGCGGATCATGTCTTCAAAGACGTTTCGCTCTCTGAAATCAAAATACCGCTTGGCGCCGTTACAAAGTTCGCGCACCTCGAAAGGAACCACCGGTAACGCGATCAACTGCGAGTGAGCATGGGTAATGGTTGCTCCGGAAGCCGAGCCATAATTACGGAATAACAGGCTGAACTTCATTCGGCAGTCGCGCTTCAGATCTTTCATGCGGTCGCGATAAACGCGCAACACGTCGATCATATGCTCCCGTGGCAGGGAGTGAAACTTTGCATGCTCGTCAGGGGATTCGATGATCACCTCGTGCGCACCGATCCCATTCATCATATCATAGATGCCCATCGGGCGACGATCGAGACCGCCCTCCACGCGCAAAGCCGGATATTTGTTGGGAACAACGCGCACAGTCCAGGACGAATCGTTGGGGTATCCACCTGCAGGACGGACGGCCACAATTTCCGGAGGCGTCATATGCTCGTTACCAGGCGCAAAGGGGTTGGCGAGCCCTTCGGTTGGTTCCTGAGACCCAAAGCGATAACTCGTGGGACGCTTTGCGCGCTCGGTGGCGATGATCGCCCAACGGTGCGTGATCGGATCTCGGCGTAACTCAGGCATAACGACCTCTTTTGCAGAGCAGAAGCTCACTTCTCAGGTTTGCGCATTCAAACCGCCACAGGCGTCGCGTGCGGTTCTCTTAAAGAAATCGCGTTCTTACCCCAAATCGGAGCAAGCGTCAATTGAGTCGCGAGGGATGATGAGGCTTTAAGGAAGGAGAGGTTTTAAGGCGGGAGCGGAAGATCAGTTGTTACTGTTGGAACGGCAGACCGTCACATTGGTATTCTGTGAGCAATCGTGATCGCTGCAGTCGGTATAACCATCGCCGTCGTTATCGGTTTCATCACTGCAAAGTTCGTTGGTGTTTTCAACGGGGCAGGACGCCGTGCCACTGCAATCGCGATCCCTGCAATCGATGTAGCCATCCCAGTCGTTGTCTTTGCCATCGGCGCAACGCTCGGCGGTATTCTCGTCCTGCTTTTCCTCAGAGCGGCAGGCCGTCACCGATGTATCAGCGGCATCTCTCGGTACGCAAGCGTTGTCTTTGCAGTCGATGAAGCCGTTCCAGTCATCGTCTACGCCATTGCTGCAAAGCTCGTTGGTGTTTTCGGCTTCAGCTTTCTGTTCAGAGCGGCAGGTCGTCACCGAGGTATCGCTGGCATCTCTCGGTACGCAATCGTTATCCTGGCAATCGATGTATCCGTCGCCGTCGTTATCGATTTCGTCCTCGCAAAGCGCATTGGTGTTTTCAACGCAGATGGTGATCGAATTCCCTTCGCGCGGCCTGCAGTCGGGATCCTTGCAGTCGGTCTTGCCGTCGCCGTCGTTGTCGACGTTGTCGCTGCAAAGCGCATCGGTGTTTTCAACGCAGATGGTGACCGTATTCCCCTCGCGCGGCCTGCAGTCGTAATCCTGGCAATCAGTAAAGCCGTCGTTGTCGTTGTCGATGTTGTCGCTGCAAAGCGCATCGGTGTTTTCGGGCACAGCGCCACATGCCGTAGCGGTCTTGCAGTCATCATCTTCGCAGTCGGTCTTGCCATCTTCGTCGTTGTCGAGACCGTCGATGCAGAAGCCCTTCTCGGACTTGATGCAGCTGTTGCCGCCGAAGCCGTTTTGAGTGCAGGCTTTATCGTCGCAATCGGTGAATCCGTTGCTGTCGTTGTCTATACCATCCTGGCATTTCGCATTGGTCACTTCGCCGTTGCAGACGGTGACCCAGGGGTTGTGGCTGCAGCTCCAGTCTTCGCAGTCGGCCTTCCCGCTCTGATCGTTGTCTTGTTCATCGCTGCAAAGCGCGTCGGTGTTTTCGCGAACCTTACCCTCTTCGAGCGGACAGACGGTCACTGCGGGGTTATAGATGCAGCCGAAGTCTTCGCAGTCGATCTTGCCGTCGCCGTCGTTGTCGACCTTGTCGCTGCACATCTCGTCGCCGGTCTCGTTGTGACTGGTGGGTTCCGGAATCACTCCCGCATCAGTCGTCGAGCCGTCCGCATTGCCACTGTCATCTGTCGTCGAGCCGTCGCTCGTTGAGCCGTCTTCTTTGCCAGCATCCTGGGTGGTCGCATCCGTTTTGCCGGCATCCTGGGTGGTCGCATCCGTTTTTACGGTGCTGTCGAGCGTGCCGTTGTCGTTATCGTCGTCGTCGCAACCGCAGGCGCAGAGGCCCAACAAAATCAGAGAGAGAGCGCGCTTCAGCATGATTCAGAATCCTTTCGGGTTTAAGAAGCGGGCATAGAGTAAGCGTTTTCTCGCGCCAACGCAATTTGCAAATGCCCCTTCAGGTCGCCGTAACTTCTTCGATCCTCTTTTTAAAAAGGGGACTTCAGAGCCCCCTCACCAGATTTCAGCTTAAAACAGCCCGCATCCGGATCACCGGCAGGCTGCTGCTTCGGCGCAATCATCGTCATTACAGTCGGTCTTGCCGTCGCTGTCGTTGTCGAGGCCATCGATGCAGAAGCCCTTCTCTGAATCTGCACAGCCGCCAAGGCCGTTCCACTGGCAATCATAGTCTTTGCAATCGATGTAACCGTCGCTGTCGTTGTCGAGACCATCGCGGCATTTCGCTTCGGTGTTTTCGCCGTTGCAGACGGTGATCCATGGAAAGTAAGTGCAGGCATGATCCTTGCAGTCGGTAAAGCCATTCTCGTCGTTGTCGAGACCATCGCTGCAAAGTTCATTGGTCCATTCAATGCTGATATGCATGTGCTCATCACGGCAGAGGGTCACTTCCGGATTCAGCATACACATCACTTCATCGCAGTCTGTAACGCCATCACCGTCGTTATCGAGGCCGTCGCTGCAGAGATCGTCACCGGTCTCGTTGTACCGGATGGGTTCCGGATAAGAAGTCACGCAGGCGGAAACTGAGACACAGTCCTCATCATCGCAGTCGGTCCTACCATCGCCATCGTTATCGAGCCCATCGATGCAGAAGCCCTTCTCACTTCGCTGACCATCCTTACCCTTTGCGCAGCCACCATAGCCGCCTTCAATGCAGGCGGAGTCGCTGCAATCGGTGTAACCGTTGTGATCGTTATCGATACCATCCGAGCATTTCTCTTCGGTAAATTCGCTCTCACAGATGGTCACCCAGGGATTCCGGCTGCAGCTGTAGTCTTTACAGTCGGTATAACCGTCGCCGTCATTATCGATTTGGTCGTTGCAAAGTTCGTTGGTGATCTCGTTCTGTTTTGAACCATCACCAAACGGGCAAACCGTAACCGCTGGGTTATATTGGCATCCGTTGTCTCTGCAATCGACATAGCCGTCACCGTCGTCGTCCAGCCCATTTGCACACATCTCATCACCGGTCTCATTATATCCGGCAGTCACTGGGATCGAGCTGTCTGTTTTGGACTCTTCAATGTCGCTGTCTCTGTTCTCCTGATGCCCGGAGTCCTCCGAACGATGGCCTGCATCGTGAACGGGTGTGGGAGGGGTCCAGGATCCGCCGTCATGGGAACCGCCATCATCATGATCGCTGCAACCCAGGCTGCAGAGGGCCATTAAAAAGAGTGAAAATGGGGTCATTCGCATGATCAAAACTCCTCGTCCATCATGAAAATCACGATATATGATAACCATATTGATACGTTCGATCGATTAAAAAGTGATGCTCTGTGATCATTCTGCGCAAGGTTCAAAAAATCTGGAGCCGACTCAAATCTGAATCGACATGCTTTCTTTTTTGTATGCATCCGGATCCCCATTTCGGCAGGCTCTTTGATGATCGCTCGCCCATCCAGCCGAATGCGAAGCGGGGTCTTTGAAAGCGCGATCACCTCGTTTCCGGATGCGGGGTATGCGCTTTTAAAAGCGATCCGAAAAGCTGCTTCAGGCCCGGCAGGCGCTTTGATTAAAGATCCAACGGCTCGTTCTCGTTCGGACAGCAGTTTTCATCCCGTTAAAACTGATGGCCGAGATGGAAGTCTGCTGTTTCAAATCCGTTCAAACAGGTTTCCGGGCATTCGGAAGGCGCTTTGCAATCTTTTCAAACGGGGTTCCGGGTATTCGGAAAGCAGTTTGCAATCCGATCGAATAGGTTTCCGATCTTCGGCAAGTTGTTTTCAACCTCATCAAAATGCCCTCCGAAGGGCGCATGGCCGCTCGATAACGGCATCATGGGCAGCATTTCAGGCCGGGATCGCAGGATTTTTTACAAATCCTGCTCATTTTTTGGATTTCGGACTCGCAACTTTTGGGTTTAAACCTTATGATCCTGATCCCAGAGAGGAGGCTTTCTGTGGATTTGCTCACGCTGTTCATCATCCTGTTGCTCGCTTTTGTTTGCGAAGCGATCGATTCCGGAGTGGGGATGGGCTATGGGACCATTTTATCGCCGGTGTTGCTGCTGCTCGGTTATGCGCCTTCTTCTTCTGTACCTGCGGTGCTGCTCTCTCAGGCGGTGGGAGGGATGCTCGCATCCTATATGCATCACAGGCTGAAGAATGCGGAGTTCTCGGGGAACAGCAGGGAGCGTGCCCTTGCATTGCTCATCTCTTTTTTGGGCATTGCGGCCACCGTTTTTGCGGCATGGGGTTCGCTTCAGGTCTCAAAGAACGCCGTGCAGCTCTATATTGCGATTCTGGTATCACTGGTAGGCCTCTTCCTGCTCTGCGGCATCCGGTTTTCGTTTGGATGGTGGAAGGCGGTCCTGCTCGCACTGGTGAGCGCCTTTAACAAAGGGCTCTCCGGAGGCGGATTCGGGCCGATCGTCACGGGCGGACAGGTGATCGTAGGTCAGGATCAGAAGACGGCGATCGCTTCAACCACATTAGCCGAAGCCCCCATCTGCATCGCCGGGTTCATCACCTACCTTGTGCTCAAAGGCACCGGCGGCCTCGACTGGCCGATGACCGCCGCCCTCTGCATCGGATCCCTCATCGGCGCGCCTTTAGGCCCGCGACTCACCCGCGCATTGCCCCGTAAAAGCATCAGCCCCCTGCTCGGTCTCCTCTGCACTGCCCTCGGTTTAAGCGCGCTCTGGCGCTTCCTCTGATCCCACTCCCCTCTTTGATGGCGCTTCAAACAGCCTACATCGCGCCGTTCAACATCACTAAAAAGTTGGTCCCACCGCTCGCATTGGATTCGACGTCGATTTGTCCCTCCAGCATGCGCACCAGTTCCTGCACCAGATTGAGGCTGATCCCGTTCCCCGAGAAGCTGCCGTCGAGCCGCTTGAAGAGTGAAAAGATTGATCGGCGCTCGTCCGGATCGATACCGATGCCGTTGTCGCTGACGGTAAAGATGTAGTCGAGCTCCTCCTCGAAGGTGATCGTCACTTTCGGGTGGGCATTGCGGTTAAACTTGAGGCCGTTTTCGATCAGTTTTTCAAAGATCAGCGAAAGCTTGCGCTCATCGGTCATCAGTTTGGGCAAGCCCTCCGGAAGTTCGACCTCGCCTACGGGGTAAGGTTCAAGGCCCCGCTCTTTGGCACGCTGCGCCGCCTCTGATCTGCGAGCGAGCACCCGGGCCCGAACCGCCTTCAGTAACGGCTCGATCTCGACCTCTTCGAGCTTGATGGGGGTCCTTCGGTATTCGATATATTCGAGCACATCATCGCCGAGATGCCCCATCTCTGCGGTTTCATCCTCGATCATGGCCAGCAGATCGTGGCCGTCTTCGTCTTTCACCTGACCGCCCACGGCGTCGGCAATGAACTGGCTGTAGCTCAAAACATGGTGCAGCTTGCTCCGCATCCCTACGCCCAGGCCGTGAGCGAGCACCTTGAAGTTCTCGTTCTCGATGCGGAGGCGCTCGGAGGCCACCTGACTCATCTCCATCGAGGCCTGCATGCTCTGCGCTTCCTTTGCCGAGCTCTGATCGCGCTGGTTTAAGCTCTCGACCATCGCGTTGAAGTTGTCGGCGAGGCGTCCGAGCTCGTCCACAGAGTTGACCGAAAGCGTATCGCGGTAGTTGTTGTCTCTGATCTGACGGATCGCCTGCTCCAGATCCTGTATCGGTTTGACCACCGTATCGGCCACCGGAGCCGCAATGAGCACCAGGATGACCAGACAAAGCATCACTGCAATGCAAAGCATCCAGATCAGCGCGTGGACTTCATAATATGCGGCGCTCGACGGCGTCACCATCACCACCGAAAACCCCGTATCCCCTACGGGGGCACGCGCGATCAGAATCGAATCCCCCTCCTCCTGAAAGAGTTCACTGACTCCGCTCGCCAGCTGCTCGCTCTCCGAATGTCCGGACAGCACGCAGGGCAACAGGTTTTCGTTCTGTGCAAACCCACATTGCGCCACCGGTTTCTCCTGAGGATTCAGCAACAGAAGCCCCGATCCCTCTGCGGGCGCCGCGATCTCGAGGGTACTGCGCAGGGCGGCATCGAGATTGGACGGCATGATCATCGCCCCAAAATACCCTTCGATCTGATCCGGCTGATCAAAGGTCCGCAGGGGCACCGTCACAAACAAGGCTTCGCGATCATCCTTGATGTCGAGCCTGGAGAGGAACACCTGATCCCGCTTCGAAGCGAGCAGCGGCTTGGAATCGACGAAGTGAACGCGCCCGCGAACAGGGCGATAGGGATAGAAGTAGAAGATCTCCCCCGCCGCATCTGCAAAGAAGATCGCGTTGTAGTAAGGTTTTAAATCGAGCAAAGACTCCCCCTCATGCCAGGAAGTCCCGTCGCTCAGCATCATTTGCGTCACCGGATGTCCGGAAAGCTCCGCGCTCTTCGATAAAGCAGCAAAGTCCGCATGCTCGATGGGGAATCTTCGCGCGTAGGTCATCACTTCGTGGCGCAGCTCTTCCACGGTTTTGTTCACCGCACCCGCCGCAAACTCCGCCGCCTGCCGCTGTCTCTCGTGCTCCGCATGCTTACCCCGGTCGGAGGCGCGCTGTACGCTCACCAGTCCGGTCACGATCAACGGGACGAGGCTCAATGCCAGAAGCAGAAGCGTGACCTTGGGCCGAAGCTGTTGCATGCGGAACTTCCAGAGTTCAAAGAGCAACAACAGGTTCTCGCGGTCGGTCGCGATCTTCCAAAGCAGCTTTCTCCCCACGGAATCGCAGCAAAGCCGCCAGATCTGCTGCCCGAACGGCCTCCCGGAAAGGCTCTCGATCACTTTGGAAGAGAGCTTCGACCGCAGGCACTGGATCTCCTGCAGCCGCAGCGCACGGCGTTCCACACGTTGTTTATATCGCTGCTCGCGCTTTAAACGTCGCCGCCGAAGGGGCGCAGGCTCGTCGCATTCGGGCTCGCAGGGCTCTTCACCGGGGGAGAGCGAAAAACAGGGCGGCAACGCAGGCTGCGCCACAGGCTCGGCATGCGCTTCCAAATCAAAACTGCGCAGCTGCTCCAGCAGCTGAAGCCGCGTTTCCTTAAAGCGCAACATGCGAAACAAATCCCGACGCGAAGATTCCGCACAAAGGCGGTCGATCAACGCCATCAGGCTCAAGGGTTTGATTCGCTTTTGATCTTCCATCCGAAGCCCCTTACCGGCAAAGCTCACATTTTTGAGCGCGATGCTCACTCAAAAGAGACGATTTTGCCCGAAAACCCGCACATCTCAAGCTTGCGCAGCAAAAGTTGAAAAACCGGCGTTCTTTTTTGTCCGGGCCTGAGGCGCGCGCTTGCACCGCAAAACTGAGAGGATATAGTGGCGCACAGCATTTCAAAACCGGGTTTTCAACATGGATCTCTACGATCGCTATTGCGCAAATTTTCAAAACGGGGGCGCCCGCCTGGAGCAGGGCAAGATGAGCAAACCCGATCGGGGCTTGTTTTCGGTCTTCAGCCGTAAAGGCGATCCCGAACTGACCCCGCCGCTCATCTTTGTCACCGCCATCCTCTACATGATGGTCTCGAGCGGCAGCATCGATGCCGAAGAGATGGGCCATCTTTTTACGATCATCGGCGGCAAGAACCAAAAAGGCGTCCTCGAACTCTCGAAGGAATACCGGCAGCTCGTCGACACCGCCACCCGCTATCGCAATCAGCACAGCATCGACGAGTTCATCGCCGTAGCCTCAACCAAGCTGACCGATGCGCAGAAGATCTGCCTCCTGCTCAACCTCGTGGAATCCTCCCTCTCCGACGGCGAGGCCGAAAAAGGCGAACAGGAAGTCTTCTACAAGTTTTTGCGCGGCTTTCACATCTCGCAGGAACGCTTCGCCCCGTTCTTTCAGGTGCTCGCACTCAAATCGGATTTGAGCATCTTTAACGCCGGCAACCTGCCCCAAAACCAGGCGGGTTACCGCGTGACGCTCGACGTGCAGCCCCAGCCCCAACCCGATCCGAGCACGCCCACTTACACCCATCTTTAAATCCCATCGTCATGCATATCCTCCTCGTTCCTCCAGGCGTTTGCCTCGAGCAAACCTGGACGCCTTCCGAAAGCCCCATAGGGCTCCATCTGCTTCAGCAACTGGCAACCGAGCGCGGACATCGCGTGCAGATCTTTAAAGAGGCGGTCTATTTTGCAGATGCCGGGGTGGCCGCTGCGGATCGGGTTCTGGCGCTGCACCCCGATCTCGTGGGCTTTTCCTGCTGGTGCCACACGTTTCCGGCGCAGCTGACCCTGGCCAAAGCCTTAAAGGATCGCGCCCCCTCGCTGCCCATTCTGTTCGGAGGTCCGCAGGCGACCTGCCTCGGCGAAAAGCTCCTTCAGGGCTGTCCCGAAGTGGATTTTACCCTTTGCGGAGAGGCGGAGCGCGGATTTGTGGCGCTGCTCGAGGCGCTGGAAGATCGAAGGGCGTTTGAAACCGTTCCGGGTCTCTGCTTTCGGAAGTTCTCGGTCGAAACAGAGCGAACGGAGGTTTGCGGTCCGGCCCCTGTGGAGCTCTGGCCCCTGGAGGAGTTGCCGATCCCGGCACAGGGGGATGAGAAGAGCCCCTTTAAGGTGGTGGAATCGGCGCGGGGCTGCCCCTGCAGATGCGTCTTTTGTGCCGCACATCACCTGTTTCCAAAGCGCAGGCTGTTTCCTGTGGAGCGCATCGTGAGGGAACTCGAGGCCCTCGGTCCCGAAACGCGGCATGTCACCTTCACGGACGACGCCTTCACCGCAAGCCGGGATCACGCGCTCAGGCTTTGCAAAGCCATCGAAGAGAGCGGGGTTTTTAAGGCCTCGGCATCGGGGATCCGCCGCAGCTGGAGCTGCACCACGCGCGCGGACTTGTTCGATCGGGAGATTGCAGATGCGCTTTTTCGGTCGGGATGCGACGCCGTGCTCTTTGGCGTTGAGAGCGCATCGCCTTCGATGCAGCAGAAACTCAATAAGAAGCTTCGGGCGGGGGTGCTCGAGCGGGCCCTCGATCTCTGCAGGGAAACGGGGCTTCAGGCCCATTGCTCGTTCATTCTGGGGTTCCCGAACGAGACGCCCGATGAGGTCGAATCCACCCTGCTCTGCGTGCTCGACTGTTTAAACCGGGGGGCCCTCACCCACGCTCAAACCCTTTCGATATTGCCGGGAACCGCCCTTTACGATGCGGGCTATCCCCTTTTGTATGACGGGTTTTCGACCCTTTCGCGCGCCGATCTCACGCCGGAGGAGGAGCGTCTGGTGTTGTCGAAGCCTGAACTCTTCTCTTCCTTTTACTATGTGGAAGCGCCCACACCGCGAAATGTGGTCATCGGGCTGGTGCAGATGATCAACCTTTTGCGGCAATTCCCGCTCACCGCGCGGCGCGCGAACTGGACGAACGTCGAAAACTCGCCCTTTGGCGCGCTTCGGGGCTGGATCGAGGCCCAAAAACTCGATTCGGATGCGCTCCGGAACCGCTTTGAGCAGGCGGCGATCCCGCTTCTGGGCGACTTTCTGGCGAATGCCCGGGATGCCGCCCTCCCCTCTCTCTTTGCCTACGAACTCGCCCTCCTGCAAATCCGAAACCGCGCTTTAGCCCCCGGATCCCAGGCGCCTACCGCATTCTTTACCTGCTACTACGATCTCGACGCCCTCCTCGCAGGCGATCCCAACCCCTTGCCCGCCCTTTCGCCCTACCGCTACGCTCTGAGCATCGACGGATCGGGCAACGTGATCCGAAGCGAGATCTGGGGATAATCGGGGTAGCCTGATTTCAGGTTTTTGAAAGCGAAAAAAGGAGAAAGCGATGCAACGCTGGAAGTTTTTGCTGTGCGCGCTCGCATTGGGGGTTTCGGGTTGTGACGATGATGAACCCTGCGGCTGCGAAAAGGATTCGGGGCTCGATGCGGCGCCTTACCTGCTCGATGCGGAGGCGATCGAGCTTTCGGATGCCTTCGTGCGGGTCGAACTCGATGCGGAAATCACCTCGGTGCAGCCTCTGACGGGGCTCGCCTTCTGGCCGGATCGCGCTTCGGATTTGGATCGGACCCACCGGGAGGCGATCGCTCTGGAGTTCTCTTACTGCCTGCCCTCGGATATCGTTTTGGGGCGCGAAGGTTCGGCGATCCAATATGACTGGGGCAAATTCGAGGCGCTGTTAGACGAAATTTCGGGGCGCAACCATCAGGCGGTGATCCGCTTCCGCTACGAATACCCCGGCGGCAAGGATGTATCGGGGCCGGAGGGATCGACAGCGGTGCCCGCATACATTAAGAATCGGGATGACTATTCGGAAAGCTTTGCAGAGGATCCCAACGAAGATGGGGCGACGTTCTATGCGGACTGGTCGAACGCGGAGCTTCAATGGTTTACGAAGCAGTTCTACAGCGATTTTGCCGAACGCTATGGGGATGACCCGCGCATTGCGTTCCTCGAGGTCGGGTTCGGTCACTGGTCGGAATATCACATCTACGGAACCCCGCTTTCCTTAGGGCAAAACTTCCCCTCGAAGATTTACCAGCGGGATTTCCTTTTGCATCTGAGCGCGGTGATGCCGATCCCCTGGGCGATCTCGATCGATGCGGCCGACAGCGACTACTCGCCGATCACCGAAGATGAAGCACTTTTCAAGCTCGGATTCGGCCTGTTCGACGATTCCTTTATGCACAGCGAGCATGATCTCTCTCAGGGTGAAGGTTACAACGAGCAATGCTTCATCGATCTCGGGGGTGACAGCCGCTGGCAAAGGGCGCCCTTCGGCGGGGAAATCAGCTATTACGAAGATGAAGACGACCAGCACGGGTTTTTAAACCCCAAAGGGCTCCACGGCGTCACCTGGGCGGAGGCTTCGGCCAAATATCACCTCTCGTTCATGATCGCCAACGACGCCCCCGACGGCCCCTACGGCGACGCTGCAAACATCAAAAACGCGAGCCGGCAACTCGGCTACCGCCTGACCGTGACGGATTTGAAGACCGACGGCAAAGAAACCTACGTGAAGGTCAGGAATACGGGCATCGCGCCCCTCTACCGGGACGCCTATTTCAAACTGGGGAGCGAGCGCTCCGGCGATTCCCTGGCCCTGCTCCTGCCCGGTCAGGAACGCTGGATCCGCCTCAAAGGCGACGCCTCCGTTGAGAAACTCGGCATCGAAAGCCCCCATATTTTAAAGACCCAGCGGATCGAGTTTGAGGTGAAGCCCGAACCTTAAAAAAAGGGCCTGGTTTCGGGCGCCCGCCGCGTTTGACCCTCCGTTTGCAAATCGATTTTTTCGGCCGTTGAAAAAACTTCTTTTCAGAAACCCATTTATTTTATATCATTGGGCCATTCAGACTCTGCGTTTCCCCAGGAGGATCGATGCAGCAGCTAGAGCCCAACCAAAGCTTCGATACCTACATCGAGGCTTTTCGCTACCTTCGCATCCGCATGCCGCGCATGGAAGAAGCGAAACCCTTTATCGAGGAGGTCGATCTCCAGTTCCAGAAACTGAAGACCAAAGACTCCGAATGGCAGGACGCCAAACTGCAACGCATGTCTCGAACCGCCGAGATCATGCTCGCAGCCGAGGATCTCGACGAAGAGGTCATGCAGATCTCCCGCGAACTTCGCGCCCAGGTGAGCGGGAAACTTCAGGATCCGCGCTACAAGCGTATGTTCCCGATCTCGGCCTCAGAGATGGTCAAGGGCATCAAAGCGTCTCAGCAGGCGCGCTATATGATCGCCATGATCGACCAACTCGAAAAAGACCCCGACTACGCCCCCATCAGCCACCATGCGTCCAAACTTCGCGCATTGAACAATACCGTCAACACCCTGATGCAGGAACGCGAAGCGCTCTACATCGCCGAGACCAACGCCACCAACGCCCGGAGTATGGTCAAACAGGAATCGCGCGAGTTCTATAACCATCTCTATACGCGCATCCTCGCCGTCTCCCCCGGCAAAAAGCGACAGGTCAACTCCCTCTTCTACGTCTTCAAGCGCACCAAAGCGGTTCAAAATGCCGAGGATCGCTTCGAGAAGGAAGAAGGCCAGAATCAGGATCCCAAGCCCGAAGCCAACTGAACCCAACGCAACCGATTAAAAATGCAGGATCTGAAGAATCCCATGCTCCCAAAAGGGCGTGGGATTTTTTATGAGGAGAGGGTGAAGGCGATGATGCGAATTGGGATGACGGGGTTCGATGAGGGTGAAGGTAATGAGGGAAATGGGGATCATGGAGTGTGATAATGACGAGGGTGACGGAGTGGATGGGGATCGTGGGATTTAGTGAGTGCGAGGGTGACAGTGCGAATGGGAATCGCGGAGTTTGGAGAGTGCGAGGATGGCGGAAGAAATGGGGATCGCGGGATTCGGTGATCTGTAACGTGAAGAAACCGATGGGGGTGACGGATGTGGAAAGGTTTGAACTTCTGCGAATGGTTCCAGATTGGGGGTTTACTCTGTAATCGACCTCCCCTTCCGGCGCCTGCAGCGCCATCTTAAACGGATTTGACAGCTTTCGATCTCTTTCGGTTGGGCGATGATGACCTGATCGAGGCTTTCGATCACGATGAGTTTAGAGATGATGGGAAGATTTTGCTTGCGGAAAACCGATCACTTTCTTTATGATTGACACTCACCAAAAAGGATTTCCTGATGAAGATTTTCTCTCTCTTCGCTTTCCTGCCCGCCTTCTGCCTGACATGTTTGAGCGCTTTGGCGGAAACGAAACCGGCTGCCCCGATTCCGGAGGATGATGAGCTGCTGGTCGTCTATTTTGATGAGACGGCGCAGAGCGTGTTTGAAACTTACGGGACCTATTGGGTGGGCAGGATTGACGGGAAGATGAGCGTGATCGCGCATAGGTTTCAGCCGGTGATCGCTTATGGGGGGGATCTCTATATCGTCCAATATCACGAGGTCAAAAATGAGGGGCTCGCCTGCAGCTGCTCCAGACAATGGAAGACGCTGCCTTCGGAAATGCGCGATGAGCTCTGCCCGGAGGGTCAGAAGACTTTAAACCATGGGGATCCCCTCTATCAGCTTTCGGTGCAAAGCCTGTCCGATCCATCCAAAGCGCCCATCTGGAAATCCTATCTGGCTCCGCAAAAGTTCGAGGATCATTCTGCAGGCGCCTATCTCTCGGGCATGGTGGGCCCCTACCTGCAATTCTCTTCCTGCAACGCGATCAACGACTGCACAGAGAAGCGGGTCACCTGTAAGGGCGAGACCGTCGATCTCTCAAAGAAGAAAGCGATCCCCTTAAAGAGTCTGGGGCTCGAAAAGCTCGTGCCTCAAAAAAAGCTTCAGGCCATGAAGTTTCCGGGCTCCCAGTCCCAAAAGACCTCGCTCGAATCCTGGTCCTCGATCTTTCTGCTCTCCGGCCCCCAAATCCTGCTCGAATATGGTCAAAAGAGCAGCATCCGGGAAACCGGCTGGAGCGATCACATCGTCATCCAGCAGATGCCCCTCCCCGATGGGCAATCGGCGCTTCAACCCTACCTCACCCCGCATCCCCTGCTCAAAGAAAGCATCGGGTTCCTAAAGGTGACCGCGATCGGCTACAGCATCGCGCCCCGGGACAAAGCGATGCAGCGGAAACTGTATGAGGCGTTTTTCCCTGAAGACAGCGCGAAGTAGGAAACGCGATTCGGGCAGGATGGGGTGAATTCTGCGGAAGCAGAAAACGAAATGGGGATCAGGGGTCTTCGCGGTCGATGGATCCGCCGAGATCGGTGAGTTTGGAGAAGGCGGGGGTGCCGACGACGGTGGTCTGGCTGTGGGGTTTGTAGAGGGATTCGATGCGGGGTACCAGTTCCAGTTGGTCCTGTTCCTTGGCGAGCTGCGCAAGATCGAGACAGAGGCATTCCATTTCGCTGTCGCGCAGTCGAACGTCGTACCGCAAATCTTCGGCCTGACCCAGGATCAAATCCACCTTGTCCCACTGTTTTTGGGCAGCGTAGGCCCAGGCTTCCCCCACCGCCGCATGAAATTCGAGCGTGAGGAGGTTGCCGCGCGCCCCCCTGTAAACCTCGTCAAAGGCGTGAAGCGCTTCGTTGGGATCGTCGGCCGACCAGGCGCAGAGTCCGAGCTCCAGCCAGGTCTCAAGGGTCGCCACCTCCAGACCGAGCCGCTTGGAAAGATCGAGCAGCGTGCGAAGCGCGTCCACTGCATGCTCCAGGTTGCCGTTCAAACGGTTGATCGAAGCGAGCGCTCTGCGCGCCGCCAAATCCAGAAGGCTGTCCCTCGGTGCGGATGCCTTGCTCTCCTCGTAGGCCCCCTCCGCCAACTCAAGCTGGTCGATTTGCTGGTAATATTGCCCGAGCGACAAATGCGCCTCGGCTCTCGCCTGTGCATCGCCCGAACTGTGCGCAAACCGAAGACCTTTATAAAGCCAGCCCTCAGCCCCGGATATCATCCCGCGTCGGATCGCGAGGATCCCCAGGCGACTCGCCGCCCTCGCACCCAGGGCGTCGAAATGCTGAGACTCCGCAATCTGCACCGCCTGTTGGGCGTAAAGCTCTGCGTCCACCCACTGCCCCGCATGCTCGCAGGCATCGCTGCCCAGGAGCAGTACTTCACCGCGTTCCGTAGGCGTCCAGAAGCCCTTCTGCTCGTCCCAGCCCATCAACTTTCTCATGAACGTGGCCGCCTGACCCATCAGACCCGCCCGATGCAATCGGGTTACGCTCTCGAGACCGAGCCGCAACGCGCGAACCTCATCGCCTCCGTCCCAGAAATGGCGCGCCACCACCTCCATCTCGATGCCGATGTTGTCCTTCCGCGCCCGCCCCATCTTCAAATTGGCTGCGGCGAGACTGAGTGCGGCGAACTGAGGCATCTGATGACAAATCTGGCGGAACTGACTGCGCACGAGATCATGCGAAAACCGCCAGCGACCTTCGGCCTGCTCCACCACCAAACCGCTGTTCACCCCTCGCTCCAGGAGGACTTCCAGCTCCTCAACCGTCGAAGGCATCGATTCGATCTGGGTTCCGCCCGCCACCTCGCAGAGTTTCAAAAGATGTTTGGCCATGAAGGAACGCCCGAGCAGCGTGGATCGCGCAAGGACGCTGCGCAGCGCTTCTCCCCCATCTCCACTCGTCGCTCGCTCTATGCGGGTCTGAAGCAGCTGACTCGGATCCGCAGGTGCGGATGACAACCCTTCACTCTCCACAAAGTTCCGGATCGACTGGAGTGCCCAGAAGGGATTGCCCCACCCATCAAAACACGCGGCTTCGACGAGATCCTCGGGCAGCGGCGCCATCGATTTCCAGGCTTTGGAAAGCTCCACCGGATTCAGCGGACCGAGCTTAATGTAATCGGTATAAGGCAGCGCGAGCAGTTGCTTTAAGCCACGCCTTGCGGATTCGCTGTTCGCGACCTCTTCACCTGTGGCCCCCTCGATGGAGAGCGGGCGCAACGTCAGCACGATCAGCAGCTGAGACGCTTCGTCTGACTTGGCGAGCTTTCGGATGAGGTGAAAAATCCGGCCTTCAGTAGACCATTGGGCATCTTCGCTCTGAATGAGCATCGGCCCGTCCTGGGCCAGGAGCTTCAGCAACTCCACCAGTGAATCGTTGATTTGCCGGGTTTTGGGATCCGCAAGATCGCCACCAAAAAGCGCTTCGTACGCGAGCTGACTCTGGGAGGGCTCAGGGAAAGCTTCGGAAAGCAGCTTCTTTGCGTCCACAGGCGTCGCAGAAGGCGCACCGATGAACCTCAGAATCCCCTGACGGATCCCTGCATCCGTGGTTTGCGGCTCACTGCGCGCCACAAGCGTGCGCATCTTACCGGCTTCGGCGAGCTCCTCGCGCAACCCATCCGCCAGCCGACTCTTGCCTAAACCCGCCTGCCCTTCGATGATCACGATCCTGGGCCCCGCACCCGCAAGCACCAAATCCGCAGCGCGCCGCAACAGCTTGCATTCTTCCACACGGCCCGCCAGCGGCGGATCCTGCAAATGGATGAGGCCCGTGCTGAGCGGTCGCGTGATCGGCTCCAGATTGTCGAGATCTAGGGTCATCGATCGCTCGTCGAGCCAGGAACGCTCGCTTTCGGGGGGATAACCCAGCGGCAACGGCGCAGGCGGATCGCCTAACCGCCTGAGGGCGCGCCGAACCCCTGCAGCCGAATGAAAACGCTTGATGGGGGATTTTTCGAGGAGCCTCAGCACGATGGGGATGAGCCCCGGCGGAGCTTCCACATCGGACCGAATCTGCATCTCCGGCACAGGGGAGCGCTGGTGATGCGTCAAAAGATTGCGCCCGTGGAACGGCAGGTCGCCCGTCAGGATCTCAAACAGGATCACGCCTAAGGAATAAAGATCCGTCCAGGGTCCGATCGCCGCCACATCTCCCGAGGCGGCCTCCGGTGCAATGTACGCAGGCGTGCCTTCGATGCGGCGTCCGGCTTTTTCAGCATCCTGCAACGTGAGCGCGATCCCGAAGTCGACCAGCTTCAGAGAGCCTTCCCCCACGAGCTCCGGCAGCACGATGATGTTTCCGGGCTTCAAATCCCGATGCACCATATCGCGCGCGTGCGCATGCCCGAGCGCCGCCAGCAACACGTCGAGCAGGTTCCAGATCTGCCCGTAGCGCCAGCTGCCATGGATGTAATCGTGGAGGGATTTCCCCGGCACGTATTCCATGGCGAAAAACGGCGATCCCTTGGGCGTGCGGCCGTAATCGTACACCTTGACGATGGAACCATGATTTAACCGCGCCATCGCCCGCACTTCGCGGTTGAAGGAGCGCTCCGCTGTGCCCTTATGCTCATCTTCGGTGTTGAGGATCTTGACGGCGCAATGGCCGTGCGCGGCCTGATGGTATGCGAGCCACACGCTCCCCATCGAGCCCTCACCGAGATCGCTTTGAACGCTATAACCCGCAGGGAAATCTTCAGGTTCCACTTGTCCCAACCCTCACCGTAACGCACAACCCCAAAAGGCACAGCGCGCCCAAAAGATGCGAGCGCGCTGCAAAAGAGGACCGCGATCAGAGAATGTTGGCTGCCAGTTCGGCCAATTCCGAACGCTCGCCTTTGCTCAGGGTGACCGTGCCGGCCAGCGGCTGATTCTGGAATTTGTTGACCAGATGCACCAGGCCGTTGTTGGTGGTATCGACGTAGGGATTATCGATTTGGTAAGGATCGCCGGTGAAGATCAATTTGGTGCCGTCGCCTGCGCGGGTCAAAATCGTCTTCACTTCGTGAGGGGTGAGGTTCTGCGCTTCGTCGACGATGATGTACTGATGCGGGATGGAGCGCCCGCGAATGTACGTCAAGGGCTCAATTTCGAGGATCCCGAGATCGAAGAGCGCAGCGTGACCGCGATTGTCGCGGCGTCCGTTCTTGTTGAGCGTGAGCAGCAGATCCAGGTTGTCGTAGACCGGCTTCATCCAGGGCTCAAACTTCTCTTCGATGGTGCCCGGCAGATAACCGAGATCCTTGCCCATGGGCAAAACCGGACGGCTGACCAGGATCTTTTGATAGACCGATTCCTCGGTCACCTTCTGAAGCCCCGCAGCGAGCGCGAGCAGCGTTTTACCCGTACCCGCCTTCCCGATGAGCGTGACCAGCTTCACCGAATCGTCGAGCAAAAGGTTTAACGCGTAGGCCTGCTCCTTATTGCGCGAAGTGAGCCCCCAGACCGGCGGCATGCGGCGCGGCAGCGCTTTGACCAGCCCGCTGTTTTGATCGTAACGGGCCATCGCCGTGTGGCTCGAATTCTGCTCGTCGCGCAACAGCATGAATTCGTTGGCGTTAAACTTCTGCCCTAAATCCGCACCCTCTTTAAAGGCGGCCTCGACCGCATCCGAAGAGACATCGAGCTCGCGGTGCCCTTCGTAGAGATCGGTCATCTCCACGCTGTCGGGATCGTAGTCTTCGGCGCGAAGCCCCAGGATGTCGGCGCGAATGCGGAGGTTGGCATCCTTGGTGACAAAGATCACCTCTGACTTGCTCAGCTCGTGGATCTCAAGCGCTGTGCGGAGGATCAGGTTGTCGTAATCGTCGCGGTGGGTGAAGACTTCGGACTTGAAATCCGGATGGCGGACGAAGGCGACGCGCACGGTGCTGTTGCCATCGACCGAGACGCCATCCTTCAGCTCGCCGTGGGAGCGCAACTCGTCGAGTTCCCGAGAGAACTCGCGCGCATTGCGGCCGAGCCCCGACATATCCTTCTTGAAGCGATCGAGCTCCTCGATCACGTAAATCGGCAACACCACGTCGCTCTCGACGAAACGAAAGATCACCCTCGGATCGTGGAGAATCACATTGGTGTCCAGAACGTAGCACTTGCGCATGAAAACTCCTTTCAAAGCGCTTTTTGATCTTCAGTCGGAATCGTTTCCTGAACCTCGGCCCAGGATTTGACGCGATTGCGACCTTCGTGCTTGGCACAATAGAGCGCCTGATCTCCATGTTCTATCAGTTCGACTTTCGTCAAACCATCTTCAGGAAACGCAGCGACGCCTAAGGATAACGTCGCTTTTACAATCCCCGTCTCATGCTCAAAATTCAACGCCTCGACGCTGCTGCGGATGCGCTCGGCCATCGCCATGGCTCCCTGACGATCGGAGCCTTCGAGCAAAAGTGCAAACTCCTCACCGCCATACCGGGCCGCCAGATCCACCTTGCGCACCGCCTGAGCCAAAGTGCGCGACACGCCCTTCAGCACCAGATCGCCAAACGGATGCCCGTAGTTATCGTTGAGCTTCTTAAAAAAGTCGATGTCGCAAAGGATAAAAGCCAGCCGCCCCTGCGCATCGCTCCGCCGCTCCGCCCGCGCCAGCATTTGATCGAAGGTCTGCTGGAACACGCGATGGTTGGCGAGCCCCGTCAGGCCGTCTGTGGTGGCCAAAAGGCGAATCTGCTCGTGCGCGCGGGCCAAATCGATTTTGACGGCCACCTGATCGGCGATCAACGTGAGAATCTCCTGATGCTTGGCGCAAACCCCCGGCGTCTGACTCGCCACCGTGAGCGCTCCGAAGACTCCACCTTGTGCCTTTTTCAAGGGAACAATCAAGAGGGAACGCAACTCCGGGAGCCGATCCTCCGAAGAAAAGATCGCCTGCACGCCGCGATAATCGTCCGCCGCCGGCAGAATCTGTCCCAGCGCGACCGCCTGCCCCACGAGCCCCTCATCGCCTTCGAATTCGAGATCCTGGAAGCGATCTTCGTAAAGCCCCATTGCGCGCAGCACGCGATGATGGTTTTGCTCGCACAGACTGAGCACCGCCATATCGGCGTGAGCGAGGGTCTTTACGGCTTTGAGCGCGACCTCTGCGGCGCTTTCGAGATCGAGGGTCGCATTCAGTTCCTGCAAAACGGCGGCAAACCGCTCGCTCACGATGCGATCGCGATCGCTTTGTTTCCAATGCTGGGAGGCTTCCACATCGTAGCAGAGCTTTTCGGCCGTCAGATGCAGCACCCGGCGCTCCTGCTCGGTCCAGGCGGAGGGAGAAACGCGATCGACGCAAAGCACGCCCGCCACCCGGGGTTCTTCGAGAGGCGTCAGCGAAGGCTCGGGAATCGCCACCGCAAGCAGCGCGCCCACGTGATCGCAGTTTTCGTAATAAGGCAGCCCCGCAAACCTTCGGGGCACCGGCGCCATCGCCACCTCTCTGTGACCGTTCATCACCGTAGCCGGCACGCCGCGATCCAGGGGATACGGCCCGCCGCAAAGCTCCCGCTCCGACGCAAATCCGCGCAGATTGAGTTTTTCGCCCTCCGCATCGCGCCAGAGCACCACCGCCGAGCAAAGCCCCAGCGCCTCGCGCACCAGCTGAAGCTGCAACGCGAACGACTCGCTGATGTAGTCCACGGTCATCATGCCGCAGGTGAGCCGGTTTAAGCTGCTCAGCGACGGCCGATCGCTCAATGCGGGCATCTGGCTCGTCTTCAGCCCGAAATCCCAGGCGGCGTCTTCAACCGCCAGATTTTTTTCGCGCTCCGCCTTTTCGGCCAAAGCGAACGCGCGCCGATCCGACCACCAGCGCCAGATGCTCTGCGCAGCCGAAGCCGCTCCGTAGATCGCCAGATGGATCGCGCAAATCTGCACCGACTGACGCCCGATCGCCGCAAGGCTCAGCTCGAGCACCGCCGCCACCGCGATGACCAGATAGATGAGGGGTTTTTGAAACAGCGCGCAGACCGTTCCCAGGAGCACCGCACAAAAAGGCGTGAGATGAGGCCCGTATTGAGGCCCCGCCGCGCGCACCGCCGCCCAGAGCAAAACCACCCAGAGCAGAGGCCCCTCGATCTCAAAGAAGGCGCGATTGTGTTTTTGAAACCCCAGCCGCTGAATCGCATCCCAGAGGATCGCGCAGAGCAGAATCCCGGCCACCACCAGACCCTTCACGGCCGACGGCGCATCGGGCTCAAAAACCCCCGCAACGATCGCAGCGCTCCCGCAAACCGCACAGAGCGGCGCCACCCAGGGCAGAAGACTTCGCCCCAGGAATCGCAGTTTTTCGCTTACGGGCTGGCTGTTCACGTTCACCAAGCTCAGGTTCCCCCATCGGCGGCGGCGTCATCGCGGGTTTCAGGCGACTTCGGTTTTGCGCGCGCGTCGCGATTCTCTGCCCTTGGCGCTTCCTCTGCAACCTCAACAAACTGGTAAAGCGTTTCACCCGGCCGCAGCATCCCCGCTTCCGTCCGCACGTAATAGAGGCTCGCTTCGGGATCCTCGCGCAGGCGCTGGTTTTCGTTCTCGAGGGCCGCAATCTCGCGGGAGAGCTGCTCGTTTTTTTGAAGCAGGCTGTTTAAGTCGGCCTGCAAATCCTGGCTTTTTTTCAGGAGAGCGGGATCGCGAAACGTAAACGCCATCCAGAGCGCGCCTGCGACGATCGCCACAATCCCCACAGGCATCACCAAACGCCAAATCATGCGCCGCCACATCGCCTTCTCCTTTTATTGCGACTGCAGGACCGCGCTCACTTTGAGCCGATACGTGCGCGTAAGCGCGATCACCTGCGCGATTTTGC
Source organism: Myxococcales bacterium UBA1238 (assembly GCA_002309015.1). Lineage (GTDB taxonomy): Bacteria > Myxococcota_A > Bradymonadia > UBA7976 > UBA1532 > UBA1238. Next base: position 3,621 of record DBWM01000010.1, on the reverse strand, counting down.
CGTAAGAAGCGTCTTTTGAGCCCCGGAGCAGCACGATCGTGTTCGGATGCTGGTTCGCCTGCTCGGCTATCCGCTGCTCAAGCTCGTCCATCGAGGTCAGATGCTCACCTTCCAGGTAAACCTCGCCCTCCGCATCGATCTCGATGGTCACGTCTTCTGCAGGTTCGTCGTCGGCTTCGAGCTGGGTTTCCGGGAGTTCGAGCTGAACCTTCGCCGCACGCTCCGCCGCATCCTGCTGTTTGACGTAATTGGATGTAAGCAAAAAGAAGATGAGCAGCTGAAAGACCACGTCGACCAGGGCCGTCATATCGATGACCGTCGCCGATCGCCCTTTCAAGCCTTGTGCCCTGAAATTCACGAGCGCACCTCAGCTCTCTTGGGCCAGAGCTTCAGCCGGCCGGGATTCTTTGCGAACTTCGCGCGGCGGAAGGGTTTGTTCCGGAGGCACCAGGAGATCGAGCAGCTCCACGGCGGTCTCTTCCATTTCGAGCGCCAGGCCGTCCAGGCGGGAGAGCAGGTATTTATACGCCAGAAACGCGGGGATCGCCGCGCAGAGGCCCGCCGCCGTCGTGAGCAGCGCCGCCCAGATGCCGTCCGCAAGGCTTACGGGGTTGACGGGACCTGCGCCCGCTTCAGAAACCACCGAACGGAACACGTCGATCATACCGGTGACGGTGCCGAGCAGGCCCAGAAGCGGTGATACGGTGGCGATCGTGCCCACAACCTCGATGAAGCGCCCGAGCGCGCTCACCTCAAAGCGGCCGATCTCTTCGAATGCGGTCTTGATTTCAGCTCTCGTGCGATTTTTGGATTTGAGCCCCGCCGCCACCACCGCCGAAATCGCGGAATGATCGCCTTCGCACAAGATCCGCGCGTCCTCAAAGCGGCCTTCGGTGAGCTTCTTTTTAATCAGGTTCAGAAACGCTTCGGGCAAAATGTTTTGCCTGCGGAGCCGCCAGAGACGTTCAAAAAACACAAAAAAGGCCACAATCGAGAGGGCCAGTATGGGGATCATGACCGGGCCGCCGCGTTTGAGCAGCGACATCAACATTTCCATAAACCGTCACTCCTCGGAGGAATCCTCGCAATGTGCGCGGATCGACAGATGCTGAATCGAGAGGTTGCCGTTATAGCGTTCGAGCAATTCGCCCTTACAGCCCAGCAGGAACGCCGCAGGCACAGACTCGATTTCGCCAAACACGCTCTGCCCCATTTGTTCTTCCCCGCTGCCTAAAAGTAAGATCGTCTTCTCACCCATGGCCGCAAAGATCGCTTCGCGATCGGGTTCCTTGTCGAGGCAAAGGGGTAAAAATAAGAAATCCGCCTCGCGGCTGGTCTGAAGAATTTCGGGCAACTGAGCCAGGCATTCGGTGCAAAAGCTCGTAAATGCGTAGATCAGGATGGGCGTGCCCAGAAAATCCGTCACTTTCACGCGGTGTTCGACGCCATCCGCGCTGTCCACAAGCCAGCTCGCCGCCAGAATCGCTTCGGGATCCATCTGGACAGTCTGCTCGGCCACAGAGCCTCCGCAGGCGGTGAGCCCTAAAAAAACCGGCGCAATCAGGCATAAGGAGCGTTTCATTTTCACGGGCGCAGTATGCCCGCCGCGCTCCCGGCTGTAAATCCCGGCGTTGAAAAACCTCGCATTTCCTCGTTTGCCAAAAATCCCAGGCGCCCCAAACCCGCCCGTAAATCGGCCATCTCTGCGCCTTTGGGGATTCTTGCTTGCGCAAACGCCCTTCAAGGAGCACACTCTTGCGACTTTTTAACAACGTTGCTGCAAAGGACAGAACATGAACGTCAGCATCTGGTGGTTTGCATTCGGCTATTTTGCCTGCTACGTGCCTTATACGGCCCTCACAAAGGCGATCACTGGGGGACTCTTTACGAGTTTGCCCAAACTTCAGGGGGCCATGACCCTGCCGATGTCGGTCTTCGCTTCCGTGATCGTGATGATCATTTATCTCTCGGTCATGAAATGGTGGGGCTATTTGCCCAAAAAGAAGCTCGGCGGACTCACCATTCGCTTCCCCGACACGCTTCAGTTCTTCTCGGGCATCTGCGCGGGCGTGGTCGTGATGACCACCACTCTGGCGTACACCTTCACCGGCGTCTCGATCGTCTTCATGATGCTGCTGCAAAAGGGCGGCGCGCTGATCATCGCCCCGATCGTCGACCTGATCATGGGTCGCCGGCCCAAATGGTATTCCTGGTGCGGCTTCCTCCTGAGCCTCTGCGCGATCGCGGTGCCCGTGCTGTTTGTGCCGGTCAACAAGGCCGATCCTTTGGGCGGCATCACCCTGACCAAGAACTTTGACATGAACATGCCCCTCGGCGCGTGGCTGACGGTGTTCTTCTATCTGCTCGCCTATTTCGTCCGCTTCCTGTTCATGACCAAGCGCGCAAAGACGACCGACGCCGACGTCACCAAGAGCTACTTCGTCCAGGAGCAGGTGGTCGCAACCCCCGTCCTGTTCATCGGCCTCGCGGTCCTCGCGGCGCTGGGCAGCAGCTCGAACATCACCGACACCGCCGCCAACAACCTCGAAATCTTCGACATGCTGAACTACGGCTTCACGCAGGTCCCCCAAATCGGCCTCCTGCTCCTCGTCGTCCTGCTCATCGGCACCTTCTCGGGCGGTACCGGCATCTGCGGCAACCTCATTTACCTGAGCCCCGGCGACAACACCTTCTGCGTCCCCGTCAACCGCTGCTCGAGCGTTCTGGCCGGCGTCGTCGCGACCTTCATTTTGTGGCTCGGCTTTGACGGCTCGACCCCCAAAACCGCCGATCTCATCGGCGCCGCCTTCCTGGTCTGCACGATCCTGCTCCTGAGCTTCGGCCCCCGCATCGACAAAGCCCGCCAGGCCAAGAAAGCCGCCGCCGCTGAAGGCGCGCAAAACGCCTAATCCCTCCGATCCCCCATCTCCTCCAAAGACTTCAGCCCCAAACGCCTCCGATCCCCATCCTCCCGCCCCGCAATCAGGCGGCGGATGGGGTGGCGAAGATGGGCATGGCGGGAAATGAGGCGTCGGACGCTCCGTTGTGTACTTTCCCGGTAAACCTACCTGCGTCGGAGCGTCCGTTGTGTACTTTCTTGGAAAGA
>DBWM01000010.1:0-476 GCA_002309015.1 Myxococcales bacterium UBA1238 | reverse complement strand
CGAGAAACTACGCGCCGGAGCGTTTTTTGGCACGGATCTTGCAAAGCGAAGAGGCGCCGGAGCCTCCGTTACGTACTTTCCCGCCAGGAAAACACGCGCCGGAGCCTCCGGCACGTACTTTCCCGGCGGGAGACGCTCCATGGAACGCGTCCGGCTGACCGCGCAAATTGGGACCTCGATCGAGGCCTCAGCCGTACGAGTCGCACCGATTTTGCAAGATGGCGTTGCAGGGGAAGTCAAAAATGGGGGCATGTGAAGCGTGACAGGATCACAATCCGCAGCTTTAGGGAACTACACGCCCCGAAACCTCACTTTGATTGACCAGTCCCCTTCCGCCTCGCGCTTCGCGGATGCCACCTTCCCCAAAATAGATGGCTTGTCGCTCTCGCGGAGCCGCTCGAATTACACTTCTCCTCACATCACCCCAAAACTCGCAACCCAAGCGATGCTACTCGGGGGCCCAGCCCTCCGACCGA
>DBWM01000019.1 GCA_002309015.1 Myxococcales bacterium UBA1238 | reverse complement strand
CGATAACGAAAGCCGATAACGAAAGCCGATAACGGAAGCTCGGCGCTGAAGGCCTTTGGGGTCTGCTAACGGAGGGGCGCTCGTTCTTTTATCCGTAGAGCGTTGCAACGGATGGGTTCGGATCCGCCAACGGAGGGATGATCGCTGACGTCGCGCGGGGTTTAGGCAGGGCATGCGCGGGTGCTTTTGGTGGAGGGCCAGGTCGGAGTTGCCCGGGAAGTTGAAGGGCATGCGTGGGCCTTCCTGGCGGTTTGAGCGGCATCGTTGGTCTCCGACGCAGCAATCTCTCACCGTCAACCTCACCAGTCGTCAACCTTTCACCGTCAACCTCACCAGTCGCCAACCTCACCAGCCGACAGCATCACCAGCCTGGAAACGCAGATTGCACGCGATGGGCCGCTGCCAGGCTTGGTAAAACGAACGAGAGATTTGCGTTTGGCGTTGAGGCAGGCGTTCGGGACGTCGGGGCGAGTTGGTGCGCTGCATGGGAAGTGAAGGGGCATCCGGTGAGCCCGGGAGGAAGCGAAGGTTTCAAAATCGTCTGAGCCGAATGATGTCAGGCGAGAAAAACTGATTGAAAATTGACGGGGTTAGGGGCGGTTTCCGGATGGTGTCGGTTGGGGGCAGCTGGGCGCGAAGGGGCGAGAGGCGATTTGTAGGAAATGCCAAGAGGGGCGTTGAAGGCCGTGAGGCTGCGCGGATTCTGGGCGGATGATGTTTTCAAAAAGGATTGATCTGACTGCAGGTTCGCGCATTAGATTGATGATGAAGGAAAAAAGGCAATCTCATTCTGAGAATAACCATTTGAAATAGAAAGCTTTTTCAGAAATCAGCCGAAATCACAAGGCAAATGGACCATAGAAGCGATTTTAAGTCCTGCAGATGATTGAAGCGCCTCCGACAAGGAATTTAAAATAAATGTCGTAATTTCAGGTGGTTATGGTGGAATATGATATGCGCAATTCAACCATAAAAGAAAGGCAGCGATAACCACCGTAAAATCTTCGAAAATCATGACGACCCTGAAAAGAGAAATGGTTTTTGAATTGCTGTTCGGCTGAACGAATTAAATTTTCTTTTCATGACAGATGGTTATCGATCAATAAAGAGCGGCAATGATTCTTAATCGGGCGGCAATCTCAGCGCTTCGTTCGGTGTGAATCCTCGCGAGACGGAGCTGCCTGGTGGCCTCCGATATATGGAAGTTGTGAGCGTGGAGTTGGGCTTCGATGAGCGCTCGGGCTTTGGGGCGAGATACGGAGTGGACTCCGGGGTGAGTCTTGAGGAATGCGATCGCTTCGCGAGCAAGGGACTGCCGCTCTTTTGCGGGTTCTGTCGTTTTATGGCTCATTGTAATACGTTGATTTTTAATGAGAAATAAGCAGATTGAACGAAGAAATGAAGACGAGCAGGCCTTTATTTCTTCTCATTTGGATTAGAGCCGAAATTGATTTCAAATTTTGCCCGGTTACACCGCAGATCTTCTGCCTGGTTTTTAAGCGCTCATCTCTTAATAAGGATGAGCGAGCATAATCGTTTGTTTTTAAAGAGAAATTATGCAGAAAAGACCGATCTGAAGTTTAAACCTTTCATGAAAATGAACGGTTTTGATCGCGCAGGAGAGGGCATCGCAGCCTTTCTATCTTCTGATCAGCTGAATTCTGGCGTTTTTTAAAGGGATAATGCGAGCTATATGGATTGCTTTTCTTCTAAGCGAATTCGTATTTCTGAATAACAGGTTGAAACCTAAGCATTTTTTTCTGCGATGGATTTCCAGGGCAGATCCGGTTTGGAAAGATCGCGATCGGAATTCCCAGAGGGAGGAGGCGGGCGCCGGTGAGCAGGAGTTCGCCGGAGGCGTAGGGGGAGGTGATTGCCGCTTTTCTGTCTCTGATTTTAACGGTATGATGGAGATCTAACTGTACAATGTTAAAAGGAAATTCTGAAAACTTGTCGCAGAAGAGAGACAATGGATGCCGTCCTTTTTTTGTGCGATTGTCGAATGATTTAAAATGCATTGATTTTCATGCTGTTGCGGCGAAATCGGGCTGCCGTTAATTGACGGATATTTTTTCGCATTTCTGCTTTTTAGATAACCGGTTAAGATTAAAGGCGAAATCGAACACAAGCCAGAGGAGAGAGGAGCGGGTTTTTCAAGTGAAATGCGTTGGATCAATGCGGTCTGAAGGCCTGCTTTTGAACTCTGATCAGGCAAGATCACGATTTTTTTATTTGAATTTCAGGAAGTTGAGACCAGGGTGCTCCTGCCTTTATTTTATCGTTACAAAATCGACTGAAATTTCGAGTTATAACTCATTGAAATTAAAGGAGATTTTAATCAACGACGGACGTTTCTCCTGTGCGACAGATCACCGGAGATCGCAGGATCGCGCGCTTTCAACCGTCTTCACGGCTGCCCGATGCGTCATTAAAATTGCTCGTTCATTGCTTAAGGATCGGCCATGACCGTCTTAACCAAAGCGCTGCCTCAACGTCCGGTCGTCCGCATCGTCCATCCCTGCGGATCTACGGTGCGCGAAATCACGCAAATGCAAAAAGGAGTTGAAGTGATCGCCAACAGCGGTTGCGAAGTGCGCTGGGACGAAATGCGCGCCAAAAGCAGCTCCCGCGATTACCTCTCCGCCGACGATGAGCGCCGCGCCGAAGAATTCATCGCCGCCCTGCGCGAACCCGACTGCGACATCGTCTGGATCGCCAAAGGAGGCAGCGGCTCTCTGCGCATCCTGCCCGCCATCCTCGAAGCCGCCGCATCGCTCCCGCCCAAAGTGATCATCGGCATCTCGGACGCCTGCGTTTTGCTCAACGTGATCTCGGAGCGCCTCGGTTGGATCACCTGGCACGGGCCCGGCGTCACCGATCTCGGATCCGTGGGCAAAGCGCAGTTCGATTTTGCGGAAGCTTTTACGGTGTTGCGCGGCGAAAAAAATGGAATCCAGTTTCGCACCAGCCGATCGGGCAAAACTGCGACCGGCATCCTCCGCGGTGGCAATATGACCGCGATGGCCAGCCTCGTGGGCACCCCGTTCGCCCTTCACTGCGACGAGCCCACCATCTGGTTTTTTGAAGACAACGGCGAAATGCCCGAACGCCTCGACCGCTGCTACACGCAAATGCGCCTCTCGGGACTCATGGAAACCAGCGCGGCGATCTGGCTCGGCGATCTCGCGCTCCCAAGCTGCCACACGCGCACCGCCCACGAAGCCCTCGCTGAAGACTTCGATCCCGTTCCCCTCGTCAACAACGCGCCCGCCGGTCATAACGGCAAAATCCAGCTCCTTCCCATCGGTGGCCGTTGCCGCCTGGAGCCCTCCATCGGCTGCCTCTTCGCCGAATCTCCCTGGGTTGAACCCGCGTAAGCGCGCAGTCTCTTTCGAAAACGCGGCCTTTTCAAAAAAAACGTATCCATTTGTTTTTTTGATGCTTTCGGTTGAATAGATCGGGCCGGGAGGCGTCGTGCGCTTTTCCGTCTTCACAAAAGGCGATGAAGCAGCTCGGCCGGTATGCGCACGCTGAGGCAAGGATTTTGAAATGTTCAGGCGCTTCTTTTTATTTTTGATGGCGGCGACCGTTTTGTCGGGTTGCGACGGAGACGACAACAAGGTCGACGGCGGCAGGGACGACAACGATAAAGGCGATGAGCAGGTTCGTTTTACGCCTTGCGGAGGCGATGTTGCGGGAAATTGGAAGGCTTCGGAAGCTCCGGTATCTGAGCCCGCAGAGGCCTGCACCGCCTTCACTCATTATCGGGGCAGCGTGAAAGACCAGATCTCGATTGCAGGCGACGGCTCGATGGAAATCGCCCGTGAAACCCAGGCGATCTTTGATGGCGTAGAGACCCGCCTGAACTGCGCTCCCTACAGCGATCTCAGCCCCGATGAAGCCTGCAATGCGTTGAGCGCCCGATACGACAGCGCCTGCTACCTGGCCGGCTCATCCTGCATCTGCACCTCGGGATCCGTGACGACGAACCAAACGTTGAAGGGCCGCTGCAAAACGAAGGGCAACCGCATCGAATGCGCCGCTTTCCAACTCTGCGATGCTGATGGCTGCACCCCCTCAACCCAAAAAATGAGCGGCGATTATTGCGTCAAAGGCAACCAGCTCCTCCTCAAGGACGACGCCGACGGCAGCGTGCATCGCTATACCAAGTGAGCCCGCAGAGAGGGGCACAGCGAACAGCGATTTTCAGTAGAGGCGTCGTGCAGGGGGCGGAGTGGCTTCGGAGGCGGGAGGGATCACTTGCCGTCTACGACTTCGACGTTGACGGCGAAGGGAGCGGTGGCGGTGGCGTCGTTGATGGTGGCGGAGAGGGAGCCTCGGACGGTGTAGATGCCTGCGGCGAGGGGGGTGGCGGGTTGGATCTGGACTTGCAGGTTGATGTCGAGTTCTGAGTTGGTGACGTCGGCGACTTGTCCGAACTCGTCGAGGAGATCGCTGGCTTCGGCGACGGTGACGGAGACGCCGCCTGTTTCGTTGGAGAGGTGCTGCAGGTGTCGGATATCGACGGCGTCGGCCTTTTCGGAGCTGAGTGCGATGCTGTGCAGGCGTGCGTGGACGGCTTTGGCGCGCGAGATGATGCTGCGGGAGGTGTCGGCTGAGTAGTCGCCGGCTTGGCCGTCGGTGAAGAGGACGACGTCTGCGTTGGTGGCGCCTTGTTTCGTGATGCCTTCGACGAGTCCCACGGCGTCGTCCAGTGCGCCGTAGAGCGGTGTGCCGCCGGATGCGGTGACACGGTTGATGGCGGCCTGAACGGCGACTTTGTCTGTGGTGAAATCGAGCAGGAATCGCGAATCGTCGAAGCACGATGAGACGACGCTGCTGAACCAACCGTCAGCGACGCCGAAGTCCATGACTGCGAAGGTTGTGCCGCTGGACATGCGCTCGACGAATTCTTTGCCGGCGCTGACGCGCATGCGGTCGGGATCGGTGCTGCCGTTGGAGCCCGAGGAGTCGAACAGGAGCACGACACTGCGGCCTTCGCCTTTGGCTTCGCCGGTTTCCAGTTCGCCGATGGTGCCGGTGGCGCTGATGGTCGAGGTGGTGAGCGAGCCCATCTTGCCGATGGTGAGTGCGTCTCCCAGCGTGAAGTTGCTGGCTTGCAGGCCGGTGTAGAGCAGGTGGCCGTCGGCGTCGAGCGGGTGGACGGTGAGTTTGAGCGTGCCGCCGTCGGATGTGAAGTTGGTGGAGAGCCCGGCAGGCACGGAGAGCGTGGCGAGCGCCGCGCTGGAGTTTGCGGCTGCGGAGCCGGTGGGTGAAGTCCATGTGCCTTGGCCTTTGATGGCGTTGCAGGCGGAGATTCCGCCGTCGGTGTCACCGCCTTCGGATTCGAATTCACACGCGGCCAGCGGTAGGCACAGAAGTAAGGGAAGCAGGTTTCGCATGAGATTCCTTTGTGTATTGAAAGGCGTCCAGACAGACGGAACGTGGTGGTTATTCATTTTGAAATGAAAAAGATCAACTACCTGTTTTGAGGACCAGCCTCATTTTTACGAAGCTGCTTTTTCCAAGTCCCATTGCCTCGGAGACAGATGACCTCAGGTTTCGTGAGGCCTCTCTTGATTGTAATACGCCCTCCAGACATCTGTGATTTTATGAACTTCTTCAATGATTTTAAATGGATACGCATCCCGCTCGACGATAAGACCCATTTCCTTTTGCGAATCTCAGGCCTCAGAGTTTTTTCAATCACCTCTCGAAGAAATTGTCGAGAGCCAGACTCGCATACATTTGAGTTTGGCATTTTCTTCTTCGAGTTCTTTGAGCCGGTGCAGTTGGCGGACGTCCAGACCAGCGTACTTTCGACGCCACTGATAAAGGGTCGCTTGCGAAATGTTGAGGCGTCGGCAGCTCAGCCGGGATTCCGGCATCTCATTCCTGTACCGCCTTAACAATTTCTGTTTCGCGTTGAGCAGTTTTCCTCATCTCGCGATGCCCTTCCTTGCTCATATGAGCCGATTCTGGTGATTTTCCCATCGTCCTGTTTTCGGGGAAGGGAACAATATCTGTTTTTGATGTCCTCGGAAGGATGTGGACAGAAGTTTGTTTTTGAGGCTTACTGGGCAAGATGCTCAATTTGAATCCATGGATTAAAACCTGAGAATCTGCCCCAACTCTCGGTTTTTTCAACGGTTTTTCTTTGGGGCTTCGCCCCGGGAGAATCCATTCAGGCTTGGGCGGGGGGAGTCATCAGAGGATGATGGAACGGCCTGACGTTGGACGGGCAAGATCATCTGGTCGTATTCCTGAACGTCCCATAACTATGTACTCTCAGTTGACCTTGCGCCGCAGCATGTCCTTGTTTTGCAGCCTTTATATACCATTCTACTGCGTTTTTATAATTTTGAGGGACGCCTTTTCCTGTTTCATAAAGCTTGCCGAGATGATATTGCGCATCGGCGTGACCTTGATAAGCAGATTTTACAAACCATTTTGCTGCGTTGAGATAGTCTCCCTGAAGATAATACGCTTTGCCCGTATGAAACATCGCGTCGGCAGATTCTGTCACCTTTTCTGATGTCACAGCCTTTTCTTCGGGCTTGTCTTTAACCTCTGTAACCGCTGAAATCTGAACGGGTCTCGAAACATCCAGACGCGCATGCTTCACATCGCTCAGCTCAAAGGAAAACTTTTGAGGCCGGTTTAACTGCGGCGTCTGCGATGAGAAGAGTTTTTGCTTCTTTAAGAATTGAGTGACGAATTGAGCGGCTTCATTGAGATCGACGATGCCATCCTTCACGCCCGAAATTTCGCCGTCCGCATCCCCGCGCAACGCGCGCAAGACCGCATAGGTGAAGGCGCCATGTTTCGTTGATGGGAGGGGCTTTGAAAGCTGACCCGCCTGGGCCGCCGTCCAGATGACCATCTGATCTTTCGGCTGAACAGATGCCAGAGCGATCGG
>DBWM01000050.1:106041-106244 GCA_002309015.1 Myxococcales bacterium UBA1238 | reverse complement strand
CTGGCTCTTCATGGCGGCCTGCCCCAAACCGCAAACGAATGAGGATTGAAACAATCCGCTCTCCCTTTTGAGCGCTCCTTCAAAATGCCCGACTCTTTAAAATCACAGCCCAAAAAGCGCGATGCGCTCAAATCCTAAGCGTCTGTGGGCGTTGCAAGAGATCGGGGATCCGACCCAAAAGCGGTTTATCGCCGCATTCCCAC
>DBWM01000050.1:95800-105926 GCA_002309015.1 Myxococcales bacterium UBA1238 | reverse complement strand
GGGGATCCGAACCCAAAGCGGTTTATGGCCGCGTTCCCACCCGGGATTTTGGACAAAAACCGGTTCATCGACGGATCCTCCATTTCACTCTGTATCGCGAAACCGGGCTAAAACGCATTTTTTGAAATTTTCGGTGACCCAAAATCCGAACTTAAGCCTTTTTTGCGCAAGAAGGCGATGATAAGAATGAGCCGTTTGACGCAGCTTGAGCGCAAAAGGAGTTTTGGATGACTGAACCGACCGCAACGCACAACCCTTCGCTGATCGCCCGCCTTTGGGCTTTGCCCAAACGCTTCACCGCAGCCTTTGTTCTCTCCATCCTGCTCTTCGGCTGGATCTGCTTTGCGGGCATGAGACCTCATGGGTTTTCCTGTCAGCAGGATTGCCCGGTCTATTATGACGACTTGCAGCATACCCCCAAAATGGTCGCCTTCGTGGAGCGAGTGGGCTACGCCTTCACCTGCGGGGGTGTCATCAACGGGAGCGGCGACACCGCAGGCAAACTCAAGCTCCCTTTGGGCACCATCTGCAGAGAGCAGGAATCCTCTGTTGGTCCCGGCGATGTTCTGGAATGGGATGACTATTCCCCGCAGATGACGACCGTCCTGCTCGGCAACGCGCTGTTTCTGTTCATTCAGATGGCGCTCGCGTTCGCCTTTGCGGCTTTGAAGGAGCGCGGAGTCAAAGTATCCATCGGCAAGCGCCTGCTGTTTCACATCTTCCTGCCGCTTGGCCTCGCCGTGGCTTTCATGTTCTCACTGTTTTTTCTTGAATTCCCGCAAATTCCGTCTGGGAGCCTTCCCACGATGGTGGTGCTCTGGCCGCTCTGGATTCTGCTTTCGGCGGCGATCTTCATCATCGCGCGTGTGCTCGTCGATCGTAAGGCGCCCGCAGAAGACGCTCCCAAATCCTCAGCTTTCGCGCGAAGTCTGCGCGGGGCTCTTTGGGCGCTCCTCCCGGCCATTGTGTTTTGGTTCATTCGCAATGCGATCCTGCCCCTTCCCTATGCACATTCGCAATATCCCTTGGATCACCCCTTCGCCGGAGTGATCGATTTCTGCGATTTCGCCCTTGCCCTGATCTATTTCTTCCTCTTCACCGCAGGCTTTGCCTGGCTCTTCATGGCGGCCTGCCCCAGACCGCAAACGAATGAGGGCTGAAACCGAACGATGACTGAAACCTCTCCCGGCTTCTTTGAGCGCTTCCGGAACGTGCCCAGGCGTTTCACCGCTGCCTGGGCCATGAGCCTGTCCTTTTTGATCTGGATGATCCCGAATCTTCTGGGCAACTGTCACAAGGGCTTCTTCTTTGCAACTTCACGTTCGTACGGATCGGACTGGACCTCTGCGACGCTCTGCATCGGCCTTTGCATCCTGGCCGAGATGGCCCTCTTCATCACCTTCGTGCTCATGGCAGAGCGCGGCATTCAAATCTCCGTCCAAAAGCGATTCGCGATCCACGCGATCCCAGCCCTGATTTGTATCGGGTTCCTGCTCCTCGCCTGGTTTTTGAGCGATCCGCAGCCCTCGGCTCCCGAAATCGGCTGCTACGGTTACCGCCGCCATGGCTGGATCGAGCATTCCTGGCTCGATTACGGCGACTTTTACCTGGGATTACCCAACCCCCTGGTGGGGACCGTTCTCCTCTCGATCGCCCTTTTCATCTTCTCGCCTGCTGCAATGCCGCTGATTTTAAAGCGTCCACACGCGCTCGCCCGTTTCTTTGGACTCGCCTTCGCCCTCATCGCAGCTTTCGGGCTCGGATTCGCGCTGCTCTTTGTTTTTGGACTCCTTTACGGTGACGTCCTTGCTCACGAGAGCGTCGCCGTTTTTCTGGGCATCCTGCTCTCGATCCCCCTCTTCTTTTGGATCCTGATGGCGCTCATTCCGGCGGTGAACGCAGAGGAAAGCAAAGCGGGTTCAGCGCGCATCCGCTTTTTCAAACGGCTTTGGCTCGTGCCCAAAAGGCTGACCGCAGCGTTCAGCCTCATCCCGATCTTTTTCATTTGGATCTGGCTGACTCAAAAACTGACCTTCAGCGGCGGGACGCCCTCTGCCCTCTTCTTTGCAGAGCCTCAGACTTTTGAACCTCAGCTGTCCGCTTCGCTGCCCCGATCGCCGATGTTCAGTCTTGGAATTTGCATCCTGACCGAAATGGCGCTCTGCATCGCGTTTGCGCGCTTAAAGGAACGCGGCGTTCAAATCAAAACGGGCCTCCGATGCGCCCTTCACGCGGCTTTGCCGATCCTCTGCGCGGTCTTTGCCTGCGTCACCTTTTCGCAAAACTTCGTGCCCGAACAAGATCGCGGCGGAGCCCTGAGCCTCGCGATCGCGCGTCCATTCTTCCTTTGCTTTGCGGTCGTCGCCCTCTTTTCTGCCCTCGTGCTCGCAGCCGTGCCCCTGATTGCAGAAGGAAAAAAGGCGTTGCCCGCGTTTCTGGGCTGGATCGCGCTCCTTCTTCTTTCGGTGGTCCTGTGGCTGATCCTCCCCATCTCCGCCGATGCGGAAGGCTACTTCAGCCTCAATCTCGATCTCGCAGGTTTTGCCCAAAGCGCCTGGCCCCTCGTCGACGCGATCGCGATCCCCTGGTGCCTGATGGCGCTCTTCAACCCCACGGAGTCCCTGCAAGCCTCCGACTCACTCAAGGAAAGCCATGACTGAAACAGCCCCCAAGCCCAACTTTGCCGTCCGCTGCGTTCAAAAAATCGCCGGCGTTCCCAAACGCTTCACCGCCGCCTTCGTGCTCATCCTGCCGCTCTTCGTTCTGCATCTGTTGCCGCAGCGCTTCGAAAGCTACTGCTTCAACCACAATCTCGACTGCACCCAGGGCCTCTTCCTCGAAAATCCCCCCGGCCCGGCCCCGGAAGCCCTGTCGCCCCGCTCCACGCTGCTGGCCATCAGCCTCTTCATCGCCGCACAGATGGCCCTCTTCATCAGCTTTGCTCTGCTGAAAGAACGCGGTGCCGAAGTTTCCGCCAAAAAGCGCGCCGCCCTCCACGCAGCCCCGATTCTCCTCAGCGCCCTCTTTGCCGTCGCGCTCTTCCATCAGACGATCTTCGTCACGATGCCTCTCCTCATGCTCGTCACGGCCCTCGTTTTCGCCCTTGCCCTCGCGGCCGTTCCCCTGATCGCCCAGGGCTTTGAAGAAGGCAAAAAAGCCCTGCCCGCTTTTCTCGGCCGGATCCTGCTGGCCGCCGTCATCGCGCTTCTGATTCCGTTCCTCATCCTCGTCCTCGCGGCCCAGATCGGACTCATCCGCGGCAGCACCGAAACGCTGATGTTCACCCTCTTCAACACCGTCATCTTCCCCTGGCTCTTCATGGCGGGCATTCCGGACGCACCCCATCAAACCGCACCGATCCTGGATTCTCCCCATGACTGAAACAGCCCCAAAGCCCAACTTTGCCGTCCGCTGCGTTCAAAAAATCGCCGGCGTTCCCAAACGCTTCACCGCCGCCTTCATTGGGATCCTGCCGCTCTTCGTCTGGATCGTCCTCATGATCCGTGCGATGTCTTTCATCGGCGACGACAGCCCTTATCACTGGACCGATCGCGGTCTGGTTCACGACCCAGAAGATCCCGATCCGTTTCCGTTTGCGCGGATCGTCTTTGCAAATCCCTGGTCGCTGAGCCTCGATCTCTTTTTGGTGGCCCAGATCGCCCTTTGCATCGCGTTTGCGCTCTCAGCGGAGCGCGGCATCGCCGTTTCACTCCAAAAGCGCGTCAGGGTTTGCATGGGCTCGTTCCTTTGTTGCGCCCTCTTTGCCGCCGCGATGTCCTTTTTGCCGTGGAACTTTGCAGATCACATCTTTCAGGGCACAACCGTCGCCGTTTTGACTTGCGCGCCCGCCGCCGTTCCCCTGATCGCCCTGGGCTCTGAAGAAGGCAAAAAAGAGGCGAAGCGCTTGTTCAACCGAAATCTGCTCGCCGCCCTGATTGCCGGCCTGATCGCGTTTGCGGCGCTCTTCGGCTTTTCGTTCCTTTGGGCGCGTCTCCCCTCACCGGACTCATGCTACAGCCTCGGCAACGCCTTCATCCTCTCCTTCGTTTTCTTCTGGCTCTTCATGGCCGGGATCCCCGCAACCCGGGCACCCGAAGCGCAAGCGTAAGCAGCTTTTTGCTCGATTCCGTGAGTTTCTCGCGTTACAAACCTTCGGGCTCAAAACCGAGGGGTGCATCGTGAGCGATCCGCAAAAACTGGTTCCCTTCAGAAACCAGTCCGAAAGCTTTACGGCTTTTAAGGACAACGGCACTTACTACGTCGATAAGACGGATTTTATCCGATACATCATCGAAAACGGGTATGAGATCTGTGTTTGCACGCGCCCGCGCAGGTTTGGCAAGACGCTGATGCTGCGCATGCTCCAAACGTTTTTTGAATATGCGTTCGATCGAGAGGGCCATCTGATCGACAACCGCCGTTACTTTGAGGGCCTCAGGGTGATGGATGCGGGCGAGCGCGTGCTCAGGCATATGGGACAATACCCGGTGATCTCGATCTCTTTTAAAGATGTATCGGGAGAAACCTACGAAAAGACGGTCTCGATGCTGAACGATGCGGTGTGCAAAGCCTGCGTTCCGCATGGCAAGTGGCTTCTGGAGTCTGGGAAACTGTCTTCATCGCATGCGGAATGGCTCCAGGAATACATGGAAGGCACAGCTTCTGAAGAAAAGCTCGTAAAGTTTTTAGGCTTATACACACAGTGGCTTCAGGCCGTCTTCGGCCGCAAGACGGTGATTCTGCTCGATGAATATGATGTGCCCCTGCAACAGGCCGCCATTTACGAATATCATCATCCCAAATCCGATCTCTTTGAAAAAACGGTGCATCTGATCGGCAAGTTGATTTCCGGTGGCTTTAAATCCAACAACAACCTCGCATTTGGCATCATTACAGGTTGCATGCGCGTGGCCAAGGAATCGATCTTCACCGGCATGAACAATCCCGGCGTGATCACGGTGGTCGATCACATTCCCGACGAATACTGGGGATTCACGCAAAAAGAAGTTGAAGACATGCTCGCCTATTACGGCTTGTCCGATCAGATGGAAACGCTCAAATACTGGTATGACGGTTACGATTACAGCGCTCGCGAGGTCTATAACCCCTGGAGTTTATTGAATGCGATCCGAGGCCTGGTCAATGGTCACGGTGAAGATGCGATTCAGCCTTACTGGGTGATGACGAGCAGCAACGACATCATCGATGACATGATCGATCTGAATCCGGGCCATCGCTCAGATCTTGCACTCCTGATGAAGGGTGAGACCAAATGGGTGCCCATCTATCAGGATTTGTCTTATCGCGATTTAAACAGGCGCCCTGACGCGATCTGGAGCTTTCTGCTTTACACCGGTTATTTAAAGTCCGTGAATCTCCGAAAAAACGCAGATGATCTTTGGGAAGCAGAAGTTGCGGTGCCCAACCGGGAGATCGCCGCTGTAATGAAATCGGCCATGCGGCATTGGTGGCAGGATATTTGCATCCCGGCCATTTCGACGCAGGCGCTGATGCAGGCGTTTTTGAATCAGGACATCGATGCGATCGAAACAGAGCTCATCCATGTGCTGATGGAGAGCGTCAGCGTGTTTGATTACAACGAGGCGTTTTATCACGGCATGCTGATGGGTCTTTTGAGTTCGGTTTGCCTGCCCCATTCCAACGAAGAACAGGGTGAAGGCCGCCCGGACATCGTGGCGATCGTCGGCCGAAAGGCGATCCTTTTGGAGATCAAATGCGTGACGCCCAAAATGTTAAGGGAAGCCGGCGCCGAAGAAGATCGAAAGAAGATTTTATCGATGATGACCGCCAGACTCGACGAGGCTGAGCATCAGATCGATCTCCAAAGATATACCGACGGCGTCCTGATCCATTATCCCATCGCAAGAGAAATCTGCTGCTACGCCCTATGCTTCTGCCGCAAGAACTGCATGGCAAGGCTCATCGAAGAAAAGCTTTAACGCCTCCCCCATTTTTCACGCCTTGTTGAACTTCGCCTTCGGTTGCCGGCATCTCGGGCAGTGCCAGTCTTCGGGGAGGCTCTCGAAAGCGACGCCGTCGTGCTCGGCGGGGTCGTAAACGTAGCCGCAGACGCCGCAGATGTATTTGCCGGTAGCCGACTTGTAGGTGATTTCCCCTACGGGGAGGGTTTCAGGCGGGTTTGCGAGATCGACGATCCGCAGGTTCTCAAGGTTTTCGTAGCCGAGGGGCGTGTGCGTCGAGAGGTAGATCGTGGGGTGATGCCCGATGAACTCGCGCACCCGGTCGAGGGTGGCCCTTGCGGCGGCCTGGTCTTCGTAAACGATCGAGAGTTTGTTTTCGTAGAGCGCTTCGTCGGTGTAGGTGATGTCGCCGTGGAACATGTAGAACCGCCCGCCATCCTCGGCGATGACGATGCTGTTGCCCTTGGTGTGCCCCTTCGCTTCGATCAAATACACGCCTTCAGCCACTTTTTGCGAAGCCGGGAAGTTTTTGTAAGCGCCGTCCTGATACGTTGCGCGGACGATGTTTTCGCCGCTCAGGCCCAAAGCGTCCGCATCTTCGGGGGCAATGAACAGCTTTGCATTTGGAAACGCGCGGAGTTCGCCCGTGTGATCGGCGTGCTTGTGCGTGACGAGGATTTTGGACACCTGCTCGGGCCTATAACCCGCTTCGGCGAGGGCGGAGACGTAATCGTTCACCCTGTGCCCCATGTAAATCATCGTCTTCTCGTCGGGGATCGCGTCCGGCGCTTCGGAGGGCATGCCGGTATCGACCAGGATCACCTCGCTGCCCGTGTCGATGAGGTAGTTTTGAAGCGACGAGCGGTAACGGACGGCGGGATCGAATTTCTCCATGCCCTCTTCGCCCCCGAAGGCAAAGGGTTGGGTCATAAATCCGTTTGCGTAGAGTTTGATCGCCTTAATGATCATCTTTTGGGACTCCTTCTGTGGGTGAATTAAAGATCGGCGACGTCCACATCCGGGACGATCAGCAGTTCGTAATCCGCATAAAGGGCGTGGACTTCATCCTGCAAGATTTTGAGCGCTTCGTTGCGGTCGATGTCGAAGGAGACGACCACGTCAAAGCGGATCGTTTTCTTCTCAGTATCCGCGTAGAAGCCGTGCAATTGCAGCGCCCAGTCGTGAGAGAGGACGGTCTTCTGGACCGCGTTTCGCATTTGGGCGGCTTCGTCGTTTGAGCTGTTGTACGAATAGACGCCGATGCCCGTCAGGATGATCCCGGTCTGCTCGTAAACTTCGGACTGAATCCGCCGGGTGATCCGGTCGACTTCGTCCACGTTCAGGTGATCGGGCAGTTCGACGTGAAGGGAGCCGTAGTTTTTATCGGGGCCGTAGTTGAAGAGCGTCACGTCGTAGACGCCGAGCACCGCTTCTTCTTTGCGGATGATCTCCTTCAGCGCCTTGATCGTCTCCGGATCCTCCCGCTTGCCGATGATGTCGTTGAGCGTTTCGATCATCATTTCGAGACCGGCCTTGACGATGAAGCCCGCGATGATCGCGCCGACGTAAGCTTCGAGTGAGAGCCCCCAAAGCAAATAGACGACGGCCGAAGCGAGGACCGATCCGGAAAGGATGGCGTCGAACAGGGCGTCTGAACCGGAAGCGACGAGGGCGCCGGAATGGACCCGCTCGCCCTGCCGCTTGACGTAGAGCCCTAAAACGATCTTGACCGCGATGGCGACGCTGATGATGACGAGCGACAAGGCGCTGTAGTCCGCCGTTTCAGGCGAGAAGATCTTCTTGACCGATTCCACGAGCGAAGTAAGCCCCGCGTAGAGCACGAGCGCGGCGATGATCATCGAGCTCAGATACTCGACCCGGCCGTAACCGAGGGGGTGCTTTTTGTCGGGCTGCTTTGCCCCGAGCTTTGCGCCGATGATCGTGACCACCGAAGAGAGCGCGTCCGACAGATTGTTGACCGCATCGAGGATCACGGCGATCGAGTTTGAAACCAGGCCGACAAACAGCTTGAAGCCGACGAGCAGCAGGTTGCTCAAAATGCCGATCACGCTCGTCTTGACGATCGTCTTCTCCCGGTTGGCCGAAAGGACCGCGATATCGTTGCTGAGCTCGCTCATTTTTGTTTTTTTGACCTCCCTCTTACGGGCGACTCCCGGCTCCTCCGATTGAATAAGGGACCTCATCCGTAAATTCCACCGAAAAAGCGACGCTTGGACGGAACAAAAACCGGTTTATCGACACTTCAAGCGACGCTTGGACAGAACCAAAACCGGTTTATCGAGACATCAAGTGATACTTGGCCGATACAAAAACCGCTTTATCGAGGCTTCAAGCGATACTTGGCCGATACAAAAACCGGTTCATCGACGCTTCAAGCGATGCTTGAACGGAACAAAAACCGGTTCATCGACGCTTCAAGCGACGCTTGAACGGAACAAAAACCGGTTCATCGACGCTCAAAGCAACGTCGAAAGCGCAAAAAACGCTTTTTTCGTGGGCATCAAACCTGTAAGATGCCCACATTAAACGCAGCCCCCAGGGCTTTTGACGCCAGTCCGGCGAGGAGAATCGAAATGAAGGTGTATTCTTTTACGTATTCCACATTGCGCAGCGAAGAAATGCTCGGCATGAGCCTTGAGATTGCCGAGAAGATCAAGGATGTACCCGCAGTGGCCGAGAGCGCGCAGGGCAAGGCGTTTCGGGAGGCGATTTCGGGGTATGCGTCCGCCCTCGATAAGGACAAGGCGATCTCTTACAAGGATTTGCTCGACGCCGATGCGAGCGCTGATCAGGCGATCACGGGGCTGCGCACGCATCTGCAGGTGCTTTTGATTTACCCCGACGACGAAATGCGCGAGGCGGCGCGCGAGGTTTGGAACGCGATCGATCAGTACGGCTCCCCCACTCAGCTCAATTTTCAGGAGGAATACGCGATCGTGGCGCGGATGCTCGATACGCTCGAAGCGCTCGATCCCGAACTTTTGGCCCGGGCGACCGTCAAAGCCTGGGTGCCCGCTCTGCGCGAACGCTACAACTCCTTTATGTCGCTGATGAAATCCTACGATGCAGAGCGCGCTTCGGTTTCGGGCCTCGTCAAAAACGCGCGGGCGGCGCTCATCGCAAGCTGGAAGCCCCTCTGCGACGTCATCAACGGCCTCGCGATCGTCTCCCCTTCAGAGGCGCTCGATGCGCTGATCGGCGAAATCAACACCCGCATTCAGTCCAAGAAGACCGCGATCAAGCAGCGCAAATCCGCAAAGAAGGATCCCAAAGAGCTGGCCGAAGCGCCGGTGGATTTGGATGTGGAGGCGTGAATCAGGAGGATCACTTGGGGGAGGTCACGACGTTCTGCAGACAGGCATCGCGCTCGTTTTGGTCCTTACACCCTTCGGTGCAGGGGATTATATGATCCCAATCCATCATCCCGCCCCTGCAATAGACCAGCTCCCATTGATGTTCGGGCGGCACACCATAAGGATTGTCTTGACCGACGCAGATGGGGTCCTCCGAGTTCTGGCATTCGCCACAGACAGAGACATACTCATCGGCATTGCAGCCATCCGGTTGGTTGCATCTTTGCATGCAGGCGACAGTGCGCCCCAGGACCGTCGCACAGTCTCTCTGTTGATTCCATTTGCCGTTGGCACAGATATCGGCAACCCCTGCGCCCTGAACATCTTCGACGCAATTGCGATGATCGCCGTTGATGCATTCACCGCATTTGGAGTCGCATTCGCCGCATTGTGCTTTGCAGTTTGAAAGCTTATTGCATTCCTGCTCGCAGCTTGAATCCGCGCAGTTTTCGTCGCATGTAAACAGGCGGTCGCACTCATAATAGCACTGATAGCAGTCGTCGGTCATCGAGCATGAGCTGAAAGAGGGGCAATAGTCCTTTTCCGACGTCGCCCATTGGCCGTCTTTGCAAAAGATCGCGCTTCCGTGGCCCTTCTCATCGTTTTGGCATTGGGTGGAATCGCCTGTGAGGCATTCGCCGCAGGTTCCGTCGGCTTTGCAGGAGACTTTTCCGGATTCGCCCGGGCATTCGATCTTGGTTTCGGACCATTGGCCGTCCTTGCAAACCGTCACCTGCCCCACACCCTGGTCGTCGTTTGTGCAGTCTTTGAGCGCGCCGTCTTTGCATTCGCCGCAGGTTCCGTCGGCTT
>DBWM01000050.1:53523-95619 GCA_002309015.1 Myxococcales bacterium UBA1238 | reverse complement strand
GCCTTGGAATCGCCGTCTTTGCATTCGCCGCAGCGGCCGTCGGCGTTGCAGGAAGCGCCACCTTCGCAGGCGACCTGAGTCCATTGGCCATCTGCGCATTTGGAATATTGACCGTTTTTGCAGTCCGCCTTGAAGTCGCCGTTTTTGCAAACCCCGCAGTTGCCGTCGGATCGACAGGAGGCCTCGTTTTCGCAGGCAAACTTTTCCCAGGATCCGCCCACGCATCGCGAAAACTGCCCGTCTTTGCAGTCGGATTTGATGTCGTCGTGGCTGCAGGCGTTGGAACCCGCGGAATCGTCGTCGCAACCGGCCATCCAGAGGGCCGCCGCCAGAGCCATAAAAATCGAGCGTTTCATGCGCAAAACTCCTTTAAAACCTCTCAATCGGGATTCGCGTCCCGATGCCTTTCACGCCCGCATTATCTCACGGGATCCGCATTCAACCAACGGGTTTCGCGCGCAGGCTGAGGGAGAAGGCGTTTGAGAATGGCCCCTTTGGGCGAATACGGCGTTGAGCATGAAGGAAGCCTGGAAGATGACGCCGTTTACACGCTTTTTGATACAACTTACAACATTTCAAGGCGAAGAAACTTTACATTCCTGCGTCTGCGCGCCATCTTGATTGATAGATTGGAGGGTCACCATGAAAAAAGCTGCTTTCTTCTTTTTAACCGCCATGCTCAGCGCCAGCGCCCAGGGCAATGAATGTTTAAAAGACAATTATGGTAACGTCCAATGCGGGTTTCACTGCATGAAAGACAATTCTGGTCATGTGAGCTGCGCTCAGACCCCCTTTGGAGTATGTGCCAAAGACAACTCCGGTCATGTCAGCTGCGCAGAAGCCCCCCATGGTGTCCACCAGCAGATCGAATATATGAAAGACAACTCCGGCCATATCGTCTTTGGCTATCAATGTATGAAAGACAACGCCGGTCATGTCAACTGCGCTCATACCCCCCTTGGGGTATGCGCAAAAGACAACTCCGGTCGTGTGACCTGCGCAGATGCCCCTCACGGTGTCCACCAGCAGATCGAGTATATGAAAGACAACTCCGGCCATATNNNTTTGGCTATCAATGTATGAAAGACAATGCCGGTCATGTCACCTGCGCTCAGACCCCCTTTGGGGCATGCGCAAAAGACAACTCCGGTCATGTCACCTGCCAGGATCCCCCCATGCATCATCACGATCACTGGCACAGGTGATGCCCGTCTGATCAAAGCATGTGCAGCTTCATGGCCTCAGCAAAGGCATCAGACAACAGCCCGCTAAAAAGAAACCGCGATTGGGTTCATCCTGTTGAGGGGAGATGAGGTCTCACATTGATTCTTTGGCCTGGTCAGCATGTTCCCTGACCCTTCAGGCCGCAGGCAGCTGAATCCCCTTCTACAGATCCGTCACCCGTCCCATAAAGATCGCCGCGCCCGTAGATTGCTCGATGATCATGAAAAGGAAAGGGTGATCGACAGTAAAGTGATATTCCCGCAATTGGGGCCGTTCGATGATCGGCTCAATACCTTCTTCCTGCATCACGACAGCGGTTGCAGCAGCCGCTTCTCCACCCTTTTCATCGATCTCTATAAAGGCTTTATGGAAGACATCACTGAATCTCAGATAGGGCGTCAGTGTATCAGGTTTGGGCGTTTGATCAGGCATCGCATAAAACTCTGCAAACTCTGTAAAGGCTTTCTTCATCCCCAAAGATTCTAGTTTCTGTTTAATACTCATCGTCTCTGGAGCCAGTTTAAATTTGGGCATGGACAAAAAGATACGGTCATAAGGTTCCCACTTGCAGTTTTCTGTAAGATCTGCAGTGAGAAGCTTTTCCACATGGCCGAGCTGTTCAGTCCGCTTTTCCATGGGATGCTGATCGTCAATGGTGGGGAGAATGATGCGCATCACAAATGCGCCCTTCTGATCATTTCTTTTTTCTGAATCCTTTTCTGATCTGAACCGAAGATCATAAGATGCAAAATCTTTTCCAATACAGACAGCTCCGGATTCGGTCCGATGCATGATCTTCGTCTGGATCTTTTTGTCTGAATTGTAGAAATCCCCATCGACAGTATCTGATTCTTCGAAAGGATCAGACCATTTGGATTTAAAATAGACTGCATTGGTGAGCACGAGCTTTGTCAATGTAGTAATATTATCCTTAGGAATCAGCTCTTTGATCCTGTCGTGGGTCTTCTTTGCGATCGCATCGTTGATGGTGTTCCTCGCCGATTCCGGGTTTGCCTTATAATTCAGGAAGGAGGTTCGGTTTTGATAGCCTTCAGAGATGCGCGTCAAATAGTCCTCAGGCAGCGTCAGGCTTTGATCGGGCCAAAGGGTGTTTTCGATCTCGAGCAGCGTGTCTTGATTGACGGCTTTCATCGCCCGATCGACCTCGAGCCCCGAGAGGCTGAGCCGCTTTGCATCGGGCAGCTCCAGCGCCGCGAGCATCTCGTTTGCCGTAGAACCGCAGGCACCGTCGAGCACCATCCCGAGCGCGCGCTCGATCGAATAAGGTGAAAAGACGGTGTTGCCCCTGGTTTGACGCAAAAACTTCACGCCAAACGCGTTGTTGCCTTCCGCCCATGCCTTTGCGCTGATCGGATCCGACATGCCCGGCCTGCACCAGTCCGCGATCTCCAGAGGATCGATTTCTTTTGGAGAATCAACAGGTTGCGCATTTTTGGGCATCTCTCCCGCTGCATCTTTCAAAGCCGCATCCGGAATATCGGTGCTTTCCGAAGGAGCCTGGATCCCGCCTTTGTCGGCGGAAGCGTTTTGGGAATGGGAGCAGCCTGCACCCAGAGCGAGAAAGAACGCCATCATCATTCCTGTGGATTTCATCATTCTCCGTCCATCACTCACAGTTCGTTTTTACGTATCAGACATCCGGGCGATCTCTAAAGGTGATCGCATCAAAAGAAGGCTGCGCGAGGGCTTCAAGGTCGGATCGGAGATCGAGTTCGTCCAGATGCGTCACGTCGAGAACAATCCTGCGTTGATGCTGTAGCGCTTCCGTTTTGGAATAATCGTTTAAAATCCGGGAGGTTACGTCTTGCAGGTCGAGGGGCGCAAATCTCAGACCGCCCTGCCATTCGTTATAGAGGTTGGTTTCATCTTCCCGGATAGACGAGCTGATCGAGGGGCGCTGCTGCTCATTTTGAAGCGCCCCCGCACCGTGCCTGGTTAAATAGGTTCGCGTCACATAGTGGAAAGTGACATCGATGGACGTATCCAGCTGATTTAAAAGCGAAATCGCGATCTCGCAGCCCGTATTGGAGGGCGTCGTATGCACATTTTTGGCATCGGACGAAAGGAGCAATCCCTGACCGTTTTCAAAGATCAGCTGATCGTATTGCAAAAAGAGCTCGCGCTCGTCCGCTTCCTTACAGTGATCATAAAAAAATTGCAGATCGCAAAGGAAATGCTCGACGAGTCCCTCCGAAAACCAAACATCCCTGTAGAGCGCAGCTTGCGGCAAGCGGAAATCGATGGGATAAAAATTGCGAACCGATTCTACAATCTGGCGCTGTTCTTCGGGGGAATGCGCAAAAAATTCGTTTAACGGTATGGCCGCCCCCCATTTTTGATCGAATCTGAGCACCGTGTTCCAAATGCCCATCCCGCAACTGCCGTGGCGCGCTTCTCCCCTGCAGCGCTCGAGGATTTGGTTGGCCATCATGTCGTAAGGCGTGGTCCAGCGGCAGAGCGGATGGCGAAAGCAGACAGGAGAGATGCCGATCGCTTCTAACTCCCTGTATTCCATTGCAAATTGCATGGGATTACAGATGAACGTTTTGCAAAAGTAACTGTGGGGAGAAAAGAAGCTGCCGCTGCCAAAATGCTGGAACACATGGGATCGGCCTGCGGTTTTGACGGTGTGAGCGCGCTGGGCCCCCCCGTTGGTCAGAATGCTTAAGCATGAACCGGGGGCATTTTGAGCACAGCGCGCGGAGATGATCCCTTTGCCTTCATCGCCGAAATTGGCGCCGATGATGACGTGAGCGGTCTTTGGCATTACCAGGAGATGGCGCCATCGGAGTCATTGGGAGCGCTTCCCCCCTCTGTCCCCTCGATCGATTCTGCGATGCATTGCTCGATCATCTTCGGCAAGTCGTTCACGGTCGAGATCTTGAGGCGATCGCCCAAAACCTTCTTGAAGCTCTCTTTGATATCTTTTTGATAATAAGAGAAGCTGCTCGAAGAATCGTCGATGGCGATATGGAAGATCTCGAACTTCTTGGACGCATCGAGGAAAAGCGCGTCGGTTTCGACGTCGGCCTGCAGCGAATCCCCTGTGACCTTGGAAAGGGGGCCCTTGGGCAGATAGGGATTGAGCGGCTCATCGCCCATGGTGATGATGATGCCCTTGCGGCCCTGCTTGTCGTAGGCGTCGAGCTTGGTGTGGCGAAGGCCAAAATACCAGGCTGCGGTGTAACTCTCGTAGCCGTTGCCCCCGCCCCCGTGCTCCATGTAAATCTTGTCGAGCTGCTCGGCGATGCGCACGTCGCTTTCAAACTGGCTCGCCTGAATGGGCGCGTCGTCGTAAGCGAGATCGCCGATGCCCATGACCAAAAACTCCACGTCTTTAAAGGAGTTATAGAGATTGGTCATGATCACCGAAAGCGCTTCGGCGGTCTTTTTGCAGGCCGCTCCCATGGATCCGGTCACATCGAGCGCGAGGATGACGGGCACGGTGTTGGGATGTTCCGCGCTGTTGCAGCATTCCCGAACCACATTCTTGGGATCGAGCAACGGGTCGAGGGCTCGCGCGGTGTAAGACTGGTTTTCAACCGTACCATCGTCGCGAACCGTTTTGCCTGCCTTGCGGCTGTAAGCCTCAAATTTTGCATGACTCCAGGATCCAGCACCCATCTTTACTTCTCCCCTTCTTCTTTATCGCTGGTTTGATCGAACAAGCCTTCAAACATCTTTGAGAATCCGCCGCCCCCATCGTTCATGAACATCATCATGGGGAGCATCTGCGAAAATCCGCCCATGCCGTTTTTGTCTTGCTGCTGACCTTTCATCATCGACGAAAGCATCATCATCTTCATCATCTGGCTGATCCCCTTTTGGCTCTTAATGAACTTGGTGTTGCCAAAGATAGAGACGATCTTGCCATAGAAATAGATGTTGCCCATCAGGGCGTGGTGCTCGGGCAAAATCTGGCGGATTTCGCTCGACTCGTAGTCGATGGCGGTGATGATCTTGCCGTTGCAGGAGATGACGCATTTGGGCTTGCCGTCGACCAGAATGATGTCGCCTTCTGAGACCTGGTTTGTGGGGATCAAAAAGAAGAATTCCTCACCGATGTCGAAGCAGAAGTTGGTCACATTGGTGAGTACGCCTTCTTTGACGTTGTAGGATTTGTAGCCGTTGCTGGTTTTGACCGCGATGTCGCCGTCGAGCGTCAGCCGGCACATCCCGCTTGCGATTTTTCCAAAGAGCCCATTAAACATAGCGAACCTCCCGAGCAATCAAACGATGGGCAGAATAAAGGACGATTTCGAGGGAGGCAATTAAAAAATCGTGGGATGAGCGAGCAACTTTTAAATCAAAAGCCTTACAAAATTCATCTCGCTCACGAAAGTAGGATTTGGAGAGGCTTACAGCGCCTTCAACAATGCATCTGCTTGATTTTGAAGCATTTTTTCGGATTCAGCAGAGATCGCAAGCTGATCGCTCGCAAAGGCGGCCCCGTCGAGCGCGATTCCGGTTCCCTCGCCTGCGATCACTTCCATGCGCATAAACTTTAAAAGCCTGACCAATTCCGCCCGAACAGATTGCGTCGCATTCTTGCCGCCGGCGCCGCTCACGGTCACCTTTTTGCCCATCACGGCCGTTCCGCTCGAAAAATCGCCCGCAACCAGGGGACGCGAAACCCAGTCGAGCAGGTTCTTTAACGCGCCTGGCACCGCCGCGTTGTATTCGGGCGTAAAAATCCAGATGCCGTCTGCTGCCTGCAATTGAGCGCGCACCCGCAAGATCGCTTCGGGCGTGGGATCTTCGATGTCCTGACTAAAGAAAGGAACGTCGCTGTAATCCAAAAACGAGATGTTTGCGCGATCCTTTAAAAACGCGGCCAAGCGATTTGCGAGCTGCCCATTAAACGCGTTTTTGCGCAGCGAACCGACGATAAAAAGTACGTTTTTCATGAGAACCTCCAATAAGTGAGTTTTGGCTGTAATGGAATTTGTTTCAAAATGCAAGACTTCGATTCAAGTCGCGATTAAAACGGCATCGCCAAAAACTGGAACATCAAAGGTTCTTCAGCCTGCTTCAATTTTTTGCGCTTGTCTTTGAGCTTGTTGGTTGCAGAGCGATCCGAGAGTTCATACGCCAAAATGGTGCTGAGCAGCGGAATCGTCAGTATTTCTGCGAAGATGGGCCAGCCATCGGTATAGGGGTTGGTGACGACGACGGCTCCAAACAAAGGTAAAAGTCCGCCATAAGCCCCCAACAGAGTCCATCCCAAACCTCCACGACCGCCCGTCCAGCGGCCTCCCAGATAAACGCCGCCCGCAATGAGAGCGGGGCCGCCCAATGCAGCCACCACCGCCGCAGAGTAACCCCCCACAGTGGCATCGCTCACCAGGCCGCCTCCAAATGTCAGCGCCTCACTCAAAAGCCCCATTCCAACTTCAGCACCGATCCGCAAAGGCATGCTCCTTCGCGTAAATCCTGCAGCGTTGACGTTTTCTTCGAGCTCCGAAACCCGATCCTGAGCCGCCGCAGAACCAAGCGCCATCGCCGATAACATCGCTGTTTTTAAAAGAAAATGCATCGTTTCACATGCTCCAGGGCTTTCATACGCAATCAAAACGGCAGCGTCAATAAGTTGAACATCATTGGTTCTTCGGCCGCTTTAAGCGCATCTTTTCGCTTCTTCTTCAAACGATCGGTCGCTGCGGAATCTGAGCGTTCGTAGGCAAAAATCGTGCTGAGAATCGGAATGGTCAGCATCTCTGCCCAAAAGAGCCAATCGGGCTGCGCGAAGAGGACACCGCGGTCAACGACACCGAAGTCATGTAATGCCCAGGCTCCCAGGAATCCCCCAAGCGACAGCAAAACGCCACCATAAGCACCCAATACGGTCCATCCAAAACTGCCACGACCGCCCGTCAGCCGGCCCCCCAAATAAACGCCGCCCGCAAACGCAGCGGGGATGAGCCAAGGCACCACATAGGCACCTCCAACCGCAAGCCCTCCAGCCAACAAGCCGGGCTTATCGTCGGCGGAGTCCATCATCCATGCGGAGAGCCCAACCATGCCCCACGCGACACCGACATTGAGCCCTGTTGCGAGAAGCCCCATGCCCAATTCGGCCCCGATTCGCAAAGGCATACTCCTTCGCGCAAATCCTGCGGCGTTGACATCGTCGTCGAGCTCTGAGACCCGATCCTGAGCTGCAGCGGTCCCAATCGTCAGGGTCGATAACACCGCGAGATTAAAAAGAAAACGCATTTCAGAATTCCCAAGAACAGCACATGCGTCGAACGCTTCCGTTCAAAACGGCAATGTCAACAGGTTGATCATTAAAGGCTCTTCGGCCTGCTTCAAGCCTTTGCGCTTGTCTTTTAACTTGTTGGTCGCCTTGTGATCCGAAATCTCGTAACCCACGATCGCACCGAGCAGCGGCCAAAGCGGCGCGGTGTAAAGCAGAATTTCGGGGGGACGGAAGCACATCGTCACGGCAGACTCGCAAGCCCCCGTCAAAAGCAAAACAGAGCCTCCCGCAAGAGCGCTCAAATACGAAGTCAGCATAGGCCAGCCGAGACTGCCCCTGCCACCCGTCCATTTTCCGCCATAATAAACGCCTGCGGCCATCACGGCCGGTGTGACCAAAATCATGCCCGAACCAAAAATGATTGCAGGCAAGTCACCCAAATAAAACGAATCGACCAACATCGTCAGACCAGAGCCGATTCCAAAGGTCAGCGCTTCACTCAAAAGCCCCATCCCGGCTTCAGCCCCCATGCACGCCGGCCGGCTCCTTCGCGCGTATCCTGCGGCGTTGACGTTGTCCTCGAGCTCCGACACCCGATCCTGAGCCGCTGCCGTTCCTGCTGAAAGCGCTGATAACATCGCGAGATTAAAGAGAAAACGCATCCCGGGTCACCTCCGTTTCTGAGTATATTCACAAAAACGATCGTGTTTTTTACTTACATCGTCATTGAGGCGTTCTCTGGCTGAAACTCAAAGGCCCATTTGAAGCATGACCCCCTGATAATCCTCGCTGAAAACCGGGAGGATCGTGACCGCGCTTTGGACTCCCCTTTTCTCCTGATAGAACGTGTTTCCGATGTACCAGCCGATAGATGCGCCCATGAGGGTTCCGGCCACCGCGTCCGAGAGCCAGTGCGCTTCGCCCTGTGCACCGAGCACCATGCTCGTCGCGACGAACCCCGCGTAAACGCTGCAACCGGCCACCACCCATGGGTTTTCTCGATTGTAGCTTGCAATCCCCATCGCGAGCCCCGCGTTGGTCATCGAATGTCCCGAGGGCCAGCCGTAGAAGACGCCGCGCCGCCAAAAGCCCCATTTGAAGTCTCTCGAGCGTTCGCTACTGTTCTTCTCGACGTCGGGATGCGCGCGGCCTGTGATCGCTTTCAGGATGTTGTTGTAAAGGAATGCGACGGCGGTGGCCTGGATTGCGACGGCGCCGGTGTCATTGAATTCGCTGTCATCGCTCACGAAATAGAGATAGCCCGGAACGAGGAACGGAAAGAGGGTGCCCATCAGCATGCCCGAGCCGAATCCCAGCTGAAATCCGAGGCCATCGTGCCTTCCTGCAAATCGCGCGACTCTGAGATCGTAATCGTTGGTCGAAAGAAAATAGGTTGCCCCGCCACCGGCGACGTGAAATGCGAGCGGCCAGCCGAAGGCGCTCCAGAGCATGTTGTGACCCAAATGATCGAAGGGCGAGACCCGATGCGCCTGAGATTCCGCAGAGGATGCGGCCTCTTCCGGGGTTTCCGCCGGGGACTCTGCAAATGCGCCCGAAGCGAAGACGGTCATCAGAACAAAAATGGTGCTTCGCAAAGATTCTCCTTTAATTGAGCGGAGTTCAATGCTCAAAACGGCAGCGTCAGGAGCTGAAACATCAAAGGCTCCCCGGCCTGCTTCAAGGCGTTCCTGCGCTTCTTCTTTAAGCGATCGGTCGCCAAACCATCTGTCACCTCATAAGCGACGAGCGAACCGACCATCCACCAGAGCGGATATGGAATCAGGTCGGCCCAGGCGGTTGAGCCGAACCATTCTTTGCTTAAAAGGTAGGCCCCACCAAAAACCAAAAATCCGCCATAAGAGCCCAAAAACGTCCATTCAAAGCTTCCACGACCGCCCGTCCAGCGGCCGCCCAAATACACGCCACCTGCCATCAGCGCGGGGCCGAACAAGTGGGTCATCGTCAGCCCATGTCCATCTCCCCCGAGTGAGTATGACGGCATGCCAAAAACAACAGGAATCACCATTTCGGTGACTGCGAGCAACGCTTCGCCCAAAAGCCCCATCCCCGCTTCGGCCCCGATCCGCAAAGGCATGCTCCTTCGCGTAAAGCCCGCGGCGTTGACGTTGTCTTCGAGCTCCGAAACCCGATCCTGAGCTGCAGCCGTTCCCACGGTAAGCGCCGATAACACCGCGAGATGAAAGAGAAAACGCATTACTCGTCCTTTTAATCGGGCCTAAAAAAACGATGTTGGACGGCTCAGCCTCAGCGCTTATTCAGCCGATGCGCGTTTTAAGCGTCTGGTCGCAAAGAAATCCGAGAGTTCGCAGGCCAGGATCGCCCCAAACGGAAATAAAATGAGGGAAGCCCAATCCGCTGCTGAGCCGATGACCGCGTAGCTTAAACTGGAGACTCCGTACAAAACCAAAAGCCCGCCGTAAGAGCCCAAAACCGTCCACCCCAAACGCCCGCGACCGCCCATCCAACGGCCACCCAGATAAACGCCTCCCGCCATGAGGGCCGGGCCGCAAATCAGGGTCGTCATCGGCTCATGCTTATTGTCCCAAGATGGGATGCCCACATGAGGAATCACAAATAATTCGATGCCCAGGATCAACGCTTCAGCCAAAAACCCCAGGAGAACTTCGGTGACGAGCCGCAAAAACACAGGCCTTCGCGTAAAACCTGCGGCGTTGACGTTTTGCCCGAGTTCCGCCCCCTGCTCCTGAGCCGCTGCCGTTCCGTCCGTAACAGCCGATAACATCGCGAGATTAAAGAGAAAACTCATCGTATTGTCTCCGGTTGATTGCGAATCTTTATATATTGATTTCCATAGATTCCTATTTAAAGTCTTTCAGACTCAGTAATAGCGGCAATGACTGCGGCTCTCTCTTTTGAGCGGCTTCTTCAGTTCCATCTTTTCCAGTTTGGTGCCTTTAAACATCGGCTCATTGCCCTGCAGCGGATCACCTTTAACAGGCCTCCAGCCACTGTGAGGGAGGATCCATTTCGAAGGATAGTGATTAAAGGCGGAAGCGTTCTCAAACATGCCTTCGATATAGCAAACTTTCGAAATATCCCATGCGTCGAGCGGCTGGTTGAAGGCTTTGGCGCCAGAGAACATCCCGTCCATACTTTCGACCTGAGACGTATTCCACTTGTCCAAAGGCTGATTAAAGGCATGAGATTCAGCAAACATGCCTCCCATTTCTTTGACGCCCGATGTCTTCCATTGGTTTAAAGGCTGATTAAAGGCTTCGGTCCCATTAAACATGTAACTCATCTTTTCAACATGGGAAACATCCCAGCTTTCGAGCGGCTGATTGAAGGATTTGTTGTCTTTGAACAGGCCGCTCATATCGGTCACATGAGAGACATCCCATTTCTCGAGCGGTACGTTGATCCTGCTGCCCTGAAACATGTAACTCATATCTGTTACATGGCTCAAATTGGGCGGATCAGCCGGCAGCGCGTTTAAGGCAACACATCGAGAGGCAAAATGCGACATGCTCTTCCATTCGATGTCACCCCAGTCATCGACCGATAAGATGACCTGGCCGCTGTGATCGGGCTTCAATTCGCCTTTCTCTTCCGGATCGCAGAGGACGATCGATGGGATTTCCCCTCTGAGCCAGATGTGATGCTCCGTCGCACCGGTTGCACAGGGATAAACGCATTTCTGCATCTCTGTGACGCCCTGATACTCATATTCGCCATCCCCTTCGCAATCGAGATCGAAGCGGACGGGAGGATCATCCTTCAATGCCTTCAGTTCTTTGTCATCGGGATCGAAGCGGACGGGAGGATCGCCCATCTGTTTGAGGGCCCCATCGACGATTTCGGTCAGCTCCTTCAATTCCTTCCGATCTTTGTCATTGAGCTCGACGCGGGCGGGAGGATCGCCCACCGCCAGCTGAACGACGATCTCGGTCACATCCTCCAAAGCATTCTCTTTATTCTCTTTCTCGTCGCCCCCTTTGAGCTTCTGATGCTGCACATGGCAGCTGCCGGTTTGAACCGTGAGTTTGAAAGGCTTTCGGTTTGCAAACTCGGAGGGTTTCGGCTCGGCCGCTTTCGGTTCGGCCGCTTTGGGTTCAGCCGCAGCGGGCGTTGGTGCTGCGGGCGGTTCTGTGGGTTTGCTGCAGGCTGCAAGGGAGAGGGCAAGAGGGAAAAGCAACAATCGCATAGTCAACTCCATCACGGTCGATGATGCTCAGTTTAATGAATGAGAGCCGACGATCAAGGACTTTGAATCAAATAGATATCGCGATTCAGAGTTTCAAACCGTAAAATCAACCGCAAGCGCAGATAACATCGCGAAATAAAATAAAAATCACCCCACACAGCCTTCGGTCTCGCAATCTCCGGAAACTCACGCGAGATTCCATTCTTCGATCACGCATTCATGCTTCTTGGGCTCGCCGACCGCATCGCGGTTGTAATTGATGCCGCAGAGCAGGACCTCGCCTTTGTAATCCCCAAAAACATTGGGATAACGGTGGGATTTGATCTGATCGATCGCGCCTTCGGCTGCGCGATTCCATTTGAGCTCCATCACGATCGCGGTCTGACCGGGCTTTGTGGGGATCATCACGATATCTGCAAATCCGGTTCCCGTGGGCAATTCCCGAACGAAGAGGTATTCCTTTCGGCCCGCCGCGCAGGCATACATGACCACTAATGCCAGATCAGATTCGCGGTTGTATGTGATCACCGAGGAGAGATCGTCGTGCACTTTTTGAATCTCAGCCGCAACGGTCGCCGCATCCTTTTGAATCAGGGCTTTCATCAGCTTTTGAGATCGCTGGTAAGCTTCCACAAACCCTTCCCAACCGCAGTCTTCCAACGCGAGATCGAACTCAAGATGGATCTCCTGATTGGGGATAAAGCATTCGCTGTGCTCGCAGTCGTACCCCAGATAACCGAGATGGATGAGCAACGTTAAGACATCGTTTTTATTCTTTAAATCATCCATCCTGTTCTTAAAATGACCCGTCCGGACAGGCACCCGGGCGCCGGTCATCAGCTCTGCCACCGCATCCTTTAACCCATCGAAATTTAAGGTGATGTGATTCGAGATCTGTTCGTAGGCGCCGGTTTTGGTCCAGTAACTTTGAA
Organism: Myxococcales bacterium UBA1238; assembly: GCA_002309015.1. GTDB lineage: Bacteria > Myxococcota_A > Bradymonadia > UBA7976 > UBA1532 > UBA1238. The sequence goes on along the minus strand of DBWM01000050.1, from coordinate 83,057 downwards.
ACTTCTTTCGAAGCATCGCCTGATAGACAGAACAAGGGTTATAGATATGCGCAATGTCATCGATCTGATAGCCGTCATACCAGCGCCTGCATTCTTCAAAACTCATCTGATAACGCGCACAGAGAGACTTCACCTCATCTTCGGTAAATCCCACATATTTCGATAAATTCGCAGCATCGACCATCGTGTATTCTCTAAAGAGATTGAGCGCAGACTCTGTATTGTATTTGACGATGGGAAAGATGCCGGTCAGGTAAGCCAGCGGACAGAAGGAATCGGTCGTTCTGCTCTTAAAAAGCTGTCGCAAAAAGTCGACATAAAGCCGTTGGATGCGATCGGGAAAGCGATGCCTGAAGATGCAATCCCACTCATCGATGATGATCACGAACTGTTCTTTGGTCGCATCGTTGATTTTAGTTAAAGCCAGAATGAGCGAATCGCTTGTGCGATCAAACAAATCTGGCCATTGCAATTGCAAATCTTCCAGGATCGCATGCCTGAGATCGGGCAGAAATTCATCGGGCTTTTCGGTCTGCATGAACATCTGCGCATCGATGAAGAGCACGTTGTATTTGTTTAAGCCCTTTTCAAACGAAGGATCCCGCCCGATCTCGAAGGGTTCAAAGAGCGCCCGCGAATCGCAGGATTTGTCGTAATAAGCCGAGATCATATCGGCGGCGATGCTCTTTCCAAAACGCCGTGCGCGGCTCACGCAAACATAGCGCTCCGGCGAGAACAGCCAACGGTTGAGCTCGGCCAGCATAGCGGTTTTATCGACGTAAAACTCAGCATTTTCAACCAGTTGCCTGAATCTCTCGTTCCCAGGATTGAACAAGCGTCCCATCGGGATCCCCTTTCAGTTCGTCTCAGTCAGACCGTCCATACGGTTCAGGCTCAGGCTGCGTTTTGAACGCCAGATCGCAAAGAAATCCGAGAGTTCGTAAGCCAGGATCGCGCCGATCAGCGGGCAGGAGACCACCGTTAAAAGCGAATGGCCCGAAATCGCAAATCCGGCATAAGCGCCCAGTAAGGTCCAAATCAGCCTGCCGCGACCGTCCATATGCCGGCCCAGCAACCAGACAGCCACCGCAGGCAGCAACTGAACAATCCAGGAGAGGATCCCGGTCGATGAGCTGCAATCGTTTTCGCTGTGGAATCCTCCCGAGCAGCCGAGATCCCAAAAGAAGACGATCAGCACAGCGAGCATCGAAGCCACAAAGCCCAGGACGGATTCGAAAACGACGCGCAAAAGCCGCCATTTGAGGGCAGAGCCTGCAGCATCGGATTCCGCCGTATCACCCGAAGGCGCCTTCAAAACCTGCAAAGGAAACCGCATCGCATCACCTCCATCGATCCTGATTCTTTAATCACTTCCTTTTTAAAAGGGCAGCGTCATGAGATGAAACATCAAAGGCTCTTCGGCTGACTTTAAGGCGCCTTTGCGCTTGTCTTTCAGCTTTTCGGTTGCTGAGTGATCGGAGAGCTCGTAGCCGACGATCGCGCCGATGAGCGGAAGCGCATAGACCAACGCGAAGCCCAATGTCATGCCATCACGTGGAGAAAACAATGGGGGCTCGATCAGCAGCAATGGGGCAACACCGTAGACCAACAGCATGAGCGTTCCGCTCGCAAAGCCTGCCACACCCCCCACATAGGATCCCAGCAGGCTCCAGCCATAATGACCGCGACCGCCTGTCCATCGGCCTCCAAACCAGACGCCCGTCGTCATCAGGGCGGGCATTGCGAGAAATTCAATGGAAAGCACGAAGCTAGACGGCTCATCCCCCCCAATCGCCACCCTGGCTTCATCCAGCCCCAGAGGCAGCAATCCACCCAAAGCCCCCATCCCGGCTTCGGCCCCGATCCGCAAAGGCATGCTCCTTCGCGTAAAACCTGCGGCGTTGACGTCGTCCTCGAGCTCCGAAACCCGATCCTGAGCTGCAGCCACATCGGCGATCAGGGCGCTTAAAATCAAAGATGTGAAGAAAAACCTCATTATCGTCACCCTCTAAAAAAGCAGATTTTATAGTGGCATAACGCAATTCCGATCAAGACTCAATCCCTCCCGTTCGTTTTCTAAGGAATTTCGTCTCCAATCCATAAAGATGGCATCCACAGCCTGCTCAAAGCCTCACCCTTTCGATAAAGAAAATCCCGCCCTCATTGGGACGGGATTTCCGGTTTAAAGAGGCTCAAATTCGGGTTCACAGCCCGATCTCAGCCTCCCCCATCGCGCTCATCGGGCGATCCTTACGGGCTCAGAGTTTCTTTGCGAGCGCGATCACCTTCTGCCGGGTTTCCTCTGTCTTTTGCTCGTCGGCTTTGGCGGTGACGATACCGGTATCCTCGAAGCCGCAGTAGTTGCAGATGCCTTTGTATTCGGCGATCGCGCCGTCATAGACGTTCGGGGAGGCGGAAGACATGAGGAGCGCCGTCTTCTTCACATTGGCGGGCTTACCCATCGCATAGAAGCGCTGGATCGGAGCCTGAATCTGGGCGCTCAGCGTAAAGTAATAGATGGGAGCAGCGAGCACGAGGGCCTCTGCTTCACGGAGTATGGGATAGAGCTCCTGCATATCATCCTTCTGGATGCAGGCGCCGTTGCCCTTGGTATGACAATATTCACAGGCGAGGCAGCCAGCGATCTTCTTCCTGGAAACATCCACCAAGGTAACCTCGTGACCGGCGGCTTCCGCAGCCTTCTTGTACTCCTCGGCCATCCAGGCGGTGTTGCCTGTTTTCCTCGGCGATCCCTGTAAAATGACGACCCTCATGCGTAAATCCTTTCGATCCCATCATTGGGATCCGTTTTGATGAATGTGCGAATGCAGCCTGCCAGATGAGCAGGATGACAATCGCACGATGATTAAAATGAACGGTGATCGATGAGCCGGTTACGGCTCCATGCTGCAGCCTCTACGCGAGCTCCCATTCTTCGATTGCACATTGATGCTGCTTGGCCTTGTCTTTCGCATCGCGATCATAGTTGATGCCGCAGAGTAAGACCTTGCCTTTGAAATCCCCAAACACGTTGGGATACCGCTTCGTCCTGATCTGATCGATCGCGCCATCCGCTGACTGGTTCCATTTGAGCTCGCAGACGATGGCAGGCCGATCCGCTGCATAGGGGATCATGACGATGTCCGCAAAGCCACTCCCAGCCGGTAATTCCCGGACGAACAAATAATCTTTTCGGCCCGCAGAGCAGGCATACATCACGGTCAGGGCGAGATCGGACTCGCGGTTGTAGGTCAGGACGGAGGAGAGATCATCATGGGTCTTTTGGATCTCACAGGCGACCGTAGCCGCATCGCGAGCGGTTAACGCTTTCATCAGGCGTTTCGATCGGGCGTAAGCCTCAACAAACCCTTCCATCCCGCAGTCTTCCAATGCGAGATCGAACTCGAGCTTAATCTCTTCGTTGGGAATAAAGCATTCCCCATGGTCGTGATCGTAGCCTAGGTATCCCAGATGGATTAAGAGCGTGAGCACGTCGTCTTTATTCTTGAGGTCATCCATCCTGTTCTTGAAATGGGCCGTCTTGACCTTTACGCGCGCGCCCGCCATTAACTCCGCGACCGCATCCTTTAACCCATCAAAGTTGAGCGTGATGTGGTTTGAAATCTGCTCGTAGGTTCCGGTCTTCGTCCAGTAACTGCCGTAATCACCGTAAAGCATGCATTGGTATATGGAACTCGGATTGTAGACGTGGTCGAGATGGCGCAGTTTATAACCATCGTACCATCGCCTGCATTCTTCAAAGCTCATCTGATACCGGCTGCAGAGTTCTTTCACCTCTTCCTCGGTGAACCCCACATAGCGGGATAGGTTCCTGGAATCGACCATCGTGTATTCCCGAAAGAGATTGAGGGCCGACTCGGTGTTGTATTTCACTATGGGGAAGATCCCCGTCAGGTAAGCGAGCGGGCAGAAAGCCTCTGTGTTCCGGCTCTTGAAGAGCTGACGAAGGAAATCGACATAGAGGCGCTGGATGCGATCAGGGAAACCATGGCGGAAGATGCAGTCCCATTCGTCGATGATGATCACGAACTGCTCGCCGGTCTCCTGATAGATGTTCGATAAGACCATCTGCAGGCTCCCGGTCTCATCTTCTTTGGCTGATGGCCATTGATTACCGAGTTCAGAGAGCAGATGTCGACGGATGGTGGGCAGGTACGCATCAGGCTGATCGGGCTGCATGAATTCCTGTGCGTCGATGAAGATCACGTTGTACTTGTTTAAGCCCTTTTCAAAGGAGGGGTCCTTCCCGATCCCGAATCCCGCAAAGAGTTCGCGCGAATCGCAGCTCTTGTCATAGTAGGCTGAGATCATCTCCGCGGCGATGCTCTTTCCGAAGCGTCGAGCCCGGCTGACACAGACGTAACGCTCAAACGAAAAGAGCCATCGATTGAGCTCGATCAACATCCCCGTCTTGTCGACGTAGAAACGATTGTTCTCTACAACCTGCCTGAATTTAACGTTTCCCGGGTTGAGCCATCTTCCCATGAGGATCTCCTTTTGAAAGGCTGCAATCGATGGAATGAAAAGCGCCCTGTCCGCTTCACTCGATCCAGAAGACGCGGCCTTCTTTTCTTGGGTGAGCCTGGGGCAGCTCGCAGTCCATGTAGCCTACAGCGCAATGGCCGATGCCTTCCCATTCGCCCTGAATGCCCAGGTCAGCGAGTAATTTCTTCCATTCGTCCTGTCCGAATTCTTCCTTCGCGCGGTGAATCCAGATGCTGCCAAGCCCTAACGAATGGGCAGCGAGCATCATGTTGCCGATGACGAGGCTTCCGTCATAGATGCCCGTGAAGCAGTCCTTCTTTGCGAGCACGACCAGGATCGCGGGTGCGCCGTAGAAGGGATCGAACTCGACGCCCATCACCTTCGCGTTGGCCTTCGAGAGTCTATCGCGCATCTCTTTGTTGGTGATCGCGATGGTGACCGTAGCCTGCTTGCCCATGCCGCTTGCAGCGTAGAGGCCCGCCTCCACGATCGCTTCGAGATCGGCCTTCTTTGGCAGATCGGCCTTAAACTTGCGGATACTCCTCCGCTCCTTCATTGCCTTTAGAACTTCGTTCATGTAGTGGTTCATTTCTTTAAAGTGAGCCGCTGAGAATCGTTGTACCAGCGGCTGTTGATGGTTGAATGAGCAGAATCATCGCAGTGCAATGAGCAGAATCATGAACCCTCAATGAGCAGAATCATGAACCCTCAATGAGCAGAATCATGAACCCTCAATGAGCAGAATCATTTGATGGCTGTGAGGGCCTTATTGTACTTTCCGGTCTTCAAGAATTTCCCGGAGACGTTGTTGCTGGTGATCTTGGTGCGAACTTCTATTGTGCATTCGCCTTCGGGTAAGGTGGCCGGGATCATCACGATTAATCTTGCAGGCATGTTTTCGATCACGGTATCGCAGCGATAAGAGTCATTGCCGATCAATATAAAGACGCCCTGATCGCCATCTGCCGCATCGAACTTGAGCCTTGAGCCCCTGATCTCCATCACCGATCCCACCTTGATGTTCTCTTTGCTGCCGCTGATCTTGTCGGTTACACCTGAGATCGAAGGATCGGTGTTGCTGCCTTCAACCTTTTGCAACTTAGCCCTCAGGGCCGCTTCTTTAAGGGCTGATCCGGCGGTAACGTTTAATTTGAGGGTATGGCGCTCACGGTCGAAGGAGTCCTCCTGGTTTTCGAATACGCCCGAGATCGAGAAGTTCGTATTGAGGATGGGCGTATTAATATGTCCACCGCCTGCGATGATGTCTGCGTAAACCTCAGCTTCGAGCTTTTGGTAGGCAGCAATATCGGCTCGAGTGAGCGATGTGCCCCGTTTCATCATCTCTTCAACAATCTCTTCCTGAGAGTACGAGCGGGCGTCCACTTCCTGAGCCATACGGTCATCGGGATTGGCTGTGAGCGGATTTTCGCGAAGCAGGTATTTAATCATGGTCGAATCTCCAGGCCGTTTATGGTAAAAGGCGCATCCTTAAATTGCGCCGGAATGGTCGTTTAAACGTATATCATATGTACAACGACTCGCATCCACTGTAAAAGCCTGTTTTCAACTTTTTGACTTTAAAATGAGCGTCCGATGTCGACTTTACATAGCCTCTACAGCAACCTGATGACCGCCAGAACGGTATTCAAGGATATTGGCAGACTGCGCAGAATCGCGGCCGTGCTCATACATCATGGTCTGGGCTATGTGGTTCAAACGTGGCACCTGCAGGATAAGGCTATTTTAAACCTTTTGCTCGAAAAGACGGATCCGTCAGATCACCGCACGATTTATGAACGCGTGCGGATGGTACTCCAGGAATTGGGTCCTACATTCGTCAAGCTCGGGCAGATTCTTTCGACCCGTAACGACCTGATACCGGAGCCTCTTTGTAAGGAGCTTGAAAAGCTCCAGAACCAGGCTGCGCCCATCGAATGGGCCATGGTGAAGAAGCTGATCGAAGGCGAATTAAAAAAGCCCATCGAAGACGTCTTTTCGCGATTTGATGAGGTTCCCATCGGTTGCGCGAGCATCTCGCAGGTTCACAGCGCACAGCTTAAAACCGGCGAAGAGGTTGTGGTCAAAGTCAGGCGGCCCAACCTTCGCGAAACCCTGGAGAGCGACCTGCATCTGCTCTATTTTGTAGCCCGACAGCTCGAAATCGAATTCCCCGAAGCGCGCGCCTTTAACCCTGTGGGCATCATCCGTACCTTTGAACAGGCGGTCTATAAAGAAGTTGATTTTCGCATCGAGGCCAGAAACTTAAAACGATTCGCAAACAATTTTAAAGACTGGACCGACGTCTGCATCCCCAGGCTTTACCCGGATCTGACGAGCGACGGCCTGATGGTCATGGAGCGATTGTTTGGCACCAAGGTGACCGAAGCTCCGCTCGACGAAGCCGAAAAATCAAGGGTTGCCCAACGCGCCATCGCCATCCTGTTCAAGATGGTCTTTGAAGACGGCCTGTTCCACGGTGATTTGCATCCCGGCAACATTTTGATCCTCGACGATGGCCGCATCGGATTGCTCGATTTTGGCATGGTGGGCCGCTTAAACCACACCGCCAGAGAGCAGCTGGCCGACGTCTTAATCGGCATCGCCACCCAAAATCAGGATACTGTCGCTCAAATCCTGTACGAAATCTCGATCCAGCGCGAACCCGTCTCGTACAACGCCTTTGAAGCCGAAATCTCGACCCTCTTTGACGATCAGATGGAGGACGGCAGCCTGGGCTCGATCGATGTAGGTGCCCTCTTCAACCGCCTGCTCGAAATCGAAATGAACCACCAGATGAGCCTGCCCTCGGAATACACCATCTTCATTAAATCGATGATCTCCGTAGAGGGTATCGGCGAGCAGTTGTGCCCCGATCTGGACTTCATGGCAGCCTTGCGCCCCTACGCCGAGAAGATTGTTGCCGATCGCTACAGTCCCGAGCGCATGATGCGATCCGCAGCGGATTTTTTGCAGGCCGTCGCGCGCCTGGGACACCGCATGCCACTCTCTGTGCAGCGGTTTTTAAGGCAGCTCGAAGAAGGCCAGACAACCCTGCGCCTGGAATCCTCACACGAACAGGAGATCGAGGCGCGCAAAGACAAACGGCTCTCCCGGGGCCTGAAAACCTTCGTCATCTGTACCCTGCTCATTTGCGGCACATGGATGCGCCACGACAGCGAACCGCTGCTGTTTCAAATGCCCGCCCGGTCCCTCATCTGCTACCTGCTCGCCCTGCTACTGTGGCTGACCCTCTACCGAAAATGACTGCGCCTCACCGGGGCTGATCACATCCTTCAGAACCGCCATCGCCGCCTTGTGCCGACCGAATGGGGGCATCACGTAGACTCCCTGCACGCGATCCCTGACCGCTGATAATGCCTCGCGCGCAATTTGAATCCCCTCCTCCATCTCACCCCGCTGCTCGGCGGCCTCCAGACGGCTTAAAATCGCGTCCGGTATCTGCATGCCGGGCACGTTCTCATTCAAAAACCGCGCGTTCCGTAAGCTGGCCAGCGGACAAATCCCCACCAGAACGGGCAACCCGATGTGAGCCACATCCTTTAAAAACGTCTCGAACCTGCGGGGATCGTACACAGGCTGCGTCAGCACCAGGTTCGCACCGGCTTCTTTCTTTTGCTCCAGCCGCCGAATCTCGCGGTCGTAGTCGATGGCGCCCGGCTCCACACCCGTTGCACAAACGAACGATGTAGGCTCGGGAAGCGCCTTCCCTGTAGGATCGACGCCCGCGTTCATGCCCGAAATGATCTCTAAAAGACCGATGGAATCGACGTCGTATACGCCCGTTGAATGCCCGTACGGCCCCATCTTGGGCGGATCGCCGGTAATCACCACCAGGTTGTGCAATGAAAGCTTGTGCAAATCCAAAAGATGCGAAAGCAGCCCCAACAAACTGCGGTCGCGGGTGCAAACGTGAACCAGAGGCTCGAACCCCGTCTGCTCCGCTATCGCCTGCGCCATCAGCACATTGCCGAGCCGCATCGTCGCCCTTGGCCCATCGGTCACGTTTACGGTGGTCACCCCAAATGCTTTCAGCTCCTGCGCCGAGCGGATTTGCTTCGAAAGATCGAACCCTGCAGGCGGCGTGAGCTCCACCGAAGTGATCCATTGACCTAATGCCAGCTTCCTGCCGAGCGCACTTCGATCCTGCAGCGGAATCTTCGGTTTTTGGGATGCCCGCTCCTCCACCGACAGGTGACCGCCGTACATGCGCGCTGCTGCCGCCATGCGCCTGATATGCTCCGGGCCCGTCCCGCAACAACCACCTACCGCCTTTACCCCCGCCTTAAAAAAGCGCTTGGCATACACCCCAAAGTTCTCGGGGTTAGCGGGATACAGCGTGCGCCCGTCGATGGCCGTGGGCCTCCCCGCATTCGCCTGCGCGAGCACCGGCACCCCCAATGCGACCATCGGCTCCACCTTGTTGAAGATCAGCTCCGGACCGCCCCCGCAGTTGGCCCCGATCACCGCTGCCCCCGCTTCGATGAGCTGCTTACCTATATATAAAGGATCCAGCTGATCGTTCGCCTGCGTAAAGGTAAAGGTCGCCAGCACCGGCCGCTCACCCAAAAGCGCCCTGGCAGCCCGTATCGCGCGCGTCTGCTCTTCGATGTGGGTGTAGGTTTCGAGCAAAATGGCGTCCACATCGGTTTGCGCCAGGATCCCTATTTGCTCCGAAAGCGCCTCCACAGCCTGCTCCCGCTCCGCCTCCGAAGCGCTCGCCCAATCGATCCCAGTAGGCCCGATCGACCCCACGACGTAGGCCCCCTGCGCCTTCTTGCGGGCTAACTGCACGCCTGCCAGGTTAATGTCGCGCAGCTTGTCAGCCAGATGATGCTTTTCGAGCTTCACGCGATTGGCGCCCCATGTGTTGGTGGTGAGCACCTCTGCCCCAGCCTCCCGGTAATCCTGATGGATGCGCTCCAATAAATGCGGCTCTGTTAAAGAGATGTATTCAAAACATTGCGTAAAATAGATCCCTCGCTCGTAAAGCTGGGTTCCAATCGCACCATCGAACAAAAGACCACCTTGCCGGAATCGATCGATCAGTTTCATCAGGTTTCTCAAATCTGAGGGAATTTCGTGCATATAGCGACTTTATGAAGCGAGGGCAAGAGCGGGCCGCAGGCTTAAAACCGGTTGAAAAAAGCTTTGGTTTCCGTATGATGGACCAAGGTGTTTCGTGTGATGAAATAGCCGTGAAAAACTCAAAACTCTTCGTCCCGCCCCTCGTTGCTCTGGCCTTCGGCTGTACAACCAAAGAAGGGGCTCCGCCTCCGCGAAGCGAACAGCCTGTGGAAATCACCTTACTCCACACGTCTGATATTCACTCGCGGCTTCTTCCCTACGACTTCCAGATATCAGCGACCGACAAGCGCTTAATCAAACATTATGCACCCGATTCCCCGGCGATCGCTCAGGGCGCAAAGGATTTGGTGCAAATGGGTGGCGCGACCCGTCTGGCGACCCTGATCAAGCGCGAACGTGCGCGAGGAGAAAACGTCCTCTGGATCGATACGGGCGACCCCTTCCAGGGTGGACCCATCTTCAACGTCTTCTACGGAGAGCCCGAATTCCGCTTCCTCTCCTTTTTGGGCGTCGATTTGATGACCATCGGGAACCACGAGTTCGATGCGGGGCAGGAAAACCTGGCGCGTCAGCTCGAAAACTGGGTGAACTTCCCCGTACTCGCTGCCAACTACCTTTGGGATCGCGACACCAAAGGCGCTGAAACCCTGTCGCGCATGGCCAAGCCCTACGCGATCCTCCATGCGGGCGGTTTAAAGATCGGCGTCGTGGGTATGGGCGATCTGAGCTCCATGCTGAGTATCGGTGAAGGCACCAACTCCATGGGCATCACGCCGCTCAACGAAATCGACACCTTACAGTTCTGGATCAACTACCTCACCCCGCAGGTCGACGTGATCGGCCTTTCAAGCCACCTGGGGCTTACGGGCGGCGACGGTTATACCGAAGACTACGAGGTAATCGCGGGCACCGAAGGGCTCGATTTCGTGCTCGGCGGCCACCTACATATCGTCCTCGATCCACCGCAAAAGCATTTCGATAAGCTGGGCCGTGAGGTCGTCCTCTCGCACTCCGGCGCCTTTATGAAATATCTGGGGCGTCTCGATCTGGTGCTGAAGGACTCCGGCGATCCCGCCTTCGGCTACGAAGTCATCTCCCACCGCTACAACCTGTTCCCCGTAGACGAGAGCGTGCCCGAAGATCCCGCGACGGTTCGCTTCCTCGAGCCTTACATTCAGGAGCTCAACCGTCAGGTCAACCTGACGCGCATCATCGCCTACGCACCGCTTCTGGTCCCCCGCTTCGGACGCGTCAAAGCCGGATCGCAGCTCGGCAATATCGCCGCCGACGCGATGACCAACCTCCGCGGCGTCCAGGCCGACTTCGGTCTGAACAACACCCTCGGTATCCGCACCGACATCGTCAAGGGCCCCATCACCCAGGACCAGATGTTCAACGTCTTCCCCTTCGACAACTTCGTGACCAAACTCAGCATGAGCGGTCGCGAAATCTGCGAGCTGATGTCGTTCGTCGCACGCCGTTCCGCCGGCCGCGGCTGCCAGACCCAGGCCCAGTTCTCCTCCAGAATCCATTTAAAGCTGAACTGCATCGTCGACGACCCCTATTCGAGCTTTGCCAGCGAAGTCGCCCTGCGCAATCAGGCCAAATACAACGACTGCATGGCGAGCGAAGGCGCCAACGAAAACAAATGCGATCTGCTCTCCCGCGAGGATCTCGATCCTCTGCGCGTCTACCAGGTTGCAGCCAACGACTACATCGCTGCCGGTGGTTCCGGATTCCGCGTCTTAAAGTTTAACCCCAGCAAGGAGCCCACCGACATCAGCATCCGCGACGCCGTCGCTTCCAAGTTCCAGAGCTTCCCCACCTGCAGGAGCCTCTGCGTCGACAAATGCGTCGAAAAGGGCGAATTACGAACGAAAGCGGAATGCGAACAGGCCATCGAACAGATGCCTTTGGCCGCCACCAAAAACAACAGCCGCTTCAACTGCGATTATCTGGGCAACTGCTTTGACGACGTCAGCAACTATCACGCCCGCTTCTGCGAAGGCCGTTCCGGCGAAGATCCGCTCGTGTATTGCACTGAGTTCCTGGCGAAGCAGCTCGCGGGCAGAATTCAGGAAACCGGCTGGAGCGAAGCCATCGCTCAGCAATGCGAGCAGGTCCAAAACGCCCAAATCCAGCCCTCCGAACTCGATTTGCCGGAAGACAGCGAGGAAGTGCGCGCCACTAAAGCGAAGCAGCGCAAACTCAAAGAAGAAAAGCTTCAGCAGCTGGAATGTGCTGTCATCTCTGCCATCAACAGTCAGGCGACTTTAAACAACCTCACCCTGGAAGAAGCTGTACAGCAGTTTGATGACCTGACGGTGCGCTACAATCTGCCCAAGCTGAGCGATAAATGCGACTGCATCCTGAATGCCCAGCTGACCGCCGACAACGAATGCCGCGAGCTCGCCTGTGTCATCGGTTCTGAAGACAACCGCCTCGAAACGGAACTCTTTGAGACCTACGATCAGGCCTGGCAGGCTTATAAAAAACTGCCCGATCTTTGTGCACATCAGGCGCATTCTTCTGGTCCCAGCAGCGAAGGTGTAGACGACAACGACGAAGATCGCTTCTATGGCCGAGACGAGGGTTCGGAATGATCGTTCAACGCAAATCCCGCTATTGGAAGCCCCTCATCGCGCTGATGGCGCTCACGGGCTGTTCTGAAGATGCATATCACGCGCCTTCAGTTGATCAAGTGACGATGTTTGAGGTCACCATCCAGGACGGCTCTACCTGCCAATTCAGCTGTTCGCAGGTGGACGGGAACGATTACTTGGTCTGTTCAAAGAAATCTGAAGAGGATCTTTGCGCAGTGCCGATGGAATTTCCTTCCTCACAACCCGCCAAAGCCGTGTTGTCGTTCAGGGCGCTCAATGCCAAAGGTGATCTCGTCACAAACTATCAGTCGAGAGCTCGCGTGACGGTCCGACCGGGCCAGTTGCAGAGCATCGATGGCGAAACCACCGAAGATCGCATCCAATTTACAGGCGGCCTTGCTGAAGCCGAAGTCGCCTGGCGCTTCTCCTTTGGAGAGACCCAAATCTGGATTGAAGACGTAGGCGAAGATCCCATCGACGAATGCGAAGACGGCAAAGACAACGATGGTGATCAGCTCATCGACAGCCAGGATCCCGATTGCATCCGCGCGACCGAGGGCACCGGCAAAGCGACCAATGCCATCGGCATTTCGCCGGTCTTCCATTTTAAGATGCCCAAAGTGAGCGACGTGCAATTCAGCCCGATCTGTACGACCGAAAGCCCCATTTTGGGTGAAAACATGACCATCAATGAAGGGACGCTCATCGTCACAGGCACCTCGCAGGGTGGTTTGTACGTCAGCGATCTCGATGGCTTTGAAAAGGGATATCACACCCTCTACCTCTACACCTATTCGAACCCGGGTGGCGTCAAACGCGGCGATCGCCTCTGCTCCGTTTCAGGCAACGTGATCGAATTCATCGGTAATACGCAGTTAAATTACCCTGAATTTGAGGTCTACGATCCCCAGCTCAAAAACTGCACGATCGCTCACCCCGAAAAGATCGGCCTTGAGTCGATTCCCGAAGCGATCGAGCTCCACAGCCATCATTTGGGCAATTACGAAGCCAAGAACCTTAAAATACAGGCGGGCGAACCCAATTACATCCCCGCCACCCGCTTCGCATGCAAGACTCAATCGGACTGTGCAGAACAATCTTACTGTGCCTGCAACCTGCTCAATGAGGAATGCATCGAAACCCAATGCAAAGCGCTCGAAGCCGGTACAGAAAAGCCCGCTGAAAAGGAATGCGAGCAAACTTGTACTTTTGGCGCCTCCTGCGTGCTCGGTGCCTGCCTCACAGAAACCCCCGAGGACTTCTATTTATATTGCGGAAAAAATGGCGCCAGGCTCAACCTGACGGTGCCGACCGACTGCGCCGAAGCCCACGCGCAGTTTACGACTGAAGACAACAGCAACATCGATTGTCATCGCGACAACTTTGCACTTGAGCATTGGGAACATGCTTTAGTCAAAGTTCAAAACGTGCTCTTCCCCGATCTTTATGTAGATTGCGATTTTAACGGTAACGGTAAAATCGATTTCTCCGATCCTGAAGAAAAGTCCTGTACGACTCAATGCTCCGCCGATACCAAATGCACGACGGTGGATGATCTCGGCGGCTACAGCCAGTTCAGAGCGAGCATCGACTGCATCAAAGATGAAGATGGCTATCACTGCCCCGTCGATTGCCCCGAAAAGCAAGAAAACAGCAAAGCGCTCTGTCCCAAAGCAAGGATCGCGATCACTTTCGGCGACACGATCGGAAAAACCGTTTACAATCCGCGTGTTGAAGGTGTTTGTGTCGATCAGGAACGCATCACATCCGTATCTTGCAGTACAAACCAGCCCTGCGAAGATCACATGGCTTGCGTCGATTCCACTTGCATCCGCCTCGGAGCACCCTGTCAGGACGGTCAATGCGCAGATGGCTTAACCTGCCTCAACGACATCTGCGTCTCGCCGAATCAAAAGACCGGTTTCTCCTGCGCTCAGGCCAAATGCGCTTCCGGCTCTGTTTGTCTGGACGATGCCAGCTGCTATGCGCCGGGAACCGCCTGTTCAACCGAGCGCCCCAAATCGGAATGGCCAGAATGGCTGCTGAAAGAATCCTGCAACGAACCTGATGCCAACGTCGCTGCCTGTACCAACCTGAACCTGGCTTCGAAATATCCGGATATGGTCTTCGATCCCACCGACCATTACCCGGATCACAACTGCAGTTCCGAAGGTTTTGTTTGCTTCGGTACCGAAGCCGGTCAGTTTTACACCGAAGTGCGCGGGCATCTGCGCCAGGTTCAACCAGGAACCGGCATTGAAACAACCTGGGCCGTCGAACCCCGATTTGTCGATGACTTAATCAAAACTCCTCCTTCTTCCGAAGAGGTTACAAAGTGAGAAAAAGCATTCCATTTTGCGGACTTGTGGCGCTTTGTGCAGCTGGTCAAGTCCTCGCTGCTGAGCCCCAAGAGGAGCTTGGAGATGCGCCTCAATCAGAGGCCAAGAGCGCTAAAAACAAAAAGCAAGACAGCTTTATGGATACGCGTCTGGTCTTTATCGCTGGCGACGACGATTTCATGCATGAGGCCGGTGTCACCTGGCCCGTGAGCCAAAAGCCCGACATGGGCGCCCGCGAAGGCTACGATCAGTTTTACGACAAGCGCGACAGCTCCGAGAGCGGACGTGAAAGCCGGACTCACCTCGTGCTTCACAAAAATGTAGAAGGTTATTTCCCCGGCCTCCGCACCGAAGCCGCCATGGTCATGAAGGTGACGCATAAGCGCGTCATGTCGAAGGATCCGCGCGCCCTCTCCGACGACGGCTCTTATATTCGTATCGAGCAAAAGCTCAGCAAAGACAGCCACATCGGCTTGCTGATGATGCCCTTCAGTACGGATCGCCTCCGCCTGGGCTGGTTCTGGGACACCTCCTGGGGCGGAAACCAGGTCTTCCCCGGCGCCATCGACGGCATCTCCCCCGGTTTTAAGCTTTACTTTGAACATTCCCTCGTCGATGCCTTTGTGGGCATGAAGACCGCGCGTTTGCTCCAGACCACCAATTCATCTGAAACAGACAGCATCACGGAATCCTTCTTTGGCGTCTTCGGCGGCCTCGGCGTGGGCAACAAAAAGAACGGCATCCGCGCTGAAGTCCAGGGCGCCTACTTCGACAAAGGCAACAACCCCAACGGTCCCGTTCGCGGCGAAAAAGTGACTTCCGGCGGTGGCAGCGCGCGCCTCAGCTTCGTCAAAGACCTGCCCATCGATGAGAGCGCCGACATCCGCCTCTACAGCGCCGATCCGCTGCTCGCATGGAACAACGAAGATCGCTTTGGTGGTCTTCGCTTCAACGTCGCAGCGGAAGGCACCTACCTGGGACAGGTCCTCGAAGATCCCGATAAAAACGGCGGAACCAAGGTCGAAACCGGTTACGCAGGCGTCGTTCACGGGACTCTGGTCAGCGGCGATTTGCGCCTGAATTTACACGCATTGGCGCGCAGCACGGGCTTTTTGTTCTTCAACGCCCCCGGCGCCATCAATCGCTTCCAGGCCATTTCCACGAAACTGGACGAAACCCCCGAAATGGTGGTCTCCCTTGCGGGCGAATACCACTTTGCAAAACCGCATTTAACGCCCGGTCTGACCTTTGGCGCCCAGATGCCCGCTTCCTTGTCCGACGTGGTCCCGAACGCCGGCAATTACGCCCCATCCACGCTGCAGGCGCGCCAGACGGTCGTGTTCCGCAGAGCCGACATGTTTGACGACACCGGTTTGCTGGTGGGCCGTTTTATGCCGCAGGGTCACGATGTGAAGCCCATTTTTGGCGGGCGCTTGCATCTTCAGTGGGATTTGGCTGAAGGATTCGCACTCATCGGCGAGGTTTCCATGCTCTACGATGACAACCGTGTTTACCTCAAGCAGGATGATTTGCACGTCAACGCAGTGCGCGACATCGATGATCCTCTGACCGTCGGCGCAGCCTTGATGGCGCGAGCGGAGTGGTAAAAAAACGATGCGTTTTCTACCTCTCACCCCCATTGCTATCGGTACGCTGCTGAGCGTCGCACCGGCCTGGGCTGGGGACTTTTTTAAGACGACCGTGACCTTCGTTGCACAGGACGACAACGTCTTTGTGGACGCAGGTGAAACGATCCCGTCGAGTCCCAAGTTCGACTTCAGGCCGCGCGCGGGCAACAGCCTGTTTTTCGACAACTACGACATCCGGGATACCGGTGAGCAGACGCGAAGCTACCTGGCCATGTACAAGGAGTTCGACGGCTACTTCAACCGGATTACCCCTGAGGCGGGGATGGTCCTGCGCATCGATTCCGATCGATCTGTGCGGGACAATTACAACTTTGACCAAACGAACCGCGCCAGCATTGCGGGTGGCATTCGCGATGACGGCAGCTTTCTTGGGGTCAACGTTAAGCTCAAGCATGATTCGCGTATCTCGGTGATTTTATTCCCCTTTGACTCCGATCGCTTTCGGTTGGGCTATTCTTACGAGCTCAGTTGGGGTGGCCGATCCAGCTTTGTTTTGGCCAACTACGTTCCTGCCGTGCGCTTAGCCTACGAAACCGACGGCTTTTACGCCTTTGCGGGAGTCAAAACGGCGCGGGCCATCAACTTCGACGACGACGACGACAGCATCCATGCCGACGAAAACGAAGCGGTCTACGGCTTCCTGGGCGGTGCGGGCTACGATCCCATCAAGGATCATCTGCGTTTGGAATTAAACGGCGGCTATTTCCAAAAAGGCCGTATTCCCACCAATCGCCCGGGCCTCGAAGGCAAACGGATGAACGAATTCGGTGTGAGCGCCCAGATCACCTATTGGGATAAGCTCAAGCCGAGCGCTTCCGTCGACAAGCAGCTCTATCGAAACCAGCGCGACGAAGCCTTGAAAGGCCGGGATTTCTCTTCAAAACCAACGGGTTATCTCATCTCAACCGAGTTTACCTACCTGAGCCACGTGCTCGAAGATTTTGAAACACTCGGCAAGACCAAGCGCGAAGCGGGCATGGCCGGCGATATCAACGCTCAAATGCAAACGGGCGACTGGACGTTCAACGCCGACGTCGTCTTCCGCTCCCTCGAATTCCTGGTCCACGACACCAACGGTCTCTACACCTTCAGCACCGTAGCCAACGCGCTCGATGTCTCGCCCGAAGTCTTTTTCGATGTGGGCGTCGATTACCAAATCTCAAAGATCCGATTGGTGCCCGGTCTTTCGTTCGGCATTCAGAAGCCCGCCATCGCCAAAACAAAAGGCATCGATGCGCAGGGTAACGCCTATACGGCCACAACGATCATCCGCAAGACCAAGAACGTGCTCGGTGAAACCACCCTCGAAAAGCAGCAGCTGCCCACCAACGAGGACGCTTCGCTCATTTACTCAGGCCGCTTCACCCTCAAGAGCTACCTCTCCGATATGGTCACCGTCATCGGCGAACTGCAGCTCAGCCACAACGCCAACCTGGTCTCCAACGACCCCGACAAAGGGATCCTCGATTTCGACGATCCCCTCGTTCTGGGCGTCAGCTTAATGGCCCAGGCCCGCTTTTAATCCCACCTCATCCGCCGGCTTCCCAAACACTTCAAATTCAACTTCCTTAATCATTTCGGGATGTTTTCGGCTTTCCACCCGTAATCGATGCTGCCCTGCCTCCATTTTCCACCAGCAGCGGCTTCCCTCCCCTTCGAGCGCCTTGCCGTCAACGGAATACAAAAGCGGCAGCGCATCCTCGGACGCAGAAACGCGAAACAAAATATTCGCGTAGCGTGCCGGCTGATCGGCTTTAAAAGTGAGGGTGGCCCCATCCAACGGAAACAGAATTTGCAGCGAGGGCGCTTTTTGAGGAAGCGACCATTCCCCGGGATCCTGCATCTGTTGTTTTTCTTTTTTGTATTTCTTTGATTTTAAAGAAGAATTTTGTTTCGCGTTTGCAATGCCGCCCGATTGAAAAGAAAAGCTTTCCTTCTGCCTCGCATTTGACTGGTCGTAATGTCGATTTGCGAGCGAGAGCGCCTGATGCCAGATTTGCCCTGCCCCCTTCACACCGCTCACGCGATCGGTCGGCGTCCCATCAAAATTCCCCGCCCATACTCCCACCGTCACCTGCGGCGTAAAGCCCACAGTCCAGTTGTCGCGATAATGCCCCGAAGTCCCTGTTTTTACAGCAGAAAAGAACTCTGTTTCGAGCGGTCCGAAACGACCAAAAGCGGGCGACCGGGCCAGGGGATCGGCCAGAATATCGGTCAAAACCTGAGCCGTTTCAGGCAGCATGATCCGAACAGATTCTTCTTTGCTTTCAACCTGTGGCGAATATCGAACGGGTGACCAGACCCCCCCGTTGGCGATCGCGCGATAAGCGTTGGCCAATTCCAGCAAGCTCACTTCACCGCTGCCCAGAGCGATCGCCAGGCCGTAATAATCCACCGATCGCGTCAAAGAACGAAACCCCGCCTGGCGCAAGCGGGAAAGCACGTTCGAGGCTCCCACCTGCTGTGTCATCCAAATCGCCGGAATGTTGTAACTGCAGGCCAGCGCGCGCCGCAGCGTAACCCAGCCGTGATAAGTGAGATCGTAATTGAGGGGGTTGTATCCCTTGCCCTCCTGAGCCTCAAACGTCATCTCCATATCGGGCAGCAGGCTCTCGGCCGTAAACCCCTGCTCAAGTCCCAGACTGTAGACGAACGGCTTCAGCGCAGAGCCCGGCTGGCGCAGCCCCAGCACCATATCGACCTGCCCTGCCTCAGAATGAAAGAAATCCTTACTGCCCACCCACGAAAGCAAATTTCCCGTTCGGTTCTCGATCACGACGACCGCCGCCTGCTGCACGTTCCATCGTTTTAAAGTGCGCAGCATCGACTCCACGAGTCTCTCGGTCTCGATCTGCAAATCGCGATCGAGGGTCGTGTACAGATCGCCCTTTAACCCCAACTCCGCCGCGCGCGAGGCCACAAAGGTTGTAAAGTGAGGCGCATCGAAGGGCATGGATTCCTTTTCAAACTTCAGGGGTTCGGCCAACGCCAGTTCCACATCGCGCTCGGTGACCATCCCCGCCTTCAGCATGCGCTGTAACACCAGTCGCTGCCTCGATTTTGCGCGTTCCAGGCTCGCAAAGGGATGGTTTCGGCTCGGCGCATTGGGAATCCCCACAAGCAAGGCCGCTTCACCCAGACTCAACAGCGATGACGGCTTATGGAAATACAGCTGAGAAGCCGCTTCGATGCCTACGGTCAAATTGCCAAAAGGAACAAAATTGATATAAGTTTCAAGAATTTGGAGTTTTGAAAGCTGCCGTTCAATCCGCAGGGCCCGGTGCATTTCGCAAAATTTGCCCCAAAAACTCCGCGTATGCTTTCCTGTCGAGAGTTCGATCATTTGCTGTGTGATCGAACTGCCCCCCCCTACAATTCGTCGTGCTTTGATGTTGTCGCGAAGCGCCCGCAAAATGCCTCGGATATCGACGCCGTGATGCTCAAAAAACCGCGTATCTTCCACCGCCACAAAGCCCGCCGGCACAAAAGGGCTGATCTGATCGAGCGAGCGCCAGCTTCCCCGATGCCCTGCGGGGGACAGACATTCGCGCAAAAGCAACCCATTGGAATCAAGAATTCTTAACGATTTTGAGATGTTATCGCCACCAAGCTCGTACGGAATATAAGTGGAGCCATAAAAAGCGCCCGCCCCTAAAAACAATGCGCAAAAGCCTCCGCTCACCCATCTGACCCATCGCTTTTTAAAGAGCCCCTGCTGTTTTTGCTGCGCTTGTAAATCAACCCCAAAATCCGTAGACTGCGCGCCCATGAATGCGACCTTTAACAGCGGTATCGTCCGCGTTTTTACTTTTAAAGCCGGGCTATTTTCCACAGTTGCCCATGATTTACAACTGACCCTTCAACGTTTTGAAGTCACGATCGACGGCCCTCAGGTCAGCGGTCGATTCTGGCCGGACAGCCTTCACGTGGATGGCGCCATCAAAGGCGGAAAGCTCAATCCCAACACGCTTTCTGAACGCGACAAGCGCGACATCTACAAAAACATGGCCGAAAAGATCATGTATACGGCCAAGCATCCCGAGATTCGCTTCGAAGGGCGATTTGATCAGCAAAAGCTCGAGGGCCAGTTGACCATGGTGGGCCGCAGCGCCTCGATTTCAATGCCCATCACCTTAAGCGACGGCCATATTTGCGGCCGCATCGAATTTGCGCCCACCCGCTGGGGCATCCCCCCGTTTTCGATCCTCATGGGCACCATCAAACTGCAAGATCGCGTCATCGTGGAATTCGACCTGCCCTTTGATGGAACCGTCGCGGATTTGCTTTCTGCGTAATGCTCTTAAGCGCCCTCGCAGCTCTTCTGCAAATCCCTCACGAAGGCGCCGATCTCAACATCGAAGCGGCCTGCGCCATCGACGCCACCGAAAAAGCACCAGGCGAAAACGCTTATAAAATCGCACCTTTATTCGATTACAAATGGCACAGGGCGGCATCCTCTTCGACGGCAGGCGCGTTTTTGGTCACGCCCCGGATGCGCGATCTTTTACCTCCCCAAAAGCCCTGCCTGATCGCAACCGAAACGCAGGCGCGCAATGTTTGGGGCTCCCTGCTCCGCGCGCTCTACCCTGATCCACCCCTGCACCGGCCGCAGCCGCAGCCACAGCTGGCTCAAATCGATGCCACCGCAGAGCTTCAGGAAAACGTCGTGGTGGGCCCGTTCGTCTACGTGGGGCCCCAGGCGCAAATCGGCGCTCAGGTGACGCTGCATCCTGGAGTTTACGTGGGCGCCCGCGCAAAAATTGGCGCCCGCAGCGTTCTATTTCCCGGAGCCGTCATCTGGGACGACGTTCAAATCGGCGAAGATTGCCAAATCGGCGCTCATGCGGTCATCGGCGGCCCCGGTTTTGGACTCGACGCCCAGGGCAACATCCCCCATGCAGGCCGCGTCGTCATCGAAGATCGCGTGCGCATCGGCGCCTGCAGCTGCATCGATCGCGCAACCCTCGGGACCACCTTCATCGGAAGAAATGCGCAAATCGACAATCTCGTCCAGGTGGGTCACAACGTGCATCTGGGCGCAGGATCGGTCGTCTGCGGGCAAGCGGGCATTGCGGGCAGCGCAAAAATCGGGGAAGGCGTTTTATTGGGCGGGCAATCGGGCGTCAGCAACGGCGTCGAACTCGAAGACGGCGTCAAACTCGCGGCTCAATCCTGCGCCACCAGGCGACTCCGTCAAAACGGCGTTTACAGCGGAAGCCCGGCCGAGCCGCACCGCGCCAGGCTCCGTTGGATAGCAAGGCTTAAAAAGCTTTAGATTTCAAGTCATTACAGCCTTAATTGCTGCCCACAAACCGGCTCATGGCCGCAATGATCGAAGAGCGCAGGATCGCCACTCCCCAATCGATCTGTCCCGGCGTCACGATGAGCGGAGGCAGCAGACGCAGCGTATCCTCGCCCGCCTGAGTGATCGTTAAGCCCCGCAGCAGAGCCTCGATGCGCACCTGCGCGCGGTTGATTTGAGGCGTAACCACCAGTCCCTGAAGCAGACCGCGACCGCGAACCCCCGCCACACCGCGCATTTTGGTCAGTCCCTGCAGGTGATGCTGCAACTGTTCCCCCGTTTCGCGCACATTTTGCAGCAGGTTTTCTTCTTTGATCACGTCGAGCACCGTGCAGGCCGCCCTGCAGGCCAAAGGATTGCCGCCAAAAGTGGATCCGTGGGATCCGGGCGTAAACCCTTCGGAAACCTCCCGCGTACAGAGCATCGCACCGATGGGCACACCACCCGCTAACCCCTTGGCGATCGTGACGATATCGGGCGTTACATCAAATTGCTCATACGCGAAGAAAGTCCCCGTTCGCCCGACGCCCGTCTGCACTTCATCCAAGATCAGCAGCACATGCTTTGCATCGCAAATGGCGCGCAACTTCTTCAAATAATCGTCATCAGGCACGATGAGGCCGCCCTCACCCTGAATGGGCTCCATCATCACCGCGCAGGTCTCGTCGTCGATCGCCTCTTCCACGGCGTTCGCATCGTTGTAAGGCACGTAAACGAATCCGGGCAGCAGGGGCTCAAAATCGGCGCGGTATTTTTCCTGACCCGTGGCACTGAGCGAACCTAAAGTGCGTCCATGAAAGCCATTTTGGGCACAAACGATTTTATATCGATTCTCCTTGCGCACCGTTTTCATGTAGCGTCGCGCCAGCTTGATGGCCGCTTCGTTGGCTTCCGTGCCCGAATTGCAAAAGAAGACGCGATCTGCAAACGACATTTGCGTCAGACGCTCGGCCAGTTCCAAAGCCGGTTCGTTCAGGAACAAATTGCTCGTCTGCATCACCTTGCCGGCCTGATCCGCGATGGCCGAAACCAGCTTCGGATGATTGTGTCCCAGGCTGCTGACCGCGATGCCGCCTGCAAAATCGAGGTAGCGCTTGTCCTGGTTGTCGTACAAAAACACCCCTTCACCGCGCACGAACAGCACCGGTGCCTGGCGATAGTTGGGCGTAAACACACGCTTTGCGCGCTCTGCCAAATCGAGCGTTTCTTCTATCGACTGTTCCATGATTCACCCTTCCGAACCGGATTCATCTTCTATGTAATGGCGTTCGCGAAAACGCTCGATCGGGATCAACGCTTTTTCAATGATCGATAAATCGAAGTCTTCCGGAATCACGCAGATCCAGAGGGTATGCCCCCAAAAAACCTGCGTCTGCATGTAACCCGGCAATAAATCACGCAAATCCTGAGCTGCGATCATGCCGTGAACGACGGATGCGCCCGACTCATCGACCTGCGCCAAAGCGACGTAATCCACCCTTGGCAAGATGGTGGGCTCAAAGCACCAGGTCGCCATGCCGTGATATTTCATGTCTTGCTTGGAGCGAAAGACTTTCCCCTGTGCCACCTGGAGCTGACCGCCTAAGGTCTTCTTAAATAAAGGCCCCACATAGCGATTCCATTTATCCATGCGGTCAACCAGAGGCTCGCCTTCTTTTGCGCGCCCCATCAGCAGCGGCCAGATGCGCCAAAGCACCAGGCCCAGAGCGACGAGGGTCGCCGACACCGCGATGATCACGATTTTAGAAAGGGACGTCGGCATGCGCTTCCCCAAAATTAAAGAATATAACGGCCCAAATCTTCATCGGCCAGAACGGATCCCAGGCGGCGACGCACTTCCTCACCATCGATCACCACATGGCGGTCCTTTAAGTCCGGAGCATTAAAGGAGATTTCCTCGAGCAAGGCCTCCATCACCGTATGCAGGCGGCGGGCGCCGATGTTTTCGAGGCGCGTGTTGGCTTCGTAGGCCACGCGGGCGATCTCCGCCAGCGCTTCGTCCGTAAACGAGAGGTCGATGTTTTCGGTCGCAAGCAAAGCGATCGACTGGCGCGTCAGGCTGTTCTTGGGCTCCGTCAGAATCCTTAAAAAGTCGCTTTCGGTCAGGGTTTCGAGCTCCACGCGAATGGGAAAACGCCCCTGCAGTTCGGGGATTAAGTCCGAAACCTTCGACTCGTGAAAGGCGCCTGCAGCAATAAAAAGGATGTGATCGGTCTTGACGATGCCATGTTTGGTGGTCACCGAGCAGCCTTCCACCAGAGGCAGCAAATCCCGCTGAACGCCGCCGCGGCTCACATCGGGCCCCGATCCGCCGCCGCGCCCCTGGGTGAGCGCAATTTTATCGATCTCGTCCAGAAACAGGATGCCCTCATTTTGCACGCGATCGAGCGCATCGCTGACCACCTGCTCCATATCGACCTGCTTCTCGCTCTCTTCCTGCGTCAATAACCGCAGCGCCTCGGGCACTTTGACTTGCCGTTCCTTCTTTTGAGCGCCCCCAAGCCCTATCGATCCCAGCGTATCTTTGAGCTGATTGAGCATGTCATCCATGCCTGGCCCCGCTAAAACCTCAAGGGTCGGCACGGCGGATTGTTGCACGGCCTGGTCAATTTTGACCGAGCGATCGTTTAAAAGCCCCGCTTTCAGCTGACGCCGCAATTCCTCACGGCGATTGAGCGCCAGATCGTGCTTCATCGTCTCACCGTCGGGAGAAACCGCAAAATACGACTGCGCCTTCTTCTCTTCGGGCTCCTGATCCTTTTCCATCAGCAGATCGAGCAAGCGCTCCTCAGCAGCCTTCTGCGCCTTGGCCTCACCCCGCTCCAGCGCCTCGGATTTGACCATATTGATGCCGATCTCGGTCAAATCGCGGATCATCGAATCGACATCGCGGCCCACATAGCCCACTTCGGTAAACTTGCTCGCTTCCACCTTCAAGAAGGGCGCCTGGCCTAACTTGGCCAACCGTCGGGCAATTTCGGTCTTTCCCACCCCCGTGGGCCCAATCATGATGATGTTTTTAGGCGCGATCTCGTCGCGCAGCTCTTCGGGCACATTGCGACGGCGCCAGCGATTCCGGAGCGCGATGGCGACCGCCCGCTTGGCCTTATCCTGGCTGATGATGTAACGATCGAGCTCCTCGACCGTCTCGCGAGGCGTTAAATGCTTAATTTCACTCATGATTTTTTACGGAGCCTCAAGATCCAGGCTTTCGACCACCAATTGATCGTTGGTGTAAATATCGATGCTGGCGGCAATCTTCAGTGCCGTTGTGGCAATCGTTTTTGCGTCAAGTTTGGTGTTTTCGATCAAGGCTTTGGCCGCAGCGTACGCATATTGACCGCCGCTTCCAATGGCCATCACCGGTCCGTCAGGCTCGATCACATCGCCCGTGCCGCTGATCAGCAGGGTGCGATTGCGATCGGCCACCATCAGAAGCGCTTCCAGCTTGCGTAGAGCGCGATCGGTCCGCCAGTCCTTGGCCAGCTCCACCGCGGCGCGGCTCAGATTCTTGTTGTAACTCTTGAGCTTGGCTTCAAATTTTTCAAACAGGGTAAACGCGTCAGCGGTCGCCCCCGCAAACCCCGTCAGCACCTGACCATCGAGCAGCGTGCGCACTTTGACCGCGTTCGCTTTCATGATCGTGTTGCCCAGTGAAACCTGCCCATCCCCGCAAAATACAACGCTTTTTGGCGTTCTCACAGAGAGTATCGTTGTGCCGTGAAAGACTATCTCGCTCATCAAAGGCTCTCCAGTAATGAGAAGTTTAAAATTTAGGCACCGATGAGGAGCTGTCAAGCGAAGGGCGAAGGCGACGGATGGTCGGAAGGCGTATGGCGCGCGCGGGGATGGGCCGTATCGTAGGTTTTCATCAAAGTCTCTATCTGAATATGCGTATAGCGCTGCGTGGTCGATAGGCTCGAATGCCCTAACATCTCCTGAATACTGCGCAAATCCGCCCCCGATGCGAGCATGTGCGTAGCGCAGGCGTGCCTGAGCCAGTGCGGCGTCACCCCCACCTCTTTGCAGGAAGCCCTGCAATGTTCGACGAGCCTCTGAACCGCCCGGACGCTCATCCGGCCCCCCCGGGTATTGCGAAACAGCGCCACGGGATCCGCCTCTTTACCGGTCAGCTCCCCTCGCCTCTGCAAATATAACTTCAGAGCCTGCAAGGCAAAACGGCCAAACGGCACGATCCGGGTCTTGTTGCCCTTACCGGTCACGCGAAGCTGCTGCTCCGCCAAATCCACATCGCCCAAATCGAGCCCCACCACCTCGCTTACGCGCAGGCCCGCCCCATAAGTCAGCTCCAGCACCGCCCGATCGCGAACCGACGCTGCATCGTCCCCCTGTGGCGCCTCTATCAACCGCTCCGCATCGTCAACCGACAGAAATCGCGGCGTTTTTTGCTCCTGCTTGGGCGTTCTCACCTGCTTTGACGGATCCTCATCGACCAGGCCCATGCGCACCAAATATTTAAAAAAACTGCGAACGGCCGAAAGGCGCCGGGTGATCGTTGCCGGACTCAGCCCCTCGTCGTACAGCTTTTTTAAATAGGATCTCACGAGCAAGCGCTTGATGTTTTTGGGCTCAAACTGCCCCATCTTTTCGGTCACAAACGCTTCAAAATAACCGAGATCTGCGCAATAGCCCTTCACGGTCAGAGGGCTCATGCGCCGCTCGGTCGCCAGATAACGTTGAAATGCGAGTACAGCTTCCATGTAGGCGAATGTAGCACTCTCGGAAACCGGCGCAAAAAACTTGTGAACCCTCATACCGTGCTTACATTTTTGGGTTCAGAAGAAACGCATTTGGAAAGGAAAAACAGATGGCTGAACAAGATCTTTATCGCATTTTGAATGTGCCCAAAACGGCAACCGCCGACGAGATCAAAAAGGCCTACCGCAAACTCGCACAACAATATCACCCCGATCGCAACCCCGGAGACAGCGCCGCCGAAGAGAAGTTTAAAGAGATTTCGGCCGCTTTCTCGGTATTGGGCGATGAAAAAAAGCGTAAGCTTTACGATGAGTTCGGTCCCGACGGCCTGCGCGAAGGCTTTAACCCCGAGGCCGCCCGCGCCTACGGACGACAAGCCGGCGGATTCAACTTTAACGGCAATTTTAACGGCTTTGATTTCAGTAACTTAGGCGGATTCGGCGATCTCGACGATCTGCTCGGAGGTCTCTTTGGAGGCGGCGGCCGCAGAGCATCGATGAAGCCCCGCGACCGGGAAGCGGAGGCCTATATTTCGCTCAAAAATGCCATCGAAGGCTGCGAAATCGAGCTCGACGGCGTCCGCATCAAAGTGCCCGCAGGCACCGGTGAAGGCCGCAGACTGAGGGTCCCTGGACGCGGCATGCGCAACGCCAAGGGCCAAACCGGCGATCTACTCGTCTCGGTCCATGTGGAATTGCCCCAGGGCTTTGAGCGCGAAGGCGAAAACGACCTGCTTGAAGAGCTGCAACTCACCGTAAAACAAGCGGTTTTGGGTGACGATGTTGAGGTGCCCACCCCCGAAGGCGGAAAGATCAAGATGCATCTGCCCGCAGGCATCCAAAGCGGACAGCGGCTGCGCGCCAGAGGCAAAGGGATGCTCGACAAGCACGGCACCAGAGGCGATCTTTACGTGCGCGCCATGATCCGCGTCCCCAAGCAGGCAAACGATGAATTAAAGCAGCTCGTAGAAGCGATCGAGAAATATTACTGACGATGAAATTCTTTAAATATCAAGGACTTGGAAACGACTTTATTGTCATCGATGAGCGGGATTTGGCCTTTGCGCCCGAACCTCACTGGGTGCAGCAGCTCTGCGATCGCCATTTTGGAATCGGTGCAGACGGCGTGCTGCTCACAGGCGAACGCGAAGGCCTGCCCTCGATGACGGTTTACAACGCGGACGGCAGCATCGCTGAAATGTGCGGCAACGGACTGCGCTGCGTTGCGCGCTATTGGGTGGAACATCGCCATTATCCCGCTCAAATGACCATCCATACGGGCGCAGGGCCTAAAAAAATATCTGTAGATTCAAATATTTGCATCGAAATGGGGGAAGCTTCCGACTTAGGCGAATGCCCGGCTTCCATCACAGATCCGGCGTTACCCCGATCGGGACGCTCCATTTCGATGGGCAACCCCCATTGGGTGTTTGAAGGCGATTTTACGGCAGAAGATCGCGCGCGCCTGGCTCCCCTTCTGGCCGCCGATCCCCAGTTCAAGGAAGGCGTCAACGTCTCATTTGCTCAATTAAAACAAGAAGTTCCGCGACCCGTCATCGAGCTTTTTGTGTACGAACGCGGTGTTGGCTGGACGCTCGCCTGCGGAACCGGAGCCACCGCCACAGCAGCCGCCTTTTGGGCCCGACAGCGCATCGACCAGTCAGAAGTCGAAATTCACTTACCCGGCGGGGCGTTACGCATTAAAAAGGAAGGTCGGAAACTTTTTTTGGAGGGACCAGCGAAGGAGGTTTTCAGGGGGGAAATCTAGACATCAACCGCATTGCTCAGCACCCCTCGCGAGGAGAGATGCTGCTCAACGCTTTTGATGAAGCCTAAAGGCTCAAAATCAATGGCGCTTCTTGATGGCGCGACGAACGCGAACGAGACCGCCGGTGGGACCAGGAATGCTGCCCTTGATCAACATCAAGTCGTCATCGGCCTTCACGTCGACGACGGTCAGATTCTGAATGGTCACGCGCTCATTGCCACATTGACCAGGCATCTTGACGTTCTTGAAGACATGTGCCGGGTAAGTGTTGGACGAAATGGCGCCGCCGTGACGGAAATATTCGTGCTGACCGTGGGTTGCAGCGTAACCGGCAAAGTTGTGACGGCGCATAACACCGCTGAAACCGTTGCCCTTGCTGGTTGCGATCACGTCGATGATGTCACCCTTCTTGAAGAGATCGCTCACCTTGATCACATCGCCCACATTGACGCGCGCGACCTGCTCGGCAGGCATCCTGAATTCGCGGATGAAGCGCTTCACAAACTTCTTGCCTTCGGCGTTTTCGCTGACCAGGCCTTGCTTTTCGAACTGGCCAACCAACGCTTTACCAGCGCGCTTTGCACGACGATCGCCAATGCCCAAAATCACTGCGTCGTAGCCGTCTTTGGCTTCGGTGCGCTTGCCAACCACCACTACGCCAGCGGTGCGAACGATGGTCACAGGGATCTGCTGGGTGCCGTCTTCATTGAAGATTGCGGTCATGCCAGCTTTTTCACCGAGAATCGCGTACATAATAACCCTCCACGAAGGTTGCTCAGCGTGCTCCAGTCAAACAAATCGAGAGGTCTCACCACGAGACATCGAGAAGCACGAGGCGCTGCTTAATGCTGGAATTTAAAGGAAAAGTCAAGAAGAAAGAGGCGAGAGCCCAAAGAAACTGCGCTTAAAGCTTAAAGGGCATGTTGAAGGTCATCGGAGAGCCGCTGAAGGCGGGGAATTTGAACGTGCGCACCTTGGATTCGACGCAATTGCCCACCGGAGTGCCCTTGAATTCAGGCGTCACCACTTCAGCTGAAGACACAGATCCGGACGGCGCCACGGTCATCTTGACGGTAACGGTCCCTGAAGCATCGCCAGAGCGGCATTGCTGAATGGCGGGCGATCCCTTCTTGACGACCTGCACGATCTGCTGCTTGCTCAATTGCGAGGGCAAACCGGGATCTGAAGAAGGCGCAACCGGATTGGTCGCAGGCGGCGTTGCAGGCGTTGTAGGCTTAGAGCCACCACCCAAACCGCTCAAAATAGCATCCGCTTCGTTTGAGCCACCCTTGGGCTTGTTCGTCGTCGTGGGCTTGTTCGTCGCAGGCGTCGAGGGTGTATCGGACGTCGTGGTCTTGGTTGAACCAGCGCCAGAACCCTTATTGGGCTTGTTCGGCTTGTTCGGCCTGGGCGGTTTATTCGGGTTGTTGTCGTTCTTATCGTCGTCATCATCCGCAGTGTTTTGCGGATCCGCTGCCGGAGGCTGCTGCACCTGACCCGGCACCATCTGACCCGGAACCACCTGACCCGGCACCATCTGACC